>DDKW01000017.1:6729-108271 GCA_002339805.1 Dehalococcoidia bacterium UBA2588 | reverse complement strand
AATAAGGGTATCTTAGGCGTGATCTTAATGGGTATCTTCACAGGCGTCTTTGGAATGTCGTTTGAAACTTTATTGCCCGCTTTCGCCAAGTTGGTATATGTCAAAGACGTGTCTGTGTACAGTAATATGTTGCTATCATTAGGCATAGGAGGCATGCTGAGCACGGTCATCTTAGCCAAATTCGCAAATACAAAGAATAGTATGCGGATCATGCTAGTCACCGGCGTTTTATTTTCGCTATCAATTATTGCATTTGGACTCAACTCCAGCATATCAATCGGGTACGTCCTTATTGGATTAACAGGATCTTTAAGTTTCGCGTATCTGACAGTTAATTCCACAATAGTGCAATTTTCTACTGATGACCGTTATAGGGGTCGAGTTATGAGCATCCATCAATGGACATGGGGCTCAACTTCTGTTGGGGGATTTCTAATTGGGTTAACCGCTTCGTACTTAAACCCACAACTAGCTGTGGCCATGTTTGGGTTTGTCACGCTGGTAGTCATAACTGGGTTTTACTTCTGGAGTAAATCCAAACTACAAACTCAGGGTGCTTAAGATTTATTTATAACCTCTCCGTAGACTAATACAATCATATTAATCTCTGATAGTCATCAAACCACTGATAGTACACATGGTATGATATGTACCAAATGCCGAGGTGGCGAAACGGTAGACGCGCTGCGTTCAGGTCGCAGTGTCCTTACGGATGTGTGGGTTCGAATCCCTCCCTCGGTACCATGTGCGCTTGTAGCTCAGTGGATAGAGCGCGTCCCTGCGGAGGACGAAGTCGTGAGTTCGAATCTCACCAAGCGCGCCACTTATTTATACCTAGACATGTGTCAGAAAAGGAGAAGTAATGCCGGTATCACACATATCAATACTTAAATCCGCTCCTTACTCTAATGGACGTAAATTTGGAAGCGGAGTTTCATATACAGAAATAGATTTGGTTGTAAGCTTCGAAATAGACCAAGATGATTATGCCCATCAAGTCATTGCAGATCTGCCATTATGTAAAGACTCGGACGCAAAAGTAAGATTCTCTTCAGATGCAAAGATCCTGGTACCAGACAGTGGGAACAACAAACTAGTTTTGGACGTACCAAACAGAGGCAGGAATTTGATTCTTAAGATGTTAAATAACGCGCCCGAAGCCTCTACCTCCTCTTCTGGATGGGAACCGGGGAACGAATTCCTGCTCGAAAAAGGGTACACGTTAACGTGGTGTGGTTGGCAGCACGATGTTCCGGATTCCCCTGGCTTGCTCTCCATAAAAGGACCTCAGCCCTTGCAAAATGGGATTCCCATAGCAGGTTTGATCACAATGACTATACAAACGAACGAATTGAGCAAGCACCACCTTCTCTCAGAACGCGGTCACTCACCATTACCAGCTCATGATGTCAATGAAGTATCGGCTATACTAACTGTTCAAGAAAACGAAGATGCCAAGCCTACAGTCATTGATAGAGAGACTTGGAGCTTTGGTAAAGAACAAGACAACCAGTATGTATCAGACCCCAATTACGTATTTTTGGAGACCGGTTTTGAACAAGGCAAAATTTACAGGGTCACTTATACCTCTGTTAATACAATAGCCAATGGGATAGGCTTGCTGGCTACTAGAGATTGGGTGTCATTTCTTAGATGCGGAGCTAAGGGAATAGAATGCCCCCCAATCGATACAGTTTACGGCTTTGGCCATTCTCAGAGCGGTAGATTCCTAAGGCATTTAATCTACTTGGGTCTCAATCTAGATACTCAAAACAATGTAGTATTTGATGGGGTCATAGCTCACGCTGCAGGAGCAAGAAGAGGGGAGTTCAATCAGAGATTTGCTCAGCCTTCATCTGCTATAAAACAGAGCACAAGTAATTTACCTCCATTTACAGCAACCACTCCTTCAAGTAGTTCTCAAGATTCTTTGCTAGAAACTCAATACCAAAGAGGAGGAGTACCAAAACTTTTCCTTGTAAACACTGCGTCTGAATATTGGTGGGCACATGCATCTTTGTCTCATACAACGCCGGATGGACAGAATGATCTGGATCCAGATCCAACTTGTAGGATGTATTATTATTCTGGCACCCAACATTCTTCAGGGAAATTCCCGTTTACCAAGGAAGATGCCGGGAATGGAGTACAATCAGAAAATCATTTTAATGTCATAGATTATCGTCCTGCTCTTAGAGCTTTATTCCTCCATTTAACAGCCTGGGTGGAGAGTGATATAACTCCTCCCGCTAACAAGTTACCAAGAATAGACCAAGGGACCTTAATACCCTACGAGAACCTTAAAGAAGAGTATAAAGCTTCCGGGCTGGTGCCTGATCCTGTTCATATAAAACAAATCTCTCAGATGGAATTTAGTGAAGAGGACTATGACATTCGTAACGTGCCCAAATTCTTAGGTGACCCATTCCCTGTTCTAGTACCTGCCGTGAATGATTCATATAATGAATATTCAGGAATCACACTTCCAGAAATTTCTAAACCCTTGGGCATTCATCTTGGCTGGAATCTGAGACATCAAAATATAGGAGGTGAAGGCCAAATCATTGGAACAATTGGAGCTACCATCGTATCTACAGAACCTTTACCAAAAAAAGATGACTATTTGAGTAATATCAAAGAAGCCTTCAACGCACTAAAGATTGAAGGTTTCATTTTGGAATATGATAGAGAATTTATCTATTCAGAGGCTTCAAAGCATTATGATGCTATTAAGAAACTTTTTAAGTAGATTTGCTTAATTTACCAATAGTTAACTTAGATTACTTACGGTTTAGGTAAATCTTGCTGTATTCCCCATAATGCCCGTTAGAATCCTCTTCGGCAAGAGATTCTGACCACATGTATTCAACATCATTCCATACAATTGGAAATTGAGGTTGAGATATAAAATCTGTTACAGCATCTTCGGCGGAAACCGATTCGACATATCCCAACATCTGGAAATTATCATATACATTCCCGTCTCGTGATACGAATTCTCCTTTCATGCATGCCATAACGATGTATGTACTCACCTTATTATCTCCAATGAATTTATAGTGTATTATACCTCCTTGATGCTCAAAGATTGAGGTAATCAACACATGCCAATACTGCCCCAATGGTTTAGAAGCTACGCACTTCTTATATTAATAGTTGCCTTGTTCGTCAATTTCGTACAAGGGTTTTTTCAATTTGGGTACAATATAACAATCCCGTTAATGCAAGAGTCCCTAGATATCTCATACACCCAAGCTGGCGCTTTGATGACCATAGGATGGGCTACTCGAATGGTTTCAAATTTATTCTTTGGAACGCTTTCTGCTAAATTCGGACCCAAGCTTATATCCGGCTCCAACGTTATGTTAGCTGCGTTATCAATGATATTGATCGCATTCGCACCGAACTATATTGTCATTGCTATAGCAATGGTTGCTATGGGTATTGGTACAGGAGGATCTATTTCTCCTGTCATGGGACTTTTATCTTCCTGGTTCAATCCTAAAGACAGAGGATTGGTCGCAGGAGTTGCTTCTTCTGGAACGGGATTAGCGTTTACTGTCCCAGGGGTGATCTTACCTTTCCTAATTGCGGCGGTCGGAAATGAAGCTTGGCGAACAATGTGGTTTTCTTTTGGATTCATTTCCCTGCTTGTAGCAATAGCTTCTTATGCCATTCTTTACGATCCTTCTAAAACCAAAACATCTACAACAACCTCTACTCAAAAAACTTGGCCTCTGGAAGTTTTTAAAAATGGACCAGTTTGGTTATTAGCTTATCTCGCCTTTTGGTCAGGATGGGCTACATCAATCTTTGCAGCATTCAGTGGCTTATACTTATCTAACGAATTTGATATTAGTATCATACTGATTAGTAATCTTGCGATTATGTCTGGAGTCATTAGTATTGGAAGCGGCGTGCTCTGGGGTAGCATCTCTGATTATTTAGGAAGAGGCAAAGCTTTCCTCCTAAGCTTCATAGTTCAACTTATAGCATTTATATTACTATGGCTATTCCCATCACTCATCTCATTCATTCTAGCTTATACAATAATGGGATTGACCCTTAGATCAAGCTATGTGATATGCGCTGCCTCAGCAGGAGACTTCGTGCCCGTTAGGTTCGCCCCTGCAGCATTCGGTCTGATGGCGACTGGGGCTTCCTTAGGGAGTTCTTTCTCGCCATTGATCTCCGGACTATCTGCAGACTACACAGGAACACTAAAATGGGCATTCTCGCTAGGAGTACTGGCTAACGTCCTATCTATGTTCGGATCAGTGATCCTTATTAGAAAAGAAGCAATTATTCCTCAGGAAGATATGCATTAGGCACTATAGCTCCACCTTGACCAACAGCTGTCGTATCACCTTTTTGGTTAGTAGCAGTTATCTCTATTTGAACTCTGGATCCATTAGCCTCCCTCTCAACTGATGAGATAACCCCGCTGAAAGTAATGGAATCACCGGGTCTAACAGGACGTAGAAAACGCAAATCCATTGTGCCCCTTTGATTGTACACATCTGGACCAAAATATCGTCGAAGCATCTCTATAGCGAACGTCAAAGACATCCGTCCAGAGGCCACAGTACCACTAGTACCTAACACTCCTTTAGCAGTTTCTTCATCCGTGAATTGCGAAGGACCAGTATCTCCAGAACTCCCTTCAAAAAGGTTAATCGCTTCTTGAGTCATATTCTTGATGAGAGACGGTATCTCATCACCGATAGTAAACGTTTTTATTTCCCTTCCCATTTTTTACCTACCTCCGACGGTTGTTTTAGTTCATGCGTGATTACTCTATCTATCAACATTCCTGTTTCATCAACGGAAACAGCCTCCGTAACTATATAATTCTTTCCACGCCTCAAATATTTATCAGCAATCCACGCGGTCACTACAATTTTTCTTCCGGCTACAGGGGCGTTATAGCAATGGAACGCACATCTAGCATTTACAGAACCATTATCCGTATATTTTTTATTGTATTGCTTGACATCTACTTTGTGCGCGATCGTAGGGAAACTCGCTTCTTCATCCATAACTCCTAATCTAAACTTATCAATCATTTCCTGAGTCAAGACATATTCGTACCTATCGAAAGTCTCCCCTACTCGTAGCGCTTCCCAATCTAATAATGTTTTTTCTGAATCCATCATTTCCCTCTAATTACTTTTAATCATGCTATATCATATTGAAAAAATACTCTATCGGAAAGGCCTTTTATGAATTAGAATGGCGTCCCACGTATGGAAATTTTATTTGCAACATTAAGCGCAGCACTTTTTGGCCTGGTATCTGCCATAGACAAAAGATTAATTTCAAAAACAGTCCCTAACTTTAACTGTTTCTGCTGTGCAGTAGGGATCTCCCTTGCTATTTTTGCTATCGTCACCTTCTTTCTAATGGACATAGGATTTTCATTAAATCAACATAGGCTTATAGCAATCGTCTCTGGGTTCTGTTGGGGAGGTACACTAGGCATCCAATTTTATGGGTACAAAATCGAAGAAGCATCGAGAGTAAGTGCCATAGTTCACACTTTCCCTGTATTCGTAACTATAATCGCAATTCCGTTTCTTGGAGAACGGCTAACCACTATTCAGTTTGTCGCGATGGGCATAGTTGTAATGGGCGCCTATGCTATATCTATAAATAATTTATCCTTCAAAACGATCTTTAAAGTCAACAAAGCTCTCCCGATTCTAATTCTAGCAAGCTTTTTCATGGCACTGGCACACATCACGGGGAAATGGGCTCTCGATTCAGAATCAGTAGAAAGTGTTTATGTATTTAGAAATTTAGGAATGGCATTTGTATTATTTGCGTTCTGTAAGCCCAAAACACCCATCGAGCTGTTTAAATCACTCAACAATAAATTAGCCTTAACGCTATTATTACTTTCTGAATTTGTGTTAGCACCAGTGGCTGTTATACTACAGGTACTAGCTACAAATATGGGGGCAATTACTATAGTTTCTACTGCAACAGCTTCACGCCCAGTATTTGTTTTCGCATTTGTAACATTATTCAGTTTGCCCTTTGTGAAATTGCTGGACGAAAAATTGGACGCTAAAACACTAGCTGCGAAATCAAGTTCTATCGCAGCTATCACAGTTGGGATAGCTGTATTATCTATTTAACGTAGGAGTAAGCATGAAAATTATAGATGTGACTGTAACCTTAACAAAATGGGAAACCCCTCGATGGGGATCTGGAACCAGTTCTTTCGGGGGAGATAAACAGCTAGGCATAGTTACGATCAAAACTGACGAAGGGTTCGATGGTTATGGATTCTTAGGGTCATCACGACTCGGTGGGGACACTATGGCTGGCACTCTCATAGAATTTGTGAAACCCATGTTACTTGGCACGGATCCTCTTGATATACACCGAATTTGGGGGCAAATGTGGAGGCAAAATCGAAATATTAGAACCGATGTCATAGGTGCTGTTGATATTGCTCTATGGGACATCGCCGGCAAGCGTGCAAATTTACCTATTCATAGACTTCTTGGTACGGCCAGGCATCAAATTCCAGCCTATGCTAGCTCACCCACTTATCCAGACGTAGACACCTATATTCAAGAAGCTTTAAAATTCCAAGAGATGGGTTGGAGTGCCTACAAAATACATCCCCAAGGTGATCCATTAGCAGATATTGAAATTTCCAGACAAGTAAGAGACGCTGTAGGTCCAGATATGATATTAATGTTGGATTGCATGTGGTCTTACTATTACGAAGATGCTGTAAGAGTAGGTAGAGCCATTGAGGAGTTAAACTACTACTGGTACGAAGACCCTCTAGTGGAAGAAGATCTCTACAATTATGTAAAACTAAACCAAAAACTTGATATTCCTATTATGTCAACTGAATATACTCCTGGCAGATTTTATGGAGTCCCACCTTGGATCACAAATAATGCCACAGACATCCTTAGGGGAGATGTGGCTGTAACAGGAGGAATAACTCCACTTATCAAACTCACTCATCTTGCTGATGGGTTTAGAATGAAATGCGAATTACATCATGGAGGAAATTCACTAAATAACGTTGCTAATCTACATGTGATTATGGCTACACCCAACACTGATTTTTATGAGGTGTTTCCTTCAACAGGAGCAAATAAATACGGATTGATCCAAGATGTTGAGGTCAACAGTAACGGTATGGTTTTGGCACCTACCGAACCTGGACTAGGATACGAGATAGACTGGGAACTCGTTAACAGGAATTTGGTAGCTATCGCTTCATAGTATTTACCCTATGGAAACATTAGACATCATCATAATTTTGATCGTTGGGTTAGTAGGCTACTCCTTCGCTGGAGTAGCCGGATTCGGTGGAGGAATAGTTCTGATGCCCACATTAACCGTGCTGATCGGGCCACATGCCGCTCTCCCCATTATATGCTTTGGAAGCATTTTTGCGACAGCTGCTCGGGCGTGGATAAACAGAGCTCATATTGACTGGAAGGTTAATTTTTTTTTCCTAATCGGAGCAATACCTCTCATCATCATAGGTACTAAAATTTTCGTCGCCCTAGATCAGGTTACGATCGAGAGAATGTTAGGCGTGTTCATGCTTCTTTTATTAGCTAGTAAAAAGCTCCCCTTTGCCAACAAATTCAGGACACCGCTTTGGGGATTTATTCCGGTAGGAAGCGTGACTGCGTTCATAGCTGGACTGGTAGGAGTGCCGGGGCCTTTCTCTGCTATGTTTTTTATAAATTATGGCCTACAGAAAATGGCTTATATTGGTACTTTTGCTATAGCTATGGCAATTCTTAGGATCCCTCAATTAGCAGTATTTGCTTGGGACGGATTTATAAATCTGCAAATTATCTATTTAAGTATAGGATTAGGAATAATCAGTATTCCTGCTGCTTACGTTGGCTCCAAGTTGCTTGGGAAATTACCGGATAAATATTTTAATATTTTCATAAACCTAATCCTGATCGCATTCGCAGTGTTCTTTTTAGTCAAGTGAAATGGAACTGTTAAATATAACTTTGATTTTAGTAGTGGCTCTCCTGGGCTCCACCTTCGCTGGTATTGCAGGTTTTGGTGGAGGCATTATCATTTTGCCAATACTAACCTTATTTTTGGGGCCTCAGGCTGCACTCCCAGTGTTGTGTTTTTATGCTTTATATTCAAGTATTTCCAGAGCTCTCATTAATAGGAGACACATTGATTGGCAAGTAAATATATACTTCCTGATAGGTTCAATACCTATGGCAATAATTGGTACCAGTCTGTTTGTCTCATTAGATCCTGACCTCATTCGTAAATTTCTTGGTGGATTCCTATTCTTAATCGTAGTCAGTAAGTATTTGCCGGGACTAAAAACCTTCAAAATTAAAATATGGGGATTCATACCCTTGGGAGGTACTACGGCATTCATTTCAGGCCTTATTGGGATACCTGGCCCTTTTGCTGCTGCATTTTTCATTAATTACGGGCTAAGCAAGCACGCTTTTATTGGCACGTTTGCATTTGCAACAGCGTTGCTCAATGTACCTAAACTGGGAGTGCTAGTAGTCAACGATTACATCACTATGGACATTGTTTATATGGGTACCGCTATAGGTTTAATTAGCATTGTAGCGTCCTATATAGGAAACAAAATACTCCATAAGGTACCAGATAAGACTTTTACCGTATTCATAAATTTAGTGCTATTATTTTTTGCGGGGTATTTCGTAATTACTTAATGAGCATTTTAGACATTTCAATCATCTTATTAGCTGGCCTGCTGGGCTATTCCTTTGCAGGGGTAGCAGGATTCGGAGGTGGTGTCATGTTAATGCCCACTTTAACGTTTTTCTTAGGACCCCATGCTGCATTACCTACTCTGTGCTTCTGTAGTATTTTTGCTACTGCGTCAAGGTCTTGGTTGAACCGTGCATATATCGACTGGAAAGTAAATATTTATTTCCTAATAGGGGCTATTCCTCTAACAATACTAGGAACCAGATTATTCATATCTTTAGAACCTACAACCATAGAACGCCTCTTAGGATTCTTTATTTTAATAATTGTAGTCAGTAAACGATTACCTGCTGTACGACAATTCAAAATGAAATTATGGGGCTTCATTCCTCTAGGAGGAATTACTGCATTCATTGCAGGAGTAGTAGGTGTACCTGGCCCTTTCACTTCAGTGTTTTTCTTAAGCTATGGCCTCCAAAGAATGGCGTTTATAGGTACGTTCGCATTTGCCATGGGCTCCTTGCAGATTCCTAAATTAGCTGTATTTGCGCTCAATGGGTTCATAGATAAAGACACTATATTACTCGGTACAGGCATTGGAGTAATGGGCGTGCTAGCTTCTTATTTTGGCACCAAGGTGGTACGTAGAGTTCCCGACAAATATTTCACTATATTCATAAATATTGTGTTAGTAATATTTGCTATGTTCTTTATTCTAAAATAAATACATTTTTAGCTATTCAACACATTTAATGAAAGCCGTCATTTATGCTATAATTTGGCCCACGGGTGGTTAGCTCAGCTGGTTAGAGCGCCTGTTTTACACACAGGAGGCCGGGGGTTCGAGTCCCTCACTACCCACCACTACCACGAAATCCCAAATTGATCTATACGGATATATAGATGGAAACTAGTGAAACAGAATTTATACAACGTGGGCACCATTTCTTAGGATTGGGCTTGATAAGCCAGGCCTTAGACAGTTTTCACTCAGCCCTCTCGATAAACAATCAAAGTGTCGAAGCTAGTTATGGTATAGGGCTGACTTACAAACAGACCCATAACTTTGAACAAGCTTTAATCCATTACGATCAATGCTTATCAATCGATCCCGATTACACCATCGGATATTATGCAAAAGGAGTGATCCTAAGGCAGCAAAACAAGTTTGCTGACGCAATCATACAATACGACACAGCCATAGACCTAAACCCACATGACCCCGATTTCTTTTATAGTAGAGGTGTCGCTCATGCCTCGTTAAATCATTACCAGCAAGCTATAGAAGACTTTGAATCTGCGTTGGGACTAGATGGAAATTTACCAAACTGTTATTACAATATCGGAGTTGCCTACAAAGAATTGAAAGATCAAGGGGCAGCTCTGGGATATTATACAAAAGCCCTAGAACTTAGGCCTAACGAGCCTGACTATAGATTTGCCCGTGGCAACGCACTATCAGACCTAGGCAAATATGAAGAAGCTATAACGGATTATGATGAAGCCATAACGATCGTAGTTTCTTTTGGCAATGCGTACTATAACAGAGGAATCGCAAAGCAAAATTTAATGTTGCATGAAGATGCCCTAAAAGATTTCCTGCTTGCATTTAAATTTGTTACCCCCTTCCCAGATCTCTTAATTAATCTGGGCACTGCATTACAAGACCTTGGGGATTTCCCCAAGGCACACAAAGCCTTTAGTGATGCCATCTCATTGAATCCTGACCTTCCCAGATCGCATATCGCCCAAGCTAAAGCATACCTTGCCCAAGGAAATCACTTTGCAGCACAGCAGAGTACCAAATTGGCATTGGAATGCGAATCAGAATATACGGAAGGACTTGAACTTATGAAACATCTGCAAGCTCTTGATCATTCACAAGATGACTAAAACAGACAATATCCGAAAATGGCTTACAGAGACCGGTTCCTGTATAGATCCATTCACAGTCAGTTCTAATGGACTACACTTGGGAACATTAGAATACTCAACGGATACGTATGAGCTAAACGATTTATCATTAGATGTCTCCATGCCACCCTTAATAATCAATGAAGCTAGAATAATAGGAGAAAAGAAACTCGGGATTACCTTGCCAAGTCTTTCAGAAACCCAAACGGTTTTCATGAGTAAACCTATCTCAACCCGTCGGTTACAAACCGGTGCATGGCTTAGGGATATCTCTGATACAAACTCCGTCATCTCATATGAAATAGCAACAACGACCATTGATGATATTGGTACAGAGATTTGTTATCAAACCTATAAGTTTTCGGCTTATGAATCAAAAGAGCAAAAGATCATTAACACCGAAGACCTAGATCTGACGAGATATGATCAATGGGAAAACTTGCAAAAAGAGTTAGCTTACGCCCAAACACTCTTTGGAGATCAGGATAACAACGACATAATTCCCAATCTATTCAGGATTTACTGCTATTCAACAATGGATTCAAGATATCAGTTAGACTTTCAGGTAGGAGGAACTCAGTCAACTGTATTCTACTATTCCTCGCCCGACGCTCTAGTACCACATCTCGTAGGCAACACTAAAAGTACAAGTGAGCCAGACCCAAAACATACACATACGAATCGCACTTGTGTCTTCAACACAGCTGGAAGTGTAATAATGGATACACAAACAATAGTTCAAAGCCCTAGCCCAATGCGAGAAGGAGGATATCATGCCATATCTGGAAATTGATGATTTCAACATGTATTACGAAGTACGAGGAAATGGACCGGTACTTACATTTGCCCATGGAGCTTCTGGCAACCGTTTGATGTGGTGGCAGCAAATCCCTGAATTTGAACAAGATTACACCTGCATATCGTTTGATCACCGAGGATGGGGATCTAGCATAGATGACCCGAATAATATAAAAACAAGCCAGTTTGCAAGTGATTTGAAAGCATTATTGGAGTTCCTTGAAATTGATAAAACAGCCATCATATGCCAATCAATGGGAGGAATAACCGGATTAAATTTCTCGTTGACATATCCCGAAATGGTTTCAGCTTTGGTACTCGCAGACACAACCGGAGGAGTTGGCGAACAAGTTGTGGTAGACATGCTTCAAGACGTCTCGCCTCCAGACCATCCGACTAGAAGAGCCCTTACTGACTCGTTTATTGCTAATCAGCCCGCCTTGACCTTGCTTTATGAACAGATAGGCCTTCTCAACCCTAAGCGAGAACGGTCTGTAGTGTCGAGTATTTTCAGAGATACATCTGGACCTGGCAAAGACACATTAAAGCATTTTGATATACCCATTATGCTTCTAGTAGGTGAATCAGACCTAATATTCCCTCCAAACGTGATTGAAGAAGTCTCGAAATTGTTTAGTGATGCCACATATCATGTAATTCCAGAATCCGCTCATGCAAGCCATTTTGAACAACCTGACATATTTAACAGACATCTTAAATCGTTTCTATCTAACTATATAAAATGAGCCTGCCATAAAGATAGATGATGATTGCTTAAGGAGCGGTTGTCCCTAGGCCCCAACCGTAAGGGATATTAACTAGACCTTCATCAAGAGCTTTAACATCGGATTGCCCCGTGTAAGACATGGCTCGATCAACTTCTTCTCGTAAACATTCAAGAACGCCATGAACTCCTTCAGCCCCTTTTACTGCTAATCCCCAATATAATGGGCGACCAACACCAACCGCAGTTGCGCCTAAGGCTAGCGCTTTGAGAACATCTGTCCCTCTTCGAATTCCGGAGTCTAGATATACTTCGGCTTTTCCGTTCACCGCACTAACAATCTCAGGGAGTGTTTCTATAGCACTCATTGTACCGTCCATCTGACGTCCCCCGTGGTTTGAAACCAATATGCCATCAACTCCGCATTCAACAGCAACTCTCGCGTCTTCGGCAGTTCTCAATCCTTTTAACACTAATGGCAAGGAAGTCAGGCTACGTAACCAATCTAATTCCTGCCAGGTCATAGGTGCCACCCTGGAAACTCTCCATCCCGGTGTCTCATCTGTACCGCTGATTTCTTCTTCAGACTTATCTATGCCTCTAAAATTACCAAGTTCCAAATCTCTAGCATATTGATTTTTTAAGTCTCGTTCTTTCGGACTTGGTGAAGGAACATCCACTGTCAGGGCTATTGCTTTATAGCCAGCTTCTTCTGCTCGTTTGACTAACATTTCTGTCAAATCATAACCTCGGTGGTAAAGCTGAAACCAAAGTGGCCCAGTCGCTGCGTCGGCTATTTCTTCTAGGCTTTTATTGCTACTCGTAGAACACATCATTAATGTGTCAGACATTCCAGCTCCCATAGCGGTCTCGCATTCGGCATTTGGATGTGCTATGCCATGACCGCCAGTAGGACATATCATCACCGGCAAACTGATAGGAGTTCCTAGAACTGAAGTATTTATTGAGCGTTCTGTAATGTCTCTCAGAAATCTAGGTCTAAGACTTAAAGCGTCTAAAGCCGTCCTGTTTTTCTGGGTTGTTAATTCATCCATTGCACCAGCGGCAATAAAATCCCAATTGTCATGGGGCAATATGATTTCAGCGCGCTTTTCGTACTCATACAAATTGATTGGATTTAAATTAAGGTCATTACTCATTGCAACACCACATTCCTTTTATAATTTGCATCAAATTTCAGGTAGTCTACTACAAAATCACATATGTGGTCCAATCTGACTTAAGGAACCTATTGAAATCTCTTAGGATTGCCCATATCATTGCTTCTCAAGCTCGAAAATATAGAAGGAGCGTTATGTCTACCCAAACTCAACCGAAACCAGACGGAAGTAATTTCACCCTAGTTTCTTTAACAGTTGGTCACTTCCTACAACACTGGCTGGTAAACGCCCTCCTAGTATTGCTTCCAACAGTCGTGGCTTCCCTCGGAGGAGGCTTAGCATTCTATTCTATCCTTCAATTTATAAGATACATATCGGGAGGATTAATTACATGCCTTGCAGGATTCATAGTTGACAGGCCAGGTAACAGATGGGGGGTCATTCTAACTGGTTGCATGATTCTAGGAGCCATTCTATTCATATTATTAGCCGTCACTCCAGTAGCTGGCTTCCTGATAATAATTGCTATATTACTACCAATACCTGGTCAGGTTTGGCATATTCCAGCTATAGCCGCTATATCCCAGCAATATTCGTCAAACAGAGGGTTCGGCCTCACTGTTCATGGAGTTGGAGCACAAGTAGGTGCATTAGTTGGCCCGATCGTTACAGGGGCAATCCCAATCGCTCTAGGATTATGGCTTGGCATGGAATTGTGGAGAGCCATATCTGTAATCTACATAATCCCTATATTAATCACTGCGGTTCTAGTGTGGATAGCATTAAAAAACCTAAAAAGCGTGGTAACGGCAACGCCTGACAATAATGGGCTAGGTTACCATCTTAATAACGCCAAAGGCTTACTTAGTAACCCTGTAATATTAGCATTAATAGCAATCGTATTTCTTAGACAGACAGGCTTCAACGCATTGGAAGCATGGGTCCCTTACTACCTAACTGCAGATGAAACAGAAGGAGGGTTTGGGGCAAACGCATTGTCCCAAGGAATCGGTCTGGGTATAGTTACAAGTTTAGGTTTTTTCATGGCTCCAATACTAGGGTTCTTATCCGATCGAATCGGTAGAAAACCCATATTAGTACCAAGTATGGTAATAGTAGGGATATTAACCTTCACGGTCATGTATATGACTAGTATCGTATTACTCCTGGTGATCTTAGGAGTCATTGGATTATTCTCATATACTTTAGGGCAACTTTTACAAGCCTTAGTTTTAGACCAAGTAGACACAGGCATCGAAGGAACTACAATGGGACTTGTACTTGGTATCAATCAACTACTTGGTTCCTTCTCCCCATTAATAGCCATCTGGGTTAGTCAAACCTGGGGTCTCAGTGGAGTATTTGGATTCGCTTCCATCCTATGGGTAGCCCCAGCAATAATACTTTTATTAACACCAGTTAAAAAAGCAAATTCTAATTAAAATCAGGAGAAACAATGACACGCAATATCGGATCAGGTGAAGCAATCGTAGACATTTTAGAGCAAGAGCAAGTTACACATTTATTCGGAATCGTAGGCTCTTCTTTTTTAGACATATTGGACTCTTTATACGATAAACAAAGTATTGAATTTGTGGGTACCCGTCATGAACAAGGAGCTGCACTAATGGCCGATGGGTATGCTAGAGTCACAGGCAAGCCCGCAGTATGCATTGCAACCAACGGACCAGGAGTACTAAATCTAAGTTATGGCGTGGGATCTGCCTTTGTCGCTCATTCACCTGTCGTCTACATAGCTCCATCAGCCTCCAGGGATCACCAAAACAGAGACTCCACCCAAGAGTTCGACCAAGTCAGTCTGTTCAAGCCAATAACAAAAGCAGCTTATTCAGTAAACAAAGTCGAGCGGATACCTGATGCTATAAGGCAAGCATTCAGAATAGCCACATCAGGCAAGCAAGGACCAGTCTTGGTGGATATTCCTCGAGATGTAATTGCAGGTACGAATCTTGATATGGATGATCTAAACGTAGAGCAATACCGCCCAAATACTAATCGAACCAGAGGGAACAGACAATTAGTATCCAATGCGATTACAGAGATAAAACAATCTAAAAAACCTGTAATCGTAGCAGGGGGAGGAGTAAACTGGAGCTTAGCAGCTGAACAAGTTATGCAACTCGCAGAGTTAACAGGAGCAGCCATAGTTACTTCTTATGGGAGAGCAGATGCTGTACCCAATGATCATCCTCAATTTTTAGGGCATTTAGGTAGACTTGGCGCAGAAGAGGCCATATCCGCAATTCAACAAACAGACCTCATAATTGCTGCAGGAACTCGATTAGGTCAATCCACAACATTCTACGACAATAGGTTCATACCCGACGGTGCTAAAATTATCCAAATTGAAATAGATCCAAAAGAACTTGGCCGAAATTATCCTATCTCGGTAGGTATAGAAGGAGACGTCAAATCAGTATTAGAGGATATCATTGAAGGCCTTCAGGGCTCTGGGGAATTAAATCAAGACTGGAAAGCTACCGTCGTTTCCCAACATTCAAACAGAACCCAAAGACTAGATAATGAGTTGACGCTTGACACTTACCCAATGAAACCTCAAAGGGTGTATGCAGAATTAAGAAAAGTCATGCCTCGAGATGCAATTATTGCTTTAGATGCTGGCCTCGCCCCAAACTTCGGCCAAGATCGCTTGGTATTCAACGAACCAAGAACCCTAATAAGCCCACTGGATCTTGGTGGCCTAGGTTTTAGTTTCCCAACCGCGATAGGCGCAGCTTTCGGAGCACCAGATCGCCACGTAGTCAACTTTAACGGAGATGGAGGGTTTCTGTTCAACGCTCAAGAATTTGAAACTGCTGTCAGATATAATTTGAACCTGATCTCTGTGGTAATGAATAATGATTGTTGGGGATCTGAAAAAGCATATCAAAAATATGCTTTCAATGAAAGATACGTAGGTGCGGACACCATAAACCCTAGATACGATAAATACGCAGAGTTGTTCGGCGGCAAAGGGTACTATGTAGATAAAATTGAAGATATAGCTGACGTATTTAAAGATGCTTTGCAAGCTGGTAAGCCATCAATTATCGAAATTCCAACTGACCCTGATGAAATGCCTAGGCCAGCTAGATTAGCCGAAGTTCAGTCAAAGACTTAAAACGGAGGAATGCTCCTTAAGATGCCAAACAATATCGTTACAGACATCCAAATCGGGGAAGAATATATTCAGATATTCTGGCAAGACGGGCATAGAAGCGCATTACCTCATAGATATGTTCGCCTTCGTTGCAGATGTGCCCAGTGCGTGGATGAAATGACAGGCAAAGAGCTACTTGACCCTGAAAGTGTAGAAAGTAATGTAATAGCTATCGATCACTTTATAGTCGGGAACTATGGCGCACAGTTCCTATGGTCAGATACCCATCACACCGGAATATACACATATGACTTCTTACGCTCCATATGTGTTTGTATAGAATGCAAAGAGAAAAAGGCCAGTGATTAATCCTTGGGTTTTTCCCTCATCGGTTGAGAATTGGTTGATCTTAATTTAGGCGCAGTAAAAGTGTCAGATTTAAAAGAGAACATAGTTAACACTCTATTCGTGGAACCCTCGCAAGACTTACAGGGAGCAGGATCATCTGCTTTTGAAACCGATCTTATATATTCCGATTCAAAACTACACTCTTCACATAAATACTGGTATATTGGCATATAAAACTCCTAGGCACTAAACAATAAAATAACTTGATCCAAATGACAAGGAGCTGAAATGGATAATCATACAAACACCGTCATTATAGGTGGAGGCATTGCTGGCTGTGCTACAGCGTACTTTTTAGGAAAGAAAGGCATCCCAAGTATCATTGTAGAAAATGAAGGTATAGCTTCAGGGGCGTCTGGTTACTCAGCAGGCGGGCTTAATCCTTTAGTCGGGCATGGAATTCCTGGTCCTCTTGGCCCATTGGCAATGTACTCTTATGAAAAACATCTCTCAATTTGGCCAGAACTAGAACAAGAAACCGGAATAAACTTTGACGGCCGAATTATCGATCTACTTAGAATTGGGTTATTTGACTCTGATATTGAGCAATTGTCCGGGACTTTGAATACATTCAATGATATTGATCATCCTAATTTTAAGGCTGAACTATTAGAACCACAGGATGTTATATCCCAATATCCCTTAATATCCTCAAATGTAAAAAGTGCGGTGCTTGCGACAGGTAATGCAGCATGTGACAGTTATAAATTAACTCTAGCTTTTGCCAACGCGGCAGAAAAACTGGGGGCCTTGTTCAAAAGTGACGAGGTCATAGGACTCAATACAAAAGCTGAAAAAGTGATTGGGGTAAAGACTCGAAACGGAACAATCCACTGTGATTCTGTAGTGATTGCCATGGGGCCGTGGTCTCTTAACGCTTCGAAATGGATTGGCATGCATATACCTGTGACTCCTTTGAAAGGACAGATAATCCGTTTGAAATACCCTCTGATACAACAGTATCCCGATGTCGAAGTACCATCCCTTCCAGAAGCGAGCATCCACCCCAAACTAGATGGATTGATATGGTGCGGGGCAACCAAAATGGAAGAATTGGACGAACCCTTTAGTTCCAAAGCTCCCACCGATCGAGCACGAGACACCATCATGGACAAAATCGTCCAAATAATCCCTTCTTTAATAAATTCGGAATTAATCCTGCAGACTGTCTGCTTTAGACCGGTTACAGAAGACTGGTTACCGATACTAGGATCTGTGCCACACTTAGAAAATTGTTACCTTGCCACGGGAGGCGGTGAAAAAGGAGTAATGCTTTCCAGCGCAATCGGAGAAGCCATAGCAGACCTAATTGGAACTGGAGTAACTTCAGTGCCTATAGGAAATGCATCCGTCGACAGAATTCCAGTATCTACTGGAAATACAGCGTAAGGAACATGAACTTAGTCATTGAATTTGAAACGTTAGACCTTCGTTTAGAGGCGACCCTGAATGATTCTGATACTGCTAGTGCGCTATCCGGCGTACTCCCCATAGAAGCCTCTGTGAATTTGTGGGGAGACGAGATATATTTTGGGGTAGACTTATTCATGGATAATGAAAAATCTCAAGAAACTGTTGAAATTGGTGACTTAGCCTACTGGCCGCCTGGAAACGCATTCTGCATCTTCTTTGGCGAAACTCCCGCTTCACTAGACGGACAAATCAAACCAGCAAGCGCGGTAACTGTCATCGGACGTATTGAATCTGACCCGAGTCTCCTTAAAAGAGTGACCTCGGGAGAAAATATCACTATTAGGAGAATGATATGAAACATCTAGAAAAAAAAGGGGCTCTGAAAGATCTTAATGTAGTTGAATTTGGTCAATACATCCCAGGACCTTTACTAGGAATGTTATTATCGGACCAGGGAGCTTCGGTTACTAAAATTGAACGCCCAGGCGGAGATCCAGGAAGAAACTCAGACGCTTTTGCAACATGGAATAGAGGCAAGAAATCTGTAGTTATAGATCTCAAATCTAGTGAGGGGTTAAAACAAGCGCAAAACTTATGTGCTAACGCGGACATAATCATAGAAAATTTTAGACCTGGTGTAGCGGATCGTCTCGGAATCGGATATCAGGATATATCATCTTCCAATACAAAAGTTATCTACTGTTCTATTCCTGGGTTTGCAAAAGGCAGCCCTTATCGAAACTCTAAAGGTTGGGATCAAACGGTTTCTGCATTAACAGGCGTTTACAACCATGTTAAAGGCGACAATGGTCCGCTTTATACCCCGTTACCATTGCCAAGTACATTTGCAGCTATAGTATCAGCCGTAGCTGTCACCATGGCTGTAATCGAAAGAGATGCATCCAATTTAGGGCAATACATAGAAGTACCGTTACACAGCGCAATGTTTACAGCGATAGGCAGAAACCTTGTTAACTTCTACGACAACCCTCCAGTAAATATGCGAGATGAATTTACTTTGCCAATGGTCAATCAATATTTATGCTCCGATGGGCGCTGGGTAATGAATCATGGAAACTATAAAAGATTCGTTGGTCAGCTAATGGAAGCGGCTAATCATCCAGACTGGGAACAAGATGCTATAGATGCATTCGGGACAGTGCTAGACAAGCCTACCTATGATATGTGGCTGGAACGATTTACCGACCTATTCCAAAGTAGAAGTTCAAAAGACTGGGAAGATTCGATAGCAGCAGCAGGGGGAGCATGCACCATATGCAAGCCAATTGAAGAATGGTTGGATCACCCCCATCCTTTACAAGGAGAAATGATCGTTTCAATCGACGATCCTCTTTTAGGTAAAATGAAGCAACCAGGTATCCAAGTCAAACTTCGAGGGACTCCTGGAGAAATATCCGGACCAGCTCCTACATTAAACCAACATGCAGAATTACTAAATGACTTAAATGAAATAAATCTCACTCCTGCATCTTCATCTCCTAACGGTAGCAAGATGGATATATTAAAGGATATTAAAGTTTTAGATTTATGCATTGTTCTTGCAGGACCAACCTGCGGGCGCACTTTGGCAGAATATGGAGCTGATGTGATCAAAGTTGATGATCCCAACCGGCCATATGATGCGACGGGCAACATAGATGTTAATCGAGGTAAAAAAAGCGTCCTGTTAGACCTCAAATCAACTGAAGGAATGGCCATTTTTAAAGAGATGGTCAAAGATGCAGACGTGCTCGTACAGAATTACCGTAAAGATAGTCTATCCCGATATGGATTAGGGTATGAGGATCTTAAAAAAATAAACCCCAAATTAATATACGCTTCGCTAAATGCATACGGATTTGATGGCCCTTGGGCAGACCGTCCTGGCTGGGAGCAGATAGCCCAGGCAACAAGCGGCATCCAAATCAGGAGAGGAGGAAGGGACCAGAGGCCGGATCTCCTGCCATATCCAGCCAATGACTATGGCACTGGCATGATGGGTGCGTATGCAGTCGCCTTAGCATTACATGAACGAAATAAAACAGGAGAAGGACAGACGGTTGATACTGGATTATGTTTAACTGCCGGACTTTTACAATCTCCATTTATGCTGGAATACGAGGGAATGGAGCGAAATGAATTAGAAGGACTTGGATTAAGAGGAGAAGGTGCTCACTCTAGATTGTATCCAACTCAAGATGGGTGGATGTATATCAGAGCAGAGGCTAATTCAGCACTCATAGAAACATTATCA
Source organism: Dehalococcoidia bacterium UBA2588 (assembly GCA_002339805.1). Taxonomy (GTDB): domain Bacteria; phylum Chloroflexota; class Dehalococcoidia; order Lucifugimonadales; family UBA3495; genus UBA2588. Next base: position 87,809 of record DDKW01000017.1, on the reverse strand, counting down.
AGCATAGAAGCGTTCAAGACATTTTTTAAAACTGGTAATATTACATCAACGTCCTTGGATACCGTACAAGAGGAAATGGAAAACATATTTAAGTCGAAAACAACGGACGAGTGGATTGAACTGATTAGTACTGATCAGATAATGGTGGTACCTAATATCAGTTTGAAAGAGTTGAAGAACACCGAATGGATTCGTGAACTAGGTTTGATTGTTAATCGAAACCACCCCGGAAGAGGATCAGTAGACCATTTAGGGAGTACAGCAGCTTTGTCTAGAACTCCTATGAACATTGGTAGGCCTACACCTATCCTAGGCTCAGAATCTGTAGAAGTTTTGACTGCCTTGGGATATAAAAAACAAGATATAGATAGTTTCATAGAGGCCGGTGTGGTAGTGACTGAAGAACATTCTCCTATAGCCCAGGCATACAACCCCCGACTAACCCGTTAACGTTCCATAACAAGTCGCTATCTGTGTATAATATAAATCACTGGGAGATTTGCAGTGCTGAAAATACTTAATACGTTGTCAAAAACAATAGAAGAAATCGTCCCGATTAATTCTGGAAAGATTGGAATGTACACTTGCGGTCCCACAGTCTACAGATACGCACATATTGGCAACATGCGCACCTACATGATGGCCGACTTCATTAGACGTTTATTAGAATACCGCGGGCATCAAGTCAACCACATTAAAAACATCACAGACGTAGGACACATGAGGCAAGAATTGCTAGAGACGGGCGGGGACAAAATGATCCTAGCGGCTCTCTCAGAGGGCAAAACCATTGGAGAAATAGCTCAATTTTACGCCCAACAGTTTCATGAAGATGAATCGCTCTTGAACATACTCCCTGCAACTCAATATCCTTGGGCCACAGACCACATTCCTGAAATGCTAGAAATGGTTAAAATACTGTTGCAAAACGAGCGAGCCTATCTAGCCGAGGGAAATATATATTACGACGTAGGTAAATTCCCTGACTATGGAAAACTTTCCAGAAATGTGGGAGGCAATCTATTAGAGGGGGTCCGGATGGAGACAGACCCTCTAAAACGTGACCCTAGGGACTTTACACTGTGGAAGAAGGCAGAGCCGGGCAGAGATGTTTATTGGGACAGTGAATGGGGACCAGGATTCCCTGGATGGCATATCGAGTGCTCTGCGATGGCAGGTAAGTATCTCCACGAGAAATTCGATATCCACACCGGTGGGATTGATAATGTATTCCCACATCATGAAGATGAAATAGCTCAGAGCGAAGCTGTTTACAATGACAAACATGTAAACTATTGGATCCATGGTCAACACTTGCTTGCAGACGGGGCAAAAATGGCAAAATCCTCTGGAAATGTGTTTATGATACGCGACCTGATAGAAAGGGGGTTTAGTCCATTAGCATTTAGGTATTTGTGCCTAACTGTCCGATACCGCCATAGAATGAATTTCACATTCTCATCATTACGAGCCAGTCAGAAAGCTCTAGATTCACTTCGAATACGATTATGGAATTGGCAATCAGAATACGAACGCTTTGTCCCATCTGCGGAAACTTTGCAAAAACAAGAAGCGTTCATGAATATCGTAGAAAATGACTTAGACCTACCAGGAGGACTAGCTTATTTATGGAAAATTATTAAATCAGATTCTTCCAATGGCGAAAAAGCTTACCTTTTATTAGCATTCGATTGTGTCCTTGGATTAGGATTGAACGAACCTTTTGATGATTTTAAAATCCCTAGTCCGGTCACTTCTCAAGCCAAAGAACGTTCAAATTTGCGATCCCTAGCATCCTACCAAGAATCTGATGAAATCCGAGCTAGCCTATCAGCGGAAGGCTACATCATACAAGACTACCAACAAGACACGATTATCAGGCCTAAAATGTATCTGGAAAGGATAGTAGAAAAATGGCCCTCAGTCTCATCTGGTAAAGAAATAGATTCTCGCCTTAACCAGCCTAATGCCTATGACTACACATTTATTTTAAATGCATATGGCTACAAAGACGATATATCCAGGTGTTTAGCAGCGATAGAAAATCAGGCTCAAACGTCTAGTTTTGAAATCATAGCCATAGACAACGGATCAACTGATGGAACCGGGGAATACTTAGAGGAGTTGGCCTGCACCAGAGAAAACATAACAGTCGTTCATTGTGATCATGTTCTAGGTGATGCAGCTGCCAAGAACATTGGTATCAAGTTAAGTACCGGTAAGTTCATAATAATATTAGATGCGTCTGCAGAAATTACAGGAGATATCTGCTCAATAGTATCCCAATCTTTTGCGGACAACTCGAACCTGGGGCTACTCGGTCCATTTGGGCTCAAATCAGATGATATGCAACACTTCCATGAGGAAGTGGAATCTGGACCAGCGGATGCGATGCAAGGATATTGCATGATATTTCCCAGAGGTATAATCGAAGAAACGGGGCTTATGAGAGAATGTTTTCGTTTTTATCGTAATCTTGATATTGATTACAGTTTTCAAATCAAAAATCTACACATGGAAGTAATCGCGGACGGCCGTATTCCCATATTGAGACATGAGCACCGTCAATGGACCGAATTAGACGAAAATCAGAGAGATGAACTCAGTGTGAAAAATTTTGGCAGATTCCTAAAAAAATGGGGAACCAGACACGATCTATTAGAAGTAAGTAGCACTCATTAATTAAGCCATAGCACTACCCTTGACCCAATTAATATATTTATGAATATTGAAGTCAATAAAATATTAGAAGCGGATGTTCGAACTATATCAAGAATGATTTCTATGATTGAGCAGCTCGACGAGCAAGCCTTTCGCATCCTATCCACTATAGACAACCACACAGGCAATGCAATCACACTAGGTATTACAGGCTCCCCAGGCGCAGGCAAAAGCACACTAGTAAACCAACTCATCAATGAAATTCGGAAACTAAATATGACAGTCGCTGTTCTTGCAGTTGACCCATCAAGTCCCTATTCCGGTGGCGCTATATTAGGTGACAGGATCAGAATGGCTGACCAACACAATGATGAATCAGTATATATTAGAAGTTTATCCTCTCGAGGAGAAAGTGGCGGTATCCCTATGATCTTAGGTAGTATGATTAGACTGTTAGACGCTGCTAACTTTGACGTTATCATGATTGAAACGGTTGGTGTAGGTCAAACAGAAGTAAAAATCATGAACTTCGCCGATCTCGTTGCAGTGATACTGACCCCAGAATCTGGTGATTCCATTCAGATGATCAAGGCAGGGTTAATGGAGATAGCCGACTTATACGTTATAAACAAAGCTGATAGACCAGGGGCAGATAGGTTGATAGCAGACCTCAACGCTACCATAATATCCCAGCATAAAGGACCAGCGCCCGCACCAAGGATAGCGAAAACGCAAGCAACCAGCGGAAAAGGGGTTCCTGAAATGTTACAAGAAATTCTGACATATCACGACCACATGAAAAGCACAGGTAACTTAGCCGAAAGAAAAGGAACTCAGCGTAGCAATGAAACTTATGAAATTATAAACTATTTGAGCCTTAACTATATTAGTGAGTTCGTAAACAATACACCAGAATTCACACAGATATTAGATGAAGTGAAAACAAGATCTGCAGATCCCTATACATCATCTAATATCATAATGAATAAACTTAAGGAGATTATCGAGAAGGAGTAATTACCACATGTTCGCAGGACTGCATATCAGAGCAAACGACAAATACCAAAGCACCATAGTCTTACTTAATCCAGATTTGCAGGCCACGAAGGTATATACATTTAAAAAGGATGAGGAATTTTACGATATCATGGATCGGATCTCTCCTTCAATTCTAGCGATAGGTTCCCCAACTTCTCTTCCTCTAGGACTATGTTGTTTGGAAACAAGTTGCGAATGCAAATATTCAATAACCGGCAATAAGGGACGAATCTCTGAAATCCAAATGGCCTCAATGTCCATCAGTTGTTTTTACACTGCCAGAGGCTCAATTTCTAAAACATTAATTTACAGAAGCATCAACATCTCTAATCAATTAAATTCTAAAGGCTACAAAGTAATAGAAACTTACCCACACGCTACAAAGAGTATTTTATTCCAGGATCAGCCCTCTCATAAGACAGAGTTATCTGGATTCCAGAATAATTATCCACACACCTATCCATTCCTACGATTGCAGTCAGATATCTCTCAATGGGACAAGAATACTTACAACGCTGCGCTAAGTGCCTACACCGCAGGACTTCATCATTCTCAATTGACTGATTCGCTGGGTACTCCTGAAGAAGGACTTGTAGTAGTCCCAGCTTTGCAGTAATTACCGACTAACTAATTCATTTTCCTCAATCTGTTTGTTAGTTCCTATTTCTACAATCTTGTCCTGCACAAATTTTGACCCTTGAGAATCCATGGAGTTTTTCCTAAAGATCCAAGAAACCGCGGGGTGCGAAAACATTGCTGAAAAAATCTGAGAATGCAAGTCAAACATTCCTTTATTCATGATTATATCTTCTATTAGGCTGTGAGCTTTGGCCACTCGCACTAATTGGCTCTGTATTTTTCTAGGAATTCGTTCAACGAATTTTCTGATACCATAACTTGATAGTATCTCTTTACCTATTTCTTTTTTCCACAACACTTCGTATTCGCTTAAAGCAGCGGCAGACAAATCTTTATTCCTAAGACATTCATTCAAGACTGAAGCGGCGATATCACCACATAACAAGGAATAAAAAATTCCTCCTCCTGTAATAGGTTTGATTTGTCCAGCAGCATCCCCTACAACCAGTACTCGATCACTATAAGTTTGATTGATCGGTTTCAGAGGGATACCCCATGACCTGCTTGGGCCACACACCTTATCAATTACATCGGTTAGGGCTAAATGTTTTAGTAATTCCTCAAGTTTATGTTTTGATTTATTGTCAGATATCACTCCTACCAAACCTTTATTATTGGTTGTGGGAGTTATCCAAGAAAAAAACCCCGGAGTCTTTAGCGAATCCAAGTATACCCGCACGCTCTGAATATTTTGAATTTCCACTTCCACTTGTGAGCCAACCATATATTCATAGCTTTTCGATAGCCCAACTTGTGATAGTAACGAAGTTCCAAATCCGGAAGCTACCACTACACATCTAGCCGTCAAATTCCGTTGTGTTGTACTCACTTTTACGTGAGACTCCATTACATTGACTGATGTCACTCTTTCATCAAGGAAATATTTAGCTCCATTATTTTGTGCTTGTCTAGAAAATTCAGCCACATACTCTGTCCTATCAATTACGCTCGCTTGAGGATAACTGGTAGAAAAATAGTACTCTTTACCATTCGCAGTCGTAACAATTGCTGAAGTAGGTTCACCAAATATTATGTTGGGTGCAGGAGGATATTTATCTACACATTCTGAACCGATGATCCCAGTACACACTTTATCCCCCAAAAGTGTTCGGCTATCAATCACGGTAACGGAATGCCCAGACTTAGTTAGGCCTAGAGCGGTGTTCGCGCCTGCAGGTCCTGCACCTACTATTATCACATCATCCATTGAAATAATTCCTTACTACATATAAATTATACTACCGGGCAAGATAATTTGAAGAACATCAGGTCATCCATTTAAGTCCTAAATATTTGACTGACCACCAGAGACCGCATAGAATCATGATAAAAATATAGGATTGTAAAATGGCTTACGAACACATACTCACTAGAATAGAATCTGGAGTCGGATTAATTACTCTTAACCGTCCTGAAGTTCTGAATGCAATGAACAGAAAATTATCTTCTGAACTTCATGATGCCGTAACCACGTTAAACGAAGACACAAACGTAGGATGTTTAGTAATAACGGGATCAGGAGAAAAGGCATTTACCGCAGGAGGGGACATTCATGAACAGCGAGAAAATGACCAACTGTATACTCAAGAACAACTAGATGAATGGTCTACAGAACGGCAGAAAGGTAGCTATGAAATCAGCGCTAGCCCAAAACCAGTCATAGGAATGATTAACGGTCTGGCATATGGGGGTGGAGCAGTCTTGTCATCATCTTTAGATTTCAGAATTGGTTGCGAGAATTCTAGCTTTAGGTTCTTGGCTGCGGCTTATGGAAGGATTAACTGTTCTTGGACTCTTCCTAATCAAGTTGGCTGGCCTATGGCCAAAGAGTTGCTCTTCACAGGTCGAGTTGTAGCTGCAGAAGAGGCATATCGGATAGGACTCATAAATCACTTAGTTCCTTCTAACCAACTTCTGAATAAAACAATGGAAATTGCTACTTCTATCGCTAATAACCACAGAGAATCAGTTATTGGAATTAAAGAGTTAATGCTTCAAGGACTAGGTGAAAACTTGAAAACACAATGGGAAAATGAGACCTACTTCACAGCTAATGTCATGCGCGGAGCTAAGGCAGAAGACGCCTTCCCGGAATTCATAGCACGTAAAGGTAGATGAAAACCTAACCTAAGGAATCTTTAGTACTTGGCACTGAATCTGGGGCTCTTTGATCTATTGTAACCGCTTCTCTTAGAGCCCTCGCTAATCCTTTGAAAATTGCTTCTGCTTTATGATGAGGGCTTTGTCCTGTTAACACTTCTGCATGCAAATTTACTTTTGCTTCATACGCGAAAGACTCAAGAAAATGACCAACCAGATCACCCGGAAGAGTCTCAACCATCACATCATCCAAACCTGTTCGGATTTGTGCATGTGGTCTTCCACTCAAATCAACTACCACTCTGGCTAAAGTTTCATCTAGAGGTACGTAACAATGAGCCATTCGTATTATACCAACCGGAGAACCCAAAGCTTTCGCAAATACCTGTCCGAACACTATTCCACAATCTTCTACTAAATGATGCCAACCTGTCTCTATATCACCTTTGGCTTTGACGTCCAGGTCAAATAACCCATGCCTGGAAATTTGGGCGAGCATGTGATCCAAAAACCCATTCCCCGTAGACACTGTATATTGGCCAGTCCCTTCCAGATCCAAAGTCATCGATATGTCTGTCTCTCCAGTTTTCCTGTTTATTGTTGCTTTTCGACTCATTGCATTTATCTCCCATCGAGAATTGTCGTTATTTCTCGCATCACTATTTCATTTTCTTTAGGTTTCCCTATGCTAAATCTGATGGAATCGTCCAAAGGGGGTTTACCGAAGTATCTTAAGTATATGCCTTTTTCACATAAAGCATCATAAATTACTTTGCCGATACCTCCATTGAACTCACATAAGATGAAATTACCCATAGATGGATACAATTTTATACCTTCTAGACCATTCAATATGCCAAATACTCTTTCCCTTTCCGAAACTATCTCATCCACCCTAGCAATTAACCTATCTTTGTCTTCAAGAGAGGCATATATGGCTATCTCAGCAGCTAAATTCACATTATATGGGGGTTTCATTGCCATTATTGTCTCAACTAATTCGGGATCCATAATACCAAAACCTATACGCAAGCCAGCTAAACCCGCCCATTTACTGAACGTTCTTAATATCACCAGATTAGGGTAATCCAAGAGCAACCCCATATGTGTCATTTTACAAAATTCATAATAAGTTTCATCGACCACTACAATGACATCATTTTCCAGCAGTTCCGATACATCCTCCGAGGAAACCAAGTTACCCGTAGGGTTATTTGGAGAGGTCAAGAATATGATCTTAGTACGATCTGTGATTGCTTCAATGATTTCTTTCACATTAATGTCATATCCATCATCTCTAGGAACATTAATTACTCTGCCGCCAACTATCTCTGTGCCGAACGAGTACATTCCAAACGTAGGAGTTGGTATTATTACTTCATCACCAATACCGACGAATATCCTAATCAAAAGATCTATTAATTCATCAGCTCCATTACCTGCCACTATATTCTGATAATCAGTCCCTGCATATTCCGCTAGAGTATGCCTGAGTTTTTCCTGATTGGGATCTGGATATAAATTATAATTATCGTAGTTCCCTAAATAAGTTTTTACCATCGCACTGAAACCATATGGATTCTCATTACCATTTAATTTGATGATATCGTCTATATTAATGCCTGTTTTTGCTGCGATTGTGTCCGGAGATTCTACACCTTGATAGGTTTCAATAGCTTTTATATGGTCTAAAAGAAGTTCTTTCCAATGAGACACTCTATACACTCCCTTTCTGAACATTTTTTGACAAATTATCCAATCTGATAGACAGCGCATTTGAATGGGCCGTCAGGCCTTCCGCTTGAGCGATATTAACTGCATCTGGAGCCAAGGCGCCAAATTCTTTGCTAGTTAACTCAACGACTGGCATCGTTTTTAAAAAATGATGCACGCTTAATGCTGAACTAAACCGTGCAGTGCCCCCTGTTGGCATTACATGGCTGGGTCCTGCAACATAATCACCCATTACTTCAGGTGAATACTCTCCTAAAAACAAGCCTCCTGCATTCTTAACTTGGGTTTTCCAATATGCAGTATTTTCAACCATCAAACACAAATGTTCAGGAGCTACAGAGTTCGCAATCTCAATGCCTTCTGCCAAATTTTCAACAAGTACTATTTTCCCTCTTGTAAGAAGCGCTTGGCGCGCAAGTTCTCCTCTGTCATGCTGACTAAGTTGACTGTCTAAAGCATTTTCGACCTCTCCTATTAAATTACAATCATCGGTTATAAGTATAGCTGTAGCCATAGGATCATGTTCCGCCTGCGCTATCATATCAGCTGCACAAAATTCAGCAGACGCAGATTTATCAGCAATAACTATAGTTTCAGTAGGTCCAAAAATGCCATCTATGTCCACCTGACCTTGGACCATCTTCTTAGCGTATGCAACCAACACATTACCGGGGCCACATATTTTATCAACTTTAGGAATGGTCTCAGTACCATAAGCTAAGGCGGCAATACTAGGAACACCTCCCACTTGATACACAGCATCCACACCAGCTAATTTTGCTGCTGCCAAAACCACCGGATTCATATCTCGGCCTGCGAGTTTAGGGGTGACCATACATACCGATTCGCATCCTGCAATTTTAGCGGGAATAACTGTCATAAGAACTGTAGAAGGATATGCCGCTGTGCCACCAGGCACATACACCCCTATGTTTTGGAGAGGTTTAACAATTTCTGATATACCAGCCGAAGTTTTAATCTCCATTTTAGGCATGGTCTTGGAATGAAAGTCACGAATCCGTTCAGCTGCTAATTCCAGAGAATTCCACAATTTTTTGGGAATTTGAGATTCGGCTTGGTCGAGCAAAGACAAGTCATATGAGGTGCTGCTAATATCTGGATCATCAAACATCCTGGCATACTTTAAAACAGCTTTATCTCCATTCTGACGAACTTCTTCAATGATTTTCACAACAGACTGCGCAGGAGATACACCTGCTCCAAACACTTCTTCTGTCCTTTGTATGACAGTACTAGAAATTGCATCCATATCTAAAGGATCTTGTCTTTGTAATAAATCAGACGCCTCTGAAGTTCCTTTCAGTAATGTCAGTTTCACTTTATATACCTCTTAATTGTTTCAACAGATACAGATACGGTGTTATCCAGATACCAGGAAAGTATATCGGTTTCCAGGTAATCATGTATTATATCCAAATTAGATTCTATATCGATTATAAAATCATCAACCATAGTTGAGACCGAAGAATCATCCCGGTGCATTCGATTCATAGCATTGTACAGCCTATCCCAAGAAAAACCACGACCACTTAATTTCATTACCCATTCTTGCCAGTCACATAATTCGTTTTCAGACACAAATGCTAATTCGATCCCATTTAAGTCCATAGGAAATGGCTCTAGCAATCCATTCTGTTCTATCACCGAAAGAGAATCACGATCCAATTCTAGTTGCAAAGCTCTATCCCAAAGGTTAGATTCAATTTCTGTACAACTTCTATGCTCTTGAGAAAAGTGTGGTCGATACATCCGTGTTATCCACGTTTCATCACAAATCAAATGACTTATATATCCACACATAAAAGCCTTCATAGGTGCATCATTTGATTCCATGATCAATTCAGGATATGAATCAAACATGTTTTTAGCTCCAGTTCCAATATCCGTTACAGTCAACTCAGTAAAGTGTGTTTGAGCCCTAGAATTCTTGGTCATAGCTCGAATATCAGGGACAGTAGAGCCAAACAAACAATACCCTATCATGTCTTTCTGAACATATTTGTCACCCAAAACATCAGCTATTTTGTGTGCTGTTGCTATATGAAACGGTAAGTTCGGCATTGGTATAACCTAAGCGATAAAAATTCGATCGTTTTCAACCACTTCTTCATTGAATAAGTAGTCTATTTTAGAAGCAGCGATGCTGACTCCTCCACATTCTCGGATCTGAGATACACAACTTGAGAGGTTATATTTAGGCACTACTACGCTTACACTGAACCAAGACATGTCAGATTTGTTATGCAATCTGGATAAAGTGGGGCCGTGCAAACCTGAAATGTCAGGATGAGACAATATTAAAGCGGCTAAATTCTCTTCAGAATCACACAAAACATTAGCAGTTAATCTATAGTATTCCTCAGCTCTAATATTAGATTTAATTAAATCAATTAATTTTGTAGTCAATTCAAATTTATATTTGTTGTTATTAATGGATTCGGGATTTCCGATCAAACAGGCTTGTGACCGTAATACTGTGCCCTCGTTTATTTGTTTCAAGTTGTTTGCTCGCAATGTAGTCCCTGTAGCTGTCAAATCAGCAATCAGGTCAGCGTAACCGGCAGCAGGAGCAGCTTCAAGTGCGCCGCTCACTGCAACGATACGATAATTATATATACCATTATCATATAAATAATTATTCAACAGTTTGGGATATTTCGTAGCAATACGCAAATCAAGGCCTTTTTGACGGTATTCATTAGTCAAATCCGACAAGTCTTCCAACCCATTAACGTCGATCCATGAATCCGGAACAGCTAAAACAAAGTCACAGCTACCGTAACCAAGATCACTTACAATTTTCCCGACGTACCTGTCATCTGTTTTATATTCCAAATACCTATCTAAGCCAGTAATCCCAATATCAGCGCTAAAATCCTCTATCTTATTGGTAATATCTGCAGTTCTTTGCATCAAAACAGATACCCCTGGCATGCTCGGAATAGATCCTGTATATCCCCGTGAACTGGTAGGGCGTATTTTTAATCCGCATTTATCCATGAAGTCCATGGTATTTTTATGAAGCTCCCCATCACTAGGGATAACAATAACTAATTCCTCATTATTTTCTTTAATTACTGTCATAACTACGCAATACCTGTCCGATTTTGTAACACTTTATCGAGATCAAAAGCGAATCCTAAGGCTTTAACATCCCGTTCAGCCCCTAATGTCTTAGCCAAACCATCATATCTACCACCACCACCCATAAGCTGATTAGTAGCAAGATCGGTTAGTTCAAAAATGATTCCGTTGTAATAACCAAAATCTTTCACTAATCCAAAATCTATAATAAGTTCACATTTTTTAGAGACTCTGTTATTCAATTCATTGATCGTCCCTTGAAATTGATCAATGAGATCTAGAGGGTAGGCTTGATCACTAAATAAAGCACGTGCCTTTGTTATAGCCTCGTCGGGACTTCCTTTAATTTTAATTAAGTTTCCAATAACTGATAAGCATTTTTGAATGTTTTCCAATGAATCAGTGTTTCTTAACTTATCTATTAATCTAGAGACTACGTCTTCATGTGATCGACGTCCAAGAGAACCTTCTTCAATGCTCCCATTAACCCAGCCCAAAAACCCTGACAACACTTGCCGGGCCTGCCCTTCTGAGAGGTCTTTGATTGCAGAAGACAAATAACTATCTTTGCTACTATCACCTGTAACTGTAGTACTGGATAGTTGTTCACCAAATTTATGAATGGTGGCAGATCCTTGTTTAAATATTTGAATATTTTCCACGATCTTATTCTTCGCCTTAATGGACAATCCAAAGTTATCAATAATGTAATGAACAAGATTAAGGTCTGCCATTGTGCATTGATATGAATCGAATCCTATGTTCCCTAAGAATTTAATTGCCAATTCAAGAATTTCAATATCAACGTCGGGTCCACTCCCTCCGATGTATTCAGCTCCCATCTGTGTGAACTGAGTCTGAGTATTACGAGTTTCAGAAAAGCGAAAAACTGGCCCTTGATATTGATATCTGTGTTCTGTTATTTCTGTTGCTTCCCCGAGATAATAATTCATTACCTGCGTGGTAATCTCTGGCCTGAGACTGACCTGTTGCCCCAAAGGATCTCTAAAGCTATACATTTGAGGAGCCAATTGCCCATCTGATTTTTTTAAGAATAGCTCAGTGTTATCCATTATAGGAACTTCAATATTAGTATAACTAGCAGCATTCATAAATGAATTAAATTGCTGCAATATAGTTTGTTTTTCTTCGAACCTAATGTCAGGAAGATTCCCCATGCCTGACGATGGTTTGACTGGATCCATGATAAATCTCTCTATTTTAATGGGTTAATTGTACCATGCTCCTACACAAAGCCTTTACAAATAATCATGGCCTAGAGGTCAATCCTCCGTTAATGAAAATAGGTTGCCCGGTGGTGTAATCGCAACTTTCAGAGCATAAAAACACTAACAGTGGTCCCAAATCCGCCGGTACACCTTTTCTTCTAAGAGGTATGAAGCGTACCAAGAGTTCCTTTCGTTGTACTTCTAAGTCAATTTCTTCCGTGGAAGTCCATCCAGTAGCTATAGTATTGATTCGAATAGAGTATTTTGAATATTCAACAGTCATAGACTTCGTCAATGAATGCACTGCGGCCTGGCTAGCTGAAAAGACAGATAAATTATCTACCGCACGATCACCTAATTGTGATGTTATGTTAACTATTCTGCCGTAACCTGAATCCTGCATGCACTCTCCAAATGCTTGGTAGAGAAAGAATGTGGCTTTCACATTGTAATTCATTACTAAATCCCATTCCTGCTGGGTCACATCAGCCATAGGTTTAGCGAGTGTGCCTCTACTATCAATTACAAGACCATGTACTTGCCCTTTCATCTCAATAATCTGGTCTCTAGCGGAAACAATACTGGATTTGTTTTGTAAATCTATTACTTTGCCGTTAACCTGTTCTCCCAGTATTTGTGTGGCCTCATCAAGCAATTCCTCGGTCTGGGCCAACACATATAATTCTGCCCCTGCAAACGCCAGGTATTTGGCTAGGTAAGCAGTTTCAATTGTGTTTGAAATACAAACTACAACCAACTGGTTATTTAATGAAAATTCGTCTAATACGGGCATTTTATACCTCCTGAAAACCGATAATTGGGGCATATCCAGTAGGGGCAATTCCTGCTGATAGTCCTCCCCCGTCTAAAGTGAATATCTCGCCAGTCATGTAATCAGAGGCCTCAGATGAAAGAAATACTGCTATCGGACCTATATGTTTCGGTTGTCCCAATTCACCTGATGGCAAGAATTCGCCTGATTTAGGCAAAGTTGTCCTAAATTCTGATTCTGTTGCCTCCGTGGGTATAAATCCAGGCACAATAGTGTTAGCAGTTATGTTATATCTTGCCAAACTAAACGATAAAACTTTAGTGAGTTGCACGATACCACCTTTTGTACAGCAGTATGTATATATATCTTTACCACCCCTTAACCCAAAGCCAGATGCTGTATTAATTATTTTCCCGGATCCACGGTCTGCCATATGCTTAGCTACCTCTCGGGAACAATAAAAAGCTCCGGAAAGATTCACATCAATTGCACTTTGCCATTCCGTATCTTCAATATCCCAGATAGGCTTGACTATATTATTTTCGACAAGGGCTGCATTGTTAATCAAAACGTCAATTTTCCCGAATTCTTGTAAAGTCTTTTCAACTAGCAATTTAACTTGATAAGAATCACTCACATCCGTAGGCACAGCCAATCCTTTCTGTCCATTCTCAAATACTGTTTCCACAGCGTAATTTAATGGAGCTACCCGTCGGCCCGCGACACATATATCTGCACCTGCTCTAGACAAAAACTTAACCATTTCCAACCCCAGCCCTGTGCCCCCACCTGTAATCAGTACTGTTTTTCCGTTTAAACTTAATCCATCTAACATCTATTCATACACCTCTATAATATCTCCGGTAGTGAAATTCATAATCCCACCATTTGCTACTCGCAATTCTAACGATCCGTTATCACCCACAGAAATCACTTCACCTTTATGAACGTCTTCCCCTGATTTAAATCTTACGAATTGTCCTATGATATCTAATTGATCTTTCCATTCCTCAAAAATCTCAACGGGTTTATCAATTTTAGAATAATAACTATCCAAGTTACTTAAAATTTCTCTTAATAAACTGCTTCTATCTAAAGTTTTTGCACCAAACTCGCTCAAATCGCTAACAATATAATTCGGGTTGTGTGGCTTTTTTGACAACATTAAATTAACTCCAATTCCAATAACAACATATTCGAGACAATCATTTTTTACAGAAGATTCTAACAATATCCCCCCTACTTTGGTCTGCCGTACAATCAGATCATTTGGCCATTTTAAATTCATATCTATATCAGTAATCGCACGAACAGCCTTTTGAACACAAATAGCGGTCATTGGTTGCAGCACTTCTAGATGTTTTACATCTGGTTTAAGCAGTATGGAAAGTAATAAGTTTCCTGGTTCGGATATCCAACTTGTACCTTTGCGTCCTCTTCCTAAGAGTTGATTATCAGCAACAATAACCAAACCTTCGGACCAGCCATTTCTTGCTAACACATGAACTTCGTCCATCGTGGAGCCAATGGTTTCGTAATACTGAATGTGACTACCAATTATTTTGGTTTGAATGCCTTCTCTCAGCAGTTTAGATACATAATCCACTCTGTCACCAATTATGTTCTAATTTGTCTTCGATAACACTTACTATATCGGAAATAAACACTCTAGATTGATGCATAGTATCTCGTTCTCTAATAGTGACTTTATGATCATCTAAAGAATCGAAATCTATAGTTATACAGAAAGGAGTCCCTATTTCATCCTGTCTTCTGTATCTACGCCCAATACTTTGAGAATCGTCATATTGGCATTTGAATTTAAATTTCAAACGATCCAAAATAGTTTTAGTCAGAGGTACCAGTTTTTCATTTTTACTCAAAGGCAATATGGCAACTGTCACAGGAGCTAATAATCTATGAAACTTTAACACTGTACGGGTTGATTCACCGTCAGGTTCCTCATCATAAGCATCTAACCAAAATGCAAGGGTAGCCCTATCCACTCCTCCAGACGGTTCAATAACATATGGTACAAATCTTGATTTAGTAGTTTCATCAAAATACGAGATGTCTGTACCACTACTTTGCGCATGTTGTGTCAAGTCAAAGTCTGTGCGGTTAGCTATACCTTCTAGTTCGCCCCATCCCCAAGGAAACCTGTACTCTATGTCATAAGTTTCCTTAGCGTAGTGAGCTAATTCAGAATCATCATGTTTTCGGATCCTTAAATTATCTTCTCTAATTCCATACTTTATGTACCAGTCATACCGCTCTTTAAGCCAAGACTGCAACCACTGATCATCTTCACCAGGAGTAACAAAGAATTCAATTTCCATTTGTTCAAATTCTCTGGTTCTGAAAGTAAAGTTTCCTGGTGTGATTTCATTGCGGAAGGATTTTCCTATCTGTGCTATACCAAAAGGCAATTTTTTTCTTGAGCTGTTAAGCACGTTGTTAAAATTAACAAATATTCCTTGAGCTGTTTCCGGGCGCAAAAATATTTCTGAAGCAGTCTCTTCAACTGGACCTTGAAATGTCTTAAACATCAAGTTGAAATTTCTTGGTTCGGTCAATTCCCCAGAACATTCAGGGCATACATCTGTTTCAAGTTGGTCTTCTCTTAATCGAATGTGACAGGTTTTACATTCAACCAACGGATCACTGAAATTATCCAAATGACCACTAGCCTCCCAAACTTGCCTTTGCATCAAAATCGCCGCATCCAAGCCTACAACATCATCTCTGGATACCACTACGCTACGCCACCAAGCCTCTTTAACATTTCGTTTAAGTTCAACTCCTAGGGGACCGTAATCCCAAGTAGAGCTGAGACCGCCATAAATTTCGCTACTTTGAAATACGAAACCCCTTCTCTTAGATAGAGACAAAAGCTTTTCCATATCTCCATATGGTAGATACCGTGTCATTAAATAATCCTCCTAATCACCCAGATTCAAATTAATCGCATTGGTTCAATTTTAATTTTAACCATCTCTGATATGATGTACGTCCACCGATAAGTACTGTTGATCCATCTAATTTAACATATCAAGTTTTAGTGTGTACTTAGAATATCAAGGAACTAATTCGTAGACACTAACCTCACATTCCCAGTCTTGATTCTCCCTCATTCCATCACGCTCCACTGTAGACACATCGTACGAAACGTAGACATGGCCTTCATGGACAATTACAGACGGTCGCCCAGATTGGGTCATCGCGTCGCGTTCATAGTTAGTTACTGCTATATCAGTGATTGAATTCCATGAAGAGTCAAATATACCTAACCGAATATTACGAAGTCCATTTTTGTTGATTACATTTTCAACAGATATGTATGAGACAAAGAAAAGTTCCAGCTCTGGGTGGTATACCGTTCCCATAGGCCAGTTACCCCATTGAGCTAACACTTTTGAATCCAAATATTTCCAATTTTGATCATATTGCATCACTATTAAATCCCCAAAAAAGGCAGTTGAAGTTACAAAGTTATATATCCCATCTACAAATACCATAGACGATGCGTTTATATGAGGTGCATCATTTAATATCCGGTTGTCTAATAATTCCAGGTTTTGAGAAAAAAATCGATGGCTTGTCGCTTCACCTTGATATGGATCAAGTTTATGTTGATCAATGTAACCTTTTGCTTCGGAAACATATAACCCAGCCACATCAAGCATCCCATTGACCTCTGCTAACATAAAGTCATTGCCAGGTTCTTTATTTGGATCTCTTGAGATTAAAGTTTCCCCAAGCAATGTCCAATCACTGGGGTCATACTTCTTAAGAGCCCATATATCTTTCCCTCCATCAGTAAGAAAATAATAGGTGTTGTCTATCATTACTGATGCCGTATCGGTACCTCTATTTTCAAAAAGGCCTCCCTTACCAGTAAATTCCATCTGATCTGTGTACCACTTATACCCATACCCTTGTGTGTGTTTTTCCTTAGATGTCCCTCCAAATGTCACCAAGAAATTATCTGATGCAGGCACATAATTTATGCGGCAGAAGGCACCTATAATGTCAATCGTTTCCTCTGGAGTAACTTCAACATTCTTAACAAATTTAAGCAATTTTGGGCCTGAAGGTAGAGGTATAGGTGAGGAGACAGGGATAGGTGTGAATGTAGGCTTAATCACGGATTTTGCTTTGGGTTTGGGAGCGACTCTTGGCTTTTGTTCAGAATTAGGTCTATCATCCGCAACAATCGTACCCACAGCTCCGGTCGCTTCATTTTCTATAACAGCTGACACTTGAACACCGATTACATTTTTCTCTGTTTCTGTAGTCGATTCTGAAGCACACGACAAAATAAAACTCATCAATGCAAGTGACCAGCCTATCATCAAACATCGTCGAGCAACTGACTTACTTCGTAGTTGCTGTATTCTCAAATAATCCTCTTACTTTCATCGGTTCTGGTTAATAGCATTGACTAAATTTTGTGTAGCAAACTCTTCTAGAGTGATGTATGTACCACCTATGTGTGTTGCTAAATCTTTTGCTTTACCTAATTTAACATATCCTGTTTCAGTATCTATTACGATACTTCGTAACCCTTTAAATTTGAATTCATTGCACACTCTATGCAGTTCCTCATCTCTATTCATTTCAGAATTGTTCAATCCTACGTTACTTTTTCCATCAGACAATACAACAATTAAAGGGAGAGCATTAACATCTTTGGTTTTTTCTCGTTCTATTATCTCCATCGTCTTCATGAGACCACTAGTTAGAGGAGTACGTCCACCTGTAGGCATGGTATTTAATTTCATTTTTGCGAGATCCACACTATTAGTTGGAGGCAGGATCAATTCAGCAGACTCTTTTCTGAATGTAATCATACAAACAGTATCTCTACGCTGATAGGCATCAAGTAGAAGAGCCATCACTGCTCCTTTGACTTCTACCATCCTCCTTTGGGCACCCATGGACCCACTCGCATCTACTACAAATATAATCAGAGTCCCTGTTTGAGTGAATCTGACTTTTTCGCGCAGATCGTTTGACTGTATCACCACCGCAAGAGATTCGGTACCCTTGCGGTCCTTCTGAAAGGGAGCTGCTGCCCTTAACGTTGCATCCAGTGCCAAATCCGTTAATTTGCCTTGTGGTACCCTAGACGACACATAGTATCCCGCTTGTGAAGAGCTATTCGTTTCTGCTCTCCTTCCAAAGGTGCTTCTCTGTTTTTGGTCTTCGGAACGGATTTCTAACTGTTGTATTTTTGGTATATTCCCGATCTCAAAAATTTCGTCTTTATCTCCGCGTTCGGAGTCAAATGAAGAATTTTCGTCATGGTCTTCTGCATCACTTGATGAATCATCCCCATTAGAGTCAGAGGGGTCAGGCTCGTCGGAAGACGATTCCTGTTCTCCTGATGGACTACTACTTTCCCGTGAATTGTCTTGACCAGAGTTTTCTTGATTGATAATTTCATCAAGCTTATCCTGATCTAGAGATGGTTCCTGAAAAGGCTGACGCCTCTGTCTGTGTAGCAGTGCCATGATAGCCGATTCTTTGACATCTTCTTCAGTTACTTCGGTCCTACCCTCGTATGCGGCTATGGTTATGGCAGTCTTGTACATAACAATATCACCACGCAACCCATCTACCTCAAACCCCGCACATATATCAGATATGAGATATAACATGTCCTCTGGAACTTTTACATTGGGCAGCAAGGTACGACTTTTGGCGATACGGTCTCTTTCTTGCGCCTCTTCTTTGCCCCACGAATTAACAAAATGATCTGGGCTATCTTCGAAGTTAATTCGCCTTTTTACCACTTCAACTCGGGAGTCAGTTTCTACCTCGTTTGTCACTTCAACTGCTAGCCCGAAACGATCAAGCAGCTGAGGTCTTAAATCTCCTTCCTCAGGATTCATAGTCCCTATCAATATAAATTGGGACTCATGGCTTACTGAAATGCCTTCTCGCTCGACATAATTTCTACCCATAGCCGCTGCGTCTAACAAA
The DNA here is from genome assembly GCA_002339805.1 of Dehalococcoidia bacterium UBA2588. Taxonomy (GTDB): domain Bacteria; phylum Chloroflexota; class Dehalococcoidia; order Lucifugimonadales; family UBA3495; genus UBA2588. The sequence continues at coordinate 68,543 of DDKW01000017.1, read as the reverse complement.
ACATCAACTAAGTGGTCGTTTAACAGGTTTACCTCGTCTATATACAGGATTCCTTTGTTAGCAGTGGCCAATAGCCCTGGTTCAAAGGAACGGTTACCTGTCTTTATCGCCTCTTCAATATTAAGGGAACCTACAAGTCTATCCTCAGTAGCTCCGACTGGTAACTGTACAATCTGTACTGGCTTAGCTACGCTATTTTTGCTCAATGAATCCGTGCAATAGCCGCATATGGCCTGGGGAGAATTGGGTGCACAATGATATTCGCATCCATCTATCAGATCTAGTTCAGGAAGTAACATGGACAATGCCCTCACTGCTGTCGACTTGGCGGTCCCTTTATTGCCTCTGATTAAAACTCCACCTATTGTCGGATTGATAGCATTCAAAATTAAAGCTTTTTTCATCTGCGATTGACCAACAATCGCAGTAAATGGAAATGTAGGTTGCCTGTTTGACTCCAAAATAACTCCTCTCTATGTCCTATCCACGAAAACTATATCGTCATCGTTTATATACATTTCCTTTTTTTCGTTGAATGCATCAAGTCTCTCTTGCTGTAGTTCGACCCTGTTTAGATTATTGTCCAATCTAGGGTTCGGGAAATAACATCTGACGAGCGTCTGATCATATCCTTTGGAGAAACGAACATAATAAGAAACCAGATCTTCATGAGATTGCGCGTGCACAAATTGGGCATTAGTCACATCGTCTGATGCTATATGGCAATGCCAATTATTAGCTTCTAGACTTATGTAACCGTTCTCGATTTCAGGTTCTAACATACCTTCGGAGTTGTTTTCACTTACAACAGACCTACCCCCAATAACCCATATCATGTCATTCATTCTCGCTAATTCCATCAGTAATGCCGTGGCGTTATTCATAGTCATGTATACCCTCCTCTATGATCTGAGATGAAGTATTTATTACTCTTGCCGTGACTCTATTTCTTCTTCGATATCCAAGTACATTTGCCTTAATTGTTCTAACATGTCTGGGTCCGGATTTTCCCATAAATCACGTTCCACAGCTTCCAACAATCGTTCAACTATACTTCTTAATGCCCAAGGATTACTTTCCTTAAAAAACTCCTGCATGTTTGGATCCAAAACATAGCTTTCTGTCAAATCTTTATACATCCAGTCTTCAACTACTTGAGCAGTCGCATCATATCCAAACATGTAATCAACGGTAGCAGATAATTCAAATGCCCCTTTATATCCATGTCTCATCATCGATTCAATCCATTTTGGATTAACTACCCTACTCCTGAAAACCCTTCGTGACTCATCTTGTAAGTCTCGTGTTTTAACTCTAGATGGATCAGAACTATCTCCGAAAAACTGGCTAGGATTCCTCCCTGTTAAGGCTCTGACCGTAGCAATCATCCCTCCATGATATTGCATGTAATCATCACTATCAAAAATATCATGCTCACGATTATCCTGATTCTTCGCGGCTACCACTATTTGAGAAAACCGGTCTGAAAACTGTTTCTTTGCTTCTATACCAAATGTCTTCTCCGTGTAAGCAAATCCACCCCATGCTGTGTACACTTCAGCTAAGTCTTGCACAGAAGACCAGTTCTGCTCATCTAATAAAGGTAAAATACCTGCTCCATATGACCCTGGCTTACTGCCAAAAATCCTAAACAATTTCTCCTCATCACTAGACTCCTCATTGTCGGACTTTGCTCGATCTTCTAACAGATGTTTCCGTACGTAGTTATCCTTTGGATCTTCATCTACATTTGCTACCATCTGCACCGCTTGATCAACTAGATTAACTAGATTAGGGAAAGCATCCCTAAAGAATCCTGATATTCTTACAGTAACATCAATCCTTGGTCTTCCTAAATCATTAAGCTCTATCAATTCTATCCCAACAATTCTTCTACTCTCTTGTTGCCAGACTGGCTTTACTCCAAGCAAATACAAAATTTGAGCGATATCGTCACCGTGAGTTCTCATCGCTGAAGTACCCCACACCACGATCCCAACCATTTCCGGGTAGTCGCCCTCATCGTCTAAATATTTTTGTAAAAGAGAATCTCCTAAATTTTTGCCAATCTCCCAGGCAGTAGGAGACGGGAGTGCTTTGGGGTCAACTGAATAAAAATTTCTACCGGTGGGTAACACATTCGGCATGCCTCGAGTAGGAGCCCCACTTGGACCGGCTGGAATAAATTTTCCTTCAAGACCTTCGATCAAATTATCTATTTCATCAGTTGTTGCCATTAAATTCGGGTAGATACTTGTACATACATATTCCAATACTTCTGAAACAGTACTAGATTCTTTCCCTAACACAGAATTAACAACGCTTTCGACGTAGGATTCCTGGAATGCCTCATCTTGTAAAGCTGTATACATCGACTTGACCATCTGATCTATAGTTTCAACTATATCACCATTAGTTCTGATCATTTGGGTGGGATGATAGGATTCGAATTTGTCAGACGGCGCTCTACAAGAGTCTGCCAAATTCTCAACGACTTGTTCATAATCAAGCCCAAATTCAGTAGCAATGGCTCGCCTTACACTGGGTAATTCAGACATATCTAATCTAGTTAAAGAAGCGAGTAAGCCAATTAGCTGTTCCCCCTTAGGAGGTTCCCCGAGAGTATGAAGACCATCTTTAATTTGTATATCTTTGATCTCACAGAGATACCCGTCAACTTCTAACATGAAATCCCCAAATTCTTCTGGCGGAGTCTCCACTCCTAAGTCCCGATTCAACTCAGCTCTTTCTATGACTTCCCAAATTTGGCCTTCCAGCATAGGGATTTTCGCAGGGTCTAATGTTTGACATTGATAATGTTCGTCCAATAACTGCTCTAATTCTTGAATATCCCCATATGCATCTGCTGTGGTCATTGCAGGAATCAGGTGGTCTACAATAGTCGCATGGATTCTCCGTTTGGCCTGAGTTCCTTCTCCTGGATTATTAATAATGAAGGAGTAAAACATAGGCATATCTGATAGTACGACTTCGGGAAAACACGAAGCGGACATACCCACTCCCTTGCCTGGTAGCCATTCTAAAGTTCCATGCTTACCTACATGGATTATCGCATCTGCTTTATAGGTTTCTTTTATCCACCTGTAATAGGCCACGTAATGATGGGTAGGAGGCAAATCAGGACTGTGGTAGATAGATATCGGATTTTCTCCGAACCCTCTAGGTGGTTGAAGACCCACAAAGACATTACCTAAATCTATACCTGCAATCGCTAAAGAGTCCCCGGTTCTGTACACTGACCCAGGAGGTGTGTCCCAGTGTTCTTTAAGAGTACTCTGCACGTCGTTCTCGAAAGTTTCAAACCAAGAATCATAGGACCGGGAATCCACATGTCCCGCGGCAAGTTGAAGCTGCTGCTCGGTTAAATAGTCTCGATCATTACTGCATCTCTCAATAATGCTATGCACCAGAGCATCCCCGTCAGCAGGAATATCACTTATCTGGTAACCTGCATCACTCATTGCATTTAATAGATTCACAACGGAAGCAGGGGTGTCCAATCCAACTGCATTACCTATCCTAGCATCCTTGGTAGGATAGTTACTCATTACAATAACAACTTTCCTGTCAGTATTACTTTTTCTATTCAAATTAGCCCAATTGATTGCTAAACCAGATACAAACTCAATTCTAGAAGGTTCGGGGACATATTTTTGAATCTTTGCTACAAAGCCACTATCATGGCTTTCGTCAACAACATCTTCTAACTCTTTGAAGGATATAGGAACTGATATTATCCTACCGTCAAACTCCGGCAAAGCTACATTCATAGCTGTATCTATCGGGCTCAAACCTAATTCACTATCAAGCCAAGCCTGTTTTGTATCGGTGCTGACTATGGCTTGTATAACTGGGACATTAAGAGTCTTCATAAATTGGTTAACCCAGTCACTCGAGTCTTCACGGCCATCGTCTGAGATGTCAACCATAGACAATCCCATAGTATTTATAAGGGCATTGACTCTTGGTTTTCCGTCCTTCAATAGATACTTTGCCAATATTCTATCTGGTTCACTAGAATTGTCAGGGCTATGCTTCAGGCTATAAGTGAATATGGGGATAACGTTAGCGCCTTTACGTTCCATCTCGGTAACAAGTGCGTTTATGAAATCCAGATTGCCGCTCATCCAGTGTGCCCGATAAAATAAAAGGCCGATCACTGGTTTGTCTGAATCGCAGTAAAGGGAGGTGTAAGTGTCTATGTCGGGCAAGTAATTTAGACCCGGCCTGTAAATCCCTTCCCACGGCATAGGCATGGGAGCATCATGACCAATGTTTGAACCAAAATAAACATCACTTAGAAACAAAAACATATTTTGTAGGTTATTCGTTCCTCCATGCATTAAGTATCCGAAAACTGTCTCGACTTCAGAGACCGATGCTGTGCATGCATTTATAAGGTCTTGATCCCATTCTTGATGACCTGGGCAAGTTATAAGAGGAATATCCTGTTCTTTACATATTTGAACAACATGATCGAAACTTTCAGGTATGGCTTGCTTTCCTCCTAGTAATCTCAATATAACTACTTTGGAAGCTATAACAGCATCAAACAGTTTTTGTTGATTATCTCTGGATTCCCATCCCGCATGTATGTTTATAATCTCTACTTTCGGGATTGTGTCGGAAATCGTTTTTAAGCTTTCTACGGCGGACAATGTGTCTGTATCGGCAGTAGATACAAATAAGATTCGTTTGGTTTCTTTCATAAAGCCTTCTCAATTACAATAATAGATAAATCACTAAACTCTGAATCGTAATTACATAACTCTTCCAAAGAACCGTGCCATTCCACTTCATCGCTCATGCTCAATTTCTGATAGACAGTAACTATTTTACTAGAATTCTGCCCGTTTGCTATCAACCCTTTAGCTATTGCCTGAGGCATCAAATCAAAAGGCCTGGGTATCAATATAATGTTACGATTACCTTCATTCAAATAATGATTTAATTCTTCTAAATCATCATCCTCTGATCGTTTATGTAAAGTAATAAAAATGGATTCCTCCATTTTCAATCCGGACCTGGAGGCGGCTATTTGAACTGAGCTAACACAAGGAATTAGTTCTATCTCTTCCACTTTATTTCTGATCCGTTCTATCAATTCGCTTGCAGAAAAGTTTATATCTCCCCAAGCGCACAAAACGCATCTTTTGCCTTCTTTGGCATCTTCCGCTAATTGCATTAATAATTCTTCCTGGTTCCTGTACGTTAACTTAATTAAGTTTTCGTGGGGGATAAACGATTCCACGACAGACAATACCGTAGTGAACCCTGCCACAGAGTCGGAGTTTCTCAGGATATTTTTAGCCTTAAGCGTGATGAAATCAGGATCTCCCGGACCTATTCCAATCACAATAACTTTCGAAGAAGCTCCTCCACCGATAGCTGGAAGAAAATGAACTTCACTGGCGGGATCTACTTTATCCAGTAAACCCAATTGACTCGTTTCCCCATCAATAATAACGGCCATAGATCCTACTATTTGATCCATGTCTGGGTCATACAGGCATTCCTTTAAACCGGGGAATGCCATGTCGAGGTTGTTAACAATTTGCCTCACTGAGGAGCCCTCAATTTCTACTATCTGTTGCCCACCAGCATAAGACTGTAATTCACTTGGTAACCAAACTTGAGCCACTATTTCACCCTTCTGAGATCCATCTTGAAACAACTATGTTTCAAGTGTGGTTATAATACCATATACGGAATCCATTAAAAACGAAAAAACGACTGTGGAGGCGTTCGATGGACAAAATAATTATCAAGGCTTGCCTTAACGGTAATAAAGTACGGGAAACAAATCCAAATATTCCATACACTCCGAAAGAAGTTGCAGAAGAAGCAGTACGTTGCTATGAAGCAGGCGCGAGTATAGTCCATTTCCATGCAAGAAACGAAGACGGTACAGTCTCATACGATCCTGCGTGGTATCAGGAAACAGACTCCCTCATTCGCGCTCAATGTGACCTCGTATTGAATCATACAAGCGCTAGACAAGCACATATACCTGTCGACACTGTTGTTAAATACTTAGCAGAAACAGAATACCCCGTAGAAATGATTTCTCTGAATTTAGGTCATGGAGCACGATGGGCATTACAACCAGATGGAACACGCAAAACAGTAAATAGCCCCAATTCGTATGAGGACATACTAGCGACATTAGATATATGTTACAAAAGAGGGATTTTCCCCGAACCTGCGATACATGATATGGGAGACCTAAATAATGCCATAACCTTAATGCATGAAGGACAAATAAAAGATTCTCACTACTTCTTAGTAGAACCCGGAGCATCTTGGTCAGATGGCAGGCAAGCTATGCCTGGCACCCCCCAAAATTACTTTAACATGACTCAAGGAATTAAGGACCACTTCCCGCAAGCAACCTGGCTAGCCCATAGTGCTGGCATGCAGACTTTCCAACTATGTTCTATAGCTGTAGCTACAGGGGCACATATCAGAGTGGGATTCGAAGATTCTCCTTCTCTACCAATGGAAGAACAGCCTAAGTCTAATGCATCTTACGTAGAATGGGCCGTTACTATGGCTAATTTACATGGACGAACTCCTATGACTACTGGAGAGGCTCGCCAATACCTCGGGTTACTGCCTGCGTTGAAGTAACACGTTCGTAAAAATACACACAAACAACATTCCTGCTAAGAATCCCCCTACGTGTGCCATGAATGCAACTTGAACAGTCGATGACATGCCAATTTGCAACAATGCTTGTACAGCTTGCCATAAGAACCATAATCCTAAAACATACAAAGCTCTAATTTCTGCAACAGTGATTAAGACGACCATAAACAACACGCGGACTCTATTGGAGGGAAATAACAGTATATATGCCCCCATAACACCCGAAATCGCTCCACTTGCTCCAACGAGTACTGTGCCGGAAGTCGGATCAATCAAGTAATGCGTCAATCCTGCAGATACTCCAGTAGTAAAGTAAAGACATAAGTATTTAATAACCCCTAATCGGTGTTCAACGTTATCCCCAAACACCCATAAAAACAGCATATTGCCCAAAAAGTGCGTGGCCCCTCCGTGCAAAAACATAGAAGTTACAATAGTCAAACTCGTAGGAACTGTAGATTCAATATTTATTGACCCAAGGGCTGTGTTCAAATTAATGTAGGATATTCCTGTGGATAATTCTCGTGGAATAAAACCCCATTTGTATAAGAAACTGATACTACCAGCATTATCAGTGCCCAAAATTATTCCCAAGCGGCTAAAGAATATTTGCATCAAAAAAACCAATAAGACTGCAAGCACAATACTTAGTGTTATAACAGGGCGATTCGAATTAACTTTAGGAGTATCCGAAAAAGGGATCAATTGTTCTTATTAAACCCTCTCTGAGGTGTAACTAATGATCTCAGTAGCTGTCTGATGAGACATCTCGTCCATGTTTAGCATCACATCATACAGAACAGGGTCATCCGGATGAACTTTAAAAAATTTCCTATAAAAAGAAACTCTAGCTTTTTCCAAATTATCCACGTATTCCAGAGCTTCTTTTTCGTCCAAATGTTCACGCTTCACCATTGTACTGACTCTTAGAGGTAGAGACCCTACCATACCAATGTGTATAGCATTTTCGTATCCCGAAAGGATCATATTACTTCCTCTTCCAATAATTACCACATCATCGGATTTAGATATATCTCGAACTACTTGAGAGAGAACTTCAATGAATTCACTATCGCTAATGTTTCGTCCACTTGTTTTATCAGCGATAAGGTCTGTATAAGTTTCTGAAGATAACATTTCCATCCCTCTGCCAAAGTACGGCTCTCCACTTATCCCACTGATAGCTGATTTTTCCAAAGCATTTTGTAATATTCTGGCGAATCTTCCAATAGTGCTCACAAACCGTTGTTCTTTTTCTATGAGATCTGGAACAGGGGATCCAAGAACTTTAGCGGCTTCAGAAAATAGCATTCTGTCTACGTAGCTTAAAGAGTTTTCCTGCGCAACAAGTTTGCCAACTTCAATCGCTCCGCAGCCAATGGGTCCATTTATAGTTATTACTGACATTGCATATCTCCTAGTCTCTAGACAGATTCCAGTATCCTAGGACGTCGCCTTGCATATTCGTCGCTCAGCAATCCTAAAATAGAGGAATCAAACCACTCGCCTTCTTTTCTATGAGCGCCTCTAAAATGTCCTTCCATTACAAACCCCAAGTGATCCACCATATGCAACGCATTGGTGTTAAACTCAGGCACGTCGACCCATACTCTGTGCAAATTTTTTTCCAGGAACGCATAGTCCAATACTTTTACTAGGGCAGCTGTGCCGTAATGATGGTGCCACAATTCTTTTTCGCCAATCAGTAAAAAGAGCTGTGCTTCGAGAAGCGGCCATTCGTATACCAGCTGAGCTTCCCCAATATGTCCCTCCGACTCAGACAAAACTGATATCACATCCCGGTTTCTGTCACCGGATAACTTTGTCAGTAAATCAGCTGTTTCATCATCATTAAATCCGAGATCATATCCGGTGTGAAGCGGCTGGCTAGAATCGTCACATCCATACCACATCTGATTAACTTCAGGGTCAGACAGCCATTCTCGGACTTGAATCAGGTCTGGCTTTGTAACTGCTCTTAAGCTCACTTCAGGCAACATATACATTGCTCCTTACCTTAGTATTTGTTCTGTCAATAAAGAGTATAGCAAATCGGAATGGTGCTTTCAATCCTAAGATAAGTTGCATTTACAGAGATAGTGTTCTTATGATCCAACCTTTTGTACCGTTAACTCGTTTGTACACACTTTAGCTTTCCCTAGTTTGTCCACAATAAGTACTGGTTTATGAGTGGATGATAGTAGGTTTGACAATGTGTATCCCTGCAATCTTCCTACGATTCCTTCTTTGATCATGGAGTCAGGTAACATTATTACGTCAGCTTCTTCTCTATCAGCCCATTCCGCAAGATGCTCAAATCCGTGGTCAGTTGGCAATACAGCTTTGGCACTAACACCTTCATTTCGGAATAAATTTATCTGCTCCGACAGATATTGTCGCCCCATAACAAGCAATTGGGAACCATCCAAGGATTTACTATATTCCTTTTCATATAACTCAGAAGGATATGGGTTAACTAAATATGAGATTGCCGATGTATCGTAGGCAATAACGTCTGCGCTGGTCTTGGTTGCCAAGGAGATACCGCTCTCTCTCACCAAACCGAAACTGTCTTTTTTTCCGTCATCTGTGAGGACCATTATCCTATCAATCGCAAATCCAAGTTTGTCAGCTACGTCGTCCATAGACAGCGCCTCTTGGAAGGATGACTTAGAACGCACGGACTCGAGATGGGAAATCGCTGCTTTCACGATTCTCGTGTCGTCAGATATGAAACCTTTGAATTCCTTGCCCGGAGAAGAAACTCCGCCAACTCCAAATTGAGCATTTTCCGAGGTTTCCCAGCCTATGAATATGAACGGCTCAGGCTCCATCGAGATCAAATACCATTGATTTTCAAATGACTTGTGGTCGATTGGCAGGGCTACCCATTGTTTTACCGCGTCAGTCTCACCCGCTACACTTCCTTCTCCAAACCCAAAGACGTTGATCCCCAGATTCGTTATCTTAGTGTAGCGATTGTTTTCGTTGATAAACTTCGCAACGTTCTGAAATCCCACATACAGCGAAGCCTCGGAAGCTCCAGCTGAACATTTATCAGCCTCAATCTGGCGGGTGATGTTGTACATCTCCATTCCAGATTTTATGATTCGGAATCCCTCCAAGGGAACTCCGTCGCCTCTAAATTCAGTATCCATTCGTTTAATAAAACCCTCTACCCCTGTAGAGTCTGATGACGTTACGTCTGAGTCTAGTATAGTCCAATCCATTTTTAAGCTCCTCTATTAGTTTGTTAGGCTGCGTATGCCTGTTCGGCATCATCAGGGTTGGTGACTACTACAGAAACTTTTGTTTTATCGATATCTTTAGACCAACCGCATTGCAAGCAGGTTGCGTAGTAGCCATAGTAGTCTTTATTAAGACTTACATCTCCGGCGCACTTAGGGCAACTTTTCATGTGTAGCATCACTTAACCTCCGATACTTTTAATATGCGGATATTGTAGATCATATTCTACACTATGTCAACACTGCGGTTACATTATGAATAATATAGTCTACTAACAGGTGTCTTGAAGTATTCTTGAGAGGTGATGAAACATGCAAATTTTGTAGAACAAAGTCCACCGTTCTGCAAATGCAGCGTAGATGATGTATAATATATTCCTATTAAACGTGAGGGGCTAATATTGTGAATCATAATTCTTCTCAATCGACGGGGCTTAAAGCTAAATTTATTGAGGCGGTTTTAGGCAGGGACACTTCTGGTGCCTCTCAGGTGATTGACTCAGCATTGGAGTTAGGTCTATCTGCAGGTGACATTTACATCAACATCTTATCCGAATCCCAGTTGCAAATCGGACAAATGTACCATGATGGTGAGGTTACCACCGCCCTTGAACACTACGCCACTGAAACCGCATTAACCCAAATGATCAAAGTTTCCAATTCATTTTCCCCTGACAAAACAAATGGCTTGAAAGCAGTTGTCGCCTGCGTTCAAGGCAACATGCATTCCTTCGGAGCCAGAATCATCGCAGATTTTCTGCGGCTTGACGGATGGAAGGTGGAATTTTTGGGTTCGGACACATTGACTTCAGATCTAATACATTTCATTTCATCCGGAGGAATTGATTTGGTTGCAATATCAGTCAGCTTACAAGAACAACTTCCTTATGTAGAAAGCATAGTTGATGCACTCCAGATACTCCCAAATAGTCCTAAATTAATTCTTGGTGGACTGTGCGAATTGACTGACGTCATTGAAAACGCTAAAACCTCGCCAGAATCCATCAGAATAATAGATAGCCCGAACCCACTAGAGGCAATCGTGGGCGCAAGAATACTTTGCAACATACAAGAACCAAATCAAAAAGCGGATTCATTAGAGGATTACCTGACGATCATTGGTAATCAAATACAAAGTCTCAGAAAAGGAAAATCTTGGAGTCAATCAGCACTGGCATCCTCATCGGGATTAGATCGCACCTACATTAGCGCCGTGGAACACGGCAAACAAAATCTGACGATTGGAGCCGCAGTAAAACTAGCAGACGCCCTGGAAACTTCATTAATCGATCTATTGACACCTTCTACAAAGTAGGTAAACCTATACGCCAACCATGTCCCTAGCAACGGTTGGCTAACCTAGTGTCACTACTTGATGGTCTATACCTTTACTGGAGTAGTTTCCCCTAAAGTTTCGCAAGCCCAATGCAACAGTTCAGTCGTTTCTTCCCAATTAATACATGCGTCTGTAATCGAAACCCCATATGCGAGCTCATTAAGATCACTAGTTAATTTCTGGTTACCTTCGTTGATATTACCTTCAAGCATACTTCCAACAATTGAAGAATTGCCTTTCGCTTTTTGGGATACTACGTCTTTAAACGCTACGCCTTGTTTCCTATGGTCTTTATTAGAATTCCCATGACTGCAGTCTATGATTATATTAGGAACTATTCCTGCTGCTTCTAGCTGCTCTTGAGCATCTTCCACATAAGGAGCTGAGTAATTAGGCCCACTAGCCCCTCCTCTAAGAACTAAGTGACCATTGGGGTTTCCAGAAGTTTTTATAATCGAAGTTTGTCCATTAATGTCTATTCCTAAAAATCCATGCGGGCTTCTGCAGGATGTAACAGCATCAACTGCTATTTGAGTGTTTCCGTCAGTACCATTCTTAAAGCCTATAGGCATACTAAGTCCACTTGCCATTTGCCTATGAATTTGGCTCTCTGTAGTCCGTGCGCCTATTGTTCCCCAAGAAACTAAATCGGCCAAATACTGGGGTACGATTGGATCCAAAAACTCAGTTCCAGCGAACATCCCCATTTCTGCAATTTTTATTAGTATCGATCGAGCTAATCCCAGTCCTTCTTCAATATTGAAGGAGTCATTTAACTCAGGGTCATACAATAACCCTTTCCAACCAATAGTAGTCCTGGGTTTCTCGAAATATACTCTCATAATCACTAATAATCGATCTTGAACCTCTTTAGAAAGGCCACATAACTTCTCAGCGTATTCCAACGCTAAGTCTTCATCATGTATGGAGCAGGGCCCAGTGACAACTATCAAGCGGTCATCTTTTCTATCCAAGATATCCGCTACTTGCTGGCGACCAGACACAACAGTAGCTGAAGCCAAGTCCCCTACTGGATATTGTTTTATTAAATCTGATGGCGTTGTCAAAGGTTCTGTACTCACCACGTTTACGTCCGTTCTTTTTGATTTAGTCATATCAACTCCTGATTTAGGCATAAAAAAACCCTTTCAGTTATGAAAGGGCTGTTCATGTATCGTGTTTTTATCTAAACGCGATTATTCGCCCTTTTTTCTTAAAGTAATAGTAATATGTAAAGTAATTTTCTATCATTGTGTGTTTGTACCTCTACCCAATCGACGATACTACTTATACTTTGCGATGTCAATCAACAAGTATAAAGATCTATTCTTCCAAGCCCTTTTGCCTCAGGAGGACTGTCTCTTTTAAGTAGACGTTATGAATTTCCGCTTTAGATTTATCGGTGTTTATCAAAATCAAAACCCGAATACATTTTGATGGATAATCCGGGACAGGAATTTCAGTGGAACACATAAGAGCTGTCTCATTCCATCCGAGTTGACGAGCGGCGGCAGCTGGATATGCTGCATCCAAGTCATGAGTAACAGTGAAAAATGCAGCAGCAACTTGCTCTTCAACTATATCGTTTTGTAGGATAATTTGTTCTAGAAGTTCTCTGGTAGATTCATAGATATCTTGTGCTGAATTAGTTTCAGATTGGGTTGCTCCTCTAACTCCAATACAAATTGTCATAAAACCTCAATCTAATGCCTTTCTAATCTATTTTTTCGGAATGTCCTGTAAGTGATTTAACAAAATCACCCGCATTCTTAGCAATGTTACATTTATCTGATTCTAGCATTACCTTTACCAAGGCGCTACCAACCACAGCAGCTTCAGCTTTTAAACATATTTCATCTATATGTGACTTGTTGGAGACTCCAAAACCTACAGCAACAGGTAAATCTGTAAATTTCTTAATTCTATCAACAAGATCTAGTCCACGAGATGAGACTTCAGTACGGGCTCCTGTGACTCCTGTGACGCTCACACAATACACAAAACCATCACATTTTTCTAACGAAAGGCTTATATTCTTATCGGTGCTGGTAGGTGCAATTAGAGGAATGAAACTTACATCCGATTTGTTACAGATTTGCTTGAACTCTTGAGCTTCTACTGCAGGTAAGTCCACAATGATAAGGCCATCTATCCCATATTCATTGCATTTTTTTACAAATTTCTCCGAGCCATATTGATAAACAGGATTGTAATATCCCATTAACACTAGTGGAGTTAACTTGTCGGTTTTTCTGACGTTTACTACTAGATCCAGACAATCATCTACGGTGGTGTTGTTCTGCAACGACAAGAAACTGGATTGCTGTATCACCAATCCTTCTGCCAAAGGATCGCTAAAAGGCATCCCAATCTCTATTATATCTGCTCCTCCCGAGACTAGTGCGGGAATAGTGGCATACGTTGCTTCAATATCTGGAGCTCCAGCGGTGATGAAAACAACTAAACCATTTCGGCCTGTTTCTTTTATTTCATTAAATTTCTGGGTAATTCGGTTCATAATAATTCTTTTTCATTGTAGAGTTTTATATCAGCCAACAAAAGTTATATTCATTCCCATCAATTGTCAATTCAATATCACGGTAATACCAATCACCAAAAGATTCTGACCGGCATGTATCAGAATACAGGGAGTGACACTTCTGAACTTGTGATAAACAAACCCTAAAATAGCTCCAGTAAAAAACGTTGATAATATTACAATTATCTCTAATTGCCCCGCATGAAACAAAGCAAATATTCCAGAAGACAAAGCGATTTTGGCAACTATCCCGAGCCGATGAAAGTTTTTATACAGATAAGATCTGAAAAATATTTCCTCGGATATTGGCACTAGGACAGCCAGAGAAATTATACTTAACAGTAAAAACGGGCCACGGAAAACAATATTTGCATAATCAACTGTAGGAACTAAAGATTCTGCTCCTATATTAGAAGCGGTCCAGACCATAAAACTGCTACCTACCACGCTTAGGACTAAGCCGCCAACCACATACCCCAGTAATTGTGCATAATTAGGATTTTCACCCAAACGCATTTCATTTACAACAAAAGATTTAATATCAATTTTGCCCAAAGAAACGATAATTATGCTCACCAACAGTGCTAAGCCTAGTGTGGACAAAAGGGTTATAAGGGGTACGAATTTATCCGGACCATCTTCCATTAACCCAAATAAGAATCCTAATATGGCAACCAACACAAGTCCGCCCGCTGCCAGGCACATAGACGACAATATTCCATTCTTGATGCTCATAATCTTTAATAATGTTATCATTCCAGCAATAGAGTAGGGAGTTTATTTAATGTCATTCTCAGAAGAATTCATAACAATTTGCCAACGATACAACATCTCTGAAGATCACGATTATCTAAATGCTTTAGAGAGGCACGCTCGAGCTACAATGGAATCCGCCAAACTATTGGAAGAACTACTGTTAACAGAACAATCTCCGGCCACTATGTACCGCAATAGCGAAAAGGAATAGCTGAACCATGACTGATTTAACGTTAATTAGCTTGAATGAGCAGTCCCAATTAATCAAAACCAAAGCAATCTCTCCAACAGATTTAGTGGAGGCCTACGCTAATAAAATTTCGGAAACTGAGAGTACTCTGAATTCCTTTATAACTCTTACTCTGGACCAAGCAAAAACTAAATCTCTCCAAACAACAAAACAAATAGCATCAGGAAACTATATTGGCCCACTCCACGGCATTCCTGTAGCGCTTAAAGACCTGTTTGATACTGCAGGGATCAAGACTACTTCTGGATCCAAAATATATGACGCCCGTATACCAAACGAAGATTCAACAGTAGCATCCAAATTGAATCAAGCAGGAGCTCTATTGCTAGGCAAGCTTAATATGCACCCCTTCGCATATGGACCTACAGGTGAAAACGAAGATTATGGACATATGCACAATCCTTGGAACCCCAATAAATTGACTGGTGGATCATCAGGAGGATCAGGGTCTTCAGTATCTGCAGGACAATGCACAGCAGCATTAGGAAGCGACACGGGAGGGTCTGTTCGCATCCCAGCCGCTTTATGTGGAATCGTAGGGTTTAAGCCCTCATACGGCAAGATCAGCAAATATGGAGTTACTCCTTTATCATGGTCTTTAGACCATCCAGGACCTCTAACCCGAACAGTAGAAGATTCTGTCTTAATGATTAACGCGATGAGTGGACATGATCCAAAAGATCCTGCTTCTATAGCAACTAATCCCATATCATTAGACTTCATGAAGTCTAATGATATTTCAAATATCAGGATTGGAGTGCCCCAAGAATTCCTCGAAAATATAGACCCTGAAATGTCCAAATTAATCCAAGATGCTATTCTAGTTCTGCAAAATTTGGGAGCGGAAATAAAGACACTGAATTTCCCAATGCATAAATACTCTGAGTCCATATCAAATTGTATACTGATGCCAGAGGCCTCAAGCTATCACAAGTCAATCCTGAAAGATATCCCAGAGCAAATCTATGAACCAGTTCGTTTGAGACTGCACGCAGGTTTGTTTATTAGTGCAGAACAATACGTGACGGCGCAAAGAATACGACAAGTATACATTGAACAGCTATCTGCACTGTTCAGTGAAGTAGATGTACTAATTGGGCCTACTGAACCAATTTTCGCACCCGACATCCTCAGTAACAGTGTTGAAATCAATGGTTCCAAATGGAATACTTCTGCAGCACTCACAAGTCTAAATCGGCCCTATAATATATCTGGAATGCCCGCAATAACTGTCCCTTGTGGTTTTTCATCCGACCACTTACCAGGAGGCTTACAAATAGCTGGCAAGTTATTCGATGAATATACCGTGGCAAAAGTAGCATACGCCTATCAAGAAGCATGCCAATGGAAAACCCTACATCCGAGTATATAAATGATTGATACGATCACTTTTGATCTTTGGAACACCCTGATCCACGACACACGAGCAAACGGGGAAAAACGGACATCCTCCCGCCTTACATCTATCACCGAAGTTTTAACCTCAGTCGGGATGAGGATCAGTCTAGAAGATTTAAAGCGAGGCTATTTTCAGTGTCTAGAAAACTGTGTAGCTATAAGGAAGACTGGATACGACGTCAGCTTTCAAGAACAAATTAAAGATTTTCTTGAATGTTCAAAAAAAGGGATGCATTCCAAATTAACTGAAGCTACAGTAAGTAAAATAGAAAGTATCTATGCGGATGTATACTTGGAATTCCCTTCAATCATTCACCCTGAGGCCTTCAACATACTTGAGACTTTACGAACTAAAAACATTAAACTAGCAATAGTTTCTAATACCAGTATGACCCCGGGCAGAACATTTAGGCAATTTCTATTTAAGCATGGACTAGCTCAACACTTTGATGCTTTAGTGTTTTCAGATGAACTGCAAATCAGTAAACCCAACACACTTATATTCCAGCATACCTTAAGTAAATTATCCGCAAGAGCAGATCGGACCATACATGTGGGTGATCAGTACCAAACTGATATAAAAGGAGCTATCAACACAGGAATGCACAGTATATTGATCGACCCTGATCCCAACCCCGGCGACTGGGACTCTGGTACGCCTTCTTACACTTTCAATTCACTTGCTTCGTTACTCACTGAATTGCCGAAAGTCACAGGTGATTCTTAAATCGCATTTACGGTAAATACCATTTTCTGATAATATTGAGATATGCCCCCGTCGTCTAGCGGCCCAGGACATCGCCCTCTCACGGCGAAGATCAGGGGTTCGAATCCCCTCGGGGGTACCAGGACTTAAAACAGAAATGCATCCTCACACAATCATCCTATGGATTATACGCAACTACTTCCCACACACCTTCATCGTTCACATTCGACTGAGGGTCAAGAGAATAAAACGATCCTGATAGTACCCCGCTAGATCCTAATCGCGCATTGAAATGTAGTTCTTCTCCCAAGATGATCATCCTTTGTCTGTCCAAAGCCATGAAATTCATTTCATCATTTTCTACCCATCCGCGAATCATTCCTTCAGTAAATAATGGGGCTTCGATTAATATGTGCCCTTTTTCAACCAAACAATCGTTCTGCCACACATCTAATTTCATTGCCGCTGATGCCCCTGTGGAATTATTGGTAATTGTGCCTTGATAAACACCATCCATATTCATGCATTCTGAAGGAAGAGAAGCCTCATCTGCAGATAACGTCGTTTCGTTACCAGCAGGAATAGAAGCATCATCTGTAGATAACGCTGTTTCGTTACCAGCCTGGGAACAACTTAACAAGGCGCACATCACACTCATAATCATTATATTTCGAACTACTACTATCATCATATTCTCGCTACCAATGTCTAGGCTATTAACCTATATGATAAACTAGGCTAGCCCGTAGAGGCTATACCTAATACAAAGTGCGGACTTAAAGGTGACTAATATGATTGACGAAAATAGGCTCGTTACTACTTTCTTGGACTTAATAAAAATTGACAGTCCTTCCGACGAAGAAGAAGCCGTAGCTCAACACGTGATTCCTATCCTTCAGGAATTGAATTTTACTATACAGCGAGATAGCCATGGTAATTTGATTGCTTCTGAACCAGGAGACAACCCATTAATGCTGTCAGCCCATATGGATACAGTAGAACCTGGTAGAGGAATAAACCCTTCCATAGAGGACGGACGTATCGTAACAGACGGCACTACGATTCTCGGTGGAGACTGCAAGGCGGGAATGGCATCTATCCTAGAGGGATTGACCTCATTGCAATCAGAAGGAATTGAGCGTAGACCTGTACAAGTAGTATTCACAAGAGGAGAGGAAATTGGACTAGTAGGAGCAACTAACCTCGACTATTCGATGCTGAAAGCTACACATGCTGTTGTATTTGACGGCAATGGTCCAGTAAACCATATTACTGGTTCAAGTCCTACTTACATGAAATTTGATGTAACCGTGCACGGAAGAGCCGCTCACGCAGGCGTGGAACCCGAAAAAGGACTGTCGTCAATTCGTATTGCTTCCGAAATAATTCAAGATCTTCCTCAAGGAAGATTAGACGAAGAAACGACATTTAATGTAGGGTTGATCCAAGGCGGAACTGTCAGAAATGCTGTCCCTCCGGAAACTAGTTTTGGCGGTGAATTTCGGAGTATGAACACCGAAACTATTGATCTTTTAAAAATGCAAGTAACAGAGACTTTAGACAAATTCAGGACCAAATATTCAGAAGCAAATATTGATGAATCTTTCGAAGTAATGTTCAGAATGTACAATTTGGACCCCGAAGAAACGATAGCGAAGATATCTACAGGGACCATGGAAGCAATGGGGTTAGTTCCAAACATTAAGCCTTCTGGGGGAGGTACAGATGCAAACGTTATGAGATTGCATGGAATAGAGTCAGTAGTAGTAGGAATGGCCACCAATGAGATGCACACAGTCAAAGAATTTGTCGTGATATCTGATTTGGTTGAAGCCGCCACTTTCTGTGCAAACCTAATCAAAAAGGATTAAGTATCAGTAAACCACAGAACACGCCTCTGTCAAAAATTGTTCCTCTTGCCATTTTCTAATCCCTGTATCGGCAGTATGAAACTTTGATTGAGTATCTCCAGGATTATATGTAGCAATAGCTTCAAGCCCTTGCATTGGGAAAATTATGCCTGGCTGCAATCCCAAGTCATCCGCTTTACTGATTCTCCAATCACGCAATATTTTAAGTCTTTTCCTAGCTTTTTCGTCAGATCTCAATCTAGATTTAGCCTTAATAGGCTTATCTACAGGAGGAGAAACTCTGGCTTTTTCTACCACGACGGTTATCCAATCCCTATTCCTGTTAATCCATTGGTTCTCTGTGAATAATTCTTGTTCAAGATAAAAATCAGGGTTCTGTGCCATTCTAACTAACGTATCATTGTTTACCACTCGGTGGGATGGAACATTCTTCCATTTGGCTTCTTCTTCTCGCAAATTAAATAATTCTTTTAGAATAGTTAAGGACTTTCGATCTAATTTCCCTACTCCTTTCAGTCTTAAATAACCCTCTTCAATCATGTCGATATCTGTGTGTTTGATGCGTTCGAATATTTTACACTCTTCCATAACCCAATCTAATCGACCGATATCAATCAATTTTTGGCTCATGATTTCGTATAATTCGTGCAAATACAACACATCTGAGGAAGCATATTCTAGAGCCCTTTCAGAAAGAGGCCTATATCCCCAATCTGACTTTTGGATTGACCTACTTTTTTTAATTTTAATACCTAGAAATTGCTCGATTACATTTCCTAAATTCGAAGATTGAATGCCTAGAAATCTAGCTGCTAGTTCGGTATCGAAAATATTACAAATATTAAAACCATAATCTCTATCTAAACTTCTAAGATCATAATCACACCCATGAATAATTTTTACAATCTTAGGATCCTCAAGGAAATTGCCCAAAGCGCCAACATTTTCCATGGCAATAGGATCTACTATGTACACATCATTGGGAGTGGAGATTTGAATCAGGCATACTCTATCTTGGTAAGCGTGCAGGTTATTAGACTCAGTATCAATCCCGATAACATCGTGCTCTCGAAGTGAAACAGCTAAGACTTCCATTTGTGCTGGCGTAGAGATGTATTCCATATTATTCCAGTGGATATATTATCAGGAGATATTAATAATCCCAAGTGATCCAATACTTAACTTAAACGTTTTAACACACAAGTTCCACACATTATACTGCAACTTTCACACAATTTGGTTTGTCGCGAGGTTGTTTTATTATTACAAACCACTAAAATAAATCTGACTATATAAAAGTGAGAAAACAAAAGGAGTCGCAATGAACGGAAGAGAACTAAAAAATGTGCTACAAGGCGGGGGCAAAGTCTACGGAACTATGATATCTGTGTCCCGTAATCCCAAATGGATTCCACTCCTTAATGACGTAGGTCTCGACTACGTGATAATAGATACTGAGCATAATCCTAGAGGCAGAGGAGAACTGGGAGACTTCTTAACTATGTGGAACACCATTGACGTGGTACCCATCGTTAGGATCCCCATTCCGGATTCACATTATGTGACAATGACAATAGACGCAGGCGCACAAGGAGTTCTAGCTCCTTATTGCGAGACAGTTGATCAAGTAGAAGAAGTCATTGGAGCTGCTAAATGGCGACCCCTTAAAGGCCAAGCTGTTAGAGACCTAGTTTCAAATGGTACTGAGGTCAGTGAGGCTACTACACAATATCTCGAAAACCGGAATCAAAACAACATAGCAATAATAGGAATAGAAAGTGTAGCTGCAGTCAATAACTTGGAGGAAATTTTAAAAGTCCCGGGGATAGATGGCATATTTGTTGGACCAAATGATTTAAGTATTTCTTTGGGAATCCCAGATGACTACAATAACCCTAAATACATCGATACAGTCAAACATATCATCGCCACGTCAGAATCCGCAGGAATACCTGTTTTAGTGCACCAACAATCCATGGAGCTATCTGAGTTTTGGGCAGACAACGGCGCCCGATTTATTTTGCACGGTACTGACAGACGAGCTATGGTGGAAGGGTTTAAATCTGAATTCACCAAATTAAGAAACCGATAGCATCAAGCCTTTAATATATGTACTGTCGTAACATCGCCGGCTCCTGAGCACTGAGACACTCCAATCTGGGCATTTTCTATTTGCCTTGCGCCGGCTTGTTTACGCAGTTGCAACACCGTTTCATGAATCATCCTAATACCTGACGCACCAAACGGGTGACCCATAGCCAAAAGTCCTCCATCAGTATTAGTGGGGCGATCCCCTGACAGAGAGGTTCTCCCTTCTTCAGTAGCTATCCAGGCCTCACCTTTATTGAATATGTGCAACGATTCCAATTGCTGCAATTCTCCTATTGTGGCTGCATCATGCACTTGTATAAGATCAACATCTTCTGGAGAAATATTGGCCATTTCATAAGCTTTCAATGCAGCTGGCTCCGTTCTGTAAGGACTAAAAGCAGAATGATCACTTCCATTTCCGTTGTAATCACCTGATGTCAACACAGAAGCTAGGATTTCTGGAGAATTCTCTCTGGACACCCCTAAAGAGTCGATCACATCATCTGCACAAATAACAACTGCTGCCGCTCCTTCACTAGTTGGACAACATTGAAATAGCGTTAAAGGGTCTGCGATCACACGGGATTTAAGTACTTCTTCAAGTGAATACATTTCATTACGATGGGCATAAGGGTTCATCGATGCATGTTGCCTATTTTTAACCGCAACTTGTGCTATGGAAGCCTCTGACGCTCCTGTTTCTGTGATATATCTCTTCATTCGCAGTGCATAGCCAGCCATCATGTGGTCCCCGCCTATTAACCGATCAGGGCTATCCGCTCCCGTGACAGTGACAGGGCCACTAGGAACTTTTTCAGCTCCAAAAACCAAAGCTACGTCATATAACCCTGCATTAATCATCCAAAACGCTTGCCACAAAGCGGTTGATCCACTAGAGCAGGCATTTTCCACGTTCACAATAGGTATACCCGTCAATCCCAAAGGTGATAGTACTCGTTCCCCAATAGACATACCTTCATAATAAACGTGACCAAAATATCCTACTTGAACACGATTCCAAGCAATGCCCGCATCTCTCAAAGATTCTACAACCGCCTCTCTAGCCATAGTCGATATATCTTTATTCCTAAACCTACCAAACGGGTGTAACCCAACACCTGCAACTCTGACTTTTCGATTAGTTCTAATCTGTTCCATTACATAATCCTCAGTATATCAATCCGATAATTTCCATTTATAAACGGCGACAGCTTGCTTCCCGGATTCATCAACGGCGTAAGACACTTTTAACGGCATTCCAATAAATAATTCTTCAGGATTTGTATCCACAAGTTCTGCAAGCACATGTGGCCCTTCCAATAACTCACCTTCAGCCAATACATACGGAGTGGTCCCTGTCCAGCCAGCAGGTGGAACCTTGATGAGTGTGTAGCTATACAATACACCGTCACCCGAAAAGTCTACTGGAATCACATTCCCATCAGTGCATTTTTGACAATTAGTGGCTGCACCAAATACAAAAATATCACATGCACAACAGTGAAACCCTGTCAATCTAAAATCATTAGTATTGTCTGGATTTAATTTGAACCTAGTTGGATCGACTGATACAATTTTCTCAATACTCATGCACATATTTTAACAAGATATGGTCGATTCACAAATCTTTTAGTACATGGATAAGACTCATGGATAATGCTCACATACAAGAAAACCTTGTTCTACCTTGGGAACAAACATTGCCCTCTTTCTTAGATATAAATATTCAAAACAATCCAAATAAAATATTCTTAGAGATCAATGAGCAACAAATTTCATACTCCAGCTTCGGAATTTCTTCAAAGAAATCTGCAGAACATTTTTTGGAAATCGGTATTTCTAAAGGAGACCGAGTCTGTTTATTCTTAGATAATTGTCCCGAATTTCTGTTCGCATGGTTCGGCCTCGCTAGAATAGGAGCAATTGGAGTGCCTATAAACACTTCTTACAAAGAGCATGAATTCACTTTCATAGTAAACAATTGCGCTGCTAAGGCTGTAATTTATAGTGAAAGTTTCGGAAGCGTAATCGATCAGTCTCGGCATAAAACCCTTTCAGTACAACATTTCCTTTCAGTACATGGCAATAAAGATAGCAAAAAATTGTCTGACCGCTTCGATCCTGAGTCTCGCGAATTACAAAATACACAATTCTGTTCAGAAGTAACGCCCAACACCATTTCAACACTTGTATACACTTCGGGAACTACCGGTGACCCTAAAGGAGTACAGATCACTCATAAAATGTATGTAGCAGCAGGCCAAGGGTTCGCCTATTGGACGGAATCAACAAATGAAGATCGATTCTTCACATGCTTACCTTTTTTCCATGCGAATGCTCAATATTACTCAACAATGGGAGCAATAGCATCCGGAGCTACCCTGATAGTAGAACAGAGGTTCAGTGCAAGTAAGTTTTGGGAACAGGTACGGGATTCAAAAGCCACTGTTGTTAATTTCATCGGGATGATGATGTCAATTCTTGCTAAAAATGAACCTACAACCCGAGACACTGATAATTCCGTTCGCCTATTTTATGGTTCTCCTGCTTTTAGCCCTGAATTTCTGTCTGATTTTCAGAAAAGATTTGATACGGATATCATCGTAGGGTTCGGAATGACAGAAACCTGTTACGGTACGATTGAAGTGATAGGAGAAAAACGAAGGGCTAATTCTTCTGGCAAGCCTAGAATACATCCCGACCGAAGGTTTGAAAATCTTATCAGAATACTAGATGAACAAGGAAAGCCTGTACCTAACGGCACACCTGGAGAAATTAGTCTATACAACCCGGCAATAATGCCTGGATACTGGAACAACCCTGAACAGTCCAAAATAAGTTTACACGATGGATGGTTGCATACTGGAGACCTGGGCTGGGTTGATGAGGACGATTTCCTTTATTTTGTAGATCGAAAAAAAGACATCATAAGAAGGCGTGGAGAAAATATATCTTCAAAAGAAGTAGAAGATGTCATTAAACAACACCTCACAGTTCTGGAGTGCGCGATCATAGCTGTCCCCGCGGAATTCGCAGAAGATGAAGTGAAAGCATATTTGATACCAAAACCAGGTTCTAATATTGACCCCAAAGAGATCATACTGTGGTGCGCCTCTCAACTAGCGTACTTCAAAGTCCCCCGATACATTGAAATCCGATCAGAACTCCCTCAAACACCTAGTCTTAGAATTCGAAAAGACATTCTACGTAATGAAAAACCAAACTTAGTAGAAGATTGCTTTGACCGTGAAGCAGCAGGAATAAATATCAGATAACAGGAGAATATTAGTATGTCCGAAATTAAACATTGGCTATTCAAATCAGAACCCAACAATTACTCATTCACTGATCTATTAGGCGAACAACATCAGACGGCCGAATGGGATGGTGTAAGAAATTATCAAGCTCGTAATTTAATGCGTGATCAAATGCATGTAGGAGACAAGGTACTTTTCTATCACAGCAGTACCAAAATACCTGCAGTAATCGGTACAGCCATAATAGTCAAAGAAGCCTATCCAGACTTTACAGCTTGGGATTCATCAGCTAAATATTTTGATCCCAAAAGCGATCCTGATAATCCAACTTGGTTGATGGTCGACATTCAAGCTGAACAAAAATTCGAGACAGAAGTGACATTACAGGAAATAAAACAAAACCCTTCGTTTCAAAACATGATGTTAATAAAAAGAGGAGTTCGGCTTTCGGTCCAACCTGTAACCAAACAAGAATATGAAGATATAGTTAAATTAGGTATTGCTTAGATTAATTAACGGTCAAGACTCTGTCTGTTATCTCCAAGGAATTTTGCATGGATTCAATTTCTCCAATAATATCTATTAACCCGTCAACTTGTGTTGATTTTGTGTTGGCGGTTGCATATTGTGTGCATGACTCAAACTTCGAGATTACAAGTTGCCCAACCGTGGAGGAACACTGCGCAACCGAGCTTTCAGTGATATCGACTGTACATTTCTCCCCTTTAGTGGTCTGAACTTCTAAAACACCAATTTTATCCCCAGCAAACGCCTCTCTGGTAGGTTCCCACATAAAATTATTTAGTATTTTAGCTACTGTCCCATGTTCCAAGCTGTTTAATTCTTTCAGTCCAAACTGCCCATTTACCAAACTAGATGCTATCAAAAATCCTACGTGAAACTGGGCTTCTATTTGATTTTGAGGCACATTTTGGGGATCAGAATTAAGTTTATGCCTCTCATACGTTTGGACGTTGCATTTCACCATTACGGTTGCTATGTCCTCTGGATCCAATTGTTTATAACTTAATTGTTCACAAGCTTTAATGGCAGCCAATACAAATTTATGTGTTGGTCTACCACAAGGATATGGCTTGAAGCTCAGACTTGTCATTAAATATTTTTGGCCAAATGTTTCTAAAGTGTTTGACTTATCGTATCCGCCACCTTGATACATTTCAAAAAATCCATATTTGCCCCAGAAAGGATCCAGGGCACCTGTCAAACCAGCCTTAGCATAAAGTGCAGCAGTAACAGCATGTGAGGCGGCGAACCCTGCCTGTAGTCTTTTAGTTAACGCTCCATCCACTATGCACTGGCGGGTGCCAGATGCTAGGCTCAACGCGATCCCTAATGCCTCCCGGATTAACTCGGCTTCTAGTCCCAAAATTTTGCACACAGCTACAGTGGCTCCAAAAATACCAAAAGCACTCGTCCGATGCCATCCGACATCTTTATATGCAATTTCAGCCAACCTACAAGATACTTCCATCCCCGCAACTATCGCCGTTAATAAGTCTTTACCAGAAACACCTCCCACTTGATCAGACATAGCCAGCGTTGCAGGGATCAAGCTAGCGCCAACATGAATATTCCCAGCAAAATCCAGCGTGTCATCAAAATCCAAAGCATGGGCCATAGCTCCATTGATCATCGCGGCATGAATAGAAGGAAGTTTAATATTCTTAGCAAAAACCGTACTTTGACGATCACCACCCACAGAAGTATATACTCCAAGCAGATCATTAATCCCAGGAGCAGAAGCTCCAGCTATGCTCACACCCAATGTGTCTATTAAATCGTACTTAGCATAGGTAATCGAATCCGTACCTAAATCAGTAAATTTGAGTTCTTCTATGGTTTTACAGAAATCATATCTATTATCAATGTTCATACTTTAGAATCTCATCTTTCGGTGGATATCATTCCTGATATATCATCCATTCTAGCAAGTTCTCGTCTGGGTCTCTCGCATATAGGCTCACAGCGGGGACAATCCCTCCTTGCCGAGCCCCTTTTCTTTCACCTGGGCCTCTGATGATCTCAACACCTGCATCATTCAATAATTTAACGCATTCTTCAACTGTGCCATCCCACACAAAGCATATGTCTCCGCAACCCGGGACTGCCGTAGGCCCCTTATATGCGGCCACATAGCCTTCAGGATGCACATTAATTTTGCTGTCACCGACTTGAATATTAAAGATGTTTACTTTGCCTTCTCGCCATTCTTTTTCATCATTAATAGTGAATCCAAGTTTCTTATAAAAAAGGATTAACCTTTCAGCATCTGCCGTTGGAATCGCTATGTGATCTATACTTACGCTCGCCATTTTTTATTTCTCCTAACAAATCTTAAGTTTTCTCAGACGGAGCTTATTATATGACAGATGTCGATAGAGGCTGGATTCCTTGACAAGAAATACTCACCCTCATAAAATTCTGACAATAAGCTACTGCCCTTGAAATGATCACAATATTTATACGTCTAGCTTAGGGAGATAACATGAACGATTGGCCAACTATAGTTTACAAAGAAGAAGGCATGCGGGAGGGCATGCAAATAGAAAATTCAAACATATCGGTGGATGACAAAGTCCAACTACTCGATGCACTATCTGAAACAGGTTTACAACAAATCGTGGTAGGGTCTTTTGTTAGCCCAAAATGGACTCCTCAAATGGAAAGAATCGACGAAATTGTCACAAAATTCACCCCAAAACCCGGAGTCACCTATACAGCACTAGCACTAAATCCACGTGGAGTAGAGCGAGCTAGAGCATATTCGCCGCCTCTCACCATAGAACGAGACAAATATCCTAGGTTAGGAGTACATATGTGCGATGTGTTCGTTCGGAGAAATACGAACAGGTCCCAGATGCAAGAAATGGAAAGATGGGCCCCTATAATAGCTCAGGCACAAGAACTAAACATTAAAGAAGCAGGTATTGGCACAAATGCTAGTTGGGGATCAAATTTCATAGGCGAGATTCCTGTGGATGCATTAATGCAAATGTACGAAGTGCAGCATAACCTTTGGGATGAAGCTGGCATCAACGTTGTGAGTTGTGCAATGGGCGACCCTATGAGTCACTGTACTCCTGCCAAAGTTGAAGAAAGCATAATCAGGGTTAAAGAACGGTGGCCAGAAATAAAGCATTTTAGACTGCATCTACATAACGGCAGGAATATGGCTATAGCCTCCGCTTATGCTGCCATGAGGGTTCTTTCTTCAGAAGACACTCTAGAGCTGGACGGTACCATCGGTGGATTCGGTGGTTGCCCTTATTGCGGTAATGGACAAGTTACAGGTATGGCTCCGACTGAAGACCTTCTTCACATGATGGAAGATATGGGAATTCCAACAGGAGTAGACATCTCAAAATTAATTGATTGCGTGTGGATGGCAGAAAATATTATTGGCAGAGAACTTTATGGGCACGTTTCTAAAGCAGGCCCCAGACCTAAACACAAAGACGAGTTGTACGATATTAATATGCCATTCGTAGAAACCCCAGGGCAGGCAAAACACTACAAATTAGGTCCTAGCGTTTACGAAGGAGGAATATATCCTTACAGTGAGCCAATCCAGAGCCCGTACAGAGACAGAATCGACTCAGGCGTCGATGCGTATGGCACTGCAGGTGAGTTCCCATGGATCGAAGAATGGATGCCTAAGCCTCTAGACTAGCCATTGTAGGTGCTTGCCTACCGGCAAGCACCTAGCTTACAGCTGCTAATCGAATGATTTCCTCATCTCTGGGGAAAGCTAATTCAGGCAGGGTATTCAAATCAAAGAACCCACATTCAAGCACTTCATGATTAGGAGTTATGTGCCCAGAACTAGCACGAGTTAGATAAGCGATAACAATCACTGGTGATCCCGTACTCGAATATACTCCTAATAATGTTATGTCTTCAATTCTCAAACCCGTCTCTTCGCGTATTTCCCGAATTACGGCATCTTCCACCTTTTCTGATCTGTCCACGTAACCTCCTGGGAGGCTCCATTTCCCATAACCGGGTTCGTTACCGCGTTTTATCAGTAAAACCTGATTATCACTAATCAAAGCACACACTGCTGACACTTTAGGATCGAAATAGTACTCAGCCTTACATGTTGAGCATTTCAACATGTAAGTCTGTTCAAACTCAACTAGTGCTATTGTATTCCCACATTCCGGGCAGTAAGAATGTGATTGCTGCATATAGGTTCACTCCTTTTGAAAAGCCTTTTTGTATAACTCCTGTACATCTTTCAGTGCAGGCATAGAGTCTTGGGCTCCTGTCTTTGTAGTAGCTAGACCTCCTGAACACACAGCCCATTTAACACTGTCTTCTACGCTCCAAGAATTATATAGTCCGTACGTGAAAGCACCGTTGAAAGCATCACCTGCTGCAACAGAATCTATAGCGTCCACTTCTACTGCCGGTATGTAGAATTCCTGATTATGATCTAAATACAAAGCCCCTTGAGATCCCATTTTCACTATAACTGAAGGAATACCCATTTCATAAATCTTTCGGGCAGCCGCAAATCCAGATTTAACATCATTAACTTTTATATCAGTCAAATACTCGGCTTCTGTCTCGTTTGGGGTAATGAAATCAACACAACTCCAGAGATCAGGCGGAATCGGTCTCGTTGGTCCAGGGTCCAATATAACAGTGATATCTCTCTGTTTTGCTTTATTTGCCAAAACAGCGGACACTTCTACAGGAGTTTCGAGTTGCAACAACAAATATTTCACACGATGTTTAGTATCTATTTGGTCAATAATCACAGACTCTGTGGATTCCGCATTAGCTCCATGTACTTGAATAATTTGATTTTGGGATGTTCCGTCAATGTTAATCACCGCAACTCCAGAGTGAATCCCAGGCATGACAGAAATTCCATCAACCTCAACCCCTTTTTCTGCTAATCCTTGGATCAATGCTGATCCAAAAACATCATCTCCCACTCCGCCTAACAAACTAACTTGTAATCCTAGCCTACTAATAGAAACTGCTTGGTTTGCACCTTTGCCGCCAGGGTAAGTAATAAATTGATTGCCCAGTATAGTCTGCCCGGGCATAGGGAACACATCGGACCTAGTAACTAGGTCAATATTAATTCCACCATAAACTAGAACTGTAGATTCGTCACTCATTGCGTCCTCATGCTATAATTTCCGTTCCAAGAAATCAAACCTAGTATGAAAACGAGGTGATCCACATGCCTAGCGCTCTCAGTAATATTAAAGTAGTAGATTTAACGAGAACTTTAGCTGGTCCTTTCTCAACAATGATGTTGGCAGACTTGGGAGCAGACGTTATAAAGATAGAAGAGCCTACTCAAGGAGACGAAACCAGAAAATGGCCTCCATTTTGGGGTGGCGAAAGCGCAAATTTCATGTCTTTCAATCGTAATAAAAAAAGTATAAGCGTCAATCTGAAATCAGAAGAAGGGATTGGTATTATAAAATCGCTGCTGAAAGATGCTGACATATTTATAGAGAGTTTTAGAGCCGGAGCCTTGGAAAAGATGGGGTTAGGCTATGCCGACATCCGAGCTATTAACCCCGAAATTATATATTGTTCCATATCCGGTTATGGCAGAACCGGGCCCATGAAAGATATGCCTGGTTACGACTTGATAATCCAAGCTTACAGTGGGCTCATGGATTTAACAGGAGAACCGGATGGCCAACCACAGCGAGTTGGTTTTTCATTGGTGGACCTGTTTACTGGCATGATGGCTTTCGGGTCCATGGTAACTGCTCTTTACCACAGGGAAAATACTGGCAAGGGACAGCAGATCGAAGCTGCTTTATTGGATGGTCAAATAGCAGCATTAAGTTATCATGCATCAAATTATATGGCCACCGAAGAAATCCCTACACGCCTTGGTTCAGGGCATCCCAGTTTAGTGCCATATCAAACCTTTGAATCGAATGACGGCTATTTTTTGATTGGTTGCGCGAATCAAGGACTATGGGAAAAGCTTTGTACCGCAATATCTCATCCTGAATTAACAAATGACCCAAGATTTGATACTAATGACAATCGTGTCGCGAACAGGAAAGACTGCGTAGATACTTTAAACTCAATTTTTAAGACTAATAACACGGTGCACTGGATTAATACTATCGTAACTGCGGGGGTTCCATGCGGTCCCATCAATAACGTGAAAGACGTCGTAGAAGATGAACAAGTGCTCGCAAGAAATATGATTGTAAATATACCAGGCCACCCAAATGTCCCAGACCTCAGGACTCCTAATTCTCCCCTAAAATTAAGTCTCACTCCCCCTCAAATAAAAATGCCTCCTCCTCTTTTAGGACAACACAACAGAGAAGTTTTACAGAGCCTAGGATTCCCCGAATCTGCAATATCAGACTTGATATCTAAAGGAGTAATAGGAGAACCCACAAAACCTAGAGAATAAGTCTACGCCCTGGAATGTCTGAATCGAGTCAATATAGATTCGACAGCATTAAATGTTATGACAGCAGAGTCTGGATGGCATCTCCGAGATTCTGAAATCAAATACTTAAGTGTTGTAGCATTGACAGAATCATCCACTAGAAAATACTCGTAATCTGAGGACGTTATCAAATCTATTGCTCCGTTAAAATTACCGGCAGAAGAAACTATGTAACCTGATTTTTCCAAAAGCACCACTGCTTCTTCAACAACATCGTTAAAATCCGAATATATTAATACACTGTTATTCATAAACGTCCATATATGCACAGATAATCACGAAGCAGAATATCCTCCATCCACTATGACTGAAGTCCCCGTGATATAGTCAGAGCCTGGACTAGATAAAAATACTGCTGTACCTGCTATGTCTTCAGGTATGCCCCATTTACCTGTTGGAATCCTGTTAGAAATCTTCTCATACCTAGTTGGATCCAAGGTAGGTATAGAGGCCGTCAAATCTGTCTCAAACCAGCCTGGAATGATCGCGTTGACTTGAATATTCTTCTCCGCCCAAGCTACTGCCAGACTCTTTGTCAATTGTATGACAGCTCCTTTACTCGCCGAATAAGGCACAACCCAATCACTGCCGAAAATAGAATACATAGAGCCTATATTGATAATTTTGCCGTGTCCAATAGAAACAAAATGGGGGTACATTAATTTTGATAATTTAAATACTGATGTCAAATTAGTATTTAACACATTATCCCAATCATCATCTAATAGGTCTTGCGGCTGTTTCCTTATAGAGATGCCCGCATTATTAATTAAGATATCTATAGATCCCCAAACATTTAAGCCATCTACTACTATTTGGCCTAAGTCGTCATCAGAATTAACATCACCTACGAGTCCGTGAGCCATATTACTAAAATCCTGATTTATGTCTGAGACAGATCTGCTTAGTTTCTCTTCATTACGTCCCACCAATATAACCTGGCAACCATAATTAACTAACCCTTTGGCCATTCCAAGACCCAGCCCCCCATTTCCTCCGGTTATTAGCGCGGTCTTTCCAGCAAGATCGAACAAGTCCATGTGTACACCGTTCCTATAGTCATAAACCTTTAAATGTAACATTCAGTGTACCACTGCGTCCAAAACTTTTAAAAAACACCAATATTGGGCTTGGATATTATTGACACTGCCAAATAGCGTGTGTAAACTTGCCCGCGGTCTTAAACCACCAAATAGAAATCTTTATAAAAATAAGAGGTATTTCATGTTACCGTTAATCTTAGTATTAGCATCAGGTGGAATCGCATTACTATTTGCAATATTCACCGCCATCAGATTATTACGCGTCGATTCAGGTAATCAAAGAATGCGTGAGATCGGTGATGCCATTAAAGCTGGAGCCGCAGCATTTCTCAAGAGGGAATACTTAACTCTCCTCCCTTTCGTTATAATTGTAGCTGTATTAATTGGCGTATTAATCGACTTTTATGCATTGGGTTCTAGTACGCCAGGGACTGCTATTTCTTATGTCGCCGGAGCAATTTGTTCCGCTGTGGCTGGATTTATAGGAATGAACATTGCCGTTAGGGCAAACGTTAGAACCGCAGCTTCTGCGATGCACGGACTTAATCCAGCATTAAGAGTAGCATTTTCTTCTGGAAGCGTAATGGGGCTTACTGTCGTAGGCATGGGCCTTATTGGAGTGACCGTACTATGGATCATTTTCCAAAATACAAGCATAATAGCCGGTTTCGGGTTCGGAGCTAGCTCGATTGCTTTATTCGCAAGAGTAGGTGGCGGCATTTTCACCAAAGCTGCTGACGTTGGATCTGACCTTGTAGGAAAAGTT
Source organism: Dehalococcoidia bacterium UBA2588 (assembly GCA_002339805.1). Taxonomy (GTDB): domain Bacteria; phylum Chloroflexota; class Dehalococcoidia; order Lucifugimonadales; family UBA3495; genus UBA2588. The sequence goes on along the minus strand of DDKW01000017.1, from coordinate 36,144 downwards.
GAAGCAGGGATCCCAGAAGATGATCCTAGGAATCCGGGAGTAATCGCTGACAACGTTGGCGACAACGTTGGAGACGTGGCCGGAATGGGAGCAGACCTTTTCGAGTCTTATGTAGGATCGATAATATCAGCAATAGCTCTCGCTGCTGGAAGCATGGCTTTAATAAGTAGCAAAGAAGCATTATTGCCCTTGATGTTGGCTGGGGCTGGAATCATAGCATCCATACTTGGTACATTTTTGGTTCGAAGCTCAGAAAATGCAACCTTTGGTCAACTATTATGGGCACTGAGAAAAGGAATATTTGCTTCTGCAATCTTAGTCGCAATATTCGCTGGAGGTATCATATATTACCTTGACATGTCAGACGGACTAAGCCTGTTCATATGTATTATTACAGGTCTGATAGCAGGAACTATCATAGGCACAGCAACTGAGTATTATACTTCTTACGAATACAAACCAACCAAAAATGTAGCTGAAAATGCACAAACTGGAGCAGCTACTGTGATCATAAGTGGGTTTGCCACCGGAATGATGAGCACATTAATACCAGTAATCGCAATAGGTGCAACTATACTAATTGCCTATGAACTCAAGGAATTCTACGGGATTGCCTTGGCTGGGGTTGGCCTCTTATCGACCTTAGGAATCACTTTAGCCACAGACGCTTATGGCCCGGTAGCAGACAATGCAGGAGGCATTGCTGAGCAAGCTCAACTAGCTCCTGAAGTCCGGCAGCGGACAGATGCTTTGGACGCCCTTGGGAATACTACTGCCGCTACTGGCAAGGGGTTTGCAATTGGATCTGCAGCATTAACCTCTCTTGCATTACTAGCAGCATTCGCTCAAGCCGCAGGGTTGTTCGACGACGGCGGAATCAATATATTGAAGCACACTACATTGGCCGGGCTGCTAATCGGAGCCATGCTACCATTTATATTTTCGGCTCTAACTATGAATGCAGTTGGAAGAGCCGCGTTCGCAGTGGTCAATGAAGTAAGGAGACAGTTCAGAGAAATTGAAGGTCTTTTGGACGGAGAAGCCACTCCTGACTACGAACGGTGCGTTGACATCAGCACCAGAGGGGCCCTAAAAGAAATGATAATCCCTGGCCTGCTTGCAGTGATTATGCCTATAGCAATGGGTCTGATCCTCGGAGCGGAAGCTCTAGGGGGTATGCTGATTGGATCAGTAGCATCCGGGTTTATGATAGCCATTACCATGGCTAGTGCCGGAGGTAGCTGGGACAATGCGAAAAAATATGTTGAGCTTGGACATTACGGAGGTAAAGGTTCCGACTCTCATAAAGCAGCTGTAGAAGGAGATGTTGTGGGCGATCCATTCAAGGATACCTCTGGACCATCTCTAAATATTTTGCTTAAATTGATGGCCATAGTATCCCTCGTTTTTGCCCCAGTGTTTACTGTGGTAACCCCTATCATTTTATATATATAAACCACAAAAGAGTCTAAGAAAGCAGCCGCGTTTGCGGCTGCTTTCTTAGAGGAAAGAAGATCCTATTACTAAAACACCCGTAGCCAAGGCTACCATTCCCATGGGTATATTCTTCAACAATCTCATAAGAAACCCAATAGTAATTATACCTGCTAGAAAAGCGGTGAATATCCCTACAATATGACTTAACTCTAGAGAAAATACTCCAAGGGCAAAGAGCCCTAGTAGTCCTCCTCCAAAACTCACAGGGATACTAATCAAATAGCTCAACTTTAGAGCATCCTCAACTTTGACCTCTCTGCCAATAAGAAAAGATAAAGTCAAAGCTGATCGGCTCAAACCAGGCAATATAGAAAAACCTTGAACTATTCCTAGCAAACTCATTTCAAAAACTTTGATATCATCTATAGACCTACCAACTTTGGAAACTTGTCTTATCTGGACTAGTCCTGTGATTATTATGAGTATGCCGATTAATATCATCAGATATTTCCCCAAATGTTCGGGTATAGATGTCATAGCCAAATAAATAGGGATCCCTATAATCCCTGTAAAGAAGCTCGATATGATAATCGCAGAAAGAAGGTTTTTCTGAGAACCTGTCGTCCAATCCCTGACCTTTAATATCTCTATAATGTCTTTTGAAAAATACATAGTGCTTGCTACACCAGTACCAAAATGCAGTAATAATGCTATGGCAATCCCTTCGCTAAACCCAATTTCAGTGCAGCAATCAAATAGAATGACCAATATTCCTTCGGAACTCACAGGAATCCACTCTACGACACCTTGAATTAGTCCAATTAGAATACTTGAAGTCACATTTAGCCCCTATCTCTTATCGACGAATATCTTTAAGATCAATTATACATGCATCTATTTCAGTTCCAGTGATCTTGATAACACCTACAGTTCCCAGATCGTTAGGTAAATGGTGTTTACCTGGGAATGTAGGACTGCCTGGATTCATCCACAAAATACCATGCTTCCATAAAACCAGTTCCTCATGAGTATCTCCAAACAGTACTACATCAGATACACAACCGAACTTTTTGTGAAGCATAGCAGCAGTATTTTCGTAATCCTCAGGCAAAAGTATAGATTGACCATCTGCGGTAGTATAAATTGGCGGATAAGGCCATTGTATGTCATGCACCATAGCTATGCGGATCTTCCCGGTTTTTATTAATCTAACTCGGTCAGATAATCTAGATCCCGCTTCTATCGGATCCTCATATCCCCTCACAGCTTTGACTGGAGCTATCTTTTCAAGCTCATCCAAAACTCCAATGCATTCTAAGTCCCCACAATGTAATATCAAATCCATATTTTTAAAAACATCAAAGACTTGTGAAGGGAGACCTGTACCATGGCCGGCCAAGTGAGTGTCAGATATAACCCCTATTTCCATCTTGGAAATATCCTTGCTAGTAGTTTAGTTACGGTTTTCCCAAAAGGAAAAATAGTCTAATGTTTCAGAATCAAAAGCTTGATGAGATTTCCTTATCTGACTAGAGTCATATTGTTCCTGTTCTTTGTCTCTCAAAGAACTTATAACTTGAGCCCAATCTGGCCCCATATAACTTCTATCAGAGGATTCACATTCAGACGTAAGGTAGGTCACTAGATGGTCTGAATCTTTCTTAACAGATCCACCACTGATCACGTACGCCACTATTGATGGAACTGACTCGTAGTCATCAGTGTTTATGTCCAAAGTTTCTAAAATAAACGACATAGCTAAACCTCGAATTATCTCTTCTATTTTATTCGGCATATCCATAATGTGGGAAAATGGAAAAGTATCGTTATCTTTTAGAAAGTTCGATATCTCGAACTGGACGCAATCATTGAACTCTGAGTCAAAGACCGCAGTTGCGTGCAACAATTGAACGTTAGGCGGAGTCTCACGCCTGTCAATCACGATAAATTCTTGGAGATGAGGAAATATACATAACTCAATCTCCGGATCGCTGTCAGGCAACAGCTGATCCCAGTAAAATTCTTCCATTCATTTCTCCTCAGTTAAAAGGAAATTATTAAGTAATCTAATCAGCTCCTAAATTTTACAACAAAATCTTTAATACCTCCACCTAGAGGCATTTTGCTAATCTGTAACTCTCATTGGAAAGCAGACCCTTCCTAGTTCTTAATTTGAAATATACAATATAGGTCCTAATCATTATTCTATTAAAAGTGTCGGTGCCATATGAAAGCCGGTAAAATCCCAGGTGAAACACTCCGAAACCTTTTGAGTAATCTAACAATAATCTCGGACTCCGGAGTTGAATTGGGTCCAGCCATCGGAGAAGATACTGCCGTTATAAACATCAAAGGTCAGACTGTACTTATAGGAAGCGATCCCATCACTTTCCCCACTGAGAATCCAGGCTGGCACTCCGTAATAATAAATTCTAATGACGTGGCTGCGTCCGGGGGAGTACCTAAATGGTATTCTGCAACAATACTGATGCCGGAGCATAGCACTGAGCAAGAATTTTCTTCAATTTTCAAAGACATCGCAGAAACATGCTCACACATGAATATCCAATTAATTGGCGGTCACAGTGAAGTGACACCTGCTGTTCAATATCCTGTGGTTAGCGGTTCTATGATAGGCATAGCGGATAATTTCCATGTCAAGCCTACAAATAATGCTAAAGAATTTGATGATATTTTAATAACCAAACATTGCCCAATTGAAGGTATCAAATTACTTCTTTCATATTTCCCTAACCTGAGTCAATTCGAAGGATTAAGCCCCAGCGATATAGAATTTTTAAAACGATTATCAGTAGCTAATAACATGGATATATTGCCCGAAGCCACATTACTCAAAACTTATAAAGAAGTTAATAGTATGCACGATCCAACCGAAGGAGGAATTGCTACTGGTTTGGCAGAAGTAACCTCAGCTTCAAATGTAGGGGCACTGATTTACGAATCTGAGCTTCCTATCCCTGCAGCGTTCCGAAAGATATGTTCGCAAATTGAAATAGACCCACTTGGTTTGATTGCTTCAGGAAGTCTTCTTTTCACAACCTCAGCTGGTATTTCAGGCGAAATAATTGGGGAATTAAAGTCTCTTTCCATTCAGTGCTCTAACATAGGACAAATAATGCCTAGAGAACACGGATCGATGCTTATTGAATCATATTCCAATCAAAAAGTACCTTTGCCTACTTTCGACAGAGACGAAATAACCAAAATCACACAACTGTAATCATCATTCAATCGACATTATGTTGCGCACTAATTAAATATTTTTAAACTTTTATTATAAAAGTATAAGAAAAGTTTTATACAAGTTTTTACCTTTTATTGACATAGTCTTATATTGGTGTTAATTTCAAACATGATTAGATAATAAAAGTGATTACACAGGTGAATTCATGGCCAGAAAAACTAAAATGATGCTTCGGGTAGAAAAAGCCTTCCAAAGAGACTTAGAAAAAATACTACCCGAGATGATTAATGACATAGGTCTATCTGCTTGTGCGGATGAGTTAGACATAAGCAAAGCTACCCTAGGCTACTGGTGCCTTAAGTTAGGTATTACTGTGAGGCGTGTAGCATTATCCCCTGGCGAAACTTTGGAAATTAAAAAAATCGCGAGTTAAGCACTTAATATCACAAATCAGTATGACCTAAGGATTCATACATTCGAATCCTGAATACTTAAGCTAAGTCGGTTGCAAAATTATTAAACCTCGAAGTATACTTCTCGCACACCCTAGGAAACCTCGGAGAGCCTAGGAATCAAGACCTTATTTATAAGTAATTCGGAGTCAACAATTGCGAAACTACATGATACGGCGGGTCGGCCACTCTTTCTTCATAATACTAGGACTTATGGGTATGTTATTTCTGGCTATTAATGTCCTTGGAGACCCTGTAGAACTACTTGTTGACGAGGATGCGTCTGAAGAAGCAATAGCCTTGATTCGTGCACAATATGGTTTGGACAGACCTTTGTACGTCCGTTTCGGTGAGTTTTACGCGAACTTAGCCACTTTAGACTTTGACACTTCATTAAGGCATAGGATCCCAGCGAGAGAAATTGTTTTCAGAATGCTTCCTAATACCGCTGTCCTAGCATTAGTAGCATGGGGGATAGGTATCGTCGGTGTGCCTTTAGGCATGTGGGCGGCACGTAGACCGCGGGGGATGGTGGATCGTATTGTAAACATATTGTCGTTCGCGGTAATCTCGATCCCAGAGTTCTGGTTAGGTTTAGTATTGATATTATTGGTAGCAGTACAAGCAGACCTGCTGCCAACATCTGGCTTCGCAGGGCTTGGGCCGAGTGGCTGGCTATACATAGTACTACCAGCGCTGACTCTGTCCCCTAGAGTCATAGGAAGAAACGCACAAATTACGCGTGCTACTATGATAGAAGAAATGGGGAAACAATACGTCGCAACAGCCAGAGCAAAAGGACTAGCAGAGAACAAAGTGTTGTATGCCCATGTGTTGAAAAATGCTGCAATCTCCATTGTAACTCTAATGGGAGACGAACTAGCAGGATTCATGAATGGAGCTACCGCAGTAGAAATCATTTTCGGATGGCCTGGTCTTGGCAAGCTATTAGTAGACGCGATTACCGCACGAGATTTGCCGGTGGTAACCGCTTCAGTATTTATAATTGCGCTCATGGTCATGTTTATTAACTTACTGGTTGATCTGATATACACATGGCTAGATCCCCGAGTTTCATATAAATAGCGTTCATAACCAAATTCATTAAGGGTGACTACTTACAATGCAAAATGACATCGGAATAGAATTAGAACAAAAAGCGAACATAGTATCAAGGATATGGAACCACGCTCTAGTACAAGCATTTCTAAGCGATTGGATAACCTTGGTATCAACTTTGTTCCTAATTATCGTTATATTAGCAGCCGCTTTTGCTCCATTAGCTGCTCCATACCCTTATGAAGAGCAGCAACTTCGGTTAAGACATCTTCCTCCACTTTCATCAGGTGAAGCCAAAAATGTCATGGTTAGTCCTCCTACTACAGAACAGCGTTTCTTCCTTTTTGGAACTGATCACTTGGGCAGAGATATGCTCACACGACTAATATACGGCGGAAGAATTTCTATCTCTGTTGGCGCGCTTGGAGTTATAGTATCAGGAGCTTTAGGGCTACTTCTTGGAGTAATAGCAGGATACTACCGAGGTGTCATAGACGATATCATAATGAGAACGGTAGACATCTTCATGTCTGTGCCCTTGTTGTTATTAGCGTTAATTGTACTGTATATACTAGGTCCCAGCTTTATTAACATTATTATAGTATTCGCGATTGCTCGATGGATGCTATATTGCAGGGTTGCACGAGGGGTAGTAATGTCTTTAAGAGAACAAGCCTTCGTGGACGCAGCAAGATCTATTGGCTGCAAAGACAGTAGGATTATAACGCACCACATATTACCTAACTTGATTACGCCGATTCTTACAATTGCAGCGTTAGAAGTACCCAGAAATATTTTGACTGAAACCACCCTGAGTTTCTTGGGTTTTGGTATACAACCTCCCGACTCTTCATGGGGTTTAATGCTATCTCAAGGACGTGATTACATCGTCAGAGCATGGTGGGTAGTAATCGTCCCAGGCATGGCTATATTCCTGACTGCTTTAAGTTTCAATCTGTTCGGAGTATGGCTAAGAGCAGTAAGCGATCCGCTCCAGCGATGGAGATGGTTAAAACAGACCAAAGAATCCAAAGAAGCCGGAGTGAGAGGAAGCTAAACAGCGAATCCTCTATCTTGAACAGCCAAATAAAATATAGGTATAGGCAGAATCTGTCATATGCAGCAGCCTGACAACGAATCAACCAGCCAACTACCTCCCCCTCCTTTTTGTGGATTTGTAGGCCGGTCCAAAGAAATATCGGACTTAATTGAAAGTCTCACAACATTCCCTATTGGATTCATAATTGGAGAACCTGCTATAGGTAAAACAGATCTTGTATTAGAATACGCGAGAAGATCTGAGTCTAATGGAACCTATCCTGGAGGAGTAGTATACTCACAGGTGACCGTAGGCTCCTCATTCCAGAAACTAATCCACGAAGCAGGAACATCGATTTTCGGTATTTCTTTTGGAGATCTCACAGGCGAAGAACAACAAGAAGCTCTATTCAAACATTTTGTTGAAAATGCCACATTGTTAATTTGGGATGACATTAATCAAATTGAATCAGTTTGGGAAGATAACGAGATATCAAAGCTGAAAAACCATTTGTCGGCATGGACAAACCTCACAGAGTCAAAAATACTGCTCGTGAGTCAAACTGAACAATCAATCGCCCACCTTACAGCAAATCCTGAAATAATCTTAATACCTCCTTTTGCTACATCTGATTTCCAAAAGCTTGCAGCCGCATACATAGACATAGCTTATGGAGACCAAGACTCCAAACCAAACCTTTCACAATTGGAAAATTTGCTCACTAATTTACAAGGCAATCCATTAGCCCTCCAAATTATAATCCCATTACTAAAATCTACTCCTTTAGGTATAATTGACAACGAACTTACCACACAATTAGAATCGAACCCCGATGCGTTGAAATCTTCTTTCGAACTCTACTATCAAAAAGGATCATATAGAGTACGGACTCATCTTCCTATAATTTCTCTTTTCAAGAAAAGAGTCATGTTAGATGTACTTACCCATTTTACTCAAAGCGCTCCATACAAATCCGTGTTCAAAGAAGAACTTGGGTGGGGGGCAACAAGAGCATTGCTTAGAGGAAGCAAAGATTCAGGAATATTATCAAGTATATCTCCTAGCGTATATCTAATACCGAGTGCTATACCTCGCTTATTGGGAGAAAAATTATACCGCACACAATCTGCTGAAACGATTTCCCAATTTGAGAAAGAATTCACTCGTATATATGCTGATACTGCTGATCATTTTTTAGAATCATTAGATGAAAACCCCGACTCAGGCACAACAGCTATTCTTGCAGAAGAAGAGAACTTCTATCAAGCTCTCGGACTAGCACTGGAAGATGAAGACTGGGAAAGCTCCCAAATCTTAATGCAACCCGTCGCTCAGGTCTACAAAATGCAGAAAAGATTCATAGAATTAGATTTGCTTAGAGAGCAAGTGTTAAATACTAGTGGGATTAGTTATCCAGAAGCGGCGTCGAATAACAGTGTCGAATTATGGGAGTATATAAAAGGGACTACAAGCAGTGACCTTATTGAACAAAACAAATTTACAGAAGCTATAGAAATTTGCCATGAACTTCTTGATTACTTAGAAAACAACGAAGCAGATAATAAAGATTTAAAACTGGCCACAGTGTATAGCCAGTTAGGCGAAATACACATACTCACCAGACAATTAGATACCTCAGAGGAATACCTTAATAAAGCCAACGAAATCTACCAAGCATTGGAAGCCGACGATAATTCGGCAGAGATTGCCCAGAATTTAGGTAGGATTAGATACTTCCAAGGAAGGTATTCAGATGCCAAATCAGAATACAGCAAAGCACTGGAAACTCACCAACAAATTGAAGATCAAGAACAGATGGTAGTGGACTACAGGTTTTTAGGCTTACTAAGTCAATTACAACTCAATTACGATGAAGCAGAAAGCTGGTACAAACAAGCGCAAAGCATCGTTGAAAACTATGGAGATGAAGAAACTGCCATGTTGGTCTATCATGACCTCGGTACAGTTTTCCACGCTCAATACTTTTTTGAAGAAGCTCAACGTTGGTACAATCAAGCTTTGCACTTAGCGGACAGGCTCGGGTTTCAATCGCAGATGGCCCGAGAATGCCATTATCTAGGGTTACTTTCCCAAGATAGAGGCGGGCTTCAAGATGAAGCAGAAGAATGGTTAATTGCTTCATTAAATATAAAAACACAAATCGGAGACAATACAGGCAGTGGTGATGAATGTAGACAAATCGGGCTCTTGTACCATGAGCAAGAACAGTTCACAGAAGCAGAACAGTGGTATAAGAAAGCCATAGAATTTTTCCAACTGTCTTCCAACATAGATAAACTAGCTCGCACATATGGTCAAATAGGAATTATTAAGCAAGAACTAGGTGATGTGGAAGGTTCCCTAGAATGGGGAGCGCGGACGTACGCATTAGTAAATAATAATAAACTGCCCATGATCGATCAAGTTATCAACCATTTAATGACGATCAGGAAAGAAATCGGGGAAAGTCAATTTGATCAATGGTGGGTCAATCAGTTCTCCGAGGAATCCCCACTTAAAAATTATATGAAAGAAGAAGACTCAGATGAGTGATGCAACAAGTTCAATACTTGCTGATTTCATTATTGATACGTCATTTGATTGCCTATCTAACAAAACAATCCAACATACCAAAAATACACTTCTCGATACTCTAGCGTGTGCCATCGGAGGATACACTTCACCTCCTGGAGAGATCGCGCGTAAGCTGGCTCATACTGTAAGTAGCACTGATTTACCATCGCGAATATTAGGAGAATCTAGAACCAGCACTCCTGACATGGCGGCATTTGCGAACGCAGCCATGATCAGATATTTAGACTGTAATGACTCTTACTTTTCACCCGGAGGTGGGCACCCTAGTGACATGATAGCCGCTGCCCTCACTTTAACCGAGGCTCTCAATAATACTGGTAAAGACCTTATCGAATCTATAGTGATAGGGTATGAAATTTTCACCAAACTATCGGACCAAGTTGTAGTTAGTAAATCAGGATGGGATCAAGGTATATTCATAGGCCTGAGTGCTGCAAGTATTGCTGCTAAACTACTAAAACTTTCTAAACCACAAATCATCAATGCGTTATCATTATCAATCGTTCCTAATTTACCTATGGGGGCAACACGCATGGGAGAATTATCTATGTGGAAAGGATGCGCTACTGCAGCAGCGGTAAAATCTGGAATATTTGCAGCCTTGTTAGCAAAAGAAGGGATGACATCCCCTGAGCGCCCTTTCGATGGACCAAGAGGCCTTTGGGAACAATTGGGGTGCGATAACAACGTACAGATTGAGAAACTAGAACCTCAATTGGATAAGCATAAAATATGTGACAACATATTTAAATTCTATCCTTCACAAATACACACTCAGGCTCCTATTGGACTAGCATGTAAATTATCTTCAGAAGTAATTGTCGACGACATCAAAACAATTGCCATACAGTCCTATCAACAAGGAGGCGTTAGCACGCCAGAAACAGAACCTGAGAAATGGGCTCCTTCGACCAGAGAAACAGCTGATCATAGTATTCCTTTTTTAGTAGCATCTGCGCTAAGTGATGGTACTGTTAATCCTGAAACTTTCACTGAAACAAATATTAAACGTACAATTATCAAGACCTTGATAACAAAAACAAATATTGTTGAAAATTCTGATTTTAGCAATCTTTACCCGTCACAATATAATTGCAGAATAGACATAACAACACAATCAGGTTCCATTCATACAGGTCAAACCGCATATCCTAAAGGACACCCACAAAATCCTTTCACTGACACTGATCTGCAGAATAAATTTTCAAACCTTTCAGGTGCCCTATTATCTAAACAACGACGTGAAACCACCTTAGATCTACTTATGGACATTGACCATGCGGCGTCTATCACCCCTTTATTTAATTCCGTAGATGTAACAACTGGTACAAATTAGGTTTCTAAACTATTATTCACAAGCTCCGTATAGATTACAATTGCGTAAAATTAACATCGGAAACAAAGAAATGCTCTATGATTTAACATGTGAAATATGCGGTTTTGAAATGAATGAAAACAAATGTAAAATTCGCTGTCCTAATTGTGGATTCACCAGAGATTGTTCAGATCCATAAGCTAAAATGAAATTCCAAACCTTCGATTCCCTTAAATTTCAAAACTTCAGGCTTCTCTGGTTTGGTAATTTATGTGTTAACGCCGCGGATTGGCTCCAAATACTGACGGTTGGGTGGTTGATCCTAGAAATCACAGATGGTGATACAGTGATCACAGGAGCAGTATTAGCTCTAAGAACTTTACCTGTATTCCTTATAGGACCTTGGGCAGGAGTATTAGCGGACAAGTTCGATCGGAGATCATTAATCAAAATAACTCAAACAATGATGGCTGTGCTTGCAGTATCATTTGCTATCCTAGTATCTGTGTCTGACTTTACAAGCTCCGGTGTCTCGGGACCTCTTCAGCCGTGGCATCTTTTTGTGTACGTAGGAATAACTGGCATTAGTGTATCCATTATTAGACCTGTACGGCAGTCCTTGGTCGCTAACGTAGTGCCATTGGAAAGTTTACGTAATGCAACTGCTCTCAATGCACTTACCAGAACTACGGCAAGGTTAGTAGCGCCGGCTGCAGGAGGCATGCTGATCTACCTGGTAGGTTTCAAATGGAATTTTTACATTGAAGCGTTATGTTATCTTGGGATAACTCTGTCTATGTTGAGAATGCAGACCCCCTATGGGAATAAGCCTACACAGAAAAAAGTTTCCGTATTTAAAGATCTGTATTCTGGAATAGAATATATAAGTAAAAATAGAGCTTTGGCTCAAGCCATCACCATTAGCTTCGTTCCAACATGTATATTCCAGCCGCTAGTTTTCATTCTGCCTATATATGTGTCATCAGTTCTTAATGAAGGGCCTGCTGTTGGAGGAACATTGTTAGCAATAATGGGGCTAGGAGGAGTAAGCACAAGCTTTTACCTGGCATCTAAAGATTTTCCTTTAAAAAAAGGACTCACTATAATCCTGGCTTTAATAGTCGGTTGTATTGCTATATCAGCTATGTCTCTATCAAACTTGATTATAGTTGCTTATATTATGTTTCTTATATTAGGGATATGCCAAACTAATATAAGAGTCGGAGCTAACACACTTATTCAAGAAATAGTTCCTGACGACCTACGAGGACGCGTGACTAGCATATATAACTTTGACAATGGATTTACTGCAATTGCCATTCTTGTACTTGGAATCCTATTCAATTACATAAATGTTGGCCAGGCTTTATTTTATGTAGCTGGGCTTGCAGGAGCAATTGGGTTCCTATATTTACTATTAGCCAAGTCATTAAGAAACATTAAATGATTAGCATATGGCGTGAAGACTTACGAAGAACGAAACTTTCCAAAGAGTTGTTTTAACAACAAATTCGCGCTTTATTCAAACCCACCCTAAAGCCTCTGATACTATTGGGAATTGATCACGAAATATATTCTTACAATCCTCAGCGACATCCATATGTTCCTTCTGTGTACCATTTCCAGCACGTAGCTCAATATAATGAATCCACGACCGAACTGATCCGGTCATGTAAATTTTTGTAGGAGTGGCGAGTGGCAACACAAACCGAGCACATTCTTTCGCAATACCTTGTTCAAGCATTTCTTTATATAATTTCATGCCTTGATCAAAGTGTTTTTGAATTTTGGACTGAAACTCTTCTTTGACAGAAGATTCAACATCATCAATGCTATTCTGACGATTTTTAGTATCTTGCCTGCGGAGTTCCGGCAACGGAATTTCTTCACTTAGTACAGAAGAATCAGCATAACGCTGTGAAAATTCCTGATATGTAAAAGACCTATGACGCAAAATTTGAGCTGCGATTCCTCTGGAGGTATTAATCTCAAGTGTCATATGTGCTTGCTCACAAACGCTCCAGTGACCGTGTTTGATACAATACGATAAAAGCCCTGAAACTTTAGGATTATCCTGATTCGCAGGATTACTTACCCGTGCTACATAGCCCATTATCTTCTCCGCGTCGGGAGTCACACTGACTAGTTGAACTCTGCTCATTCCGTTAAATATACCTTCTTCTCAAACTTTTGATTAAATGCAGCCATAAGTACTACACAAATTCAGCAAACCCGTTAGGAATCTTAACCTCTATTAAAGTCAATTCTTGGGAATTAACAGCCTTTTTCAAAGCCTGCTTCAAATCATTAACATTATCTACAACAAATGAATCAAATCCATACGAGTCAAAAAGTTTCGAAAAATCTGGATTGACCAAATCAGTAGCGAAAAATCTGCTATCAAATCTTTGTTTTTGATAATCTTTTAATACTCCCCATGCGTTATCATTAAACATCAAGACGATAGGGTTTAGTCCGTACTGCTTGGCAGTAGCTAACTCTTGTAAGTTGTATTGGAATCCTCCGTCTCCTGTAACGCAAACTACAGGTGTTTCTGGTTTCGCCACTTTCGCACCAAGCGCGGCAGGGAAAGCAAAACCCAGCCCTAACCAACCATGGGGATACATAAATGTTCTAGGACTATTAATCTCTAAACATCTCGAAGCCCTGCTAGCTGGGACAGTAGGGTCGAGGCTAAATATTGTGTCTTCGGGCAAACTTTCTCGGATTGCCTGCCATGTCCGCAATTCATTACCCCAGGTCGACTTCAGCGTTGATTGAATTTCCTGTTTCATGTCCAAAATTTCTTGTTTGTACTCAGAACTTGAATTATGCACATAATCTCCCAAGTTATCCGATATTTGTGCAAGAACTGCCTGAGAGTTACCAATTACAGAAAGATCTGATTGGTAGTTTTTATCAATGATTGAGTCATCAAGTAAAACGTGAACAAACTTGTTTGGCATCTGCAAGCCAATTCCCGCAGTTGATCTATACGGCAAAGACGCTCCCAGTACTAATCCAAAATCGCAAGTCCCTAACCATTCCAATAGAGGATTTTCTCCCCATATTCTTTTACCAATAGCTTGTCCGAGAGAAAGTGGATGGTTTTCTGGGAAGGTTCCTTTAGCTCCGTCACCAGTGACTACAGGTATCCCATGTTTTTCAGCAAATTGAATAAGATCTTCGGAACCACCCATCATTTGCATTTCTTCTCCAACAAATATCACTGGGCGCTTTGATTGTTTCAACATAGCTGTTAGATGTTCTATTTGCTGGCTGGTGGCCTTAGGAATATCCGGTTCTACTGGAGGCAGCAGTTCAACATCTGATTCAATGGCTAAAAGATCGGTGGGCAATTCTAATTCAATCGGCCTTGGCCTCTTTGACGCAAATCTCTGGAAAGCCTCTACAAAATGGTCTGGAATTGCATCTACTTGACCTATATTAGTATTCCAGTCTGTTACTGCACTAAACATAGCAGACTGATCTTTCACATCATGGGTAGGTAACATTCCTTTACCCATGAATTCTTGCTCCACATTGGTAGTAATCTCCAACACAGGCGATGCAGAAAAATAAGCTTCACCTACTGCTCCAATAGAGTCAGCAGCTCCTGGGCCTGTACTGGTGAGCAATATGCCTGGTTTACCACTCACTCTCGCATATCCATCTGCCATGAATCCAACACCTAGTTCTTGCCTTCCACCTATAAATCTTACTTGATCTTGTTCAGAGGCTAATATGTCGTACAAGTCCAAAGTGTGTATCGATATGATCCCAAAAATTGTGTCAACATTATGTAATTTAAGAGATTCTATTATTGCTCTAGCGCCACTAACTTTCACCATTTTTATTACCTCTTAAACTACTAACAATACCGGACTTTCCAGGAGAGATTTTATCTCCACAAGAAATTCGGCGGCTTCAGCTCCGTCAGCAACCCTATGGTCCACTGATAATGTTGCTTTCATGATTTTAGAAATGCCTAGTTCGCCATTTCTAACAACAGGTTGGTCTTTAACAGACCCTACTGCTAATACTGCTGCATGGGGAGGGAATATAATTGCAGAAAAGCTTTCGACATCAAACATTCCCAAATTACTTATACTAAAAGTGGTAGCCGTATATTCTTCATTTGTAAGGTTGTCTTCATTCGCTCTGGATATCAAGTCAGAACTGGCCTTAGCTATATCGGATAATGTTCTGAGTTCACAATTATTGATACCAGGAACCATCAATCCAGACGGCAATGCGATGGCTATTCCAATGTTCATGCTGGAATGAAATTCCAGAGTATTATCTTTAAAGAATGCGTTGAACTTGGGAAATTTCTTCAATGCCAAAGCTGCGGCTTTGATTATTAAATCGTTTATGCTCACTCTAGTGCCGTCTGTGAGCACATCGTTTATTTCCTGTCGGAATGCAACCGCTTTTAGCATATCGATTTCACTCGTAACATAAAAGTGAGGAGCTGTTGTTTTACTACCTACAGTAACTCGGGCTATCGCTTGACGCATAGATGATAATGGCTCGGTAGTCACTGCGTCGGCTTGAGTAATATTTATGCCTGATGCTACAACCACAGGAGCTCCGTTATAACCATCGATGTCTTTTTCGACTATCCTTCCCCCAGGTCCAGACCCGTTCACAGTACTAAGATCAATCCCTCTCTCTTTAGCTAAGCGCCTTGCCAGAGGAGAAGCCCGAACACCTTCCACAGGAGAGGCATGCTCTTCCGTAGATAGCGAGGATACAGGGGTACTATTCTCTGATCCTGGAATAGATGAGGAATCAGCGTTATCTTTATCTGGTTCGGAAGTAGATAGGGTTTCTGAGGATTCCACAGAACTAGTTACTGATTCGTTTTCTTCCACAGGGACGTCTTCGCCAGGTTCGGTTATAACTGCGATTGTTTCGCCTACTGGTATAGCAACACCTTCGGCAGCATAAATCTTACCCAGTACGCCTCCCACATATGCTTCAAACTCTACTGTTGCTTTATCTGTTTGAATGTCCGCTATGATCTCACCGCGGTCTACTTGTTCACCTTCATTCTTGTACCATTTAACAACGGTACCTTCTCTCATGTCGTAACCCATTTGAGGCATTACAATCGTAGTAGCCAATATTCCTCCTTAGTCATTTCGACTTCTCAGATCAATTTCTTTACAGCGGATACTATTCTTTGTGTGTCAGGGATAGCTAATTTTTCTAAAGGCATAGAGTATGGGATCGGAACTTCTTCCCCTGCCACTCTTTCTACAGGAGCATCCAAGTAATCGAATGCTTCTTGTTGAATTATGCTAACGACTTCCCCTGCAAATCCACCAAATTTTGTGGTTTCTTCAACTACAACCGCTCTATGTGTTTTTTTCACTGATTTAATTATAGTTTCAACGTCCAATGGCCTCAAAGTCCTCAAGTCAACAACTTCCGCATTAATTCCATCATTTTCCAACATCGCTGCCGCTTCCAGGGAATTTTGCACCATTTTCGAATAACTAATTATAGTCACGTCAGAGCCTTCCTTTTTAATATCAGCTTTCCCTAAAGGAATTTTAACTCCCTCTGATACTTGTCCTCGTGACCCATACAATAATATATGTTCGACAAACATCACTGGATCCATCAATTCTCTACATGATCTAAATAATCCTAAAGCATCTTCTGGGGTGGATGGCACTACTACATACAGACCGGGTACAGAGGCATACCATCCTTCGAAAGATTGTGAATGTGTTGCTGCAACTGAAGCTCCTGCTCCTGTAACAGTCCTAATAATCATTGGCACACTGAATTGGTCTCCAGACATATATCTTACTTTGGCTGCATGATTTACTATTTGATCTATTGCAAGCAAACTGAAATTTATTGTCATTATCTCAACTATTGGCCGTAACCCAGCCATTGCAGACCCAATCCCTGCTCCTACGAATGCGGACTCTGACAGAGGAGAATCTTTGATTCTCCTAGGACCATATTTTTCCCAAAACCCTTGAGTAACAGCGAATGCACCTCCATACGGTCCAATATCCTCGCCCATAAGATAAGCCCTCGGATCTTCGTCCAATGCTTCAGTTAAACCTTGGCAAATAGCTTGCCTATAGGTCATTTCAGTACTCATTCTGCATAAACTCCTGTATACAATTCTTCGTCAGCAGGGAACGGACTTTGCTCAGCAAACTCCGCAGCTTCAATTATTTCTTGTTCAGCAGTTTGATGCATTTGATCTATTATGTCTTGAGTGGCATGCCCATTAGCAAGTAACCAGTCTTTAAAAGAAGGAATCGGATCTTTAAGTTTCCACTCATTTACTTCATCTTCCGGGCGGTAATTAGCTGGATCCGCAATCGAATGTCCCTGAATCCTATATGTCTGCGCTTCGACAAAAGCTGGTCCAGACCCCCCTCTAATCTGCTTTACTAATTTCGTCATAAGATCATGAACTTCAAGCACATCGTTACCATCAACCCGGAATCCTGGAATATCATAAGCTTCAGACATTTTGTATATTTTGTCAGGTGCAGCTAAATGATCTTTCGCGGGGGCACCCATACCATACAAATTATTTTCACAGAAAAAAATTATAGGTAGATTCCATACTTTAGCTAAATTAAGACACTCGTGGAATTCACCTTCATTTAAGGCTCCGTCACCAAGAAAACATAACGTAACTTTGTCATCATCCCTATAATGACTAGCTAAGGCGAAACCAGTAGCTAGCGGTAATTGGCCGCCTACAATAGCATACCCACCCATAAACCCTTTATCCGCGTCAATCAGATGCATAGATCCGCCTTTACCTTTACTGCACCCTGTGGATTTGCCAAATAATTCAGCCATTGCTTGTTTGGGCTCAATTCCTTTGACCAACGCTTGACCGTGATCCCGATAATGCGTGACAACTACATCATCATTACGTAGCACATTAATTGCTCCAACAGCGATCGCTTCTTCACCACTGTAAACATGGAGGAACCCTTTGATATTACCTCTCGTATACTGCCGCTCGCTTTCTTTTTCAAATTCTCTTATCAGAACCATTTGAGCATAAAATTCCAATAATTGTTCTTGGTTTAACTCAGAAGACTCAGCCACCGCGGCAACGTCATCAGCCACCTTTGCTTTCGTATTAGTTGTTTTCCTTGGCATATCGACCCCTCATCACATATGTAAAACTTTGCCTTGGGCGTCCAAAGCAGCTTCTTTGATCATTTCAGATAAAGTAGGATGAGCGTGGACCGCTAACCCTAATTCCATCGAGGTTCCTTCGCATAACTTGGTGAGCGACAATTCTCCAAGTAATTCAGTTACTTCAGGTCCTATCATATGGGCTCCTAAGATCTCGCCATATTTAGCGTCAAACACCAATTTGACAAACCCGTCACTTTCACCCATCGCTCCAGCTTTACCGTTAGCCTGAGCATTAAATTTACCAACTTTTATATCATAACCTTGTTCCAAGGCTTGAATTTCTGTCAATCCTAGGCTAGCAACCTGTGGATTACAATATATAGCTCTTGGGATCATAGAATAATCAAGCGCTACCGTATCCATCCCACAGATAGACTCAACAGCAATGTTTGCCTGAGCTGAAGCTACGTGCGCAAGTGGCAGTTTACCTGTTATATCACCTATAGCATATATGTTAGCAATAGAAGTCTTCATCGTATCGTCCACTGCAATATATCCGTTTTCCATATCTATGCCATTTTCTTCTAATCCTATAGCTTGTGTGTTTGGTACAACTCCTACAGCAACTAATACTTTATCAAACGTCGAGTCGTCAATAACCTCATTCTGTTCAAAAGATACCCGTACTGAGGCTTTGTTATTTTTCACAGAGGACACTTTACAACCCGTTTTGATTTTTATCCCGATTTTACTTAAGGACCTCGCGAGTTGTTTAGAAACTTCTTCGTCTTCATTTGGAACTATGTTTTCAAATAGTTCTACTATAGTGACATCAACCCCATACGCTTTATAAATATAAGCAAACTCTACACCTATAGGGCCTCCTCCAATTATCAAAATGCTTTTCGGAAGTTTTTCAGCGACAATAGCGTCTCGACTCGTGACAATGTTTTCATGATCAATCTCTATACCTGGAATAGTCCTGGGAGATGAACCAGTAGCCACAATAATATTATCTGCATGATACTCAGAGTTCCCGTCAACTTGGATTACTGTAGGACTTTTTATAACAGCGCTCCCTTCAATGTGGTCGACGTTATTTTTACGTAGCAAATAGGCTACGCCGCTATTGTTTTTGTCAGCAACGGCTCTGCTTCTAGCCATAGCTTTGCTGAAATCAGCTTTAACGCCATCAATGCTTATCCCGAAATCCTCTGAATTATTGATATAAGATAAAACTTCAGCGTTCTTGAGTAGAGCTTTACTGGGAATACATCCCCAATTCAAGCACACTCCGCCTAATGCCTCTTTTTCAATAACAGCTGCTCTCAGCCCTAGTTGAGATGCCCGGATTGCAGCGACATAGCCTCCTGGCCCCGCTCCAATCACAATTACATCATATTTTTCTGAATCAGCCATATGATTAGTAACCAATCTCCTCGCATTTAAATCAGCCTTACAAAGCCATTATACATACGCAGTAATACTTAGACAACCTCATTAACACCCCAAAACAGAACATGTGTTCTAAATTGTAGTGCGTTTTAAATCCGTATCCAGTAGCATTTGTTTGGGGGTATTAATTCTGGTAAAATTCAATAACATTATTCAGTTGCAGAGGAAAAATATGCGAATAGGCCCTTTCGGTCTTCCAGAATTATTAATCATATTGGCAATACTCCTATTCATTTTTGGAGCTAGAAAGTTGCCTGAAATAGGTTCATCTTTAGGAAAAGCTATCAAAGGATTCAAGTCCTCCGTCACAGAAACAGAGGAAGCAACAACATTAGAATCCAAGGACTCCAAGAAATCCAGCTAGACTAAGGTCATTCGGATACCTTCCAACTACCTTTTTGGAGCTGTTCTACCATCACCTTCTATTTTTGTTTAGGTAGTTCCGCGTACTCAAAACCATTGCTACTATTTTTTTAATCCTATTAACAAAGCTAGTACCGCACCAAATTCGTATAAAATCATTAGCGGAACAGCAACAATCAATTGATTAATTGGATCAAAAGTTGGAGTTATGATAGCAGCCAACACAAAAGATAATACTAACCAGTACTTCCGGAATCGGGACAAACCTTTATAAGTGACCAATCCAATGTTAGCCAAAATGAAAATTATTACTGGCATTTGGAAGCAAAGCCCCATCCAAAACAGCAGCCTAACCATGAGGCCCACAATATTGCTCACTTTAATAAACGGAGTGGCAACTTCAGTACCAAACGTCAACAGAAAATGTAATGCGGAGGGAGTAAGCACAAAATAGGCAAATGCTACACCTAACCCAAAAAACAATACCGAGAAAGGGAGCATTGTAAATAAATAAATTTTTTCTTTGGTGCTCAATCCTGGAGCTACAAAGCGCAAAATTTGATAAGCCACTATAGGGAAAGCCAGAACGAACCCTCCAAGAATAGATACTTTGAAACTAGTAGACAAAAGTTCCGTGACTTCAGTGAAAATAAGTCCCTGTTCTGAGTAAGCCCCATAGAACCTAGCGGGTTGTTCGAGAAGTAAAACAATGTCTTGCCAAAAGGAAAAGCACACAGCTGTACCCACCAACACTGATAATACGCATATAAGAAGTCGTTTCCTTAATTCTTTAAAGTGATCTCTTAATGTTATTTCTTTGCTAGTCATTAGGTCCCTTATCATCACGTTTGTCTGATTCTGTGTCTAGCATTCTTTCAACATAATCAAAATTGAATTTTGTGTCATCCACAGCATCATCTACCGTAGCCTTAACGTCTTCCCACGCTTTCCGTAATTGCCTAAGAATTTTAGCTAAATCTTTGATCATATCCATGCTTTTAGAAGGACCTAAAACTACAAATGATATGACTACTACCACCAAGATTTCAGTTAAACCTATACCAAATAAATTCATCCTGTAGCCTCTCCGAACATGCAGAATGGCTTACATTGCGAATCTTTTTCAAAATAAGTGTTACTAGTATCCTGCTCCATATCAATCATTATCTCAATTAATTTGCATACTGGTAACCCAAGAGATCCTGAATAGCACCCTTTTATAATCTCCACTGGCTTAAGATATGGATCTTGTATTGCATAAGCCCCAGCTTTGTCAAAAGGTGTCCCTCGATCGATAGATTGTTTGATTTCAATATCCGAATAGCGCCTGGCCTGAACTACAGTCGTCACACAGTGAGACCTAATGTTACCCGTAGAGGAGTTACATATTGATATGCCAGAGTGTATCCTGTGATGTGTTCCCCGGATTTCTTTAAGCATCGCCTCCGCTTCAATCTGAGACACAGGTTTTCCATAAATTCGGCCATCCACTTCGACTACACTATCGGCCGCAATAATAATTCTCCCAGGATTGTTTTCGGAAACCACTTGTGCTTTTTGAGTCGCAAGTCTCATCACGAGTTGTTCAGCAGTTTCATGTTTCATAGGGGTTTCATCTATGTCTGGAGAAATACTCTCGTATTTCCAACCTAACGAAGACATTATATCTATTCTTCTCTGTGAACTCGACGCCAATATCAGCGGCAGTTTATTCATCTTTCAATCTCAGGAAAGTCATGCTTTCCAAGTGATACGTATGAGGGAACATATCAAACGGAATCACATCTGTTATATCATACTTAGTGTTCAAAACAGCTACGTCCCTGGAGAGAGTTTTGGGTTCGCATGAAACATATATGATCTTTTCTGGAGATCGTTCTAATAATCCTGTTAATGCCTCAGGATTACATCCTTTTCTGGATGGATCTAGAATGGCTACATCAAAATCAAACTCCAGAGAACTTATCAAATCTTCAGCCTTACCCACTTCAAACGATACATTATCCAGTCCATCACTATTGTCCTCAGCATCTGAAACAGCTGCTGCTGAATCTTCTATTCCAAACACGTACTCAACATACGGAGAAATTAATATTGCTAAAGTACCAACCCCGGCATAAGCGTCCAACACCCGAGATGTTTTATCTATCATGCCAGACCCACGAATGGTTTCAATCATCTTTAATACTTGAGCATTATTAACTTGGAAAAATGAAGGCGACGCGACTTTGAATCTTTGATCTCCAATGTGTTCATAATATGAAGATTGGCCTGTATTTAATTCAATCTCTACATCTTTAAGTTTTGGCTGAATCAGATAACCTTCGGAAAATTCACTTGCCCTAACAGACAATTGCCTAGTTTGAGCTGCTTTAGATTGCAGGCCTTCCATAAGTTTGTTGATATGATCACTCATCAGTAAGCACTTAGTAACATGCACAAACCTTCGAGTTTCTTTACCTATAAACCCCAGCATGCCTTCTTTACTTATTGTAAACCGCGCATGGTTCCTATAGTGATTTTGGACAGCACTAGGAATAACATCTCGCAGCACATTGTTATGTAAAGTAATATTCTCTGATAATGTACGGTCCAAATACGCCTTTTTTAATTCCAGCTGTTTTGTGTATTTAAGGTGTCTATATTGGCATCCAGTACATTCTCCGAAATACTGACAGTCTATGGCTTGTCGGTCTTCACTCGGAATCAGAACTTCTACCACTTTAGCTGCTATGTATTCTTTTTTTACTCTAAGAACCTCAATAACTGCTCGCTCTCCGGGAATGCCACCAAAGACAACGGCTTTTAAGTTTTCAATGTGACATAGTGTTTCCCCTTGGTCCGTCCAAGTTTCTAATTCGACTTCAAACCTATCGCCATTATTTATATTTACTTGCATATCCATAATTAATAAACATTAAACCATAAAACGTAATTTCACAAAGATAACAAAACAAAACGTGGTTGACCCCAATTGAACGCAGAGATAAACTGTAGTCTACAAAATTGCAACTTATTGTTCTGGAGGAATTAATGGCTGGACCTGTAAACGTAACTGACAACACATGGGAAGACGAAGTGCTTAACTCTGATCTCCCAATACTTGTAGACTTCTGGGCTGAATGGTGTGGGCCTTGTAAAATGATTGCACCCGCTGTTCATGATTTGGCAGAAGAATATACAGGGAAATTAAACGTAGCTAAAGTAGATATAGATAATTCTCCTGAAATCGCTACTAAATATGGAATACGCAGCATACCTGCATTAATATTTTTTAAAGACGGGAAACCAGTTGACCAAGTCATTGGTGCGTTACCCAAAGGTGCTTTGAAAAAGAAAATAGATTCCGTTTTAGGAAGCTAAACCCAAGGGGGTGGATGGGGCCCGGTGGCTCCTGCGGACTTCAAATCCGTTGTGCCTGATGAAAAATTGGGTTGGTGGGTTCGACTCCCTCGCATCCCCGCCAAATTTGCACGAACGATTATGCTATGGCCACGAAGAAGTGGTCTTTATACCACTTCAACTCCGTCAGACTCTCCTTGATATCATCCAACGCGGCATGAGAATTTTTCTTAGCAGGCGTAGTAGGCTTCTCAGGATACCATCGTTCTATTAGTTCTTTAACTGATGTCACGTCAACCATTCTGTAGTGCAAAAATCCATCCAGAAGAGGCATCTCTTTGTGTATGAATCTCCTATCTGTGTGTATGGAATTACCACATAAGATTGCTTTACGTTTGATGGTGAATTCAGAAATAAAGTCCACAACTACACGGTCGGCCTCACCTATACTGAGAAGAGAGTGTTTAACTTTTTCAAGCAATCCAGATTCTGTATGGGTATTTAGCGACCATTCTTCAATCCTCATTAATTCTGTCTCAGATCGATGAATAACTAAATTTAGCCCTTGAGACAACACATTGAGGTCTTTATCGGTGACTAAACAGGCTATTTCAAGAATAATCTGGTCATCAGCCAGTCCAGTAAATTCCATGTCTATCCAAACTAGGTTCTGAACTTTATTGGTTTTGTCCATATTAGTGTTCACATCACATTCTTTATATTATTAAATAAAATATACCAAACCTTTAGCAAATATTAAACATGGTCTTTATTCCACAATCATATGTGAATACCTACCGAACATTATGTTAAACCTTGCCATATGTGGTAACATCTCGTCATGAAATCACCATTTGACACAACTTTATTAAAATTACTGGACATTGATGAATCATCCCTTCTGGCGCCCGCTATAAACTCCAGGGCGAATCTTTTTGAATTGACAGAACAATCTTATCAGGCAGCAATTTTCCCAGAAAACCCAAGTATTCTAAATCATTCACAAAGGGCTGCCGTCGCGGTTAGAATCTGCTTGCTAAACGATGAAATGCAGTTAGCAGACCATTACAAAGAATTGGTCACTAATGAAGATGACCAGGATATATACGATATTAATGAACTTCCGAAGGATCTACGACTCGCATCGATAATGAATCATATAGACGCAAATAGCCGAGATCCCAAATCCGACCCTCAGTCACAAATCGCAAAATTAAAATCATCCGGACTTTCAGACACGGAAATTGTTGGTATTTTCGCCATAATAGCATTCGTTAGCTATCAGCTGAGAGTAGCTAAAGGACTACGAGTAATGAAGGAGGGTCTATGACCAACAAAGTGATGGATTTCACTATTGATGTTCCTTTTTGGAATCCTTTTGTAACACCTATAGATATTAACACGGCTTCAGAATTGCAACTACAAGCCCTGCAAACTACCCCTTCAAATCGCCAAGTAGGCGAGTATGTGCTGGTACTAGCTCATGACCCAGAAACATTGATACATAGAACTCCTCTATTCAACGGGATAATGTACAGTAGGGGAGGATTATCGCGGGCAGAAACGGAATTGAGTGCAGTCGCTACGTCAGTCACTAATGAGTGCATTTATTGCACTGCTGTTCACGCAAGCCGATACAACGACCTTACCAAAACTACCAGCGACATAGACAGTATATTCAAAAACACTAATCCTGCTGATTTGGATACACGGAAAAGGTCTATTTATAATTTTTCACATAAACTATCACTGTGCCCACCTGAAGTTGTAAAAGATGATGTAGCTGAATTATCCGCAAATGGCTTAGAAGCGGATGAAATCCTAGATATCGTTTTATCTTCATCAATTTTTTCTTGGGCTAATAGATTGATGCTAGGACTCGGAGAACCATTAGAATCCAAACCACAATAAAATGAGGAGAGAATAAAATGGCTAAAAAGTTAGATGGAGAAACCTATCAAGGTACTGCAATTAGTGTTCCAATCTCTGAAGACGGGCAAGTAGCTGCCTATGTATGGCCTTTACGAATCTTAACAGTACAAAGAGACACTGGAGCAATGACAATGGGCGGACCGACCATAGGAGTCGATGTAGGAATGGAAGAAGTCCTTAGATTTGACTGCCATGGTAAACCAGGACACTGGCACAGAGGAGGCTACGATAGGCTAGAAAGACCCGGCAATTCTCATGTAGATTTCCCTGACCAGATTGAAGATGTCGAAAATCAAGTCACTTGGTCGCTGGAAACTATTGAGAACGAATTCTCTTCGTTACTCACCGAGGCAACCCACGAAGATGCAGCTTCAAAAGTAAACCCTGAAATGCTTTCAGACGCAATCAGTCAAATCAAACAACAACTCTCAGGAGCCCAAGATTTACGGCAAGCCGCTATTGATGGAAATGTGATCAATTTATATTAAGACCGGTATCCGTATCACAGATGCATAGAATTTTTAAACAGAGATGAGATCATGGTTACCATCGCAACATTAGCAAATGGCTGTTTTTGGTGTACTGAAGCGACTTTGCAGTTACTGAAAGGTGTTACTCAAGTCACTTCGGGATACACTGGTGGCCACACTGAAAATCCAACTTACCGTGAAGTATGCACAGGAACTACTGGTCATGCGGAAGCAGTGCAAGTCCATTTCGATGAGGAAGTCATTTCCTATCTCGATCTCTTGACCATATATTTTCTCACCCACGACCCAACTACCCTTAACCGGCAAGGCGGAGATATTGGCACACAGTACAGGTCCGCGATATTCACACACTCTGAAGAACAAAAGGCGGTAGCTAACACTTTAATCTCGGAGCTAACAAACCAAGATTTGTGGAAAGCTCCGATAGTGACCGAAGTTTGCGACTTCGACATATTCTATGAAGCAGAAGACTATCACATGAATTACTTCATAAATAACCCTGACGCTGGTTATTGTACATACATCATTAACCCAAAAATAACTAAACTCAGAGAACACTTTTTACAGTTCCTTAAGTAAGATCTTGCAAGCCTTTATTAACTCCCCTACTCTAGAAGTCTTGCGCATGCCGAAATACCGCATGATTTGGTATTTCGGGGTTCTGACAGAAATTGGCCGCCAGATGGAGCTATTAGTACTAGGGTGGCTTCTACTTGAACTCACTAACTCACCTCTTCAATTTGGAGTTTTCTTTTTCGCAAACAACCTACCAAGGCCTGTATTCTCTATCTTTACTGGCTTAATAGCTGATCGTTTTGACCGCAACAAAATTCTTTGGGCTGGTGCCTTAATCAATGTAGCTTCAGGCATATTTATATTTGCCTTAATTTATGCTGAATCAATTGTTCCATATCAAATCTTCATAGCGTCTTGGATCAATGGATCTTGCAGGGCAATTGAAGACCCTGCACGTCGTACAGGCGTATTAGATATCGTGGGAGAACGCCGAATAGTAAATGCCTTAGGTATTGACAGTTTTTCTCAAGTATCAGGTAAAATCTTTGGTCCTCTAATCGGAGGCGTGATGCTTAGTTGGTATGGGTTTAAAGGAGCCTACATCACGATTGCACTAATACATCTCGTGACCTTAGTAGTATCAACTCGGATAAGTATACCCAAACAGATATCAACTCTCACAACTGAGTCCGTCGCAAAGAGCGTTACAACGGGAATGAAATACGTATTCACTAATAAAATGATTTTAGCAATGTTTTACGTCACGATTCTTATGAATGGTTTGGCATTTGAAGCGTTTAACTTTATTCCGGAGATCGGAAAAAATTATCTGTTCCTTTCTCCTTTTTTAGCATTCTTTTTGGTTTCCAGTCATGGCACAGGGCAAGCAGTCGGGGCTTTGCTCATTAGTTTTACAAAGAATATAAACAGATACGGTCTGTGGTTCTTTATAGGGTCTACGGCCATTTTAATAGTCATTATCCTGTTTTCATGGAGCAAAATTTACATGTTATCAATAAGCCTTCTTTTTATTAGTGGCTTAGGTCTTTCATTATTCGCTACCATGCAAAGTACCATAGCAATGCTTTATACACCTTCTGACATGCGAGGCAGAGTAATGGGACTTCTGAGTTTCTGCATTGGCACTGGTCATTTATTTGCTCTAGTTATCGGTTGGCTAGCAGAAATAATGGGCACCCCTTCAGCTTTGTCTATAAGCGCAGGAGCAGGATTGATATTAATACTCCCATCTATATTTCTCAGTCCATTGGGCAAGAAAAATTATCATGACCAACTAAATTAAATTGCTATTGAATCCGTGAACTAGACGAACGACAGTTTTTCGAACTGACCTCCGGTAACTGATACAGGATCAAGATTTAGCCAATCTTCAACTATGGTGGTATAAACCCCTCTAAAGTCATGATTGAATTGCAAGTCGCCTTCAAGCAAATCCTCCGACTTGATGGAAGGATATTCTCCGAACATTCCTCCATTCACTCTATCGCCTATTGCCATTGCCATTCCCCCTGAACCATGGTCGGTACCAGTCCCGTTATCTTGTACTCTTCTACCAAATTCTGTAAAGAGTAGCATGACAACATTCTCAGAAACTCCATGTTCCTGGAGATCTGCATAGAAATCATGAATTCCTCTAGAAAGGTCAGTCCATAGTTTTCTATGGCCTTCAGCTTGCCCTGAATGAGTATCATATCCAATCTGCTCTGTGTAAAATATTCTGGTACCAAGATCGGCCGTTAGAACTTTTGCTATCCCTCTCAAATTATTAGAAATCTGAGACTCTGCGTATTCAATACTCGATGTGTATTTTTCTGGAGCAGTCTTGAGAATGTCTGCCCCTTTTAGAGCATCCAGTCCTGTTTGCCCTAAATAATCCATAACAGCACTTGATCCTATGGTTGGAGAGTACATTTTAGAAAATATATCTAAAGCTACTGTTCTATTCGGTTCTTCGGTGACAGTGTTCAAGATCCCGTAGCTCTCTAGCATGGAAACTGAAGCTACAGGCACGCCCGACAATGCTAACGATCTAGGTAGCCCTTGCCCAAAGTTGACCCCAGTCAGCACGTTATCTGCTTTTGGATCGAGGTCTCTGATAACTCGGCCAAGCCACCCTTCGGTTCCTACTTTATCAGGCTCGCAAGTGTGCCATATGTCCATAGATCTAAAATGAGACCTGTTTGGGTTGTTATACCCAACTCCATTAATTATAGAAACTTTCCCTTGGTCATATAATTCTTTTATCGGAGCCAGTGCTGGATTAAATCCATATTCGCTATCAATTGGCAACACTTCATCTTGAGGTATCGCGAGATTTGGTCGATTGTCGTAATAAATCGGATTATTGTAAGGAACTATCGTATTCAATGGATCATTACCGCCTGTGAGTTGGATGACCACTAAGATTGGATCTTTACTTGTTGATGTCATATTACCTCTCTAATTTCCTAATACTCTTTTTTATATATTTGTATACGATGGCGGCCGCAATCAACTATGAGAATCCGGCCTTCAGAATCTATTTCTATATTAGTAGGCTGAAAGAAAACTCGTTCTATTGTGAAATCAGAAACTTCCGCCCTCTGCGCAGCCATACCTTCTGGATCAGAATCCATCCTAGTCTGTGCCCATTTAGTATACCCTTCGCAGTCACCTATTATATTGTCAATATGCTTCCCTGCAGGATCATATACTTTGACAACTTCTTGTCCTCCCCAATCAACAGCATATATAAAGCCATCTCCGTCTACCGCTACACCACTAGGGCGAGTTAGTTTTCCGTCGCCTTCACTGTCTCCAACGGACATCAAGAAGTTACCTTCTTTGTCTAATTTTTGGACTCTGTTATTCCTCCAGTCCGCCACATAAACGTTGTTGTCACTTCCGATTTTTATACCCCATGGAGTATTGAATTGTCCTTCTTCAACACCAAGCCCTCCAAAAGAACTAACAACTTCACCATCGGTAGTAAACTTCTGAATTCTATGATTGCCACTATCTACCACCCATAAAAAACCATCAGAATCAATATCCAATCCAGCCGGTTTATGTATTTG
>DDKW01000017.1:0-6345 GCA_002339805.1 Dehalococcoidia bacterium UBA2588 | reverse complement strand
TATACAGATATTCTATCAAGCCATTCATCTGATAAGTACAAATTACCCTGTGCATCTATCGCTACTGAATTAGGCCACATAAATTGACCATCTTTATCTCCGTACGATCCGAAATAATTAAGATAATCTTCTTCCATGTTGCACTTAATTACAAATTTCCTTGCTGGAGGGTATTCATAATATGAGCAAGCTACGTACAGTTCATCATTGTCAGCTATAGCCACATCCACAGGGCCCGAAAACCCTTCCGCTGGAGGCACAGCTTGGTTACCAATTGTGTACATGTATTCGAATTTAACTTTTGAAATATTAATAGCCACAGTATCCTCCTATCTACGCAAACTGATATTCTCTGGAAGCCACTACAAGCTGTAGTAGTCCAGCAATTTTTTCATCGAACACACCTTGTGCCCCATAAGTGTTACGGTAATGCTCCAGATATCTAATCAAGTCTTGTTTCCGACCTTCTGTCACTTTCAGAGGACCCACTAAATCAAGAGTTTCGTCTACTATTTCACCATCAGAAGCCTCTCCGCCAAGTTCTTTCAATCGATCAACAATTTTCTTCACCCCTGGTTTAGATGTGTCGCCAACCTGACTAGACGCGAAGTTAATCCTCTCAACTAAGGCTCCGCTATCTATCCATTCGTGCCCTGTATGCCAGCCTTCCACGGTCGGAGGATTAAGTAAATCTTGACCCATATATGTAGCAGCATAGGCGATTTCATGCACGTTTGGCTTTGGTTCCATATAATCTTCTACAAGTCTCATCACCCCTGCCACGAACTCTGCAGGGCATTTCACTCTTTGAAATCTTGCATTCTTAAAAAATTCAGAATTGAATAAGACTCTTAGCATAGCTCTGATATCATACCCTGATTCAAAGTAAGCTTTTTCTAACTCTTCAATTGCTTGAATGTCTTGAGGCGGAGTAGTCTGCCAGGAAGGTACTTGAGGTTCGTCTGCCACAAAGAAATTATATAAGTGTCGAGATATAAACCTGGCAGTAGCAGGCTGCTTTATGATTATGTCGATTATGTCTTGACCATTGAAATTACCTGTTTCGCCTAAAAAGGTTTTGTCGTCATTATCATGATCGTCTTCTCTGTATTCAAATTCCCAATTATAGTCACCGTAAGGGTATCTAGGTAATTGAGGCGCCATGGTCCATCCAGAAAAGGCTCTAGCAGCACTCTTAACGTCATCTTCGGAATAGTTGAATTCATTATCCTTACCTACTCCCATAGAGAACAATTCCAAGAGCTCTCTACCAAAGTTTTCATTGGGTGCTCCTTTATGATTGTCACAGTTGTCTAACCAAAATATCATTGCAGGATCTTTAGAAACTTCCATGAGAATATCTCTGAAATTACCCAAGCAATTTTCTCTTAACATAGATAACTGCTTCAGAATTTGCGGATTTCGATTCAACTTCGAATGACTTGTTGCAAACACATGATGCCAAAACAACGTCAGTTTTTCTTCTAATTGCCTTGGTGTACTAATCATTCGATACATCCAGTAGCTCTGATATCCAGGAGCTCCTGTTCCCATTCTGAAATATGGGGCATACCTCCATATCAGGTCATCATCAAATGCTGGTTGGTTTTCAGGATTTAGTAATTCTTCGACAGCTACGTCATACCCTTTGTTACAATATTCTTCAAGAATCTGCCGGTTAGAACCAAAGCCTGCTCTTCTGAATAAATGGGCCATAAGTTCAATATCAGTATTACTCATGTTTATACTCCTACTCAAGCAAGAATGCGTGTACTGACATTATAAAAATCGAACAAATCAGTGTCAATTCCTTTTGACTGTAAATATGGAGACTTGATACATATCTAAGAAATATATCCTTGTTGTTATCTAAAACGAGATTATGAAAGAACACTATATGATAATATTCGATTTAACAATTAATGCCAATGGAGTCATCGATGAAGTATGAAACTATTCTTTTAGGTCTTAGCATGGCTTTTGTGACGTGCCTATTAGTATCAAATGTAGTCGCAGGAAAAATAATCGGGGTTGGGGTACTGGGAACAATCTCAGCGGGAATAGTGTGTTACCCATTAACATTTCTATTTACGGATACCATTTCGGAATTATTTGGAAAGCAGCGGGCCACCACTATAGTTTGGATAGGATTCGGGTGCAACATTTTACTAGTAGGGCTAATTCTTTTGGCAGGATTCCTCCCTCATGCAATATGGTGGGAAGGTCAAGAAGCATTCATGCAAACGCTTGGCTTTGTGCCCAGAGTAGTATTAGCATCTATGGTCGCATACATAATCAGCCAAAACCTAGACGTACTTGGTTTTCATTACCTCAAAGAAAAGACAAACGGCAAATACCTGTGGTTACGGAATAACGTATCAACAATGTTTTCCCAATCCATAGATACTATTCTCTTCATAGGCATAGCATTCTTAGGAGTTTTCCCTTTATCCGTGGTTATAAATATGATGATCTTACAGTACATCGTAAAATTGATCATTGCAGCATGTGATACACCATTCGTATATTTGCTCGTGATGGCATTGAAAGAACGCATAGGCCATGCCAACAGTTAAAATAAATGACATAAACCTACACTACCATATAGACGATTTTTCGCCTCCATGGGAAAGCAATACTCCTGTTATGCTGATTCATTCGGCAGGAGGCAATTTACGTCGCTGGACTCAATGGATGCCTAATTTAGCGAAATCTAGGCCAGTAATAAGATTTGACCTACGTGGCCACGGGAAATCTTCCCCTGGAACTCTCATACAATCTGTAGACCAGATTATAGACGATATCAGCCATTTGTTAGAGTTTCTAGACATTCCCAAAGTACACATTATAGGAGCATCAGCCGGAGGAGTAATATCGATCAAACTAGCAGAACAATTATCTCGACATGTAACAACGCTAACATTAGTTGCCTCAACTCCTTTTTTGGCAAGGACAACTATAAATACATCAACTTGGGGAGAATTACTTAGGACCAAGGGAACAGCAGCTTGGCTAAGAGCAGACAGCCATTTGAGGTTTGGACCCAATACATCAGCATACATCATTGATTGGTACGGTGCAGAAGGCTCTAAAACACCTGCTGAGACGGTGATGTCGTTACAATCGGTACTCTTGTCAGAAGATTACAGCGACATATTGAACACTATAAAAATACCAAGTCTTATCTTAGCTTCGCGAGTAGACGGAATCACCCCTCCTGAGGCCCAAGAAACTATGCACAAATATCTGGAAAATTCTGAACTCATCTGGTTTGACAATGTTGGGCACAATCTCAAACTAGAAATCCCTGAACAGTTGAGTAGCATTTGTGCCAAGTTTATGGATGAGCAACCATAGGTAGAGCAATTCTATATCTGTATTGTTATGCCTTCCCAAGCAGATCGAACAGCAGCTAAAGCTACTTCCAGCGAATGGTATCCTGCTTGCCCAGATGCAAGCACCTCTAATTCATTACCCATAACCACTTCATTAAAATTCTGTATTTCCAGGGAATAGTTGCCTAGAGGCTCTGGGGCGAAATCATAATTTGTGGTTCCTGTTTCAGTACCGACAATTAAACTCCCCTCCAGTTTTTCTGAAATTGTATTGCTGCCTTTTATAAACCCATCTCTTCCATAAACCATCAAATCATTTTCAGAATCTGGAATAATCCGACTACATACTATATTAGCAATTGTCCCTTTGGAAAATTTACAACATACAGATGCCAGACTATCTAGAGGTTTCTCTTGCGTTTGCCCATTAGACAATGCTGTAACTTCCACAATATTATCGCCAAGTAAATCACAAATGAGATCTATAACATGGATACCAGTAGCCATAAGTGTATCGGATCCTCCGAGTACCTCGGGATCATGCCACCAAGATCTCAGTCCAGTTCTCTGAGGTGGGGCATCGGCTCCATGAGTACCAAATGCCCATTGACCACTCACGTAAACAATTGGTCCTATTTTATGCTCTTGGATCAACGTTTTTGCTTGCTTGTGGGCAGGATGTGCCCTCAAATTAAATGCTATCCCCAACTTAACTCCAGCGTCCAAACAAGCCGTTGTCATTTGAGCAGCAGACACCAAATCAATAGCCATTGGTTTCTCACACAAGATGTTCTTGCCAGCTGCAGCCATTTTCTTTGTGTAGTCCGAATGGAAAGCATTCGGAGAAGCTATAAACACTGCATCCATGTCATGTTGTCCAAATGCATCTATAGAACTATAAGCATTAGGGATGTCATGTGTTTTGGCAAACTGATCTGCCCTTTCTTGGGACCGGCTAAAAACTGCCACCACATCTGTGTTGGTCAAAGCTTTCATTGCAGGAACGATTTTAGTGTCCAGATGAGCTCCTGGGCTCATCACCCCCCATTTCACCATCTAAAAAGGCCTCCCTTATCTTTCTATAGGGGCCCCGACGATACTTCCCCATTCGGTCCATGACCCATCATAATTTCTGACTTTTTCGAATCCTAATAATTGTGTCAAAACGAACCAAGAATGCGCAGCTCTTTCCCCAATTCTGCAATATGTGACAACATCTTTAGATTCATCGATGTCGTTTGCTCCGTATAATTCCGACAATTCTTGTGTGGATTTGAAAGTACCATCCGCATTTACTGCTTGTGCCCAGGGAACATTTTTTGCTCCTGGGATATGACCGGCACGCTGAGCTCCTTCTTGAGGAAATGCAGGGGGCGCCAAAAACTTACCGGTGTATTCTTCATTAGATCTGACATCAACAAGCCTTATATTCGCAGAAGTTAATTCTTGCAATAATTCGTCTCGGTAAATCCTAATATCCGGGTTAGGTTTTAATCCGTTATATGACCCTTGCTCAGGAGAATTTATCTCAGTAGTTAACGGCCTGTTGTCTGCGATCCATTTCACTCGGCCACCGTCCATAAGCTGTACATCTGAATGGCCATAATATTTTAATTGCCAAAAAGCCCAAGCGGCGAACCAATTATTATTGTCCCCATATAATATGATTTTAGTGTCATTTGATATGCCGGACTGCTCTAATAAAGCTTTCATTTCTTCTGTTGAGACGAGATCTCGCGATAGATCTTGTTGCAACTGGGTTTCCCAATTCCATCCCACAGCATTTTTGATGTGTCCTGCATCATAACTAGACGTATCAACATCGACTTCAATTAAACGTATAGTTGGATTGTCGATATTGTCAGCAACCCATTCTGCTGTAACCAATGCTTCATTATTAGCCATATTCTATGCCTCTCCTTAACTTAACGGTTGAACCAGTTCAATCATCACATTATCTGGTCCTTCTACGTAACTTATTCTATTACCGCTTGGCGAATCCGTTATAGGTAACAATACTTTTACACCTTTTGCTTCCAACTCAGCCATCATGGATGCTATGTCATCTGTATGAAATCCAAAGTGTTCTAATCCAAAGTGATTTTCCGTGGTACCTTCTGGTATCGGTTCATCGTTCGGAGCGCTAGTAATATTGATAGTCAAATTTTCAACCTCCAATCTTACAGTGGTAGTTCCTCCTAGCCCTTTAGCATGTCCTTGAATTTTCAAACCAAACTTCTCCACATACCAATTTGCTGATTCTTCTGGGTTCGGAGCTCGTAAATGTATATGATTCACTCTTAATTGCGCCATTGTATTCTCCTTTTAATTCTTTCTAAGCAGATTTAACAGCTGCACTCACTACAGGAACCACTCTTTCATCAAGAGTCGATGGAATTATTAAATCTTCTTTGGGTTCTGTTATCAAACTCGCAATCGCTTCTGAAGCAGCAATTTTCATACTCGTAGTAACTGCTGGTGCCTTTGCGTCTAATAACCCTCTAAATATCCCAGGGAAAGCTAGACTATTGTTTATTTGATTTAGGAAATCACTCCTGCCGGTTCCAACCACTTTAGCACCAGCCTCCAGTGCCTCGTGGGGCATAATTTCAGGAGTAGGATTAGCCATCGCAAAAATGATCGGATCTTTATTCATTGAAGACACCATTTCTTGACTAACAATCCCGCCTAATGATAACCCTATAAATATATCAGAACCCTTCATTGCGTCAGCAGAGGTACCGTCTAAACCCTGTTGGTTTGTGAATTCCAAAGCTTTTTGTTTAACTGGATTTAAGTCACTTCTATTAGGTGACACAATTCCTTGGCTATCAATTAAAACAATATTTTTAAAACCGTAATCATAAAGTAGTTTAGCTGAAGCGATACCACCAGCACCTGCACCAGATACGACTACTCTAGATTCTGTATTTTTTCCCGTGATTTTTAACGCATTGATTAATCCAGCGAGAGTGACGATTGCAGTACCATGCTGATCATCATGGAAAAC
>DDKW01000005.1:24425-32895 GCA_002339805.1 Dehalococcoidia bacterium UBA2588 | reverse complement strand
TCTCAAGATGTTGGATGGATCATAGAAAAATTAGCTAACGATTTAAGGTGGGTGTAGACATTGATTAACGAATTTCAGTTTAAGTTTAGTTCCGAGATAGATCCTGGCAAGCCTTTGGTGTTTTTTGTTTTTGCAGACATTGGAATCAAATCACAAAACATGTTTGATGAAAGCTTGTTAAGCCAATTAGCTAACAACCGTGACTTTACGGGAAAGACAGGGGAATGCTTGGTGTTGGATATCGCGCAAGATAACATTATTAGAACATACGTTCTTATGGGCCTGGGGAATTCAGATGATGTCAACGGATCATTAATTCGTAAAGCCTCAGGTAACCTTGGGAGATTGCTAAGAAATAACAATATTAATGATTGTCAGTGTCTATTACCTGCATGTGACCTTCCGGATACATCATTAGACACCTATGCTGGAAATATGGTGGAAGGTATCACTTTAGGATTGTATGAATTTAGTAAATGGAAATCGAAAATTACTGATTCAAATAAAAAGATGTTTTGTATGGACATTGTTAGTGACAGTAGCCCTAACATAGAAGATGCAATCAAAAGAGGACAGAGTGTATCAAGAGGAGTGATGTTAGCCCGTGACTTAGTAAATAGCCCTGCAAATCGAATGAATCCAACTAACATGTCAGAAACAGCACAGAGTATAGCAGAAGATCAAATTCTGGAAGTAAGTATTTTGGAAGAATCGGATATGGCGAACTTAGGCATGGAATCTTTATTAGGAGTATCTAAAGGTAGTGTTCAACCCGCTAAGTTGATTGTGCTTGAATATAATGGAGACTCAGACAATCCTGATAACAATATTGCTTTGGTGGGGAAAGGAATTACATTTGATACTGGAGGAATTTCTCTTAAACCTCCTGGAGGTATGGAAAGCATGAAAGGCGATATGGCTGGAGGTGCTTCAGTAATTGGCCTTATGAGGATTATAGCTGACTTAAAGCCCACAATTAACGTGATGGGAATCGTTGCTGCAACTGAAAATATGCCAGGTGGCAACGCGCAAAAACCTGGAGATGTTGTTAAAGCCATGAACGGTAAAACAATAGAAGTGATTAACACGGATGCGGAGGGGAGGTTAGTCTTAGCAGATGCGCTTAGTTATGCAGAATCTAAAGGTATTATTAATGTAATTGACATAGCTACGCTTACAGGGGCTATGGTAGTAAGTTTAGGTAAAGTATGTACTGGGTATATGACTAATAACCAGTTATTTGGGAATAAATTGCGTGAAGCATCTAGGATTTCTGGAGAAAAATTTTGGGAGCTACCATTATTTGATGAATATGATGACTTGATAAAAAGTGATGTTGCAGACATGAAAAATACTGGAGGTAGACAAGCGGGTTCAATCACAGCTGCAAAATTACTAGAAAAGTTCGTAGGAGACATGAATTGGATTCATTTAGATATAGCTGGGACATCAACCTCTGCCAGAACGGATGGCTTTGATGTCAAGGGCGCTACGGGTCATCCAGTTTTGACTTTGCTGCAATTAGTGATGGATATGTCTCAAGACTGAATGAATTAAATGAGAGAATATTTCAACTCATATAGATTTTGGAAATGGAAAATACTTATAGTATTTTCCATTTTTTATACTACCACTTATTTGGGAAGATTTAATTTTTGGCCTATGGCTCCGTTAATTCGTGATGATTTGAATTTGACTCTTGTTCAGATAGGTCTCTTAAATGCTTCTATATTGTGGGGCTTTTGTATTGGGGATGTTATACATGGGGCACTATCAGAAAAGTACGGGTTTAGGACGTGGATTTTAATAGGGGCAATTCTGACTGTAGTGTGCAATATAATTGTGAGCTTTAGCAGTGGATTTATGGCCTTTTTGATTCCCTGGTTTGTTTGCGGATTCGTTAATGCGGCATGTTGGGCTCCAGGAGTAGGAATGGTGAGCCAATGGTGGTCTCAGAAAGATCGAGGATTTGCTTTGGGCGTTGTATCGGCAGCGTCAGGGTTTGCTATGCTTGTTATGTGGTTTGGCACGGGTTTGGTTGGTACCACTTGGGGGTGGCGAACTTCTTTTAGGTATCCCCCGATACTAATAGGAATATTTGCAGTTTTAGTGTTGATGTTCACTAAAGATTTTCCCCAAAATGCCGGTTTCACTCCCTGTGTTAAAGACCAGTACAGGTCAATTAGAAATTTGAAAGAAAAATATATTTTATTAATTACAAGTAGAGACTTCCATCTGGTTGGTCATATTAAAGGATTGGAAAATGTCGTGAGATACGGATTGATGACTTGGATTCCC
Source organism: Dehalococcoidia bacterium UBA2588 (assembly GCA_002339805.1). Taxonomy (GTDB): domain Bacteria; phylum Chloroflexota; class Dehalococcoidia; order Lucifugimonadales; family UBA3495; genus UBA2588. Next base: position 30,597 of record DDKW01000005.1, on the reverse strand, counting down.
CTTTATTATTATGATAAGGGAGGATTTGATATATCGTCCACTTTGATTGTTACAGTTATGTTACCGATAGGATATGCTTTTGCCCCTCCGTTAGCTGGCTTCATATCAGATAAGTTTCTTCTAAGTGATCGCAAACCATTAACTTTTATATCCTGTGTGGTAAGTGCGATGGTGTTGTTCGGTATTTGCTTAGTAGATCCTAGCCAAACTAAAATTGGCGTAATATTAATGTTAATTGGGGGGATAAGTCTGGGTATGTCTCAAATACCTGTTATGGCTGTTGATTTCTTTGGTAAAGACATGGCTGCCACTACCTCCTCTTTGGTAGACGCGCATGGTTATTTGTATGCAGGGATTCAGGCAGTGGCCGTTAGTGTGATAGTGGGCCTACTGGATAATTGGATTATGGTATTCGTATTGATGGGATTATTTCGAGTCCTTTCTGCTATAGTTCTCTTGTTTGTTAGAACAGTGTCAAGATAGTGAGTCGGCCTCTAATACAGCCTCTACCGCAGATATTGCTACTTCAATTTGGGAATCGTCTGGTATTTTAGTGGTGATTCGTTGCAATAGTAAACCAGGCACAGATACGACGTTGCTAATAATGGAATTTGGATGCGTTCCTGCAAAACGTATGATTTCATAACTGATTGAAGCAATCACTGGTATCAATGCTACCCTAGATATTATCCTGCTAATAAATCCAGAGTCACCTATGGCTGCGAATATCAAAATAGACACAACCATCACTGTCAACAAAAATGCAGTACCACATCTAGGATGCGGAGTAGGGAAAGTGCGAACATTGTCTGGAGTCAATATCTTGCCATGCTCTAAGGCATGAATAGACATATGCTCCGCTCCATGATATTGGTAAACTCTCTTTATGTCTGGGAATATACCAATGATAGATACGTATGCAACTAGGACTAAAAGCCTTAACACTCCTTCTAGGATATTGCTGATTATATTAGAAGGAATGAATCGGTCTACGCTTTCAAGGGCTATAGCAGGGAATATGAAAAATATTCCTATGCCTATCATTAAGGATATTATAATTGTGCCTACTAATGCTAAGTTGGATATGGTGCTTTCTGTAGGATCATCACTTTCAGATGCGAGTAGAGACGATTGGTGTAATGCTTTCACTCCAATGGTTAATGTCTCCGCGAGAACCAAAATGCCTCTGATGAAAGGGACTCTTCTTAATGAACCTATGAAATGAGAGCTTATTGGTTCTATGTTTGTGGTTATACTCCCATCTGGGCGTCGTACTGATAAAGAATAATACTTCTTTCCTCGGATCATCACGCCTTCTATGACTGCTTGACCACCATATGTTGTGATTGGAGAGTCAGGCATTAGATCTGAGTGCAGTTAAGTAATATGGTTGAAGAATCAGTGAAGAGTAACTATGAGTCACAAGGGATGGCGAATTAGTCATCCATTTTGTATCGACGTCGGAGACGTTCTATGCGACCTTGGGTATCAACGATACGTTGCTCACCAGTGTAGAACGGGTGGCAAGTACCGCATATTTCGATTCTTAATGCTGGTTTCGTTGATGCTGTTTCTATTGTTGCTCCGCAAGAGCAAGTTACCGTCGAGTTAACAAATTCTGGATGTATGTCTTGTTTCATTATTGAATGCCTATTGTGAATCCGGGTATACACTTACACGTTTCCGTTTGCGTGTGTCCCATTCGAAATTTACTTTTCCTGAAATTAAAGAGAATATAGTGTGGTCTTTGCCGATTCCAACGTTGCTGCCAGGTCGGATTTTTGTACCTCTTTGTCGTATGATTATGTTCCCTGGAATTACCACTTCGCCGCCAAATTTTTTAACCCCGAGACGTTTAGCATTACTATCTCTTCCGTTATTAGTACTACCGCCGGCTTTCTTATGTGCCATAATTATTCCCTAAATATTGTAATTTATGCAGATATATCTTTAATTGATATTCTGGTGTAGTTCTGCCTATGTCCTTTCTTTAAACGATACCTAGTTTTGGCTTTGTACTTGAATACAATCACTTTCTTATCTTTATAATGTTTTTGTATTTCAGCTGTCACTCGAGCATTAGGTATCGTTGGGTTGCCAAAATTTATGGTGTCTCCATCTGATATCGCAAGGACTTGATCGAACTCTGCCGTAGATCCTTCGTCATTTGGTAATAACTCTACATCCAGAACGTCGCCTGGCTGCACTTTGTATTGCTTTCCACCTGTTTTAATAATTGCGTAATTCATAAGTACTCGAACGGAAATTTTAAGGGACTAAATTATGTGTGTCAACCCAATGATTTTCAAAAAGTGTCGATTGGAGTATATTCTATGTAATTACTCATATTACAGTGTTTGGATGAATCATGCGAGTCGAAGAAGATTTTGTGAGAAACAAATTTAAGGAGTGAGTTATGGATTGCGTAGGAGTGTCACATATAGCATTTTGTGTAAAAGACATAGATGAGTCATTAAAATTTTATAGAGATATAGTAGGGATGATCGTGGATTTTGATAGGGTACAAGACACTACTGGAGGAGGGCTACCGGCTATTTATGCCCACGATAGAAATAATCGGCGTCAGGTTAGATTACGATTTGCTGAGAATGCAGATCCACATTTTATAATGACGACACATCCTGACGACGTTGTTGATGGCCAGCCTATCAAGCTAGACCAAATAGGTATAAGCCATTTTTCTTTCTCTATGACCGATTTGCCAGCTGTTCGAAAAAACTTAATGGAGAACGGAGTCAAATTTGCAAGTGAACTGAATGCTGCTGGCACTGATGCGAGTTTCTTCGTTTATGACCCTGATGGAATGATAGTTCAATTTGATCAAGCAGATTAACGGAGAATCCATCGGAGACGCTAGGATAGATTTGTGAAACCTGAATCAAACAAAGAAAGTAAGATTTTTTATGGATGGTGGGTAGTATTATTTGCAGCCATACAAGGGATGTTTGGTAACGGTGTTATTTCGAATGGTTTTTCCCGGTTTTTTGAACCCATACGTAATGATTTATCTATCAGTTACGCACAAATGTCGCTAGTCTTTAGTTTGCAGAGAGCAGAAGGTAGCGTAGCTGGGCCATTGGTAGGTTGGTTAGTTGATAACTATGGTGCTAGACCTATGATTCTTTTTGGCGGGTTGTGTGCCGGAATAGGATTGATCTGCGTTGCTTATGTCCAGACATATTGGCAGTTAATATTTTTGTTCGTTGGTCTAGTATCTTTAGGGAAAAGTGCCGGACTTGGTCAAACTTTAATGGGATTGGTTAACCGATGGTTTATTAGGAAAAAGGCAATCGCGATGTCAACGCTCATGACATCATTCGCTGCTGGAGGAGCAATTGTAGTTCCTGTGCTCAATGCTGGAATTAATGCTTATGGCTGGAGAACCACAGTTTTAATTATGGGAATATTTATTACTATTTTGACTATACCTGTGTCTTTGGTTGTTAGGAGCAAACCAGAAGATATGGGCCTATTGCCTGACGGAGATCTACCCGATTCAGACACAGTAAATTTGGACGGTAGCATCGCTGTGACTAAAAGATTTGAAGGTTTTTCTGTTTCCGAAGCTATGCGGACTTTGCCCTTTTGGCTAATTCTTGTGGGGCTAGTATGCAGAACTGGCGCGACTAATGCTATGTTAATTCATTGGTTTCCAATTATGAATTTGTATGGAATTGGTTCATCTATGGCAACAGTTCTCTGGAGCCTCACAATGGGCATAGGTGTGCCTTTGAGGTTTTTTATGGGATACGCTACGGATTTTTTCTCTCCTCGGATAATTTTGTCTGTAGGTATGATTGTAGGATCTGCTGGTGTATTCATACTTTGGGCTACAGGGAATATCGCAGGAGCTATATGTTTTTCATTATGTATAGCTATAATTGAAGGAATAACATCAGCAAATTGGCTGATGTTGGCTAATTATTATGGCCAAGCTAGGTTTGCGACCTTGATGGGAATCATGAGTGTATTTCACAATTCTTTCATGTTTGTTACTCCGTTATATGCAGGATGGCTCAGAGATGACACTGGTAGCTACTCGATTGCTTTAGTGACTTTTGGAATAATATTTGGGATTGGCGCGGTTAGTTTTGCAATAGCCAAAAAACCGATTCATCCTAGTCAACTAAATTAGCTATATCTTGGTGTGACAGTTATAAGGGCATATGTTATGATTTATTTAGATAGGAGGTGGACAATTGGAAGCTATAGATTACGCGGTACCTAATACCGTAAAAGAAGCCATTGAAATCTTGTCATCCAAAGGTGATAAAGCCAGGATATTAGCTGGCGGAACTGATCTTTTGGTTCAATTGAGAGGTGGGAGATTTAGCCTAGATACAGTTATTGATGTTAAGAATATTGATGCTCTTAACACATACACTTTCGATTCCTCTAAAGGTTTGGAAATAGGAGCGGCAGTCGAATTATATAGAATATACCAAGACCCAGAATTAAGTGAAATGTTTCCTGGATTGATGGATGCAGCCACTTTAATCGGGGGAATACAAATTCAAGGTAGGGCCACTTTTGGAGGTAACTTATGTAACTCTGCCCCAAGTGGTGATGGCATACCAGCATTGATCGCGCATAATGCCGTATGTAACATTTCGGGTCCAAAAGGAGACAGGCAGATGTCTGTGGAAGAGTTCTGTGTTGCTCCTGGCAGAAATGCTATGGATAATGGAGAAATGTTGGTTTCTATTTCTGTACCGATTCCTCCAAAAGGTTTTGGTTCGAATTACCAACGATTTATACCTAGAAACGAAATGGATATAGCTGTCGTGGGAGTTGGCACTTCTGTCATACTTGATGACAGCGGTACTAAATTCGAGTCAGCTAGAATATCTTTAGCATCGGTAGGGCCTACACCAATTTTCGTATCGGACGCAGGAGAATTCCTAGCCGGTAAGGAAGTGAATGATGACAATATCGCTCAAGCGGCTCAAATGGCGAAAAATGCTGCTAGTCCGATATCTGATATGAGAGGCACAATCGAACAGAGGAAGCATTTAGTCGAGGTGTTTACACGTCGTACACTAGTAGAGTCAATTTCAAGGGCGAAAGGACTTGAAATACAAGCCTTGTGGAAATTCACGTCCAACACAGAAGGAGAAAATTAACCATGGCGAATGTACATGTAAAAACTACAATAAACGGAAATCCTGTTGAATATCTTTGCGAGCCTAGACAAAGTCTCTTGGAAGTGTTGAGAGATGTTTTGAATATGACTGGGTCAAAGGAAGGTTGTAACGATGGTAACTGCGGTGCGTGCACTGTCTCTGTAGACGGTCGAATTGTTAACTCATGCCTAGTTCTAGGAGTAGAAGCCGAAGGTAAAACAATCACAACCATAGAAGGAGTTGCAACTGCAGAAGGGCTTCACCCTATTCAGCAGGCCTTTTTAGAAAATGCGGCTTTGCAATGTGGAATATGCACACCAGGATTTATAATGGCTGCAAAAGGCCTTCTTGAGCAAGAGCCTGACGCTGATGAAGAAAGGATTAGACATTGGTTAGCAGGTAACCTGTGTAGATGCACTGGATACGATAAAATCGTTCGAGCTGTTATGGATGCAGGCGAACGCATGAGAGCTAAATAGATACTGAATTTTGAGACGTAGTTACTTGGATTGACAAGGATATAGTTAATGCCGACTGTATTTATTCCCACAATGTTATTAGAAATGACTGGAGGGATAAAAGATATTCAAATTAACGGAAGTCGTATAAAGGATATAATTGATGATCTGGAAAATGTTTTTCCAGGGATCAGGTCTAGATTGGTTTCTGACCGCAAGCTTAAAGAAGATTTAGCTGTAGCTATAGATGGTCAGACCTGCCGGCTAGGTCTCATGGAGCCTGTGCCTGACACTGCCAAGGAAATTCATTTTATAGCAGCGATAGCTGGAGGACTGTGACGTAGGCCTGTTTATGACTGAGTATATTTATAAGATTTGTTCTTATCAAGAATGGGAAATAGCTCAAGAACAGGGTCTATTCAGTGGTTCTGAAGTAGATAAAATCGATGGCTATATTCATTTCTCTCCAATCGAACTATTAGAATCAACTGTCACCAAGCATTTTGCTCACAGAGAAGGAGTGATACTGGAGATTGAATCAGTAAACATTCCAGAATTAGTCTGGGAGGA
>DDKW01000005.1:13627-23988 GCA_002339805.1 Dehalococcoidia bacterium UBA2588 | reverse complement strand
GGAAAGGCTCCCGGGCTGAACATGCCTCCCTCCCACAAACTGATGGATATATTTGACAATATCGGAAAATAATGTAGAATATAGACATCTTAATTATTTTGGAGGTGTGATGAGTCCTACAGATGATTCGCAGAATAAATCAAATTCAAATGGCTTAGAATCTATGTTACCGTGGGCCCAAATGGCAGAATCTCTTTACGATTTTTTGAATCGCAGGAAGACAACTATTGAGTACGCGTTTGAAGACCTAGAAATAGCGGTTCCTAAAAACACGGGAGACAATCCTGAGAGAGCTTTGTGGAAACTCAGCGGGGCTGTGAGATTACGTACGTGGGAGTCTTGACCAATATTTTTGAACACCTAGCTCATGTACAGGCGACTGGGAAATTGCGGATCACCACAGATGGTGTAAATGTCTCTGTGACTTTGGATGATAAGAACATCAACGTCGTTTCATCCGATTTAGGAAGACTCAAAGGTGTATTCAAAGGTAAGCAACCAGTACAGATGCTTCGAGATATTTCAGCCGCTTTGAATGATAGTAATTTTCATGTGACACTCTCAGACGAAGATGCGGAATTACTAAAATTAGGTTCTGGGGTCAGAGCTGGAAGAATCACTAAAGCCATGGGTTTCGAACATGTAGAAGTAGTGAGTATGATGAAATGCGTCAAGTTACTAGGGTTTAATTTGGGATGATTTCCTGATAGTGCCGAAGCTCTATTAACAGTTAAGAAAAATCATGGGATAATTGAGTACTGTTACTGTTGAGGTGTACGCAGTGAGTCGTGAAGCTAAAATTGAATATCCTATTTCTGCTGGTGGAGTAGTATACAGGTGGTCGCCCGGATTAGAGGTTTTACTTTGTGGTCGGCATGTGGATAGTAATGACGAAAACCCAAAAGGATTCACCCGATGGCATCTCCCTAAAGGAACCCCTGAATCAGGTGAGTCTACCGAGGAAACCGCTCTAAGAGAAGTGCGAGAAGAAACAGGATGTAAAGTTGAGATAGAGAAATATCTCCTATCAATGGAATACTCGTTCCAGAATCAAAAACAAACTATCACTTTCAACAAGACCGTCCATTTTTATCTAATGTATTCCGTGGGAGGAGATATAAATTTACATGACCAGGAGTTTGATGAGGTAAAATGGATGACCCTATCAGACGCTCAAAGTCTACTTGGTTATGAAAATGAACAAGCTATAGTTAAACGTGCTGGTGAGTATTTGTTAGGCCTTGTTGATACGAGTTCAAATCATGGTTAATTACATGAATATGCTACAGGGTGGGAAAGTGATTTTGAGGCGTAAAAAGCTGGATGACTCCGAAAAAGATTATTCTTGGAGGTCTGATCCAGAGCTAGCTAGACTAGACGCAACATACCCGTTAACTATGAACTATGATCGGTTTGTCAAAATGTACCAAGACCAACTTAAATACCCCACTCCTGGGTCACTCCAATTAGCCATTGAAGATCTGGATGGCAATTTTATTGGGAATTGTATGTACTATGATTTAGATAGTATTCACAAGCAGGCTGAATTAGGAATAGTGATTGGAGACAAGAACTTTTGGGGAAATTCATTTGGATATGATGCCGTTTCCGCTATGTTGTGTTTTATGTTTAGGGAACGAGGACTTGATAAAGTGTACTTGCACACCTTGGATTGGAATAAGCGTGCTCAAAAAAGTTTTTCTAGGAGTGGATTTAAGCCAGTTAGAATAGCTCGTAAATTATCTATGGACTTTCTTTTAATGGAAGTTCTTAAAGAAGATTGGCCTGAAAAAGAGGAATCATGGATGGAATTTAGGCTGGAAAATGGTTTTGATTCCGAAGTGATAGTTAAAGAAGGTGAACAGTTTTAGGCACCAGTTTTGATGGCATCTGAGAGGCTGATGGCTCCTGTATAGAGGGCCTTACCAAGTATTGCTCCTTCACAACCTATATCCTTAACACTAGATATGTCTTGTAGAGATGATATCCCTCCAGAGGCTATGACGTTGAGGTTGGTGATTTGGGCTAATTCTTGAGTAGTACTTAGATTTGGTCCTTCCAAAACACCATCTTTACTGACATCTGTATACATTATCCGTTTAATACCACAATCCGTCATTCTGGATGCTATATCTAGGATACTTATGTTGGTTTGATCCTGCCATCCGTTGATAGCGACTCTGCCATTTCTGCCATCCAGGGCTATGATAATTTGTTCAGGCTTAATTTTGTTCAAAAGATTTATGATTAAATCTGGATTATGAATAGCTGCCGTTCCTAGCACTATCCTTTGGACCCCCATTTTTATTAGATCCAAAGCAGTTTTAAGATCTCTAATACCTCCCCCGACTTGTACGGGTATGTCTAGTTTATTAACGATATCTTTAATGATAGGTTGGTTGTGTACACTTCCAGTTTTAGCACCATTCAAGTCAACGAGATGGATGATTTCAGCGCCTTGTGATTGCCATTTCAAAGCCATTTGCGAAGGATCAGAGCTGAAAATGGTCTTCTGTTCAAAGTCTCCTTGAATAAGGCGAACACAATTTCCATCTAAGATATCAATAGCTGGTATTATTTGCATTTAGATTGCCTTGTCCCAACCCCACCATTGACATATTGCTTGCCCCATAACTAAATCTTGGTCAGCCTTGGTCAGCCAAGGAAGCTCTTCAGTGAACATGGTAATACATTCTTTCCAAGAGCATTTCATTTTCGTTATGTCCGTGCCCCAAAACATTCGTTTTGCCCCAAAAGCATCGAAGATTTGCTTAAGATATGTATGCATACTGTTGAAGGGATAAGGGTGACTGGAGTATCCGGGTGATCCTGTGGCTTTAACCGCTATGTTTGGTTCTTCGGAGAGTGACAGTAATTCAGGCATGTGTGCCATGGAAGATTCATCTTTTAAATCTGTATTTCCTCCACGACCTCCTAAATGGTCTATTGTTAGACGTAAGTTAGGGTATTTTCTGGCAACATTTTTTAATATTAATAAAGAATCTGTAGCGAGTGCAGATATTGGAATGTCGTATTCCGATGCTGCCGACCAAAACCAATCTAGTTCCTGATTGTGTAACAATCTTTGATTCTCGCCTCCAAGGAATCCGAATCTCATCCCCAACATGCCATTTTGTTGTTTCCATTTTGGAATTAGAGAAACCGATGTAGGATCAGTTAGATCTATAGAACCCATGATTGCGAATCTGCCAGGATATGTATTAACGGCATCTAAGGCCATATGCACTGAGTCTGGATCCCAGCTAGGCGGATGGATAATAGCAGCGTCTACACCTGCTTCATCCATCATGTTAATCGCTTGCTTAGGTGTGAAAGAGGTGACTTGTATGTGGGCTTTATTTCCGGGTAATCCTGTTCCCCATACGTGGATTTGTGCATCAATTATTTTCATATACACACCTCAATGTATTTGGTTTGCCCACAATTATAGTTCGCATTCAGTAGACATGTCGATATGATGGGTTACCGTAAGTTAACAAAGTTCTTGAATATTGTAAGTCCTTTGGTCCCACTTTTTTCAGGGTGGAATTGGGTGGCGATCACGTTTTCTTTTATCGCCACGCTGCAAAAAGTGATATTTCCATATTGTGTGATTCCTAGTATATTGTCTTGCTTACTTGGGGCTGCGAAATAGCTATGCACAAAGTAGAAATATTCTTCATCTGCTATAGAGTTAAATATCGGGTGGGAACTATTAAGATGCACAGTATTCCATCCCATATGCGGTATTTTTTGGGTCGTGTTGAAATGTTGGACAGTCCCAGGAATAATTCCCATACAGTCAGTATCTCCCTCTTCAGATTTGTCTAGTAATACCTGCAATCCTAAGCAAATTCCTAAGAATGGTTTGCCTGTGGCAATGAACTCTTTGATGGGAACTAGTAACTCTCTTTTGTTCAATTCCCTCATAGCTTGGGTGGCTGAACCTACTCCAGGTAATATGACAGCATCACTGTTACGTATTTGGTCGTGATTATCTGTGACATTTGAGGAAGAACCGATTTTACTTAATGCTTGGGTCACACTGCGTATGTTGCCAGATTGATAATCGATAACAGTTACATTGGGAGATTTCATTTTGTCTAGGCGCGATCTCCGGTAGCGAATTCTAGTGGTATATCTCTGTCTTGGTATCTGGCTAACACAAATAGCAGATCACCTAATCTGTTTAGGTACATGACTATAAGGGGATTGGTAAGTTTATTTATTTCCGCCAGTTTTACGACTCTCCTTTCAGAAGTTCGTATGATTGATCTGGCTAGGTCTATGGCTGCTGATTCTGGGCTTCCTCCAGGAAGTATGAATACTTTGGGCATTTCGCATTTTTGTTCTAATGAGTCAATGGCTGTTTCTAGATTCATAACCATTTGTTCTGTTATAGGAGTGAAATGCTTGTGAAATAACTCGTATTTTTCTGGATCTGTTGCGAGTTCTGCCGCGACTATGAATAATTCACGTTGAAGGTCTCTTAGTAAATTTTTAACATCTTCATCTCGAGACAGGGCTCGAGCTAGTCCCATAGCCGACACGGCTTCATCTGTTATACCGTAAGCTTCGGTGTGTTCATTGTTTTTTGAAATTCTTCCTCCATATAGGAGGCTAGTCTCTCCACTATCGCCGAATTTTGAATATACTTTTTTTCTGAAATCCGAATCCATGGCTACAACACTCTCAAAAGTTCGTATTTGTAGGAAAAGTTTAGCATATTAAATTCTTAAGGTATACTTCTTTAAATACTGATTTCAGCGGTTGGTTAATGACTAAGTCAAACATAAACATATATGCTTTAGAGGGTATTCCAGAAATACATGCAGGAGATAACCTGGGAGAGATTATAATTCGCCAACTTCAAATCCAGGATTTAGTATTGGAAGATGGAGATATTATTGTAATAGCCCAAAAGATAGTCTCAAAGTCAGAAGGGCGAGTAATTGATTTGAATAATGTCAAACCTTCAGGCTTGGCCGTTACGCTTTCTAAAGGTCACAGAAGAGATGCTCGGCATACAGAACTCATATTACAGGAATCCAAGAGAATTGTGAGAATGGAACGGGGAATCATAATTAGTGAGACTCATCATGGTTTCACATGTGCAAATGCAGGCATTGATGCATCTAACATACCTGGATCAGACCATGTAGCTTTGTTACCTATTGATCCTGATAGCAGCGCTAGAATGATTAGATCAATTATTCAGAAGGATTTGGGCTTTAGTGTGGGTGTTATTATTTCTGATACTTTTGGTAGACCTTGGCGTACCGCTGCAGTCAATGTAGCTATTGGAATAGCAGGGTTTAATCCGATAGTGAGCTATGTGGGTGAATCTGATGAATATGGTAATAAACTATACACGAGTCAAATTAATGTGGCAGATGAGTTATCTGCGGCAGCAGAATTGGTTACTGGTAAATTAGATTCTATTCCGGTATCAGTTATAAGGGGATTCCCTATAGAAGTTATGGAGAATGCTTCTTTGAATATGCTAATTCGAGATCCTGATAAAGATTTATTTCGATAATTGTGTTACAAAAGAGTCAATTGAATGCTTGGTTCGTTGTCAAAGTTTGATAGTGAAATTCCCAAAAGCCTAATTGGGCGTGGCTGAACCAAAATACGGTCGAGTAAATATAATGAAGCTTCTCGTAAAATCTCTAGCTCATTCGTAGGGGATACTAGTGTAGTTTGACTAGTGTGTGTAGTGAAATCTTCGAATCTTACTTTAATCCTTATGGTCTTCCCTTTTATGGACTTATCTATTGCATTATTCGCAAGCTTAGATGTTAGTTGATGCAATTCTTCAGTGATGCTTCTTTTATCTATAATATCTTCTCGAAATGTTGTTTCGGTGCTAATGGCCTTGGGATTACGGACCGTCTGTAACCTTTCCTTATAATTGCCCGAAGATTTCCATTGTATTTTGTTTCCTTGACTTCCAAATATACGAGTAAAAAAGTCTGTAGGCTGCGCACATAATTGCCCGATAGTATTGATACCTAATTGATTCAGTTTTTGAGTGGATTTAGGGCCAATTCCAGGTATTTTATTTACATTCAAATGAGATGTTAATTTTAATTCTTGTCCTAGAGGTATAAATACTAAGCCATCTGGCTTATTTAAATCAGACGCAATTTTACTCGTTGTTTTATTTGAACTGATTCCTATGGATATTATTAACCCTGTTTCTAGTTTTACCTGGTTTTTAATTTCCAGACCTATATTGAGAGCATCACTCGGAATTTTTACGTTATTTGAAATATCTATGTACGCCTCATCCAATGATACATTTTCCAAAACTTCTGAATACTCTTTTAGTATAGCCATGACCCGTGCGGAAAAAGCTTTGTATTGCGCGAAGTTTGGAGGGACAATGATTGCATGAGGGCATAGTTGGACAGCTCTCCGCATAGGCATAGCTGAACGAATCCCGAAAGCTCTGGCTTCATAGGAAGCGGTAGCAACAACACCGCGGCTTTCTGGACGTCCTCCGACTAAGATAGGTTTATGTTTTAATGCTGGGTTCAATATCTGTTCCACAGACGCATAAAACGCATCTAGATCAGCATGTAAAATGTAAGAATCAACGTTATCCATTAATAAATAGTCCTTACGTCGATGTATTTTCTGAAACGTAGTATATAATTCTTTGACCAAAGTAGAAATTACTATTTAATCTAGTTGCGATTGTGAATCATAATTCTAATTCCAAAACCAAAACTCCTATCTTTTATGGATGGTGGGTGATTGCTGCATGCTCAGCGATGGTGTTTTTCGCTTCAGGTATTTTTTTCAGAGGATTTACAGTCCTAGTGCCTGCAATGAGAGATTCTTTGGGTATTTCGCAGATGCAAACTAATCTTATATTTGCAATTGCAAGGTCTGAAGGTGGTTTGGAAGGTCCATTTGTGGGCTGGTTCATAGATAAATTGGGGAATAAGAAAATTTTGGTTCCGATGGTGATTCTGGCTGGCATTGGATACATGTTGTTTACTGTGTATGTCCGTAATTATTGGTCCTTTGCCTTAATATATCTTGGAGTAATTTCTCTTGGTAATAGCGCTGGATTTCAACATGCTCTATTTGCCGGAGTTAATAACTGGTTCAATCGAAAGAGATCTTTAGCTCTTTCCACTCTTGCAGCTATATCCTCATTAGGAGGATTGGCAATGGTTCCATTATTGAATTTTCTTATTGATTTGCGTGGTTGGCGAGCAGCTACCTTTGTATCAAGCTTATGTTATTTCTTTATTATATTGCCGCTGACTTACTTTTTTAAAAATAAGCCCGAAGATATGGGATTACATCCAGACGGAGATGCTTTGCCTAGACAAGTAACAGGGATTGGAGGCCAATCTTCAGAAGTCAGAGGATATACCGTAAAAGAAGCTCTAGAGAATAAAGCATTTTGGTTGCTGTTAGTTGGTACTGGGCTCAGGATGCTAGCTACCATGGGAATTTTGGTTACAATAGTGCCAATTCTAGAAAGCAAAGGTGTTTCAAGACAAACAGCAGCTAATCTTACCGGTCTAATGTTTGGAATTAATTTTTTGTCGAGAATGATTGTAGGATACATGGGAGATTATGTACCCAAACAATACATATTAACAATAACGTTGATCTTGGAAGGCACTGCATTTATTTGTTTGTTTTATTCAGGGCCGACTGCATATAGTTTGATATTGATATGGATGTTCATAGTATGTGAAGGACTAGGAGATGGTGCTGGCATTTTAGTGTGGGCAACATTGGGAGATTTTTTTGGGAGAGAGAAATTCGCCAGTTTGCGAGGAATTATCACTTTCTCTCACAGTTGGGCGTTAATTGGGTCTCCTCTCTTTGCTGGATGGGCATTTGATACTTTGGGAAATTATCAGATGGTATTATTGTTATCAGGAATGTGCGCTTACTTGGCTAGTGCATGTTTCGTTTTTATAAAAAGACCCCCAATCTTAACTATGGAATCAATTGAGAGAGGATAAATATGAGTATATTAAGTACATATGAGGAATCCCATCCCGGGTCTATGAGTAAATTTCAACGAGCACAGTCCATTTTCCCAAGTGGGGTCACTCATGATAATAGATATGCAACGCCATTTCCGTTGTACATGACCCACGGTAAAGGTTCTAAAAAGTGGGATGTGGATGGAAATGAATATATAGATTACGTATGTGGACACGGAGCATTGATTTTGGGGCACTCGCATCCTGAAATAGTAGATGTAGTTCACCAACAGATGGCCCTTGGAACGCACTTAGGTGCTTGTACTGACCAAGAGCTGGAATGGGGATCTCACGTGAAAAGTTTAGTTCCTTCCGTTGAGCGTATCAGGTTTCAGAGTTCTGGGACTGAGGCCACTATGATGGCTATGAGATTGGCTCGCGCCTATACAGGTAAAACGGTTGTGGTCAAATTGCAAGATCATTTTCATGGTTGGAATGATTATGCTATATCTGATTCTTCTGGACCTTCCTCCGGAGTACCTGATGTCGTATGGGGATCTATGAAAGTTCTTCCAGCGGGTGATTTAAAGATTTTGGAAGAATTTATTATTACCAATGATAATGTCGCTGCGATTATCCTGGAACCAACTGGAGCACATTATGGCCAGTTGATGTTTAATGTCGAATCCTACTTAAAAGGTGTACGAGAATTAACTGCTAAGCATGGGATAGTATTCATCATGGATGAAGTGGTGACAGGGTTTAGGGCTTCATCAGGGGGTGCTCAACAAAAATATGGCATCACTCCTGATTTGACTACCTTTGCTAAGATCATTGCCGGTTCACTCCCTGGAGGAGCTGTTGGAGGCAAGGCAGACATTGTGGATATGATCTCTCATAACGGTAAGTTTGTTAGGAATATTACTGATAGAGTAGCTCATCCTGGAACATTTAATGCAAATCCATTATCAGCGGTCGCTGGATCTAAATGCCTTGAGATCATATCGCGGGGCGAAGTTAATACGATTGCTAATAATATGGGAATAAAACTTCGAGATGGAATCAATGGAGTGTTTAGCTCGTTAGAGATAAGTGGTCATTCATATGGTATAGGTTCCATGGTTCATGTGGTATTGCAAGATTGTGATTGCGACAGAGAAATATGTACCGGAGATCATACAAGAATCAAGAATACAATAGCTGAAGAAAAGACCATTCAATTGAAAAGATCTCTGCAAAATCATGGTATCGATGTGATGGGTAGGAATGCATTTCTTGTTTCGGCAGTACATACGGAGCAGGATATAAACGATACTTTGGAAGCATTTGAAACTTCCTTACGTGAATGCAGAGATGAAAACTTATTTTGATTCTTATGAAACCACAAATTACTGGAGGACTTAAATGGTAGCATCTGTCGAACAAGTGAACGTAGGTCCAGATATTATGGATGTTTATACAAGTGTACCTGATGGGAAAGGGCCCTTCCCTGCTATAGTTGTAATTATGAATGCATTTGGAGTGGCTGAGTTTACAAAGACTATGTGCGATAGATTCGCAAAAGAAGGTTACCTAGCAGTAGCTCCTGATTTATTTCACACCATTTCAGATGAAATGTCTGAGGCTTCAGGTAAATCTAAGAGAGAATTGTTAGACGACACTCAAATCATATCTGATGTAGAGTCCACTATCGGATTTCTCAATAGCAACCCTTTGGTTGAATCAGGCAAAATGGGGATCACTGGATTTTGCTGCGGTGGCCGAATAGCGTGGATGATGGCTGCCGTAAGCGATAGCTTTAGCGCAACTATACCATATTATGGTGGAAATTTATTCGCAGTATGGGGAGACAATGATGTAACACCATTTGATATGGCTAATAATATAAATTGTCCTATTTTGTTTCATTTTGGAGAAAATGATGACAACCCTTCACAACAAGATATGCTTACTTTAGATAAAGAACTTACAAGTTTAGGGAAAGATTATAGGTTTTATACTTATCCGGAAGCAGGTCACGCTTTTATGGATTTTAGTGATAAGGTTAGGCATAACCAGAGAGCATCAGCCATGTCATGGCCAAGAACTTTGGATTTCCTTGAAAAGCATGTCAAGAACTAACCACCATGAGAGGCAATATATGAAAAAAACTTACAAAGCAATCTTATTCGATATGGATGGTGTATTGCTGGATAGTGAACCATTATTCCTTAGGGCCATAAATGATGCGCTTGGTGAATATGGAGTTGACATAATAAGTGATGAAGAGAATCGATCATTTTTGATAGGTACGACTATATATCAAACGTGGGACCGAATTAAAAGTGTCCGTAAATTAGATAAGTCTGTGGAAGCCCTAATATCAGATTACGAACATCATGTACTGCAAATATTTGGAGG
>DDKW01000005.1:0-13243 GCA_002339805.1 Dehalococcoidia bacterium UBA2588 | reverse complement strand
ATTCCAATAGCCGTTGCTTCATCATCTCAACACAGATGGATTGATCTCAAATTAAATGCTATAGGGTTGTCGGGTGCTTTTGACTCAGTTATGGGTGGTGATGATGTCATTAATGGGAAACCAGATCCAGAAGTATATTTGAGATCTGCTGAAAAATTAGGGCAAATTGCTGAAGATTGCATTGCAATAGAGGATTCTCCTGTAGGAATTGCAAGTGCAGTAGCTTCGGGAGCGTATACCATAGCGGTCAAAACCGATTCTACCTTAGGTTTGGATGTATCTGCTGCTCAGGTTCTGTTAGAAGATCTGACGCATTTTGATTATCAACTCTTAGGTGATTGATATTTAATATGATATAGGACGCAGATATGTTAATAGATGTATTTGTAGTAATTTTCGTGACTTCCATTTTAGTAGGTTTTTCAGGTGCATTGGCTCCAGGACCAGTGACCGCTATCAATGTCAGGGACTCCATTATAGATGGTCCTAAAGTTGGAGTTTTTTTATCTACTGGGCATGCTATATGTGAATTGCTCATAGTATGCGTTTTGTTGATTGGGATATCACCTTTTGTGTCTTATGGACCAGTACGCATTATCATAGGTATCTTGGGAGGAGCTTTTTTATTGTATTTGAGTGTGAAAGGTATCACTAGTAGATCTAGCTTACCTACACTCGCTGATGTTCGAACTCTTTCTGCTAACCGATCTGTTTCTTATATTTACAAAGGCTTTGTAGTTAGTTTATGTAACCCGTATTTTTTATTATGGTGGAGTACTATTGGTCTAAATTACATTTTGTGGTCTTATCTTTACGGGGTTATTGGAATTATATGTTTTTATATTGGTCACATAATGTCTGATTATATTTGGAACTGTACACTATCATTGGGTGTACACCACGGAAAAAGGCTAATGACCGAAAGAATTTATCGTTTGATTATGCTTGTACTTAATGGATTTATTGGGGTATTGGGCCTTTACTTCATATATGGTTCGGGAGTTATGATTTTACGACTATGACAACGTTCCGATTAATTTCTCTAATTCAGCTGGATCGCTTGGTATTGCTTGTGATAGATTATCAAAGCCTGTATCGGTGACTAAGATATTATCTTCGATTCTGATACCTATGCCTTGAAACTTAGCTGGCACATTTGGGGCTAATTTCCCAAAATATAACCCAGGTTCTACAGTTAACACCATGCCAGGTTGAAGTTGTATTGAGCCTTCTGAATCTCGGTATATCCCAGCGTCATGTACATCAAGGCCAAGCCAATGAGAAGTAGCATGCATATAGTATGGTGCATATAATTTGTCATCTATAATTGTGTCCACCGATTCGTTAAGTACTCCAAAATCTTTAAGCCCTTGTACCAAGATTTTAAGAGAAGCTTGATGAACTTCTTCAAAAGTGACCCCAGGTTTAATAAGTTTTATCGCTGCTTGTTGAGCTTCTAGTACGACTGTGTAAACTTCTAGTTGTTCTTTAGAATATTTTCCATTTACGGGCCAGGTTCTGGTTATGTCAGCGGTGTAATAGTCAAATTCGGCACCAGCATCAATAAGAAGTAGATCTCCATCTGCGAGAGGTTGGTCATTTTTGATGTAATGTAGTGTGCAGCTATTTAATCCACCAGCAACAATGGAAGGATATCCGTTTCGAGGTGATCCTAATTCTCTGAATTGGGACTCTAGGTTTGATTGAATTTGATACTCGTGCTTTCCTGGAAGAGTATTAGCAAATGCTTCTATAAATCCTTTATGGGTTATTTCGATAGCTTTTTTTATTTGCTTAATTTCGGGGTCTGTTTTTATTTGACGCATGTTAGCAGTAATTATGGACAGATCTTTTATAGAATTAATGAATGTTCCACCTCTTGAATGATTTCTACGTTGAGAAGAAATTATTTTTGAGATAATGGGGTATATATCATTATCGGAATCTGCTGTGAAATAGAGGGTGGAAGAACCAGATAGCAGATCTGGTAGGTGTTTTTCAAATTCCTCTATTGAGAACGCTTGATCTGCCATGTATTCACTTATAGCACCTTCTATCCCGGCTCTTTTACCGACCCAAGTTTCATAATTTTCATCATAAGGAGGAACAAATAGAGTATATGGCTTATCAGTATTTGGCGCTAAGATTGCTACAGAATTAGGTTCTTCAAATCCTGTAAAATACCAGAAATTTGAATCTTGTCTGAAAATGTAATTGACGTCGTTGTTACGAGTTTTTTCTAGACCAGAAGTTATAATTGCCACGCTGTTCCCAATTTGGTTCATTAATTCTGATCTTCTACTGGAATATATGCTTTGCTCCACTGTACAATCCTTTTGGCTGATAGGTTATCATAGTGTATTACAACCCCAGATTATAAACCATCCTGAATAATGAGGAGTGTGATAATGCTAGATACTATTTCAGTGTTGAATCCCAGTGCCAAACCTAGGAGATTGCAGAATCAATTATCTAATAGAAGTGAGAATTTAGAGGGCAAACGACTTGGTTTCCTTTGGAATAATAAACCAAATGGTAACGTTATATTCCAAACTCTGGAAAATGTTTTGGTTTCTAAATTAAGTTTGAGTTCTGTTGCATATTATAGTAAATGGACTGCTTCTATTCCTGTTGATGAAGACACTTTACAATGTATGGGTGCAGAGGTAGATTTGGCGATTGTAGGGTTAGCGGATTGAGGGTCTTGCACTTCATGGTGTATCCATGACTCAGTTGAATTAGAAAAATTAGGTGTCAATACGGTAACAATATGTTCAGACAGATTTGTACGGCTTGCAGATTCGGAAAGCAAAACCCTTGGTATGCCAGGATTACCGATTGCGATCGGCGACCATCCTTTTGGAGGCATCAGTAAAATCCAAGTTCAAGAATTATCCGATGTTTTTGTAGAGCAAATCATCAGAGGATGGACAGGTTTATAGATGTCAACTGATGATGAAATAATATCTTTACCCGCATCTTACGAATCGGTTAATGATTACTTTATGGAGCAAGGGTGGACAGATGGACTTCCAATAATCCCTCCAACGCCAGATCGAGTTAATGCGATGATAGGATCGAGTAATGTGGGTCGTTATGACGTAATAGGAGAAATTCCTCCTAATTGGGGTTCTGCAACGGTTGAAAAAATAGCGATTAATGCTGTTATGGCAGGGTGTCGTCCGGAACATTTCCCTGTACTTATGGCAGCAGTCAAAGCGATTACACAGCCAGAATTCAATTTATATGCTATTCAAGCGACTACACACCCATGTGGAATTTTAATGATTATTAATGGACCTATTATAAAAAGTTTGAATGTTAATAATTCTTCGGGAGTGTTTGGTCCTGGCTTCGTATCCAATGCAGTGATCGGCAGGGCGATGAGATTGATATTATTCAATGTCGGAGGAGGATATCCGGGAGTAGGAGATATGTCTTCTCAAGGCTCTCCAGCGAAATTTTCTTTTTGCATTGGTGAGAATGAGGATTTGAATCCTTGGAATCCGATACATGTGGATATGGGATTTGATTTGAAAGATAGTACAGTTACTGTTGCGGCAGCAGAATCTCCTCACAATATCAATGATCATACTGGCAGATCAGCGGAGGAAGTATTGACCATTGTAGCCGGAGCTATGAAAGTGACAGGCGCCAATAATGCTTATACTGGCGGACAAACCATATTACTGTTGGGTCCTGAACATGCGGAAACTATAGTATCAGATGGGTTCACAAAGTCAGACGTAATACATTGGCTCATGAAGAATGCATTAATACCTTTAAACAGCTACACTCACGATACTCTTATGGAAAGATTCGGTGCAATTCCTGAAGGTCCTGTACCAATGGTAAGAGCAGAATCAGATTTGCTTATAGGAGTGACAGGCGGTCCAGGTAAACATTCATCATGGATTCCTACTTTTGGGGGAACTACTCACTCGGTGACCGAGAAAATAGACTTGGGGTGATGCGGCTTATCTATATCTGAGGTTATTCCGGCCTAATTCACTAACAGTATTACAACCCATCAACTTCATGCCTCTTTGGATTTCATCTTGCATGAGCTGCATTGCTCTTTCTACTCCTTGTTCTCCACCTGCAGCTAGAGCATATAGATACATACGCCCTCCAGAGCAAGCTTTTGCTCCAACAGACAAGGCTTTAAGCACATGTGTCCCTCTCCTTATACCGCCATCACAAATTACGTCTACTTTATCACCAACAGCGTCAACAATTTCTGATAATTGGTCAAATGGAGCTCGAGATCCATCAAGTTGTCTTCCACCATGATTAGAGACCATAATAGCGGTTGCGCCGATATCGACTGATCTCTTGGCGTCCTCGACTGACATGATGCCTTTTATGCATAATTCTTTTCCCCATTTTTTACTTATGTCATTGATAGTGTCCCAATTCATATCTTGATCAATTAATGAGGTGAAATATTCTCCGATGGATACTTTGACATCAGTCCCTTCTTTGACATGATTTTTTAATTGAGGTAATTCAAATTTTTCTCTAAAAAGATAATTTGTCGTCCAATTAGGATGAGTTGCAAAACTTAACATGCTTTTAGGTGTTAGTTTTGGAGGTGTGGTGAATCCAGTATAGAAATCACGTTCGCGATTGCCAGC
This sequence comes from Dehalococcoidia bacterium UBA2588, assembly GCA_002339805.1. Taxonomy (GTDB): domain Bacteria; phylum Chloroflexota; class Dehalococcoidia; order Lucifugimonadales; family UBA3495; genus UBA2588. Next base: position 8,606 of record DDKW01000005.1, on the reverse strand, counting down.
TACAATGGTGTCTACCGTCACAGCTAGGGCATCGAAATCATGTTCTAAGCATTTTTCGATCATGCTGTTGTTTAGGCCTTTATCCTTATGTACGTAAAGCTGGAACATTTTGGGAGATGAATAATTCTTAGCAATTTCTTCAATACTTACAGTCGCTAACGATGATATTCCACAGAATGTTCCAAATTTTTCTGCTGCTCGTGCAACGGCTCTTTCTCCTTGATGGTGGAATAATCTTTGAAGTGCTGTTGGGGAGAAGAATAGTGGAGTGTTTATTGTTCTGCCCATTACCGAAACACTGGTGTCAATCGTTTCTACGCCTTTGAGGACATTGGGAACTAAATCACATGTCTCAAATGAATCTGTATTTCGGGCTAGAGTGGTTTCATCATCTGCTCCCCCATCAAGATAATGGAAAATTGGCGACGGAATTCTTTTCTGAGCAAGTTTTCTAAAATCTTTGGTGTTGTGACATTTATTTAATTGATTAAACATTTTTACTCTAGTTGCTTTCATTCAGGTATTCTATTATTTTACTAGGGGTTATTGGTAACGAGTTTATTCGTATTCCTAATGCGTCATTGATTGCATTATGAATTGCTGACAAAGGGGGAATTATAGGTGCTTCACCAACTCCGCGTAATCCAAATGGATGTCTTGGATTAGGAACTGTTACCATAACAGAATCGATCATCGGGACATCAAGGCTAGTTGGCATGCGGTAGTCAAGGAAACTTGCATTATCAACGGCTCCATTATCATTATATACATATTCCTCATTCAGAGCCCATCCTATTCCTTGTACAGTAGCTCCTTGAATTTGGCCTTCCACATAGCTAGGGTGCGCAGGGAAACCTACATCTAAGAAAGAAGTGCATTTGAGGATAGTTACTTTTCCGGTTTCAGGATCTACTTCAACATCTATAATGTTTCCAGCTATAATCGGTCCTACTCCTGTAGAAGTGGCGGAGGCGGAGCACGTGATTGGGCCACCACTGCCCATTTGCCTTCTAGCTATATCTTTAAAAGATAATTGATCTTTGGGATTTTTAGCACATGTGAATATGCCATTTTTAAATTGTACGTCCTCTGATTGGACTTCCCAAAATAATGAAGCTCGGTTTTTCATTTCTTGAATCACTAGGTAGGAAGCCTCGATTGCGGCGAGTCCTGTATCATATGCTGTTCTGCTGCCCCCTGTGTTAGCGGTATAACCAACCATGTCCGTGTCTGCAACAATAGGAGATACATCTTCGGAAGTAAGTCCTAGAATTTCTGCGGCTTGCATGGCCACAGCCGTCCTAGAGCCTCCAATGTCTACAGAGCCTGTGATCAAGTTAATGGTTCCATTGCTATTCACATTGATTGTAGCTGATGAAACTTGGCCTCCTTGCCAACGATATCCAACGGCGATCCCTCGCCCTTGGTTAGGTTTGCTTAGTTTTTCCTTATAATGAGCATGGTCTTTCATCGCTTCTTCTAGTTCTATACATCCAATTTTAGGGTGTCGAACTCCATTGGGCATTCGGTCACCTTCTTTAACAGCATTTAGTAACCTAAGTTCGATAGGATCTATGTTTAGGATGTTGGCAGCTTCGTCAATCACAGGCTCAATAGCAAATGCTCCTTGAGGCTGACCTGGTGCTCGGTAAGCTTGAACTTTTTGTTTGTTACACACGACATCATATCCGTCTATCAAAAGGTGCTCAATTTTGTATGGCCCAGTCGCGCATAGGGTTGCGCCACCTACAGGAGAACCGGGATATGCGCCTGCTTCAAAATACATTGTTAATTCTGCTGCAGTGATTAAGCCAGATTTGGTAAATCCAATCTTTGCTTTAGCCCAAGTAGCGGAAGTAGGCCCCGTCCCTTCGAAAACATCTTTTCTGGACATTATAACTTTGACAGGTTTACCACTTTTCTTAGATAAGACAGCTGCGACCGGCTCTAGGTAAGTGGTGGCTTTGGCTCCAAAGCCACCACCTATTTCAGTAGGTGTGACTTTCACCATGGATTCTGGGAGTCCTAAGATCGCAGCTGTCGCCGATCGTACACCAAAGGCACCTTGAGTACATGTCCAAATGTGGACTCTTCCATCTCCAGGCCAAGTAGCAGTTGAAGCGTGTGGTTCTATGTAACCTTGGTGGACTGTTTCTGTTGTGAATTCTCTTTCCAAAATAAAATCAGAGGCATCAAATCCTTCTGCAGTGTTTCCAAGTTTATGTTGGATGTGACTAGCTATATTACTTCTTTTGCCTGAATCTTCACCTCGAGCAAAACGTTCGGATTTCACGTGTGTTGTCATATCATCATGAAGCAATGGGGCATCTGGTTTGATAGCGTCTTTATAGGTGAGTACTGGTTGTAAAATGTCGTATTCAACTTGGATAAGGTCGAGAGCTACTTCTGCAACATGAGAATTTGTGGCTGCCACTGCAGCAATAGCATGACCTTTGTATAATACTTTGTTATGAGCCATTAAATGTTCAGCCATTAGTCTTGCATTAGCCCTTGTTTCAGCTAAATCAATCATTTGGTCTTCTATTATGGGGAAATCTTTATGCGTCATGACTGCCTCAACTCCTGGTAAAGCTTCGGCAGCTGTCGTGTCGATTGATTTTAAAATGGCATGAGGATGCGGACTTCTAAGTACTTTGCCGTAGAGCATGTTAGAAAGCTGGATGTCTGCCCCGTACTTTGCTGCGCCAGTAACTTTTTCATATCCATCATGTCGGACTGGTCTTGTGCCTACCACGTTGTATTGGGTACCGGAATATATGTTAGTAGCCATAACACTCCTTCTTACATTTACTATCAAGTTGGGGTTGCGTCGAAAGGCTCGATAATTAGTATCCTATCAAATCCTTGCAGATCTTGCTTGAGTGTGATTTTGCTCAGCGGATAAATTCTTTTTGCAAGATTGATCAGGGTATTTGCATGCGAATTGTCTATTTCAAGGAAAATGGTTGAATTGCGTTTGACATGCAATGTACTTTTCTCTAACAGTTTAGAAATGACCTGCGTGCCGTCCAGTCCTCCATCTAATGCTTGAATAGGTTCCCAAGAAAGTTCTTTTTCTAGTTTACTAATGCGGTCAGTCGGTATATATGGCAAGTTGGACGCTATGATGTCGAATTGTTCGGTAGTACTAGCAAACAAATCTCCAACTTCGAAAGTGATTTGATGGGATACTTTGTGCTTATTTGCATTTTGGTGTGCGACTGCGATCGCTGTTTCTGAAATATCTACAGCATAGAATCCGTAATCTGGTCTCATAATGGCTAAAGAGACCGCTATAACTCCACTTCCTGTTCCAATATCTGCAACGGATAGGGATCGAATGTTTTCTGTGAAATTGAGAATTTCTTCTACTAATAATTCTGTCTCTGGACGAGGTATAAGGGTATGGGAATTTATAGAAAAATCCAGTCCATAAAAAGGCTGGTTTCCTAGGATATACGAGAGTGGTTCTCTTTGTACCCTGCGGTTTAATATTGACTCAATGGTATCCAATTGAGATTGAGGAATGATTAACTTTGTGGAAGACGCAAGTTCCACTCGATTAAGATTTAAGGCTTCCATGATTATTATATCTGTTTCAATATCACTGTCTGCTATACCGCTTTGTTGTAATTTAACGGTTATATAGCTACGCAGGTTTTGTATGGAATGTTCTTGTTCGATTAGGCTTTGACTTCTTCCATGAGAACTGTCCTTTCCCAATCCATAAGGGAAGTTATAATCTCATCCAAGTTGCCATCCAGGATTTTGTTCAATCCGTAGAAACTTGACGATATTCTATGGTCCGTGATTCTGTCCTGAGGGAAATTATAAGTTCTGATTTTTTCAGAACGTTCTGCGCTCCCGACTTGCTCGCGTCTAGTCTTACTTATTTCGTCACTGTGGCGTTGCTGTTCTACTTCGTATATTTTTGCTCTTAACATTGACATTGCTTTGGTTTTATTTTTGTATTGTGATCTTTCATCTTGACACACTACTACGATTCCGGTTGGATTGTGCACTATCCGAACCGCAGTGGCCACTTTGTTTACATTTTGTCCGCCATGCCCGCCAGAGTGGAATATATCAATTCGTAAATCATCTTGATTAATGTTAATTTCTACATCATCTGCTTCGGGCAGGACAGCTACAGTTGCGGTAGATGTATGAATTCTACCTTGCGTTTCAGTTTCGGGAATACGTTGGACTCGGTGGACGCCTTTCTCGAATTTGAGTTTGCTGTAGACTCCTTGGCCATGAATGTCAAAGACGATTTTGTTGTATCCGCCTAGATCGGCATTGTGGGAATCCATAATTTCTGTCTTCCATCCATGGAGTTGGGCATATTTAGTGTAAGTTCTGAATAGATCTGCTGCGAACAGAGTAGCTTCTCTTCCACCGGTTCCTGCACGAATTTCTACTATAACATCACGTTCATCGTTTGGATCTTTTGGAAGTAACGCAACCTCTAAATCATCTGCTAAGTTTTTGATCTGATCTGAAATACTGGATAACTCTTGTTTGGCAATATTGCTTAGTTCAGTATCTGAAGAATCTTGGGCTAGTTCTTCCAAGTCTTTTTGTTCCTCTACGAGTTGTTCATAGGTTCGCCCGATTGTAACTAATTTTTCTAATGAAGATCGTTCTTTAGCTAAAGTTTGAATTTTGGTGAAATCAGCTGCTATTTCAGGCGTGGCCATAAGCGATTCCAGTTCTTCGTTGCGCCGTAAAATAATTTCAAGTTTGTCGAATATTGAAGGCATGACTATCCGTATGTTGATGATTGAATTTAGTTGATTCTATCTTAATGTATATCTATATACAATGATGGTATCTGGTTTATTTGGGAGAAAATTAAGGTTTTGTACCTGTATGTATGGCTATTGTTCCTATACCTAATTTAATATAGGTTACATTTACTAATCCGCACTTCTCGAATAATAACTTCAACTGTTCTGCATCAATGAAATTATCTACTGATTGAGGAAGATATGAATATGCGTTACGGTTATTACTGATCAAAGAACCCACAACTGGGACAATTTTATTAAAATATAGCCCTATGATTTTGCCTATTATTTTAGTTTTGTAAGGAGTTAATTCTAGTGTGGATACGATTCCTCCGGGTTTAGCGATTCTGACCATTTCGGAAATGGCTTGCTCTAGGTTAGGCATATTTCGAAGACTGAATCCTGCAGTCACAACGTCAGCTGTATTTGATTTTATTGGTAAATTGACTGCGGTGCTAGCAAAATAAGAATTTTTGTGATGTTCATTAGAATGCTTGTTTTTGGATATAGCTAATTTCAGCATTTCAGGTAATATGTCTGTACTGATTACCTGGTTTACTGAAGGGATTGAAGATAATTTTCTGGAAATGTCTCCAGTACCTGTAGCTATATCTACACAAACTTGAGGATGATTGGCAGATACTATCTTGGTTAGTTTGGTTTTCCAGATGTGATGCATACCTAAAGTCATGATGGTGTTCATCTGGTCATAGTGTTTAGTTATATTACTGAATACACTATTTACATAGGATTGCTCAGGTTCTTTCCGTTGTGTGTTACCCAACTGTTTATTTACCTAGGTATCTAAATTTTTCTGGTAACTCGGTCTCTATTCCTAGTTGTATTAGAACTTTAGCTACGAAATAATCTACTATTTCCGCTGTTGTTTGGAGCCCTAAATAAAATGGAGGATCGGTTGGCATGATAGTTGCTCCCATGGTTGCTAGCTTGGTTAAATTACTCAAATGGATAGCATGTAAGGGAGTTTCTCTAGGAATTATTGTCAAAGGTCTTTTTTCTTTCAGGCAAACGTCTGCTGAACGAAGCAAAAGATTGTTGGTGATCCCATTGCCTAAGCTCGCTACGCTATTCATACTGCACGGTACAATGATCATTCCGTTGGTATGATAACTACCACTTGCAATGGGTGCTGTGAGGTCTCCAACTGCATAATTGGTATAATTGGGGTATTCAGACCATTCTAAGATATCGGTTTGGTATGACGTTGACAATTCTTGATCCCAAACCAATTTGGAAGCATTAGAAAAGACAGTAACCACTTCCAGTTCTTTTGCTAGTAGGGAGTCTACTATTTTCTTGGAAATAATTACTCCGCTAGCTCCGGAAATACCTACTATGTAAGGGTGTTTCGGCTGCATGTTCATTTGATTATCACACTTATTCCAGTGAATACCAATAGAGCCGTTGATATCAAGCCATTTATTCTAAAGAAAGCGATGTTAACTTTTGAAAGGTCATTCGGCTTAACTAACATGTTTTCGTAAGCTAGTAGGATGCTCGCGATAGTGCAGCCAATGAAATAGACTGCATTGAGGTTCATTAGGATTCCTAGGGTTATCAGGGTTAATATTGAAGCTCCATGGAAAAGTTTTACCAAACTGAGAGCATTCCGAATCCCAAATTTCGCCGGAATTGAATTTATGCCATGTTGAGTATCAAAATCATAATCCAAACAAGTATAGATGATGTCAAATCCGCTGGCCCATAAAGTGACTGCTAATCCCAAGATCAGAGGCATAGCACTAAAAGACCCAGTGACTCCGAACCAGGCTCCTATTGGCGCTATAGCTAATGATGATCCTAACAGAATGTTACAGGCCCAGGTGTAATATTTGGAAAATGAATAGAGGGTTATATAAGTAAGAGCAACAGGAGCGAGTAAAAGAACAAATAAGTTGAGCATATATGCGGATACTAAAAATAATCCTACACTTGGAATGATTAAAATCCACATATCTTTTCTGTTCAATAATCCGGATTGAAGATGTCGATTCATTGTTCTTGGGTTTTTGGAGTCTTCTTTCTCATTGGCCAATCTGTTTATTGACATGGCAAATGTACGTGCAGATACCATTGCAAGCGTTACAAATAATAAGTCACTAGTACTTGGGAACCCTTTGGACGCTAGTATTAATGCCATGTAAGCGAATGGTAAAGCGAATAGAGACTCCCAAATTCGTATTGAAGACATATATAAAGGGAGTTTTTTTATAAAAGACAATTGTGCAGCCATTTAGAAACCATATTCCTTCCATCTAGAATCAACAAGTTGTTTTATATCTTCGGTCATTTCAACATCTTCTGGCCAATCAGATGTGTATCCCTCGCCGTCTATTTTGCGCGTTGCATCTATGCCGAGTTTAGCTCCAAATTTTGCCGATGGATTAGAATGGTCTAAGTCATCTAGAGGTCCTTTGCTTATTAAAATATCAGTATCGTAATTGATGTTGCAAAGTACTCTCCATGCCAATTCCGATATGTTGTGAACATCAACGAACTTATCTACCACTACTATAGTTTTGGTTAAACTTAACAATCCCATTCCCCATAGGCCATTCATTACTTTATACGCTTGCCCAGGATACCTCTTATCTATTGAAACTATTAACATATTATGGAATATACCTTCTGCTGGCATGTTTATGTCATGGACTTCAGGTAAGGTCAATTTGATTAATGGTAAAAATACTCTTTCCGTTACTTTGCCCATCCAGTAGTCTTCTTTAGGAGGTTTACCAACAAGAGCAGAGGGATATATTGGATTGTTCCTGTGAGTAATGGTAGTTACGTGCAATACGGGATAGTCAGCAGCTTCTGAATAATATCCTGTGTGATCTCCAAATGGTCCTTCTATCCTACTCTCGTTCTTTAAAACGTAACCTTCTATTACAATTTCCGAATTTGCAGGAACTTTTAAATTGTTAGATATGCATTTAACTAACTTTACGGGGCTGTTTCGTACAAATCCTGCTAACAGCATCTCGTCTACATCAGGAGGTAGCGGAGCTGAGCCTGACCAAATTGTTGCAGGATCAGATCCAATTGCTATAGAAACATCAAGTTTTTCTGTAGTATTTCGGTAATGGTCTGCGGCTCCTTTATGGGTTTGCCAATGTAATCCGGTAGTATTTTTATCGTACACTTGGATTCTATATATGCCATAGTTTTGTGAAGATTTCTTTGGGTCTTGTGTAATTACTAAAGGTAGCGTAATGAATTTTCCGCCATCCAGTGGCCAATTTTTTAGAATTGGCAAGTCAAACAGGTTAACCTGTTCACCAGTATGAATAACTTCCTGACATGGAGCCTGTTTGACAGTTTTAGGTGATAATTTGGCTATTTTGAGGAGTTCACCCAGTAGCTTAACTTTAGCTCCGATGGATTTGGGAGGGTTTTGTACTGTGTCCAGCAATGCTGATATCCTGTCAGCAATTTGGTCGACATCTTCTACCCCCAATGCTAATGACATTTTTTTATGAGATCCAAAAAGGTTAGTAAGAACAGGTATTGTGTGCCCAGCAACATTCTCAAAGAGAAGAGCAGGGCCATCGGTAGCCATCATTCGGTCGGTAATTTCGGTAATTTCTAAATCTGTAGATACTTCGGTCTTGACCCTTAGTAGCAAGCCTTGTTTTTCTAACTCAATAATATAATCGTTAAGGTTTGAATATTTCATTTGCTCATATCTTAAAGTCTATTATTATATGGTAATACAATATTCAATCGGACGTCTAGGGAAAGCCTCTTACACGTGAAAAGTTTTGGTGATTAGCATTTAATGCTGTTATATGCTCA
>DDKW01000024.1 GCA_002339805.1 Dehalococcoidia bacterium UBA2588 | reverse complement strand
ACCTGCAGTTCAACCAACTGTAGCGCCAGCAGCGGCAGTTGTTGCAAAGGACAGTATAGTAGTTGTAATAAACCAAGAACCTACTGAACCTGATCCTTGGATGTCAACCACGTTGTATCCTAACCAAGTAATCCACAATATCTCACAACCTTTTTCATTCTTAGGTCCTGACTTTGTAGATACGCCTACAGCAGGATTCAGCGGATGGGAAATGAAAGATGCCGGTAAAACTTGGCTCCTTTCCTTAAACGAAGGAATGGAATTCCATAATGGTGAAGCATGGAATGCAGAATCTGCAGCATATAGTATCGACTATTTGGGTAGTTGTATTGAGTGCGGACCATACGGGCAAGTTGGTGACTCGCACGCTGAAGTAGTTGATGAGTACACAGTAGCTTGGCATATCGACAACGGTCACCCAGCTCTAGCTCGATTCGCTCAATTTAGCATCTTTAGGGCACCTAAAGATCATGCTGACAATCTTGGTGCATCACAAGCAGCCAGTGGTCACACTGTTGGTTGGGGACCTTACCAATTCACAGAATGGATCAAAGGTGAGAAATTCATCATTGACAGATTCGACGGCTACAATGCTGATAACAACGTATTCCTTAACCAGGCTGGTACCATAAATACTGCTGAGTATGTATGGAGAAGTGAAGAAACTGTTCGATCAGCTATGATTCAGACCGGTGAAGCTGACATCGCATGGGGCATGGCTGGCGACATGGCTGAAGATCTAGAAAACAGTGATAATGGCGGATGGGTGAAAATCGTATCTGGTGAAATTAACACCATTGACGTTGATACCATCTGGCATCCTGAACTGAAAAAGCTAAAGGTTAGGCAAGCTCTAACTCACGCTATCGACTGCGAAGAATTGGCTTTGGCCCTATTTGGACCAACCAGCAGATGTTCTAGTGGTCCTAATGGAATTCCAGGAACCATCGGTGTTACCGAAACCAACTGGAAGCCCAAATTCCCATACGACCCAGCAAAGGCTAAACAATTGCTAGCAGAAGCTGATTACAATTTTGACAATCAGATTAACTACTACAGCCGATCTGGTCGTTACGCTAAAGACGTTGAGCTATCTGAGTCCCTAGGCATTATGTGGGACCAGGCTGGCATAAATGTAAAAATCAACATTGTTGAGCCTAGCGTATGGACTAAGTACCACAAAGCTGGACCAGCAGTTGCTTACAAGGAAGCATTAGCTGCAGGACAGACTCACGAAGAAGCTGTTGCTACAGTTCACGCAGGTGAGCCACCAGCAGACCCAGGTGCTTCACCTGGCTTAGTATACTTCGCTCCTGGCGGAGAATACTTTGACTTCGGTAGACAGATAAACTACTACATGAACTGTACTTCAGTTCGATCATCTAACTGCGATGCTGACTCCCACACATTGGGCCAGAAAGCTTTAGCAGCTGGTGGTGATGAAAGAAGGAAACTCATGGAAGAAGTTTATGAAGTGTTCACAGACAGACTCTATCAGATCCCTGTTATGGAAATAGTAGCTGTCTGGGGAGTTAATAAGGACCTAGACTACACCAATATGCCTGGTGGAAGAAGAATTCTAATTAACACTTCTCACTTTAAATAGCCTACTAGGTTAATTTAACCCCCCTTACTGGATTCAGTAAGGGGGGTTTTTTTCTTATTATTTAAGCAGTTCTAGCCTAGAGGATAAAGACTCAAACTCATTCCAGAGTACTTCATATTCTTTCTTCAACGCTTCATATTTTTCACTCACATCATTGAGTACATCTGAAGTCTCGAAATTACTCGGATCAGCAAACAATAGTTCCAATTCAGAAATTTCATTGTCTTTCCTAGCTATTTGATCCTCTAATTGGCGAACATTCTTATACAGTAACTGAGATTCCTTAGCAGAGGTTTGATTGATAGTACCTGTATCCTCCTGCTCAGACCTAAAATCATTAGCAACTGAATCAGATCTAATCAAATTATCTTTATGATACAAATATTCTGAATATGTACCATTATAGACATTAACTACTCCGTTCTGAATTTCAATAACTTTATTAGCAATTTGATGGATCAATCCACGGTCGTGGGTTATAAAACACAGCGTGCCTTCATAGTCTTGAAGCGCATCAGATAAAATCTCCCGGGAAGCTATGTCCAGGTGATTTGTAGGCTCGTCCATGAATAACAAGTTACTCGGATCAAGCAATAATTTTGCCAACGCCACTCTGGCTTTTTCACCACCCGATAAGACCGAAATCGGCTTATATATATCATCTCCTCTAAACAAAAAGCCACCCATAACATTTCTAACGTCTTGGTCATTAAGCAATCCAGAAATTCGACCTACTTCTTCCATTATCGTATTTGATGGATTCAAAAGTTCTAGCAAATGTTGGGCATAATAACCCTCTATAACATTGTGTCCTAACTTTCTCTCTCCGCTATCGAATTCTAAAGCTTCAGCCATTATCTTAAGCAAAGTAGACTTACCAGCTCCATTTGGACCTACTAAAGCAACCTTATCTCCACGATTTAAAACAAGATTAAGTTTGTTGTATATCTGATTGGTCCCGTAAGATTTACTAATTTCACTAAGTTTAATAACTTCATACCCACTCCTAGGCGCAGAAGGGAAAGAGTAATGGATTTTTTTGACTGTTCTAGGAATGACTACTTTTTCGATCTTTTCTAATGCTTTTATCCTGCTCTGAACTTGACTTGCCTTGCTAGCTGTGTAACGGAATCTATCTACAAATTTCATTTGCTTCGCTATCTGTTTTTCTAATCGAGCAGCTGTAGCTTCTTTTAATTTAATTGATTCTTCTCTATATTCAACATAATCCTCATAAGTACCTTTCTGAAACACAATCTCATCGGGCTCTATAGCCAATATACTTGTAGCTACAGAGTTCAAAAACACTCTGTCATGAGAAGTAAGAATAACGGCTCCTTTAAAAGACTGTAAGTATTTTTCGAACCATATATTAGAGGCTAAATCCAAGTGATTAGTCGGTTCATCAAGTAGCAAAACATCAGGATCTTTAAATAATAATTTACTTAAAGAAGCTCGCATCACCCAGCCACCACTAAATTCATTCAATTTTCTAGAAAAATCTGATTCCCTAAATCCCAATCCTGATAAAATTCTTTCCGCTTCGTGTTTATCTGAATCATGGCTCAAAACTTCTATTTGATTGCTAATTTCAGAAATACTAGAAAAAATCTCTGTTTGTTTATCTACATCTTCCTCGTCAGAAAACCTTATTTGAAGATCAGTCATTTGTTCACGAAGACTATTAAGAGACTCAGGCTCGTCTAGAACCTCTTCTAAAAGAGTACGTTCAGTGAAATCAAAATTATCCTGCTTTAAGTACCCAACTCTAATATCTTTCTTAACAGATATTCTCCCTTCATCCGGAGGCATTTCATTAGAAATGATATCCATCAACGTAGATTTCCCAGAACCGTTAGCGCCAATTAAAGCAATCCGATTCCCGGCAACAGCAGTAAGAGATAAACCCTGAAACAATATCCGGTCACCGTAAGATTTACTTATGTTATCTAGAACAAGCATGTGCCAATTACTTCTTTTACAATAGATTGATGTACGTATTAGATTTTAATACTTTTATCGCTTTCATGTTAGCTCTTAAATAAAATAGAAGTTATAAATCCGATCACCATATAATTCTATATTACGAATTCAGTATTTAAATATCCAATTATCTACGTTCTGCTAATCTTCACATAATATTATTAGCATTAAGTTGACAAATAAAAGATATTATTCTACGCTTACCGCTACTCAGCTCTTGACCAAGCTACTGCTCGTGGCCGAAGTGCTGTGAAACTACACTTTGCCACCCTCAACGGCTGGCACCGACAAAAAGGAGGTCAACCCGTGAATCAAACCACTAAAACTACAATTAAGCGCTTAGCTTTAATGTCTATGTCACTTTTGCTACTAGTTGCAGTTATCGTAGCTTGTGGCGGTTCAGATTCCGAAGAGAGCTCGGAGGCTGCTCCGGCTGCTACCGCTGCTCCTGCTGCAAGTTCATCACAACCTGCTTCATCCACTGCAGATGAAAGAGTTACTGTACTAGTAGCAGACCTGGAAGAAGAACGTGTCTTCCCTCCATTATCTGGAGGTCCTGATTTAAAATACCTGAGAGTATACATGGACGACATGTTTGCTACTGTTGGTAAAGGACAATTGGTACCCGGAATAATATCTGAATGGGAAATATCAGATGACGGAACTACTTGGACAATTGACGTTAATACAGAGAAAGGCATCAAATTCCATGACGGAACTCCTTTAGTAGTAGGAGATGTTTTTCAAACCTTAGCACAAGAGAGAACCCAACTAGCTGTAGACTGGGCTGAAGCAGGTTGCATGAACGTAACTGAAACTGCTTACGTAAAATACAGCAAGTCTTTGGACTTAGGACCTGCAGAAAATCAGATCACTTATGCTCAGCAACGAGTTGCCTTGAACTTCCCGTTCAACTTCTCTCAAGACAATCAAGGGAACAAAGGTCTCGTTGTTCCAGGTGAAATGACACAAAGGATGTGGAATGAAGCTAAAGGCAAAATGAACGAAATGGACTGCTTCACAGAATTCGAAGAGAATCCAATCGGAACTGGCCCTTTCAAACTCACTGACTATGAGTTAGGTGTCAAATATGAATTTGACCGAAATGATGATTACTGGTTCACAAAAGCGAATGGATTTATCGAGGACAGAATCGCTCAAGTTGGCGGAATCGACATGGAAATCATTCTTGAACCTTCCACTCGATTAGCAGCTCTTCAATCAGGAGAAGCTGACCTCATTGAGGCTAACATGAACTTAGTCCCAACATTAGAACAAGAGTCCGACAAGAGTGTTTTCTGGCAATTAGAAAACTCCATGCTCTGGATGATCTACATCGACTGCTGGGAAGAAGACATGTGGTGCTTCCAGAAAGATGCTAGACAAGCATTACAATATGGTACCGATACCCGAGCCATACAAGAAGCTTTGTATGGAGATGGAGCAACACATAAAGGTCATGGCTGGGCTACAGCCAACGCTCTGGGTTACAGCTCAGACCTAGACGGATTCCCATATGATCCAGATAAGGCAGCTGCATTGTGGAAGTCTGCTGGATTAGACGAATCCTTAACTTTCAAGATTTGGACCTGGGAAGCA
>DDKW01000026.1 GCA_002339805.1 Dehalococcoidia bacterium UBA2588 | reverse complement strand
AAAGAGATCGGACAAGGCGTAGCTTATCTTGACGATGGCACTATGGTTGTAGTTGAAGGTGGTCGCCGCTTTATAAATTCTAGTCATGACGTCACTGTAACGCGAGTACTACAGACTGCCGCTGGCAGGATAATATTTGCCCAAACTCGCAGCGCTTAAATGCCCAGCTCACAACCTATTCTGGGAGTAGTAATAGTTGCAGCCGGAAACAGTACCCGAATGGGAAGTAATAAGATATATGCTGAGATAGCGGGTCACCCCATGATTTATCATACGGTCCGGAGTTTCGAGACACATCCATTAGTATCAAACATATGCCTAGTCGTAGAATCCAGTAAAATACTCGAAGTTGAAGAACTCGTCTCAAAGTCTAATTTCCATAAAGTAATCAAAGTGTGTAGCGGCGGGGAAACACGCCAAGAGTCAGTCAATTTAGGACTGAACCACTTAACGCCAAGTAAACTAGTTGGCATACATGATGGCGCCAGACCATGCATTATGCATCATACGATCACTAATTGCATAAAATTAGCAACTTCCCACGGTAATGCCATACCGGCTATCCCTGTAGTTGACACAATAAAACAATCTAAAAGCAATGGCACAATTCTTCGCACTATAGATAGGTCAAAGTTATGGCATGCCCAAACACCTCAAATCTTTGAATGGGAAACAATTCAAAACGCATATGCAAATAACTCTGGGGAGCATACAGATGATTCATCATTAATTGAATCTTTAAACATAGGAATCCGTATAGCTGACGGAGATCCTAGAAACATAAAAGTAACCACTCCAATAGATCTAATGTTAGCAGAGTACATCCTGCTAAACCCTGAGAAGGAATAATTTCACGCCATGTTCGAATTCAAATCAGGAATAGGTATCGATGCACATCAATTAAGAGAAAATCTGCCATTAGTCATAGGTGGAGTTCTAATCCAGCACAACCTAGGATTACTTGGGCATAGCGACGGAGACGTCCTAATTCATGCCATAATCGATGCATTACTAGGGAGTCTGACTTTAGGAGATATAGGAACAATATTCCCATCAGAAGATCCCTCTCTAAAAGGGATTAGTAGCTTAGAACTACTTAGGCAAGTAGATAAACTTAGGCAAGAATCAAATTGGCAGGTATCCCATGTCGATGCTACAATAATCGCTCAAAAACCAGCATTATCAAAGTACATACTGGATATGCGCAAAAATATAGACTCTGTTTTAAGTATCGGTCTTAGCTCTATCAATATCAAAGCCACTACCACCGACCATCTAGGCTTTGTAGGGAAAGAGCAGGGCATAGCTACTATGGCAGTGGTAACAATAAATAGAAAACAATGAAACTTTACAACACACTTAACAGGACAATTGAAGAGTTTAAACCGTATAACCCAACAGAAGTGAAGGTTTATGTATGCGGAGTGACTCCGTACTCGTCCACTCATGTAGGTCACGCATTAAGCTATGTCGTATTCGATGTATTACGACGATATCTCGAATACTCAGGATTTAACGTTCACCATGTACAGAATTTTACTGATGTAGATGACAAAATCATAATCAAAGCAAAAGAAGAAGGCATCAGTGAGAATGAACTTACGGAACGATATATTCAAGATTTTTTTGCTACTATGGACGCTCTGAACGTATTGCGGGCCACAAAGTATCCAAGAGCGACACAAGAGATTCCAGACATCATAGAGACGATAAATACTTTGATCGAAAGTGGACATGCATACCCCGCCGGGGCAGATGTATTCTTTAGAGTTAAGGAATCCATTAATTATGGAGAACTAAGTAATCGATCAACCGAGGACATGATTTCAGGCTCTAGAATCGAAATTGACCCCAATAAAGAAAACCCTATAGACTTTGCATTATGGAAAGGTTCAAAAGAAGGAGAGCCTTCTTGGGATAGCCCTTGGGGGCCTGGTCGCCCTGGTTGGCATATTGAGTGCACAACAATGTCGACCAAATACTTAGGGGACCAATTAGACATTCATGGAGGAGGAATGGACCTAGTCTTTCCCCATCATGAAAATGAAATCGCACAAAGTGAAGCTTACACAAGCAAGCAACCTTTCTCAAAAATATGGATGCATAACGGATTACTTCAATTCGGACAAGATAAAATGAGTAAGTCGATCGGAAACCTTGTATCAGTGGAAGAAGCGTTAACAAAGCATCAACCAGATGCGCTTAGACTTTACTTACTAAGTTCTCACTACAGATCCCCTTTGAATTACAGCGATGAAGGCTGTGAAGCCGTTGCCAGGAGCCTGCAAAGACTAAGGGTTGCTCTGGAGCCTTCTGCCGCGAATGGAACTATTTTGGACGCATCAGCATACAAAACAAAATTTCTCAACCACATGAGCAACGATTTAGATACTCCTCAGTCAATCGCTGTAATGTTCGACTTAGCCAGAGAAATTAACAGAGCCAAAGAATCCAGCATGGAAGTAGCGGAAGCTCAAAATGAGCTCAAAACGATGGGCAATATATTGGGCATAACTTTTTCACTTCCAGAAACTGCTATCTTGTCTAATGTAGCTCCATTTATAGATTTGTTACTGGAAATTAGACAAGATTTACGGCAAGCCAATCAATACGATCTAGCAGACAAAATAAGAAACACACTACAAGATTTAAATATTAACATCGAAGATACATCTACTGGCCCAAAGTGGCAATGAATCAATGTTAGACCCGAGCATTCTAGATAAGCTCAGATCTATAGTTGGACAACATAATATAGTTACAGAAGAAACCGATTTAGACATATTCTCCTCAGATGCATTATCCCCTAACAGAGCACTCTACTTACAAAACGAATTAGCAACCCTTCCCTCAGCAGTCCTTTTTCCTGCATCTAGTCAGCAAATATCAGACATTATCAAACTAGCTAATATTCATCTCATCCCCGTAACACCTTTGGGTGCAGGTACTGGCGTTATGGGAGGTATAGCTCCATCAAAAAACGCCTTAATGATTAGCCTCAAAAACATGAATAATTTAATCACATTTGATCTAACCAGTAAGTCAGTAACCGTAGAAGCAGGAATGATACTTGGTGAACTAAACTACATACTTAACACCAAAAATCACGTATTAGGCCACGATCCATATTCCTTAAGTATAGCGTCTGTTGGAGGAGCTATATCCACAAATGGAGTAGGATATACAGCTAGTAAGTACGGCACGATGGGAGAACAAGTAATTGGTCTCGAAGCAGTACTGCCTACTGGAGAGATCCTGCCTATTAGTCAGATCCCTAGCCACTCTGTGGGACCAGACATATCAAATTTCTTTATAGGGACAGAAGGAACACTAGGGGTAATTACAAAAGCTTCGCTCAAAATTTATCCACAACCTAAAGCTACGCGTTTCATGAGTATTGGGTTTCCAGATTTTAAAAGCGGATACCAGTTTCTGTTGAACATATATAACGCAAACTTACAACCTTCTTTGCTCGAACTGAGCCAATCAGCTGACCAGGTCATCATGCATTTAGTGCTCGATGGCGAAGCCGATATTATAGCTGCATCAATCAAATGGATTATAAACAAAATGGATAACCAACATCAATTCCAAATCGACTCAGATACTACTGCGTCATATTGGAGCAAACGGCATAATTCAGCAGAACTATATTCCAAGACAGCTCTCAACAAAACCCGTAAATACAAATGGAAAAGAAACCAAGACCACATCTTTGAATATATTCATTTAAGCCTTCCTCCATCAAAAATATTGGAGTACAAACAACATTCGGAAAGGATCATTCAAAAACATAATCTCCATGTTACAGAATACGCAATCTGGGGGAGACCAGATTTTTTTTCAATGATGATTATACCCAAGGACCCTTGTTCAGAATCAGTCAGACAACAATTATATGAAGCATCTGAGTCATTACTGCAGCTAAGTTGCGATATGGATGGCTCTATCGAATATTGCCATGGCATTGGAATAAAACTGAAACATCTTGCAGTAAAAGAATTAGGTCCATCCTATGAACTCATAAAAAGAGTCAAAAGCACCTTAGACCCTAACTACATAATGAACCCCAACAAATACATCTGATTAGTATCCTTAATTGCAATATTGCAAAGTTATTAATATCCCTTGACAGAATACTGTTGCCGGGTATATCATTATATCAAATAAAATATTTAAGTAAGTATTTTAAATAATGATTATAGAGAGGTTAATTTACTAGCATGTTTAACAAAGTGATTCATGAAGCTATGTCAAATGTCAGTTATTGCATATCAGTACTTTCTTCTACGTTTTCTGCTCCTGCCATGACAGAACTGGAACGCAGAGAAATAGAGAAACTAACTGATAATGAAGCAATGTTCTTAAATATCGTAGGATATTAGCACCAACCCAACCTAGAGGCCCGTACCTCCTCACGGGCCTCTTACCCTACACTTCTGTCTCAAAACCATCCTTTTTAAAAAGAGGATCCCTTCCTCCTATCAATTTATTTATTTTGCCAAAATATAACATTTACCATACTATTAGATTAATATTTAATCTCGGGTAGCGTTATATAGATGAAAGTTTTAATCACAAGGCCATTATTTGAAGAAGCAATCGAATTAGTAACTGCCCATGCCGAAATAGAAGTATGGGAAGATGACAACCCTATCACAAGAGACTTGTTAAGAGTTAAAGCGTCTGAATGTGATGGAATTCTAACAACTGTTATGGACAAAGTGGATGCTGGCATCATATCTGAATGTAAAAACCTTAGAGTTATAAGCCAACTTGGAGTAGGAGTTGATAATATAGACGTTGGAGAGGCTACTAATCTGGGTGTTATGGTAGGCAACACACCTGGAGTAGTCGCGAGACCAACCGCAGACATAGCGTTTGGTTTACTCCTCAATTGCGCGAGAAGAATTTCAGAATCATATAACTGGGTAAAAAACAAACAATGGGAAATTGCATTCCACCCAATGAGTTGGTTAGGAACAGATGTTGGTGGAGCTACTCTTGGGATCATAGGAATGGGAACCATAGGCCGAGAAATGCTAAAGAGAGCACAAGGCTTTGATATGGACGTATTATATCACTCAAGAACACCTAAACCTGACATAGATGATCTACCTGGGGTTACATACTGTGACAATATGTATGAAGTATTATCCAATTCGGATTACGTATCGGTGCATGTTCCATTAACCCCTGAAACTTATTACCTAATTAGCTATGACGAACTTAAAGCCATGAAAAAAGACAGCGTGCTCATAAACACAGCACGCGGGCCGATTGTTAACCCTTCTGCCTTGTACGATGCATTAAATGAAGGATGGATTCGTTCCGCAGGCATAGATGTGACAGATCCAGAACCAATCGAACCAGATAGCCCTTTATTAACACTAGACAACTTAATCATTAGTCCCCACATAGGCAGCGCATCAATCGAAGCTCGCAAGAAAATGTGCATGATTGCTGCAGGCAATTTAATTCTTGGATCAAACGGAGAAAGACTGGAATATTGTGCTAATCCTGAAGTTTACCAAAAATTAGGTTTGTAATATCAGGCAAATGCAAGAAATTCTACAACGTTGGGATTTATAGGTTAAACCATCAAAGGCATATTAAAGTTTACTGTCAGTCAATGGCGGAGAGGGCGGGATTCGAACCCGCGAGAGGCCTTTCGACCCCTACACGCTTTCCAGGCGAGCCCGTTCAACCACTCCGGCACCTCTCCTTCTAAGCACAATAACAAATAGGAATTGTTTGTAGAATTATATGCATCAATGACAGCAATGTCCACCTTGAAACTTGACATAGATACCTCTCTTAATTACTATTTCGTAATGACTAAATCAATGACTTTTAAAAACGGATTTACCTGACAGGATCACTCCGACGACTAGTTTTTTTTCGTGAATACAAATGGAGTATCCTTAATGAAGTTTTTAAAAAAATTGACCCTAGTTCCTTTTATCATAACGTGCCTAGCACTACTTGGGTGTGGAACACCTGCAGAGACCCTATTCGTAGGCGGTATACCTGACCAAGACACAGAAAGATTGGCCCGAAGATACGAAAAATTTGCTACATATCTATCAAACGAATTAAACGTTAATGTACAGTTCAAGCCAAGCATTGACTATTCAGCTGTAGTTGTAGCGTTCAGCAAAGGCGATCTAGATCTTGCATTCTTTGGAGGCTTAACTGGAGTACAAGCCCGGATACAAGATAATGGTGCTCAAGCAATCGCTCAACGTAAATCAGATGCAAGTTACCTGAGCAAATTCGTTGTCAAATCTTCCCTGCAAATCAATGACTTAGCAGACCTTAAAGAACAAGCTCCCAACCTAACATTAACTTTTGGTAGTGAGAACTCAACCTCGGGGAATTTAATGCCTAGATTATTCATGCTAGAAAACGGAATAGATCCAGATTCTGACTTCAAGGCTTTACCTAACTATTCCGGGTCTCATGATCTAACATGGAAATTAGTTCAGGACGGAGCTTTTGACGTAGGTGCTCTTAACTACAAAGTGTGGAACAGAGCAGTTTCAGAGGGCAAAGCAGATCCCGCTTTGGTTCGAGAGTTTTATACAACTCCAGAATATTATGACTACAACTGGACAGTCAGGTCCGATATAGAGACCAAGTTTGGAGACGGGTTCACGAGTAAAATCAAACAAGCATTATTAGATCTTAATGCGGAAGAACACTCTGAAATCCTTGAACTATTTAACGCGGATCAATTTATCTCGACTAATAATAGTAATTACGATGCTATAAAAGATACTGCGGAAGCTTTAGGAATCATTAAATAACTTACATGACAGGTAATTTGATTGATATCAACAATGTCAGTAAGTATTATGGCACGTCAGCAGCTCTAAAAGACGTCTCATTTAAGGTAGGGCAGGGCGAGATCCTAGCTATAGCTGGTCCTTCTGGAAGTGGTAAAACTACCTTGCTGAACATGATTAGTGGACTCAGTAAACCTACGACTGGGTCCATTTCAATATCAAGTCAAGATATCGGCAAATTGAAACCAGGAAAAGATCTAGCCAACCTAGTAGGCATGATAGATCAACAGTATTCCATCATCCCAGAATTAAATGTAATTAATAATGTACTTGCAGGAAACCTTGGAAATTGGAGCCTATTTAAATCTTTACTATCTCTTATTTATCCTCTTGAGCGAGGCAAAGTCTTTGCTATTCTAAAGGATCTAGGCATCGAGGATAAGATTAATAACAAGGCCGCTCATTTGTCTGGAGGAGAACAACAAAGAGTCTCAATAGCGAGATTATTAGTACAAAATCCTATGGTCGTATTAGCGGACGAGCCAGTATCTTCATTGGATCCTGCCAGAGCAGAAGATATTATGCAGCTCATAAGGTCAAAATTAGTCAATACTAACCGCAGTGTAATCATCACGTTACACAATACAAGGTTAATCCAAGAATACTGCTCTAGACTCATAGGTATAAAAGAACATTCAATCGTATTCGATGTGTCTGCCAATGAGATAAATGAATCCATGCTAAAAGAGCTTTATAAATGAAAAATGTTAATCATTTTTTTGAGCATAAAAAAATACTTACATTAATATTGGTCTCCGCATTTTTATGGTCCAGTATTCGTATTTTTTACACTGATCAAACCCTGATCAGTTATGATGGAATATCTACACTTTTCAATTTTTTGTGGTCTGTATTCTATTTGGATGTTACTCCCGAATTTTTAGTTATATGTTTGAAAGCTGTGGTGCAGACAATCCTATATGCCTTTGGCGGCCTAAGCCTTGCCATAATAATCGCGATCCCTATTGGGATTCTCAGTTCAGGGACTTGTATTTACAATAAATACGTTAACAACACAGTAGTTACAACCCTTAGGTTCGTTTTGGCATGCACGCGTTCCATTCACGAATTAATCTGGGCTTTACTGCTAGTTTCCATAATAGGACTTTCTCCTATGGTAGCTGTTTTGGCACTGACTATACCTTACGTAGGGATATTGGGCCGCATCTTTGCAGAACAATTACGGGATGTACCTCAGCAGCCTATAAGGTTATTGCTTTCTAACGGAGCTAGCTACACCAAAGCTGTGATGTATGGCCGCATCCCTTTGGCGATGCCAAATATCATAAGTTATATATTTTACAGATTAGAATGTGGCATTCGATCAGCTGCAATCATGAGCTTCATAGGGATACAAGGTATCGGCTATCAAATTCATCTCTCATTACTAGATTTGAGATTTGGGCAAGTATGGACAGGACTGATTTGTCTAACAATATTAGTCGTCGTAGTAGATGCTTGGAGTAGCATTGTCAGAAAGGCTTTAACCTCATGAATAAACTAAGCGATTCCACAGTTAAGAACAAATATATCATTCGTATATCGCTAATCTCATCAGTAATATTATCAATAATATCTTGGGGATATGTTCTATTCGAGAGTAGATATAGCCTCCCTGGTTTATTTAGCTTACATACTGTGACAGAAACAAAAGAATTCATATCAAAATTAATGGGCTTTGAACAGAATCTAAGCTTAGCCTACCAGTTCAATTCTTGGTTTGAATTGAGACATTTAGCGTTCGAAACATTATTGATGAGCATATGTTCTATTGGTATAGCAGGGATCATTGCTTTAACAACCTGTATATTTGCATCCCGAAACTTCCATGACGATACAATATTTGGGTATAGTCGACCTCTACTAAAGATCGTATACTTTATTGTCCGTAATATTTATTCTTTCACTAGAGCAATACCTGAACTGATTTTAGCAATCATATTAATGCTGTTCTTGACGCCAGGCATATGGGTAGCAGCTATCGCATTAGCTATCCATAATGTGGGAGTATTAGGGAAGCTGTATTCTGAGTGTATAGAAGATATGGACATCACAGCTCTAAAATCCTTACAATCTTCCGGAGCAAGAGGATGGCAATTGTTGTCATATGCAGTCCTACCACAACTCCTCCCCAAATTTCTAACATATCTTCTGTATCGCTGGGAAGTAGTGATCCGAACCACAGTAGTTGTTGGGCTAGTGAGCGCCGCTGGATTAGGCAGAGAATTTAGATTGAGTTTTAGTTATTTCCACTATGAAGATCTAGGATTATTACTACTATGGTACATAGTCCTTGTAATTATAGTAGATCTCTTATGCAGCCTACTAAGACAGTTTATAACCGTTAGATATTAACGATAAATTATAACTGCACAGGGTATATAACTTGTAGTACCCTACCATCTTGTAAGCCATTAATGTAATCTATATAACTGTGATCTCCGTCAGATTCGGTTAGCCAGCGCATAACAAAATAAGCACACAAATCGGCCAATTGACCTATAAGAGATCTTTCTTTACTTACATAACTAATATCTTCTAATACAGAAGGATTAGGTATATTCAACGAATTATTAAGAAAATTAGCCATGAATTCCGGCTTTACTGATCCTCCGTATTTACATACCAACATGCTGTAATCACTAATAGTCCATGAAGATTGCATAATTTGACTGGGATCCATAGTAGACATTTGCAACTCATCCATGTACATGTTCAAAGCTAGTAAAAACCTTTCCATAATAATTTCATCGAGCGGTTTAGTTAATGCTTCGGGGTTATTCAAATTATTTTTAGCATTTTCATACACTCCATTATTGAGTGAAGCGGCAATCAAAGGGATTTCTTTTCTTATTAATATATCTAGTAAATCTTGAACGAATGCAGTTCTTTTTCCGGATTCCCATTCAATAAATTCGTTTTTCCCTTCATACAGGTCATCTGAACTTATAAAAGGCATCAACTCAGACTTATCAATGGAAAAATATCTTTTATAAAGAGCAGTCAATTCACCGTTCAAAGAAACCCAAGCGCTCTCATGGATGATCAAACCAGCATGTATCTGATGTTGACGCTCTTCTTGAACAGGTGATAAATCGAAGTTAGTAGATTCCCCCATATATATTAAATACATATAATTACTTCTCCAGTATAGAGGGATACCGAGGTTATTAAATTAGCCTTCTGACTCAGCCTCTGTTTGATCTGTTGTATCTTCAGTAGCTGCCCCAGCCCCTTCTTCAGTTGATTCCTCTGATTGACCTAGCAATGGTGCTCTTCTCGGAATGATAATACGTGCAATTATTACATCTGGTTCGCCTATAAGTTCGACTCCCTCAGAAACAGGTATATCTTCTCTCCTTATAACAGAGTCTGCTTCAGTCAGTTGAGTAGCATCAATTTCAATTTCAGCTGGCATTTCCATAGGTAAAGCTTCTACTAATAACTCTCTAATAGACAGACTAACTTGACCAGAGATTGCTCGCGCTCCCGGTGCTTCGCCAATTATTACAGCGGGAACCCTAGCAGTTATTTTTTGGGTGGAATCAACCACCATAAAATCTACATGTAAAATAGTTTCTTTGACTGGGTCCCATTGGATTTCTCTAGCAAAAGTTAAAACTGGATCGTTCTGGCCTTCAACATTCAACATAACAGGCGTGTTTGAACCTGCAGATGCTAAGGCCCTTACCAATGCCCGTTCTTCGCATTGCAATGGCAATGATTGCAATTGTGCTCCATACAGGTGGATCGGAGTAAGACCTTCAGACCTTAGTAATTTGACTTTCTTACCTAATACCACTCTTTCTTTAGCTTCTAATGTAACCGTCTCGGTCGCCATATGTCTCCTAGTACGCGCAGATTAAGATATTTTCAGGTGAATAATCATAGCATCAGTTTGAAACAAAATAAACCTTTTTACCACATTTGATTTTTTCTCTGTAAATGATACAGTTTAGTCAAGTTTATGAGGTTTGTATGTCAATAGAATCACAAGGTCTTTCCTTATATGAAGCAGCTAGGCAAAAAGGCATTCCTTTCACTTCGCATAATGCACCAACAGACTGCACACTTTCCGTAAGAGATATGACTTTCCACTATTTAGAATGGGGAAACTCTAATGACCCAACCATTTTAATGTTGCATGGTAATGCACAGCAGGCACATAGCTGGGACTTCATAAGTCTACCATTATCCGAACAATATCATGTAATTGCTCTTGACCAACGTGGGCATGGAGATTCAGATTGGTCGAATCAGCAAGATTATTCTACTCAAGAACAAGTTAAAGATATTGACAGTATTGTGTCTAATCTTAAACTAAACAATTTCCACCTAATTGGGCATTCTATGGGAGGAAGAAATAGTTACGCTTGGGCATCTCAAAATTCTCACAAATTAGCTTCCTTAACAATAGTGGATACTGGGCCTGATACGGAATCTCTGGGCCGGAGAAGAATGCAACAATTCAAATCTTTACCAGATGAACTAGACAGCTTTGAAGAATTTGCTAACCGTATCCAGTCATATACAGGCCGGCCTATAGAGCAAGTTCTAGGATCATTAAAATACAACATAAGAGAAAGAAGCGACGGCAAATGGTCATGGAAATATGACAAAATCATGAGACATCCTGATTATCAATCCCAAACTATCCCATCCTCTGAGTTATGGGAAATGATAACCCAAATCCATTGCCCAACCTTAATCATTCGAGGAGCTAACAGTGACGTGTTCAATTCAGACACCATGAACAAAATGCGTAATACTATAGCCAATTGTATTATAAGCACGGTAGATAACGCCGGGCACTTAGTTCAAGGAGACAATCCGGTAGGATTTCTAAAGGAATACCAGCAATTTCTTAAGAAAATATCAAACTAAAGCGCTATGAAGGGGATCCATGATGAGACACTAATTTCCAGTTCTCTATTTCTAATTCAAATGTGTTTACGGCAAGTATAGAAAAATTCGTTGCCCTACCATTAATAACACTACTTATATTTTCTTTGCAAACTACAGTTCCAATGTTAGCTTCCACAAAGTTCTGGATCACTTCTATTTGAAACATCATCAAAGAAGATGTTCGGAATATATTTTCCCAACTCACACTAATATTTTCCCAGGTGAATATTGGTTCCCAGCCTGGATGTATACAAAATGACCGGTAAGACCGGGACCATATGTTGCTCATGGATGTTATATCTAATGATTCAAAAGCATGATAAAAATTAGCATTAGCTAGTAACAAACCTTGATTAGGATCTTGACCTTCTGTGTAATCAAGCATCAGTTAATCTAATATATCGTTCGCTATATTCTCCAAAGCCCTTAAGACTTCTGAATGTGAACTTCCCTCGAATCTAATCATGACACGGTCAGCACCTGCGTCCTCAAAGGCTTTTAGTAATTCTTTATCGGGAGGTTGACCGAAAACTGAAATAGCAAAATCTGAAGGATCTTTCGACTGTTCTTTAGCGATTCGATCAATCTCTTGCCTACCTTTTGCAACTTCATCTGGCGATATCCTGTTAGGCATCCATCCATCACCCCAATCAACTACTCTCTGAAATACTTTTTTTGCTTTGCCGCCTACATATATGGGGGGATGGGGTTTTTGAACAGGTTTGGGTCGAGAAATCACTGGGGGAAATTTAATGAATTCCCCATTGTATTCAGATTCTTCCTGAGTCCATAATTGTTTCATAGCTTGTATGGATTCATACATAACGTTAACTCGATCAGAAAACTTAACACCAAATAATTCGGTTTCTTCTTTCAACCATCCTGATCCGATCCCAAATAAGAATCTGCCATTAGAATAATGATCTAACGTAGCAATCTCTTTTGCCAAAACAATTGGATTTCTCTCTGGTACCAAGCAGATACCAGTACCTAATTTTAAATTTTCAGTAACTGCCGATGCATGAGCCAAGCTTATAAAGGGATCCGTACATTCGTAGTACCAGTCAGGTATTGCTCCGTCAGGCGCCCCTCCCCAAGGACTCGTCGTATGGACTGGAATCACAGAATGTTCAGGCAACCACAGAGATTCAAATCCAAAATCCTCGCAATATCTAGCTAAATCCGATACATGGATAGACGATTGCGTGACAAACATTGTTATACCAATTTCCACTACGGCCTCACTTAATTAATTTATTAAAATTGTGTTTTGTTAATCCAAATAAATCAGTGCATAGGAGAAAAGCTAGAAGGAAGCATAATCTTATTTTCCTGAGAAACGATGAATTCTCTAGTTGGAGGTGGCCAGTTCTCGCCTCTATTGGATCTGACTTCAGCCCTATGATTCAAGTCTTCATAAGCCCAAATGTGAACCCATTTATTCAAACCACCGATATCACTATACATCCCTGCAACCAATGGAGAGGCTTTTTCTCGTTCTTCAATACGTTCTCCCCAACGTTTTACTACTTCGGGCATAGCACCAGGCTGATAGGTATAAGTTCTCATCTCATAAACATTACCTAACGCTTGATCACCTCCTAGCGGTCTCATGAAAGGTGCTGGGATAAAAATTTCAGATTGCATATTAATTATCGTGCCCGGTTCCACTTTAGGCGGCCAAACACCTGCGGCTACAGCTTCAGCTCGGATTCGACTTCTTTCTTCAATATCTTTATAAGGCCAAACATGGATCACTTGGTTCAATGGGCCAATCTCGGTGTGCCAAAAAGCTCCAAGCTTAGAAAATTTTTCTCGTTCAGGCAATGCCTTTTCAAATTCTTCTTCAAAATGGGGCGTTGCACCAGCTTTTAAAATATAACTTCTAACTTCGTATAACATACTATACCGTCCTCAGCTTTTATCTAGATATGAGCTAGTTTAACAAATGAACAATAAAAGGCAAGTTGAATCCCGTTATGACTTTTTTATGAATCCTGTCTTATTCTAGAAACAACCTCTTCAATTTGGTTTGCATGATTCAATTCATGCCTGGACATCCGGTCTAATAGGTCTCTTAATGACAATGCGGGGTAATTATTGTCAGGATTATATTCTGTTACTTTTTTATCTAACAATTCATCGTCCAAATCCATTAATATCTCCGTTAGTCTGAGATGATTTGCATTTATTATTTTCAAATATTTTTCAATGGCAGAATCCAGTGTTCCAAATGTTGGGAATTTATCAGCCTTACCTTCATAAATATCCTGCAGTGCATCAACAAACTTAGACAGATCCAAGTGCATTAAGATGTCGGACACTGACCATACTGAACCTTTGAAAGCCTCTTCAGTACTTATATTCGACAAGCTTTTCAATAATACTTCATGAGACGCTGCAAATTGTTCTCTGATGTTAGAAATACTAGGATGATTCATATACTTCTCCTTATTGACCGTATTAACAGTTAGCTTTCAGTTATGTAAATTAGAATAATAAAGTTGTCTTAATATATAATCATTTGTGCGAAATCAGCAAATAATATTATTTATGTGCATATGTTAAAAAGTAATAATCCAACATCTCTAGAACAATATGAAAACATCAGCGATACGCTAGATTTCAACATATTGAAGCAAAAGCTATCTAATTATTGCAAGAGTGAACTTGCTAAACAGTTGTGTATTAATCTTTATCCTTTCGATCTACTAGCTGATGTGAATAAAGCACTTGATATCACCGGAGAGGCGATTAATCTCATTCAAAATAATATAACCATACCCTCTCACCTAAATACTGATGTCATAGACAACATCCATTTAATAAACCTCGATAATATCCTCACCGCATCTCAATTAAAATATTTCTCTGATTTCGCCTACTCAATCACCCAAATAAAGAACATTCTCAAAGTCGACCAATATCCTGAAATCAATGCATTAGTTAGTTCCTTACCCAACCTAGAACATCTAAAAATATTAATAGACTCTTCAATAGATAGAAATTCAGAAATTCTGGACACTGCAAGTCCTATATTAGGACCATTACGCAGAGATCTCATCAGACTCAAATCTGAATTACACAGCAAAATGGAAATTGAACTAAGCAAACTAGAACCACAAGGTATTATTCAAGAACCATTAATTACAGAGAGAAATCACAGGTCAGTATTATTAATAAAATCAGAATATAAATATGCAGCCCAAGGTATTGTACATGACGTGTCAGACAGTGGTGCCACAGTATTTATAGAACCCCTAAATGTAGTGGAGCTAGGTAATTCAGTAATCGAATTACAACTGAGCATAGATCGTGAAGAAACGAACATATTACGTAAACTATCGCTCTCTATAAGTGTCCTTAAAACAACGCTACAGCACAGTATAGACACATATGTTGATATAGATTTTGCATTTGCGAAAGGATATATGGCAATCGATTTTGGATCATGCCGGCCTGTATTTACTACATCCAGTATCAAGTCTAAGTTTAGTATGCGTGGAATCAGGCATCCTCTGTTAAATGATAAAGCAGTGCCATTAAATTTAGAACTCGATCAATCCACAAATGTTTTGCTAATAACCGGACCTAATTCAGGAGGTAAAACATTAACAATTAAAACCATTGGACTACTTACTTTAATGGCTAAGACCGGACTCCATGTACCGGCAGAGCGGTTTCAACTACCTTTTATAAAAAACTTGCATGCCGATATAGGTGATTCCCAAAACATGGATCAATCCTTATCCAGTTTCACTGGCCAAATGACAAAAATTAAAAATATGATAGATAACAGTACCTCAGAATCTATAATTTTATTAGATGAATTAGGGTCCAATACAGACCCAGAAGAAGGTAGTGCGATAGCCAAATCTTTATTAAATTATTTCAATGATAATAAAATTATGGTATTCGCAACCACACATTTAAGTGAAATCTGTAATTTCATTCACATTAAAGAAGGTATGATAAACGCCAGTCTGAAATTTGATCCTGTAAACCTTACTCCCACATATGAACTACAAATAGGTATACCTGGCAAATCCTTAGGACTAACAATAGCTCAAAATACTGGCTTACCTGCATCTATCTTAGAAGATGCATATTCCTTCTTATCAGACGAATATCGAGAAGTCCACGGGATGCTGCAAGACCTAAATTCAAAAATGTCTGAAATAGAGAATCTCAAATCTTCGATCCAAACCAACAAAGAAGAATCAGATATTTTAAAGAATGAACTTGAAAAATCCCTCAGCTCAGTAGACGAAATGAAAATCTCTTTAATAAATAAAACCAAAGCTGAAATAGAAGAAAAGAGCCTTGAACTACTGTTGGAAATTGAAACTCAGTTTAAAGAAGAACACACTATAACTTTAGACCAATACTCCCAACACAAAAAGGAAATTAATGAAGTAATAAATATGGTGAATTCTCCTAGATGGGCTCCAATTGAAATTCCTACTAGATATTCATCAAAAGATATTGCAGTAAACCAAGTTATAAAAATCAACGGATTTAATACCAGAGGAACAATATTAAGCACGCCAGATAAATATGATGTCATTCAAATCGCAGTAGGCGCCATCAAAACAAAAATTCACATAAATCAAATCATACAAATTGTTGACTCAACTATTACAACAAACACCCCGAACGTAATTCAAACAAGCAAACCTAGGCCAATAGCAGAGATAGACCTCCATGGATATAGATCTCATGAAGCCCTGGAACTTTTGGATCAAATAATACACGATAATTTCCAAAGCCACGTAAAACAGCTCAGGATAATACATGGAGACGGAACAGGAACATTGAGAAGAACAGTAAGGAATTTTTTGTCTAAACATGCGCTTGTAGAACGCTTTGAACCTCGCCCTACATACTCCAGTGATGCAGTTACAATAGCTTTTTTGTAACCTTAATACGTAACAGCTAACCTGGATTTAAATCGTTGTAGGCATCTATCATGTTTTCAAGTTCCTCTAACAGTAAGTCAACTTCCATGCCCAAATCACCCGCTTTAAGCGCATCTGCAAATGCTTTATCTTCATTCCCCATGCTAGCAAATACTAATGATCTGTTGAAGTACGCAGGAGCATAATTTTCATTAACATATATTGCCCTACTAAAAGAACTTAAAGCTTCTGACATCCTATTGTTATCCAAATACAAACCACCCAAATTATTATGAACTTCAGCAGAATCTCCAACTATATCCAAAGACTGATTAAAGTCATTAAGAGCATTTTCGTACTGTCCTGATTCCCGATATAACATTCCTCTATTGTTGTGGGCTTGCGCAGACATATCATTTTTAACTGCCAAATTTATTACTCTAGAGTAATAATCTACAGCTTCACCAAGCATCCCATTCTCTTGTCTAATCAACCCTTTCAATAGAAGACCTTGAGCAGAACTGGGGTTTGGTCCGGTAATTTCATAAGAAACATTTAACATATGATCTGATTCTTGCAGCATCCCCAAATTCATATACGCCATTGCTATCCAATTTTTTAATGCCCAGTCGTTCGGAGCAATCAATTGAGCTCGATTTGCATATAAAATAAATTCATCCACATTATTAACACCGAAGGATATCGTCTTCAAAGCAGAATTGGCTGCTTCGATGGTCGGTGTTAACTCTAATGATCTAATATCTGCACCTTTCTTGTCATTCTGCAGGATTTTTTGGACTAGACATTGATTGTAGTTTGAATAGTCAACTGAACATTCCAGATCGAATGTACTCTCGCCCAATGACATTTCAAGTATCTCAGATTTCCAATTGTAATAAGAGTAACTATCTGGTGCTAATACTATTGCTTCATCCATCATAGCAGAGGCTTCTGCATATTCTTCAGATGCGAATAATTGCTGTGCTGAACTTGCGTAAGTTGATCCAATAGCATAATTCACAGTCTTAACCCACAACATCAATACAAGTGCCAAAATTAATAGCATCGACAGAACAATAGGAACTATCCTGAGAATAGTGTTAGTTTTCAAAGAAACAGATGATTGTTCACCGTGAAAAGAATATCCATATACAATTTGTACCATCAACGCCAATAAAACCCATCGATAAGTGGAATCTGTAACGGACGACACATTAACCATTTGATCGAGTAAATGGAAAAACAATAATCCCAAGAAACATACACCCAATAATCGTAATTCCACGGATGCTTTATTTCTGGATATAACTAATTTATATGCTCCGATTACAACTGTTAAGAATATTAATAAATTCAATAATATCCCTATAAAACCCAACTCCATAACCCATTGGACAAATATGTTATGTGCATATAAATATTTGTTAACCGTGCTGTCCGGTCCATACGCGGAGCCTCCGATTCCGTTAATCAATGGAAAACTATCAGGGCCAAAGCCAAACATTAATCTAAATATTGGTTCGGTTTGACTTAAAACCTCATACTCCGTAGGGTTAAACAACACATCAAATGAGTCATCCCAGATTCTGATTCTAGATTCCATCCCGCCACTCGAAGCGCTTTGTGTTGCAGAATTAAATCGTCCTTGCAAAGCCGTCACAACAGACTGTGATTCACCACCCAGTACGTAGTCGGTACCTGATACATCCTCGGAGGAAAATGTGAGAATAATTAGAGTTAGCAGGGTAGCTACTATGATAGGAATTGCTATCCTCACAGCGGTTTTGTACGATGAACACCACCAATGGAAAGCTATTAGTATTAACATCATGATTACGCTAATAACAATAGGGCCTCTACTTTGAGTCAAGCCCAGAGCCAATAATTGAATCAACAGAATTAAAGTCGCAATAACGTAATAAGTGGGTATTTCAATATAGCGAATTATCCTATGCAAGAAAATTATGGAGAAACCTATTGTAAATACAAAATATGATCCGGCTTGGAGTGGATTAGGCAAAGTTGAGCTGAGTCTGGGAATGCTCACCCCATCCGAGGACATAAAATAAAACCTCGCTATCCCAATAATCCCAACTAGCACTGCAACAGATACAAGTCCTATAAATAACTGATTGATTCTATTAGGTGTACGAATAGAAACCAACACACCTAACGAAATTACGATCATAGCCATAGTATTGTAAACAGACGTTCCATCCGACAGAGGTACCCTACCCCATAAACTAGTGTCCACAGAAACAGAGAGAACTGTACTAATCCCGGTTACTATAATTAGACAACCGAGGACTATTTGAAAAGGATATCTTGTGACCATTGAGCCCCAATTAAAGCTATTGAAGCTATATCCTTGATTGTATGACATCGAAATTATAATCTTTAGCAACAGCAATATCGCTACTACGGTAGCGCCTATTCGTAAAGTCAATATTTTAGGCAAATAGTAGCCACAGGATATCTCACTACATAACACAGCATTATTTGACACATAGACAACAGGCATAATGCATACAACCAGCAACACTGTTATATATGTGGCCAAGTCAATTCGGGATTTAATTTGTTCAAGTGATCTAATCATTAAATGCTCTGTGACGAATAAGTGTCGAAATCAATTTCCTTGAAACCATGGTTTTTTCTTTTCAATGAAAGATTGAACACCATTACGAAAATCTTTCGTCCTGCTAACTTGTGAAATAACATTTGCTTCTCTCCGCAAATGATCATGTAATTCATTGTTGAAGTCTTGGTTAAATAAAGCTTTGGTTGATCCAATGGCGTTAGTAGCAGATTCTGCCAATCTTAGCCCTAATTCTAGAGAGTGCCTATCAAAAGAGGAGTCCGGAACTACCTGGTTTACTAGACCTATACTTTGCGCGTATTCTGCACTTATTGGAGAATTCATTAAATATAATTCTTTAGCCTTAGCCAATCCCACTAGTTTCGGCAAAAAGTAGGTAGAGCCCCCATCAGCAGTACATCCGATTTGACTATACGCCATCACAAACCTAGACGATTGTGAACATATTCGCATATCGCAAGCCAAACTAAGACTCATACCTGCTCCCGCTGCTATCCCATTGATCCCTGCGATCACAGGTTTGTTCAATCCAAATATCTTTTCTATCACATTATTGTGCAGTAAGTTCGCCACATCATAAATATGTGCCGCTAAAACATCCGGTTCTTCATCAAATAATTGATAAAACTCATTAAGGTCTGCTCCTGCACAAAAAGCGCCGTCTTGCCCAGTAATTAACACACATCTAACACTCGGAGACTGTCCTTTGTCTAAAGCATTAGACAACCCTTCTATCATTGCCTTATCTAAAGCGTTGCGCTTTTTAGGTTTATTCAATGAAATAGATAACAAACCTTTTTGTTCTAAAACAGTAATGCTCAAATCAGTAGGCAATTATCTAGTAACCGCACCTTCAGATGCTGAAGATACCAATTTCGCATATTTAGCGAGCACACCTGTCTTATATTTATTTTCAATAGGGGTCCAATTACTTTTCCTATCCGAAAACTGTTCTTCAGTCAGGCCAACGTTTAACTGCCTGTTTGGTATATCAAGCGTTATGATGTCTCCCTCTTGCAGTAAACCGATAGGTCCTCCGGTAGCAGCTTCAGGGGCAATATGACCCACCATAGGACCGTGACTAGCTCCAGAAAATCTCCCGTCAGTTATCAAAGCAACATCATCTCCTAATCCTTGTCCGATCAACGCTGCAGTAACAGCAAGCATTTCTCTCATTCCAGGCCCTCCTTTAGGACCTTCGTAACGAATTACCACAATGTCTCCGGGAACAA
Organism: Dehalococcoidia bacterium UBA2588; assembly: GCA_002339805.1. GTDB lineage: Bacteria > Chloroflexota > Dehalococcoidia > Lucifugimonadales > UBA3495 > UBA2588. The sequence continues at coordinate 25,471 of DDKW01000026.1, read as the reverse complement.
TCGAATTGGATTGGATTGCAGCAAAAGCCTCTTCTTCTTGATTGAATACTCTAGCTGGGCCTTTATACACTTTTTCTTGATGACCTGCTACTTTTATCACCGCTCCTTCAGGAGCAAGATTTCCGTACAAAATAGCCAAGCCACCCGTTTTACTACGAGGTCTAGATACGTCAGATATAATGGGTTGATCATCAGTAGTTTTAATAGAACTCAAATTTTCCCCTAGAGTCTTTCCGTTAACAGCTAAAGTATCTCCATTCAACAAACCTGCATCTAAAAGGCGTTTACCAATCAAAGCTACTCCACCATATCTATCCAAGTCAGCCATAACATATCTACCACCCGGCTTCATATCTGCAATATAAGGAGTGTTTCTGCTTAACTTATCAAAATCGTCCAAAGATAAATCTACTTCTGCCTCTCTAGCAATCGCCATAAGATGAAGTACTGAATTAGTAGAACCACCCATAGATACAACTACGGTAATTGCATTCAAAAATGCCTCTCTAGTTAAAATGTCTCTTGGAGTTATTCCTGCTGCCATGGATTGCATCAAAACCTCGCCAGCTTTTTCACATTGAGCGACTTTATTAGGATTAATCGCAGGTATTGATGCATCTCCAGGTAGTGAAAGACCCAATATCTCGATTGCGGTTGACATAGTATTAGCCGTGAACAATCCAGCACAAGAACCTTCACCTGGACATGCATTACATTCTAATTCATACAAGTCCTCTGCACTGATCGAACCTTTACTATAGGCACCAACCGCTTCAAAGACGTCTTGTATATTCACGTCTCTTCCTTGAAACTGACCAGGCATGATTGACCCACCATAGATGAATATTGAAGGAATGTTGAGCCTAGCGATAGCCATCATGCATCCAGGCATATTTTTATCACAGCCAGCCACAGTGATCAGACCATCCATTCGTTCACCAAATGTAACAACTTCAATAGAATCAGCAATAACTTCTCTACTTACTAACGATGCTTTCATTCCTTCGGTACCCATTGAAATACCATCACTCACTGTGATAGTCCCAAATTCGAATGGGGTACCATTACCGTTTCGTACTCCTTGTTTCGCTGCCTGCGTAAACTTACCAAGATGCACATTGCAAGGAGTTACATCACTCGCAAGATTAGCCACACCTATGAAGGGTTTATCCAAATCATCATCATTTAATCCCATAGCTCGGAGCATAGCCCTAGCCGGAGCCCTATCTGGGCCCTCTGTAATCTCTTTGCTCTTGTGCTTCAACGACTTCCAATCTGTCTGCATCATATTGATTTTGCTCCTCAACGTTTTCCTATTTTCTATTGCTACATTATAAACAGAGGGATACTTTGCTACAATCACATCTGATACCGCATAAAATAGCCCTTGCGCTACATATCGGTTTTTAGTAACCTTTTAACTGAGAAACCACTAAGGAGTTTAGGAGATTAGATGATAAACTTTTCAAAATTGGTAATAACCCATACGGCTGAAGCACACTGTGATATCCCCTGCGGAATCTATGACCCAGTAAGTGCAAAAATAGCAGCACAAACAGTACAAAAAATGGTCATGCGCATAAATGCGTTGGAAAAGCCTGCGTCAGATGGAGACTGGGCAACCTATGAAAATACTTTAGCAAGATATGTAGCTGTAAAAGAAGAACATGCTCAACTCTGCAAAAAAGAACTATATATACTTTGGGCGGACTATTTCAGACCAGAACATGTCGAACAATATCCAGACCTCCATTCCTTGGTTTGGAACGCTGGCAAACTGGCTGGTAGAAATAAACAAACAGTTGATGCAAGTGCCGCTGAAGACTTAGTAGGGACTGTAGACAAAATAGCTGAGATTTTCTGGAACACCAAAAATGTCACGTATTCTGACCCTAACGCTGAAGTACGCTTCGGAGCTTAAGTTTCAGTAATTTATAAAAAGGAGTCTGGGGTAATCCCAGACTCCTTTTTATATTGTAAAGAACAGAATAGATAGTATCTAAAGACCTTTCACTACTTCTCTTAATTTCTCAAGAGTTATGTCAATATCATCCTTTGTATGCGATAAAGAAACGAACCCACATTCAAATTGGGAAGGAGCAAAATAAACACCTCGTTCCAATAATCCATGAAAATACTGGCTATAACGATCTGTATCCACATGTTCCAAATCAGTCATGCTAGACACATTCTTTCCACTAAAAAATGCTGTGAACATAGAACCAATTCTGTTGAATTTGGCTTCTATGTCAAACTCTTTCATAACCTCAGTTATACCTTTTTCAGCATATGATCCTAGATCGTCTAGAGTATTGTATGTGCCGGGTTCGCTCAGTAATCTCAAGGCCGTTAATCCTGCGGTTACTGCCAGCGGATTTCCCGATAACGTACCAGCCTGATACATAGGACCAAGAGGCGCCACACATTCCATGATCTCAGCGCTACTTCCATAAGCCCCGACTGGCAATCCACCGCCAATAATTTTCCCTAAACAAGTGATATCAGGCGTAACACCTAGCAAAGTCTGTGCCCCCCCAAAATCAACTCTAAATCCAGTGATCACTTCGTCAAATATCAAAAGAGAATTATTTTTCTTGGTTATATTTCTTAATCCCTCTAAAAAACCCGGATTAGGAGGGACTACACCCATATTACCCGCTATGGGCTCGACTATTATTCCTGCTATTTGATCTTGATGTTCGTTAAATAATTTTTCAACCGATGCCAAATCGTTAAAATCAGCGATAAGTGTTTCTGAAGCGTAAGAAGCAGGAACACCGGCACTGTCAGGAATCCCACTTGTCAGAGCACCAGATCCCGCTCGCACCAGCAAACCATCAACGTGCCCATGATAGCAACCCGCAAACTTAATTATTTTGGATTTATTTGTGTAAGCTCTCGCTAATCTTATTGCACTCATACATGCCTCAGTACCAGAGCTTACTAACCTAACTTTATCAATAGATGGAATTGATCCGCAGATTAATTTTACCAATTCTAATTCTGGTTCTACAGGTGCACCAAAACTTGTCCCTTTATCTACAGCTTGTTTAATCGCAGCATTAACTTCTGGATGAGCATGCCCTAATATTAACGGACCCCAAGAACCAACATAGTCCATATACTCATTCCCGTCCACATCCCAAATTTTATTACCTAACCCTTTACTAATAAACGGAGGGGTTCCTCCTACATTTTTAAAGGATCGAACAGGACTACTCACTCCACCAGGCATATAATTTACGGCCTCATTGAATAGGTCTTTGGATTTATTTAGATTCATAGGTCCACCATTTATTTTTTTATAGAATTACGCTAACCATTTTGCAACATCTTTCGTATGATAACTAATTATCATATCTGCGCCAGCACGATTGATAGAATTTAAAACTTCTAGAGTAGCTGATTTTTCATCAATCCAGCCTTTTTCTGAAGCTGCCTTAATTAATGAATATTCACCACTAACATTATATGCCGCTAGAGGTTTATTATATTTTTCTCTTACTTCATGAATTACATCAAGATAAGATAATGCAGGTTTAACCATTACAATATCAGCCCCTTCTCTGATATCACTTTCCACTTCTTCAAGTGCCATCCTTCGATTACTCGGATCCATCTGATAAGTTCTTCGATCTCCAAAAGAAGGAGTGGAATCCGCCGCTTCCCTAAATGGTCCATAAAAAGCTGAAGAATATTTAGCTGAATATCCCATTACAGGAATGTGATTATAAGACCCTTCATCCAAAGCATTCCTAATCATCTTAACCTGCCCATCCATCATAGCTGATGGAGCTACCATGTCAGCTCCCGCTTGGACATGAGTTAATGCACTTCGTCCTAAAAGTTTGATTGTTTCATCATTATTAATACTACCATTGTCAACAATTCCACAGTGACCATGATCAGTATACTCGCATAAACATATGTCAGTGATCACATACAAATCAGGAGCAACATTTTTAATAATTTTTATAGCCTTCTGAATAATTCCATCATTAGAATAGCAATCAGAACCTGTAGGGTCCTTTACCTCTGGTATACCAAATAAGAGCACACCAGTTATACCTAATGACACTATATCTTCTATCTCATTTTGCAAATTATCCAAAGAAATATTGAAGCAGCCTGGCATAGAACTTATCGGTTCCTTTATATCTTTACCAAATCGGATAAAAAGCGGATATACAAATTTTTTGATATCTAGTGAATTTTCACTGACATATCCCCTAATCACCGCATTATCTCGGAGCCTACGCAATCTTGAAAATGAAATATCCGTCATATCATAGCCTTCCATATCTCTATCAATCTTTATAATGACTCAGCAAAGAATCAATCATGCTTTCAATCGAGGGGTCCTTCGCTTCTACAGAAATTTTAACATCTCTTTCATTCGCGGTTTTACTGGTGGTAGGACCAATACTTACATTAAAAGATCTATCAATTAAATGTTTTTCTTCCTTTAATATATCAACTAAATTATCTACCGTCGAAGAACTTGCAAATGTGATCACATCAACACCTTCTTTCAATACATCGATAGCACGATGTGATATTTCTTCTGGTACACCATTGTTATAAGCCGTAATTTGTAGAACTTCAGCGCCTAATCCACTTAACCCTTCTTTGATCACTTTTCTAGCTATGTTTGAAGCAGGTATAAAGATCCTAGTATCTTCCCATTCAAATACACTTAACTCTTTGACCACTTGCTCAGATGCAGACTTAACAGGAATGAAATCCGCTTTGATCCCGTTATTTAGCAACTTATCCCGGGTAGCATCACCAATAGCCATAATTTTGATATTGCTAAGATCCCGTGAATCCTTTCCTTGTACGTGCAAACGTTTGAAGACGCTTTCCACCGAATTGGCACTAGTGAAAAACATCCAGTTGAATGAGCTTATGGATTCCAATGCCTCATCTAATTCAGCATAATCTTCTAATTCCGTTACCTCTATCATTGGCAATTCGATTACTTCAGCACCCAAATCAAATAACTTAGACTTAAGTTTAGACGATTGAGTTCTTGATCTAGTTACCAAAATCCTAATTCCAAATAATGGCTTAGAATCAAACCATTTAATATCCGACCTAAGCTTAACCACATCCCCTATTACGGCTACTACAGGAGAACCCAAATGCTGATTTCTTGCTTCTTCTACAATGCTAGATAATGTTCCAGTAACTGTTTTTTGTTTGGCCCATGTGCCCCATTGAACGAGTGCAATAGGCGTATCGGGCGTTCTGCCATTGGCTATCAGAACTTCTATTATTTGCGGAAGAGATGCCCAACCCATAAGCACTACCAAAGTCCCCTGCGTCTTCGCAAGAATATCCCATGGAACCATGCTAGTAGATTTTGTAGGGTCTTCACTACCGCTAATAACAGTAAAATTAGTTGCGACTCCTCTATGAGTAACAGGTATACCAGCATACGCCGCTGCAGCTATAGAAGAGGTTATACCAGGAACAATTTCAAAATTAATTCCTTTATTACTTAGAGCTATCGCTTCTTCTCCACCTCTACCAAACACGAACGGATCTCCGCCTTTAAGCCGCACAACTACTCTATTATTTAAGCCCCGATCAATTAATATTTCATTAATTTCATCTTGGGTAAAAGCTTGTCTGCCTCTAGATTTACCGACAAAAATACGTTCGCATTCTGAAGGAACTAAATCTAACAAAGAATTATCCATCAAACGATCATACACAACTACATTTGCGTCCTGAAGGCATTTACTGCCTTTCACCGTCAGTAAACCTGGATCTCCTGGACCAGCACCTACTAAAAATACAATATTTCCCATTAGTTCACCCAAGCTATAAATACTCTATACACATTAAGTATATCTTCCAATCAAATATTTAGCTTCCCCAGACTCAAAATCATGCTTCGTTTCTTCAGCTAAATTTTCAGGATGTTTTACTTCCCCAACTATTTTAGAAAAATAACATTTCCTAGCATCCAAATCACCAATACTACTAACCATGTGAATTTCGTTTTCTATAACTCTTGCGTGAGCCCCCACAGGCATTTGGCATCCACTACCCAATAACTCTAGGAACTTGCGTTCCGTTATTGAACAGACTTCAGATTCGAAATTATTTAATGCCCTTACAATAGGAAAGAGTTCGGAGTCCTCCGACCTTATCTGGACTCCTATAATCCCTTGACCTGGAGCTGGAATAAAATCATCTATATCTAAATACTCTGAAATATGATGCGTCATTTCTAGCCTTTTTAGTCCAGCTGCAGCTAGTATTACAGCGTCACATTCTGACGTTTCAATTTTTGATACCCTGGTAGGTACATTTCCTCGTATTGGTACGATTGTAAGATCCGAGCGCACATTCATGATTTGAGCTGCTCTACGAGGACTACTAGTTCCTATTTTGGAGCCAGCTGGAAGATCTATTAAGCTAACATTATGATTTGACACGTTAACATCTCTCGCATCTTCTCTATCTAGGAATGCAACCATTTCCAAGCCTGGAGTCAATATAGTTGGAACATCCTTCAAGCTATGAACAGCTATATCAGAATTAAAGTCTAATAATGATTGTTCTATACTTCTAACAAATACTCCTAATCCTAAATCAGCTAATGGTTTGTCTTTATTGATATCACCTACTTCTGAATTGACATAGTTTAAGCTGAATTTATAATCTGGAAATTTTGACTCTAATCCTTCTTTGACAACAGTTGCCTGGTAAGTCGCAAGTCTACTGTTTCTAGTAGCGATTCGAATCACTCGTTTAGAACGATCAGTCACGATACACTATTCTTTATGGAGATCAAACCATCTTCTGATCATATCTTGTCTTGAAGGATCATGTTCCGATTTGATATAGGATGTTGGAGCATGGAACAATTTATTGACTATAGCATTACTTAAAGCATCTAATCTGAACGCCAATTCGTCAATATTATCCGAGTTAATATCAAATAACTCACTGTTAATTAAATACTTTAGGGTTTTATTCAATTCATCAGTACGAATCTGATCAGCTTTTTCATATAAATCTGCGACTAGTTCCGCTGTATCTAAAGAATTCCACCATGACATAAATAAATCAGTCTCGTTATCGACCATTAATTGGCTTCTCAGAATTTCTGTTTCAAACAAAGGATCATTGAGTCCCGCATGCTCCGCCAAGTCATCCATAGAGTACAAGTGAACTCCTTCAATTTCTGACAACAACGGATCGATATCTCTAGGAACCGCTATATCAATCAGTACGATAGGTTTTCCATTCCTTCCAGCGATTGAATTACCTGCATTCTCTTTGGTTAATACATGACCTGGTGAACCCGTTGAGCTAATGACCACATCCACTGTTGATAATGAGTCATTGAGCAATTCATAAGGTATCGATGTTCCCCCCAGAGAATCAGCCAGTTCATCCGCTCGTTCTCGTGTCCTATTTGCGACAATAATGTCATTAGCACCAGCATAAGACAATGCACGCACAACTAATCTACCAGCATCACCAGCTCCAATTACCATCACGGATGAATCCCGCAAATTTTCCAATTTGTCTGATGCGATCATAGCGGCTGTCTTACTAACGGACCTGCCATATTTTGATATATTTGTCTCTCTGCGGACTTTTCGGCCAGTTCTAAAAGCTCGATGGAACAGCCTCATTAATGGGCCGGAAACAGAACCTCTGCTCCCTGCCATGCCATAATAATCTCTTACTTGCCCTAAAATCTGATGTTCCCCGACTATCATCGAATCTAGTCCACTAACTACACCGAACAGATGATTCACAGACCCTCTGCCAGTCATCACATACAAATGCTCTTCTAGAAGTTTCTTATCAATTTCAAAATAATCAGATAAAAAACTCAATACTTTGGATGCTGCTAATTCATCATCTGAATATGAATATATTTCCATTCGATTACATGTTGAAAGAATAACTGATTGATCCAGATACTCATCCATAACATCTAATGCTGTAGATAAATTATCTTTTTCAATAGTAATTTTTTCTCGCAGATCTAGTCCCGCAGTTTTGTGACTTAGACCAACTGTTACAAAATCTATCAAGAGGTTTTCTTACTCCTAACTTTGCAGCCTCCAGGTACACAGGTACCCATATCTGGGCACATTCTATCATCACTGTATCTAATGAGTTTCCCAAGTAACAGATCCATAGCCGCGCTGTCCCCATCATTTTTATATGTATCCATCAGATCTTTATCTATGCAACACTGCCATCTCTGGGGCTCTACATATAAATCCTCACGTTTAACTTCATTTCTAGCTTTTGATAACACGGGGGCCAAATCTGACCATTCTAACACTGGGTCCTCTGTCAAAGATTCGCGAAACTTCCGGGCTAATGCAGGACTAACTCCTCCTGTAGAGATTGCTAGTGTAACCGGTCCACGTTTTACAATCGCTGGCGCTATAAAAGAACAAAACGGAGTGTCATCTACTACATTAAGTAACACACCTTTTTCATCTGCTTCGTCATAGATAACCTGATTAACTTTTCTAACGTTCGTTGCTGCGATCGCGACAAATATGCCATCAAGATCGCCTTTAATATATTCCCTTTCTGTCCAAGTAACTTTTCCAGAAGCAGCATATTCTTTAAGTTCGTCTGTCACTAATGGACTTATGACTTCAATTTTTGCACCTGATTCCAGCAAAGCGGGAATTTTTCCAGTGGCGATTTCTCCGCCTCCAACAATCAAAACTCTCCTGTTTTTTAGATTTAAGTATACTGGGTAATAAGCTTCCATCTTTATCCTCTGTTTTATTTAAACTGTTTTATTGACTGTTTTATTAGTTGCAAATTTGTCATAATCATCCACAAAATATCTCACCCGGGTTTTCTTATACTCCCGAGTACTATACAACATCAATCTATTTTCAATACCCGATAATTCTTGAATTTGATCGGCGATATCCTGGCATTCATCTTTGGTAGTGGCATGTATCATGGTGAAATGTGTGTAGGGCCAATCTGGGAAAGTAGGCCGCTGGTAACAATGCGTTACAGCCGGATGCTCAGCCATTTTCATTCCTACCTCTGTTGCGTGTTCATCATCGACTTCCCATACAACCATAGCATTAGCCATAAACCCTGATCTTCTATGATGTAAAACTGCACTGAACCTGCGCATCAAAGTCTTATCAATAAATTCTTTGGCTTTCTCAAATAATTCTAAAGTGCTAATTCCTAACTCCGCAGCCATATCGTCATAGGGACGAGGCTCTAATTTTATATCTTCTTGCAACACCCTAATCACTTCTTTATCCGCCGCGGTCAGTTCTTGAGCCTTATTCCAAGTCTGCATAGCATTGTTGTTACTAAATCCATCGGGACTGTAATTATGCGACAATCCTTTGTTCTGGACCATATCGAAATTCACACCAATTTTAAAGAATTTAATTGTGGGCATGATTCTACATTCAGTGGCACCTGTATTTTCATACATAAACTGAATCGCATCTTCCAAATCATGATCTGGTGGCACCGCAATCGTAAACCAAAGATTATAGTATGATCCTTCCCTGGCATAATTATGACTTACGCCTGGATGCTGGTTAATGAATATAGCTCCCTCATGAAGCAATTCTTGCGGAAACGCAAAAGCAACTAAAGTAGTTTTATAACCTAATTTCCTAGTATCAAATATAGCTCCGATTTGCCGTACAACATTTTGGCGTTTGAGCACAGACAAACGAGATATAACTTCCTCTTCTGAAAGCTCTAACTCATCAGCTAGTTGTAGAAACGGGCTATCTACAAGGGGAAATTCTGTTTGAATCATGTTTAGAAGTTTTCTATCTATGGCGTCCATTTAAATCCTTAATTAGGAACGATGACACGTCAAACAGAATTTGTTCGCAGTTACAACCATTGTCCCTCACATTTTGGTTTTTCACATCTCTTAATTATAACTAAAATTCTATTGCTTTTGTAGTGCTTGTTAGGCCGGGTATTTCATCGGAGAAGCTTCTACATTCTTTTTAAAAGTCCAATAGACAAACCTAAAATCAAATAATATCATTGTTCCAGACTGCCAAATTCTATATGAACCGTGGAGGAATAATGTTTACAAAAATCCAACATTTAGGATATCAAGTAAGAGATTTAAATGAAGCCGCAACCTGGTTCACTAATATTTTCGGCGGGAAATTTTTACCTGGAAGACGATCGCCTGATGGAAGTGGGAATGGATTCATTCATTTTGGACAAATCGAGATAGAAATAATTCAACCCACAGATGTATCTTTCATCCCTGAAGGAGAAATGATTATGCACCACGTCGGATACAGAGTGGATAGCATCACAAATGAAGTTATTGAATTAACTTCTAAAGGATTTAAATTCGTGTCTGACACCCCTAATGTCAACCCATTAGGCCAAAAAGTCTTGTATTTTGATAACAGCACAACTTTAAACTGCAACATCCATCTTACCGAACTTCCTAGCACTCCGAATACAGAAGGTTACGGTGAAGGCCTACCAGTTATAGATATTGTCCATGCTGGCTACCTAGTCAAAAATGTAGATACCATAGTTGCTTGGTACGAGGATAAATTTGGCGCAGTTGCAGTTGGAGGTATTGGTAAATCAGTAAGAGGTGCCCGAAATGGATATGTTAATTTCGGAAATGTACAAGTTGAGTTAATCGAACCACTAGACCAATCATTATTGCAAGGTGAAGAGATAATTTTAGACCACATTGGGTTAGTAGTAGAAAATATAGAAAAGGAAATCGAAACTTGCAAGCAAGTAGGTGTTAATTTTGTAGCGGATGAACCAATTACCAATCGAGTAGGTCAGAAATTATTATATTTTGACAAGCCGAGTAGCCTGTGCACAGGAATGCACCTCACCCAGTTGCCAAGTTAATTTTAAAATATTCCAAAATGAATATCGCTAATGACAATATCATTCTAGTGGGATTTATGGCCTCAGGGAAAACCACTGTAGGTACTTATTTATCTAGCATAACGAATCGTACGTTTGTGGACACAGACCAACTGCTTGTTGAACAATTTGGCACATCCATAGCAGAATTTTTCAAAACACATGGTGAGAACCGATTCAGGGAATCTGAAAAAGAAATAATTCAGAAAACGTGCGATCAGTCTAACCAAATAATTTGTACTGGTGGAGGTGCATTTATCAGCTTACAAAACCAGAGTATAATGCTGTCTTCAGGTAAAGTCTTCTGGCTTGACGTAAATCGGAATACCGTATTACAAAGAATTAAGTATGATCAAAGCGAGCGTCCGATGTTGTCTCATCCTGATTTTGAAGAACGAATCGATGCACTTCTGAATGAAAGACAACCATTTTATGAAAAAGCACATTTCAAAATAGATGCTAACTCAAAAACTGTAGAGGAACTCTCAAGCCAAATTTTAGGCCATATAGAAATTCAGTGAAGGGAAAATAATTTATGTCAGATGCAACTCTTGCAGCAACAGTCAACCATTCAGGTGGATCCTACCCTATAAAAGTAGGATGGGGAATACTAGACAATCTAGGAGATATAGTAACGGAACTTGGATTTTCTGGACCTGTATACATTATAAGTGATAGTAATGTGATGAACCCCTACGGACGTCAAGTTCAATGGGCTCTGCAAAAATCCGGAATAAAAGCGCACAGCTTTGTATTTCCAGCAGGAGAACAAAGTAAAAACCAAAACTCGGCAAATGAGATATACAAATGGCTAGTTGATCGAAAAGCAGAACGAAGACATTTAATCATAGCAGTAGGAGGGGGAGTTGTAGGAGATCTAGCAGGCTATGTAGCCGCTACATTTTTGCGTGGAGTACCATTTATACAAGTTCCTACGAGCATGGCTTCCATGGTAGATGCATCAATAGGAGGTAAAGTTGCAGTAAATTTACCCCAAGGTAAAAATCTAATAGGGGCGTTTTACCAACCCAAAGCTGTAATAGCAGATGTAGCCTCTTTACGGTCACTGGGTAAACGAGAACTTTCAGAAGGTTGGGCTGAAGCTATAAAACATGGCTTTATCGTAGATCAACAACTAGTCGATGTATTTGAAGATAATTCACAAGCGTTGATGGAGTTAGAGCCAGAATTATCTACCGATGTCATCAAAAGAAGTATGGCCATTAAAGCAAATATTGTAAGCCAAGACGAAAGAGAGACTTTAGGCTTGCGGATACTTCTTAACTATGGCCACACTGTTGGTCATGCTTTAGAGGCTTCAACAGAATATGGTAGGTTTATGCATGGAGAAGGGGTATCTGTAGGTATGGTTGCTGCGTCTAAAATAGCTCAGCACATGGGCCTGATCGATGAAGAACTTGTACAAAGACACCTTAAATTATTAACTCAATATAATCTGCCAATCAACGCTGAAAACATCAACATCGAAGCATTCAACAACGCAATGGCCCTAGACAAAAAAAGCTTATCTGGAAGAAATCAATGGGTATTGCTAGATTCCATTGGTAAAGCGATTACAAGACATGATGTTCCAGTTGAAATAGTGCAAAATGTGGTATCGGAATTAATTAATTAACTTTTCTACTATTAGTCCCTTAACATACATTAGTAGTATCCACAGAGACACAATTGCTGAAAAGCCTAATAAAATAATTATTGCAGCATAATTCAACACATTATTATGTGTAACAAATCCAGAAATATATTCTAATCCAACTGCCAGTCCTCCCGCGATTAACAATGCGCCATATACTGATCTAATTTTGCTTGCATCAACAAATTTAGTGGCCATTGCGCCAACTTGTGATAAGAAAAAAGCCGGAACCAACATAAACACAGCCATAAGCAAATCAACCTTTCCTGACAATGAATATAAGAAAGTTCCCAATGAGCCTGTAACTATCACTTGCAGTAAATCTGTTCCTATAGCAACTGTTGTAGGTACACCCACCAGATATATCAAAACAGGCATCATAATAAATCCTCCTCCTGCGCCAAGGAGCCCTGCCATGAACCCTACACAAAACCCAATCATCAATATCACCAATACCGACATTGAATCTATGCCTGCTACGGGAAATTTCAGGTATAAAGATCGCTTACCCAAAAGAGGAATATATATGAATTCAGGACCAATTCTAAGATTCCTTAGTATCATTTTTGAAGTTTTGGCATTCTTTCCAGCTTTATTTCGTATGGAATCATAGGTAATGAAAGATCCAATACCGCACAACATCAAAAAATATAAACCTTGTATCACTGGAGATGCCATATCATTCGCATCCAACACTTGATTCAATCTTTCAGCAATATAAACTGCTGGCATTGTTCCACAAATCAAACAAAATCCGAATTTCAAATCAACATTACCCAACTGCCTATGCTTTAGAGTACTGATTATCGCTGTACCCATTACCAAGGTGATTCCTGTACCCACAGCATATAAGGGAGGTACACCTAACACCAGTAGGCTACCGGTAATTAAAAAACCTCCACCTATTCCAAAAAATCCACTCAAAGTTCCTACAATTAATCCTAAGGCAACTAGTAAAAAAGGATTCAATACAATTTCTGCATTAGGAAAAAACATATTGCTATACCATTTTCCTTGCAACAATCAATATGAATTTTAGAATAAACCAAAGACCCACAGATATAACTCCAACGGTAGCCATCACAAATAAAGCCCACACTAGATTGTTCATGCTGGAAATGTCAGTGATTAGATCTATTACCAATTCTGCAACCAATGTTTATAATGATCTCCGTATAACCCAGTAGATTTTGTGATTATGGATGAATTTAAATTAATACGCACCTCTGGTACTGCTCGCGCTGCGGAGTTTAACACGCTCCACGGCAGGGTATCAACACCCATATTTATGCCGGTAGGAACACAAGCCACAGTCAAAGCGCTATCACCTGATGAGATCAAAAATACTGGTGCATCAATAATTTTAGGCAATGCATACCACTTATCACTACAACCCGGAGTTGATTTAATCAAAGATTTTGGGGGCCTTCATGCGTTTATGAAATGGGATAATCCAATTCTAACTGATAGTGGAGGGTTTCAAGCATTTAGTTTAAGTGAAACAAATAAAATCACTGATGAAGGAATCACTTTTAAATCGCAGTCCGATGGTTCTCTCCATTTTATTGACCCTGAACAAGCAACAATTAACCAAATTAAAATCGGCGCAGATATAATCATGTGTTTTGACCATTGTATAGAATATGGAGCATCACAAGTTGAAGTTGAAGCGGCCATGAATAGAACTCATCGGTGGGCTAGCACTTGCAAACAAACTTTCTATGAATTTGGTGATGACAACATGCAATCACTATTTGGAATCATTCAGGGAGGTGCTTCAACAGAATTAAGACTTAAATCACTAGAGTTTATGTCATCTCTAGATTTTGAAGGATACGCAATAGGTGGTTTAGCTGTGGGAGAGAGTAAAACCACAATGTATGACATCGTTAATCTATGCAATCGGTATTTATCTCCAGAAAAACCTAGGTATCTAATGGGAGTTGGTTCTCCGGAAGATTTAGTGGAAGGAGTGGCCTCAGGGGTGGATATGTTTGATTGTGTGATGCCAACGAGAGTAGCAAGAAATGGATCTTTGTATACAAAGCATGGCCGCATTAACATTACTAACCAAAAATTCAGAGACCAAGAAATAGCTATTGAGACTGATTGTAATTGTATGCTGTGTAGTAACTTTTCGACTGCATACATACATCATTTGTTCAAAGCAAAGGAACTACTAGCCCTTAGACTAGCTAGCATACATAATTTAACTTTCATGGCTAATCTAATGACAGATATAAGAGAATCAATCCTAAATGATACGTTTGAAAATTACAGGAACACCTTCTGGCAGACCTACAAAACTGCAAACAATATTAAAAACGACGCCGTCCGTAATTAGATACCACCGGCAACCGCAGGAACTATACTGATTTCATCTCCGTCTTTGGTTTCCGTATCCAAACCTTGCAAGAATCTTACATCTTCGCCATTAAGATACAAATTTACGAAATATCTCATTTCCCCATTTTCATCGATCAATCGCTCTTTAAATCCATTATAATTAGACTCAAGATTATCAACTACTCCAGATATGCTGGACCCGTCAGCATCTACGATATCTGATCCACCAGTTAATCTTCGTAATGGGGAAGGAATTCTAACAGTAATACTCATAATTTCTCCTTAGTATAGATACACTTATCCTTGAATTAGATCGCCGCTGATAGAATCTACTCGGACGCCCTTAGATGCAACCCAAAGCAAACCTTTATCAATTTCTTCCTCAGTACCTTTTAATTCCAATATAACCCAACCCGCATCTTCACGTATATCTGCTCGTCTTATATTAGTTTCAATTTCGAAGTCTCTACCAAGGTTAAATATGACCGGCTCAGTAATCATATTTGTTGGAAATGTAAATATGTATCTTTTATTAGCCATAATGACCTACCCGTTATAGGCAGATTCAAAAGAATCCATTGTGGGTTTGATAGGTAACGTATTTACAGCACCTTGGACAACCTCTTGAGTTTTAAGTCCGTTCCCTGTGATGTAAACTACAGTTCGTTCATTTTGTTTGATAGCGCCAGATTCGACCAATGACTTAAGCACAGAGATTGATACCCCTCCAGCTGTCTCAGTGAATATTCCTTCTGTCCGCGCCAATAATTCTATACCTTCTGCTACAGTATCTTCTGGGGTGGCTGTAGCTGATCCCCCAGATTCTTTAATAACTTTCAAAGCATATATACCGTCAGCGGGATTGCCTATTGCTAAGGATTTAGCAATAGTATCCGGTTTAACAGGAACCACATGAGTTTGCCCATTGTTCCACGCTGCAGCTATAGGTGAACATCCAAACGCTTGTGCCATGTGCATCTTAGTGCTTACAGAAGGATGGTGAACAGAATTCTGATCTTCACCAAAAGACATTCCTTCCACTCCATCCAAAAGTCCTAGACATGCTAATTCATTAAATCCTTTCCATATTTTAGTAAACATAGCTCCAGATGCGGCTGGTACCACTACATGATCAGGAACTTGCCAATCCAACTGTTCTACGACTTCATAACCAAGCGTCTTACTGCCTTCAGCATAATATGGACGCATATTTACGTTTACAAATGCCCAAGGATAATTATCAGCTATTTCGCTGCATAACCGGTTCACATCATCGTAGTTACCATCAATTGCCATAATCGTTGGGCCGTAAATAGCAGCATTAATTACCTTGCCTTGTTCCAAGTCTCCCGGTATGAATACAACTGCTTTAATACCTGCTCTAGCTGCATGAGCAGCCACACTCGCAGCTAAATTACCAGTTGAAGCACACGATAGAACCTCATAGCCGAATTCAATTGCTTTCGTGCAAGCAACAGAAACCACTCTGTCTTTGAAAGAAAATGAAGGATTTACACTATCATTCTTGATATATAAATTATTAAGACCAAGTTCTTTACCTAGATTGTTCGCCTTTATCAAAGGAGTCATACCAGTCATTATGTCTACTGGATTCTCGCCACTGGCGGGCAATAAATCCTTATATCTCCAAATACTTAAAGGACCTGAAGTTATTCCATCTCTGGTAACTACTTCTCGAATTGTGGAATAATCATATGCCACTTCCAAAGGGCCGAAACAAAAATCACACACATTCAACGGTTCCGTTGGATAGTCTCTGCCACATTCTCGACATTTTAAGCCATTCAGATACGCCACTATAAATCTCTCCGAACTAGGAGTTTATTACCTTCGTCCAGCGAAAAATGGTAGCAAAGCACCTATACAATGTCAAATATATTTACTACAATATCTCCCATTACAAATCACCTTTAGACGCTTAGGAATAGACATGGACACACTTAATTTATTCACCAACACGATGAGCAACCTGGCAGCATCCGGAGGGGGTGCCTCAAACATTACACACATTGTTACTGTACTCTTAATCCAAATAGGAGTTATATTAATAGCCGCCAAATTGGCAGGTTTTGTAGCAAGCAAGTACCTTAAAATACCCTCCGTACTAGCAGAAATAGGAGTAGGTATTTTAATTGGCCCCTTTGCACTAGGAGCGTTCCCACTTCCTTTCTTTGGGCCACTGTTTCCACTACCAAATATTTTAGAAGCAGGTGCTTTGCCAGTTTCTAACGAACTCTTCTCAGTAGCCCAAATAGGATCCATAATTCTGTTATTCGCTGTAGGCTTGGAAACAGACTTTAAAACTTTCCTTAAATACTCAGGACCAGCAACGGTAGTTGCATTAGGCGGAGTAATATTCCCATTCTTCTTAGGAGCTTATTCAAGTGTGCTACTAGGAATAGCTGGGCCGGCAGGTATATGGTCTTTAGAAGCTTTGTTTATGGGATCTATACTCACTGCAACCTCTGTAGGTATCACCGCAAGAGTATTAGCCGATATAGGGAAACTGACTTCATCAGAAGGAACAACTATTATAGCCGCTGCTGTAATCGATGACATACTAGGAATCCTGATCCTATCAATCATAGTAGGCATAAGCATATCAGGTAAAGTTGATATGTGGTCAGTAGGAGCAATTGGAGCCAAAGCCATAATCTTTTGGGTAGCTTTAACAGGCATTGGTCTATTAACCTCGAAATATATTGAGAAATTTCTTAACAAATTAGGCTCCGTCGAAGCAAATATACCAATTGTTCTAGGCCTGGCATTATTATGTTCTGGATTAGCGGAAATGTTTGGACTAGCATTCATAATCGGGGCATTCTCTGCAGGATTAGCATTTTCTACCACCCAAATAAAAGAAAAACTCGAACATAGCATCGAGCCTATTAAAAATTTCTTGGTACCAGTATTTTTCGTAGTAATGGGCATGCTGGTAGACGTAAGCTCGATCCATACCGCGCTAGTCGCTGGATTATTAATCTCCGTTGTGGCAATCCTGACAAAAGTGTTAGGTTCTGGATTACCTGCACTTGCATTTAAATTCAATTTATTGCAAAGCACTAGAATCGGTATAGGAATGATGCCAAGAGGGGAAGTTGCCTTAATTATAGCTGGCATAGGACTAAGTCAAGGAATAATAAACCAATCAGTATTCACGATAAGTATCATAATGACTATTATCACCACTATATTAGCTCCTTTACTATTGGTCCCTCTTTTTGCAAGAGACAAGAATTAGCACGGAGATGAAAACATCATGATCGGAGTAATAACACACCACTGGGCAAAACCAAACAAAATTGAAGAAGCAAAAACCATATTAGATGGCAATGGTCTTGCACAGAGCAAAGCGCCTGGATTTGGATCTAGACAAACCATGATTGGAATATCTGATCCTTGCCAAATCACAACCTTAGTAACTTGGGAAAGTAACGAAATTTACGATGATTGGCGAGCCAGTGAGGCACGTAAAGTAGCCATGGAAGGCGCTGACTTATTATGGTCACGTAATCCTGAATCAGAAAGATTCAACATGGAATAGACCTGTTGAAACTTTTCTTTTTCAGCTTATTATGCGTCTTCTGTTTTGTTGCATGCCAAGAGAGCTCATCGTATCAATCATCAACCCCGACATCTGTTGAACCATCGCCGACTAAATCTATACCCCAAGACCCAACGCCTCACAAAGATGAACCGCAGGCTTATGTTAAGACAACTGAAACAGAATCAGATAAACCAGAAATCCTTGATAACACTAGTGATTCTCAGACAGAAATAGAATTAATCCCTACTAAGAACGAAAATACAGAAACCCAAGGGTCCACCAAACCGACACCTCATGTAGCATCGCTTAAATATATAAAACACGCCAAAATTGATCCCCCAAAGTTCATCAACAAAACAGCATACAAGGCTTTCGACGATAACATCACCTCTAAATTATCTCAAATAGTAGCCAATAATTTTGATTCTCTAACAACCAAAATGGGGATCTCGGTTGCCGTATTCGCTGGAGATAAATTATGGTCTGAAGCTAAGGGGAATGCCTATGAGTCAGTACCATTACGTACTGATCAACCTATAGGTATAATGAGTACTTCTAAAACTTTCATAAGTGCATTAATTCTTAAACAAATAGAAGCGGATTTCTATAGTTTAAATGATCGACTTTCAGACCTTTTGAAAGGACACTCACTATACCAGCGGCTCGATCAAAATCTATTCCCGGATAGCACTGTAGAAGAACTTCTACTTATGAGAGGTGGTCACGGAGATAAAGACACCAATTCCAAATATCTCAATTATGTAGTGAGTAAACCTGATTGGCATCCTAGCGATTATCTGGCGTTAACGACTAAACCAGGATCTAATCCAGGTGGATATGAATATTCGAATAACAGTTCAGTATTGCTAGGATTAATTGCTCAATTTCAATCACAAAAACAACTTGCAACATTGTATGAGGAGGATTTATTCCAGCCATTGTCTTTACAAATCGGGTTTAGACCTGCAACGAGAATACCCGATACTATGGCCTTACCTCATGCAAATTACTCCATGTACGGAGGGTACGGAGGATTCGGCGATCTAACCAAAATGAGACCAATTGGAGTACCAGACTGGTATAAGATCGACTATTTCGAACAGGACGGAAGGTTAGCATGGGCTGGAGCTGGTGGATTTACAACTCCAGAGAATATGGCTATTTGGGGATATGAATTATATAGTCCAAAAGGCAACGCCTTATCAGACCATAATCGAAACTTAATACTCAAATCCATCATAGAAGAAGACATAATTTTAGGTGGAGTCACTCAAAGGTATGGGTATCATATAGCAGAAAGAGTACACCCTATGCCAGATGGAACAACTATTAAAACGTATGGCCATCCAGGAGGAGGAGGAGGATACAGCTCCGTATTAATGTATTCACCCAAACTAGATATATCTATATCTGTCTTGGCTAACTCTGAATTAGGACACCAACGAGGAACCTGTGATGCCCCCTATATGGCAACCGGATTAACATGCATCACATACGAGATATTAAGTTTGTTGAATTCAGGTTTATAAAACTTTAATTAGCATCCAACAATTGAACAAATCTATCAATCCTTTCAGCACAAGCCGGTTTGTCTCCGAACGCTACCGATAGAAGGGCAATAGTTTCCTCAGTTGAAACTTCCACCGAAATCATTGGCACACTATGTTTCCTAGCCTCAGAGATTATATATTCTGTGGGCTTTACCGATCCAGTAAGGATCAGACATTTAGTGCCATTCATAATGCTAGACATCTGAATATCTGGTCTCCCCCCACGTGTAACAACAGCCTGATGATCATATCTAGCAAAATAACCTTCGCCAGAATCCATTATATTTCCACCTATTAGAAACCTTTCTACATAAGGGGTAGAATCCACTGATCCATCAATCACATACCCTTTCACTGCTTCAAGGATCTCAGCAAACGATAACCCGTTCAAATACCGATCTTCATTGATTACACCTAGAATTCCCGCAGTATTAGTATCCGAAGAGTTAAGATATTGTTCTAATTCGGTATTTTTATATTCTGGGACTTTATTCAGTAATAACTTAGTATTGCTGCCTGAATTTACCTCTTCTGAAGTAATAGGGAAGCCTGCAGAGCAATTATGTACATAAATTGTCTCACTAGCTATCCCTGACAATGAATCATCCAATTCGTTAGTAACACCTAAGTCTACTACTAATAAGTCTATCTCTGAGTTTACTAAGCTTGTATAGTCACAATCTACCGCCCCAAAAGCCTTGAAATTATCCTCAGTCATCCATGACTGAATATATCCAAGTTCTTGACTATCATATGACAGGTAAGCAACTTTTTGATTTTTTAATATTTGCTGCCTTACTATCGCAAGTGATGTTAGGGTGCAACCAGACCCAGGACTATTGGATTTTACAATTTTAATTTCCACACTTCACTCTCTCGGGACCATACCTTCATTTTAATAATCGCTATCTTGCGGGGAATATTCAGGGTTGAAGCCTGGAGGAAATAGCGTTGAGTCATCATATTTGGCCATAGTCATGTCTACACGGTACAAACTCGCATTTGTGTAATCAGCTCCTCGCAAATCTGCCATTACCCAGTGGGAGTCCCTGATCATTGCATATTGGAAATCAGCGCCTTCCATAACAGCCCTGCTCATATCTGCTCCATTCATATTAGAATTCCGAAAATTCGCATTTCTTAAATCCGCATTTCTTAAATCAACTTCTATCATAGTCGACTGACTGCAATCTGCCTCAGTCAGATCTGAAGCTACAAAACAAGTCCTCATGAGTCTAGAATTTCGAAGATTACTTTTAGAAAGGTTAGAGTTTTTAACATCCGCCCAAAAAAGATTAGTATTATATAAATTAGCTTCCAACAAGGTACAACTTTCTAGAGATGCTCTCGCTAAATCACAGTTTTCTAAATTCGCTCCACTAAGATCTGCATTAGCTAAATTGGCATATGACAGCTTGGAATCTTTCAAATTAGAATCCATAAGTAGCGCATTGCCCAATTTAGCACCCGTTAAATCACAATTAGACAAGTCACAATTAGTCAAATCTAATTGTATATGCTGGTTTAAGATTATTGCTCTCCAGTCATTGAGAGATTGTACGCCTGCGGATACTATTGCAAAATGTTCAGAATTCACAAATCCTCATCTTAAACAGAGTTAGCTACCGATTCATCTATGTCGAAAATTCTGTCTGCTACAACCATTTTAAGCTCATTCACTTTCGTCAAATTGGGATAGACTCCATCTTCATCTTTACGATCAAATATTTTTTCGCCATCTAAATACATTTCTAGACGGCCTCCTCCAGCTGGAGTTAGTTTAACTGCCACATCTCCAACATCCTGCGATCTCCATATTTCTGTAGCCAACCACGTGGCTAAAGCATGGTACCCTCAAGGAACGCAGTAAACAATTTCTAATTCAACTTTACCAAATTCTGCACTAGCCATAATTCCTCCTTTATTTCACAACCGCTGAACCTTGGCCAATAGCGGTTTTTTCTCCATTTTGATTTTCACACTGTATGTTTATGGTTACAAGTAAACCCGCATCTATTTGTTCCGTCGATACCACACTTCCACTCACACTTACTGTGTCCCCTTGTATAAGAGGCTTCAAATATTTCAAATTAACAGTACCTGAATGATAGAATGCATCTTCTCCAACATATTTACGGATTATTTCAGCAGCGTAAGTTACAGACATTCTGCCTGATGCAATGGGATGATCAAATTTTAAGCGTTCTCGAGCAATTTCAGGATTGTTATGAATATTTTGTCGATCTAGTATTCCACAATCCTCAAACAACTCTATTTTTTCTTGAGTTATGGTTTTTGTGACACTAGGCAACACATCATCTATTTTTATTTCTGCCATTTCTTCCCTAAAACCTCCGGTTTTTTTATTTGGTACGTTCTCAATTTCTCAATCAATCTTCCATCTTCATCTTCTGCTGTAGCCTCTATGACAATATATGGGTTATCTCTTTTAGTATATTTATCCTGTATCCTACCCGTGACAATGATCTTCTTGCCCGGTATCGGAGGATTGAAAAATTCAACTTCATTGCCAGCATTGACTGTACCCACCTTATCGTCGTACACCATTGCAAAAGCTGTTGCATCATGCTTGACGCCCAGAGTAGGAAATCTTGCTTCTGGATCTTCCACCGCTTTTCTAAAAGTATCCAGCATTTCTTCAGTGAGCACATAAGAATAACTACCTAAAGCTTCGCCTATAACAACATCATCATAGACAAAATCTTTCAAACTTTCTTCAGACATAGAACCTCCACTAGTTGGCCATCTTTTGAATATCTACATAATACATTATTTGTGTGTTCTTGTTAAATACATAACGTGCTTAAATCTTGCAATCTAAACACGTAACATGTAGCCCTATCTTCACAAATCTTCTATAATTTATATAAGTGGTGGTAAAGATATGATTTTTGATCAGGGAGACCCTAATAATCCAAGAGGACATGCATTGGTATACTTCACGGTATCGACTGAGCCTGAGAAAGTATACTCGTCTTATATTGTCATACTACCATTAAAATCAGATCTATCTAAATATGTACCTCCATTTCTTGCTTCAACACTTGGTGAAATCCCAACAGACAACTTTACGTCTTTTTCTATGCCTCCTGCTCCAGAAGATAACTACACGCTTCAAGAACTTCAGATACTCGCGACGAACAGATCTGATGATCTAATTAACGGAGGGAGTATATTTTCTTACGACGTCACTCGCCTTATGGAATTAGTCAATAATACGGTCCAAGAATATTCTTCATCTTATTCTTCAAGAGAAATAAACCCACCGGAGTCGACATCGTTGGATCCTCATAAAGATCTTGAGCCTTCGTCAGATAATTCACTTGACGTTAATGATGTATTATTTGATCTTTTGACTGAAAAAGATAAATTACTGGAAGTCACTAAACTTCTAAGTAAGCTTAAATTTTCACAAGATACCTCTGATGACATAATGGTAAAAGAAACCACTTCAGAACTGCAATTAATGTCCAAACACCTACCCGCCACATTCAAAATCAACGAATTAATTCGAGCGGCTACTAATATGAACCCCAATGGGTTAACCATAGCCAGTTTATACTTAGACAGGTGTTACAAAATAGCCGAAGAAGACTATGAAAGTGTCAAACAAATAGACGATAAAATTGATTACCTCGAGCAATAAGTAAACAATATACTAGGAGAGTTATGTCCAATTTAAAAACGGCCGACCCAGCAATATATGAAGCAATGCAAAATGAGATTCGGAGACAAACCGATAACATAGTGCTAATCGCTTCGGAAAATTATGCAAGCAAAAACGTTATCGAAGCTCAATCCAGCTTAATGGGTAACAAGTATGCTGAGGGATATCCAGGAAGACGGTATTATGCTGGATGCGAATACGTAGACGTGGCTGAATCCATAGCTATCGAAAGAGCCAAACAATTATTCGAAATGCCACATGCCAATGTACAGCCACATAGTGGCGCCCAAGCAAACATGGCTGCATATTTTGCTGTTCTAGAACCTGGTGATACGGTCCTTGGAATGCGATTAGATCAAGGAGGACACTTAACTCATGGCGCTAAAGTAAGCTTCTCAGGTAATCTGTACAACTTTGTCCCTTACGGCGTTACGCGTGATAGTGAGACTATCGATTACAATGAAATTGAATCTCTTGCCAAAGAACACTCTCCGAAATTAATCGTTGCAGGCTGCAGTGCATATCCAAGAGTATTAGATTTCCAAAAACTCAAGACCATAGCTGAAAGCGTAGGAGCTCTATTAATGGTAGACATGGCTCATATTTCAGGCTTAATTGCGGGAGGAGCCCATCCTTCACCAGCAGGATTTGCAGATATAATTACATCTACCACCCAGAAAACACTACGTGGTCCAAGAGGAGGGATCATATTAACTACAGAAGAACTGGCCAAAAAAGTCGATTATGGAGTGTTTCCATATTCACAAGGAGGGCCTTTTATGCATGTAATAGCCGCGAAAGCAGTGTGCTTTGGAGAAGCGTTAACCCCAGAATTTTCTAATTACGCCCACCAAGTCGTTAAAAATGCTAATTTGATGGCCAAACATTTAGCAGAATCTGGCATGAGGCTAATATCAGGCGGGACGGATAACCACCTTATATTAGCAGACGTGACTCCACTAGGATTGACGGGGCAGGAAGCAGAGCAAACACTACAAGACATTGGGATTATCGTAAACAAAAATTCCATACCCTGGGACCCCAAACCAGCCAGGGTCACAAGTGGCCTAAGAGTAGGAACCGCAGCCATAACTAGTCGCGGATTCACAGAAGAAGACATCATAGAGGTATGTGAAATTATTATTGACGCTTTAGGTAACAATTCTGACCTAAATCTACTAAACCAATTGTCAGACCGAGTTAAGAATTTGGCAGGTCGCCACCCTGTACCTGGAATAGATTAAATCTTTAGTTGAGTCCCAACATATCCTTTGGTATAATTGCGTGCATTCTCGTTTTTATATGTAGGAGTAAATTTGCGTCAATACGAAATAGTAGTGATTTTGAGCCCAATGCTCAATCAAACCGAAGACACTGAGGTCTGGGACTCAGTAAAAACATTCATATCGGGACATGAAGGTAATGTAGTATCCGAACATTCTTGGGGAACTAGAAGACTCGCATACCCAATACAAAAAGGTCAACAAAAATACCTTGAAGGAACATACCATTTATCTCGTTTTGAAACTGCGTCGCCTTTCAACAAAGAACTTGAGAACCATTTAAGATTAGACGAAAGGGTCTTACGGTCTCTGATCCTTTCTATAACCGAAGAAGAAGCCAAAATACCTTTAGATGCTGCAAATCCAGGATCCGCGGACACCCCTCTAGGGCGACGACCTGGCTACCAAGGCCAACGTCCTCAATATGGAGGAAATAGAGAACAACAACCCGCTCCTGCTGCTGCTGAAGGAACA
>DDKW01000011.1 GCA_002339805.1 Dehalococcoidia bacterium UBA2588 | reverse complement strand
CCTGTATCCGGATCTACTTCTACGTCAACAATATTTACGCAGAAAGCATTTCCGACTTGACCAGGATTGGCAGTCCCTCTTCCTACTATAGGTCCGCCTGTACCATTGAGTCTCCTAGCTAGTTCAGTGAACGTCATTTTCAATTCAGGATCAGACTTATGATGCAATTCAGATTTAACATACTCAACGTCTTCTGCGTCCACTTCCCAAATCTTAGCAGCTCTCTCAATCAATTGTTGCTTGACGTCTTCAGCGGCTAAATAGCAGGCTGTACCCATTTTGAATGTTACTCCGCTACCACCGGCCCCAGAACTGTACCCAATAGAATCAGTGTCAGCAACACTCGGGTTAACATCCTCTACAGGCAAACCTAAGACTTCGGCTACATGCATGGCCATAGCTGTGCGGCTACCTCCGATATCTGGAGCTCCTTCGACTAAACCTATAGTACCGTCAGGATTAACGCTAGCTACTGCGCTAGCCGGACCAGAATTATTAAACCAAGCCCCAACAGCAACACCTCTGCCTTGATTTGGAGATGTCAGAGGAGTATTCCAATGATCATGTTGCTGGGCTGCATTTAGACATTCAATCAATCCTATTTTCCTATAAATAGGTCCAGTTGGCTGCCTAGATCCTTCTTTAGCAGCATTTTTCAATCTGAATTCCAGGGGGTCCATTCCTATTTCTATTGCCAACAAATCAATAACCTGTTCGGCAGCAAAACAGGCCGCTGGGGAACCAGGAGCTCGATATGCGGCGGATTTTTGTACATTGATACATACATCTATCCCTTCGATGTAAGCATTAGAAATTTGATAGGGTGCAAACATCGTACGGCAACCTGATGGCACAGGAGAACCTGGAAATGCCCCAGCTTCGTATATAAGGTGTGCCTGAGCAGCAAGCATTTCACCGGTTTTTGTTGCTCCCATTTTTACTTTAATTATTGTTCCAGAAGTAGGACCTGTTCCTTCAAAAACTTCTTTTCTGGTCATTGATATCTTGACTGGTAATCCGGCTTGTCTAGACAAAGCAACTACAACCGGCTCCAAATACATGCCACTTTGACCTTTACCTCCAAAACCTCCTCCTATTTCCATAGGAATGATTTTAATCTTGGATACAGGTACTCCGAGTACTCTAGATGTATGATCTCTCAGGGAGAAATGACCCTGACTACTACACCAAATGGTTACAGTACCGTCTACATTCCATTGCGCTGTTGCAGAATGAGGTTCTATATACCCTTGGTGAACTTGTTTGGTTCTGTATTCTTGCTCCACAATGAAGTCAGACTCTTTAAAAGCAGCATCCACATCACCCATAGTAAATTCAAAGCGATTAGATACATTAGTGCCATCTCCGGAATCTCCAGACGAATATCCACCTGCTCTCTGGGCTGGACTACTTAATGTCACTAATCTTTCATGAAGTACTGGTGCTCCTTTTTCCATCGCCGCTTCAGCGGTAAATACCGGCTGCAAAACTTCATAATCCACTTCTATAAGTTCCAAAGCCTGATCCGCAATTTCTGCGGTAACCGCTGCTACTGCAGCAACGGCATGTCCTTTATACAAAGCTTTCTCTCGGGCTATTGTGTTACGGCTATAAAATCCGTAATTAACTGTAGAGCCTTCCGATTGATCGGTTACTGCAGCCGAAACATCTGGAAAATCATCAGCAGTTACAATCGCTTTAACCCCTTCTAAAGCTCTCGCTTTAGAAGCATCTATTCCTTTGATCCTAGCATGTCCATGGGGGCTTCGAAGGACTTTCCCTACAAGAGTACCAGGCAAATGTATATCAGCAGCATATCTTGCTCTTCCCATTACTTTATCGGGACCATCATGCCTAACTGGCCTCGTACCTACTACATCAAATTCAATATTAGATAAAACTACATTAGGTTTATAACCTACCATAACATCCTCTCTTAAAACAAAATCTACACTGTGTACTCTTATTAAACCTTAATTACAGATTCGATTCAACTCTTATTTATTAGAATTTATTGAAAGGAGAATATTTAATAGAGTAAAATCATTTAGTTTGAGAGGTGAAATCTAAAATTATGACCAATAAACAAAATAAATTCGTATCTGATGAGCGCAAACTAGGATTCAATGACGTATACCTAGTACCTCAATTTTCAAAAATCAATTCTAGGAAATCTGTCAGCCTCACAACTAAATTCATATTGAAAACAGGTGTCGTATGGCAAGGGACTCCAATAATTGCCTCCAACATGGATTACATAGGCACTTTAGAAATGGCGTCAAGCTTACAAAGATTTGAAATATGTACAGCTGTCAGCAAATTCGTGTCAGCAGAAGACTGGATCAATCAAATAGACCTAGGTTTAAACATGCAATATGCCTTTCCTACATTTGGGTTAGACAATAAAAATTACATATCTGACTATCTCAACCACATTTATGATAGCACTGGACACAAAGCGAAAATAATAGTCCTTGACGTTCCCAATGGGTACATAGATCACTTTGCGTCCCTCATTTCAGATCTCAAAAGCTTAATCCCTGATGTGGGCATATTTGCTGGCAACGTTGTAACTCCAGAAGGAGTAGAGCTATTAGGTAACGCAGGAGTCGATGGGGTAAAACTAGGCATCGGTTCTGGATCCGTGTGCACAACTTCAATTGAAACTGGAGTTGGTTATCCTCAATTGTCGGCTATATTAGACTGTGCCCAATCAGCCAAAACCAATAATGTATTACTAATATCTGATGGTGGCATTAATGCATCAGGAGACCTAGGCAAAGCTTTTGTAGCGGGCTCAGACTTTATAATGGTCGGCGGTATTCTCTCAGGCCATTCTGAAGGAGGAGCACCTACAGTGACAGAAAATGGAAAAGAATACAGGCTATATTATGGCATGAGCTCAGAAGAAGCTATGAACACTCACTATGATGGTATAGCAGAATATAGAACAGCAGAAGGAATATCTAAACTTGTGGAAAATAAAGGCCCTGTAGATAACACCATTAGACAGATGTTGGGAGGACTAAGATCTTCATGCACATACCTTAATTGTCAAAATATTACGGAATTATCAGAGAAAGGCCAATTTATAAAAATTTGAATTAACCTTGAACATATCCCACAAAATTCAACCCTCTGAACAGGCCTTTATCATCCATACCATAACCTACAAGCCACAGGTCATCATCTAAACCAAATCCGTAAAAATCGGGGCTTAACGACACCTTCCTATGGATCGTTTTATCAACTAAAACCGCTACACTCGAATTTTGTCCTGTAAGGCCTTCTAATAACTCTTTAATTCTGTAGATGGTTAATCCTGAGTCCAGAATATCATCGATTACTAAGCATGGTGATTCGATATCCAATCGTTTTTCAAAATCTCTAACCATTATGATATCGGGTTCTGCAGATTCATAAGTGTTGAAATAAGAGCTAGACATTATTGGAATAACTTTCCATTTACCAGGTGATAAGATTTCTAATTCAATAATCAGCTTAGCAGAAAACAGAAGAGCTCCTGTCAATACGGGTATAAGATTAACCACCGTATTCTGTGAATAAGTATCATCAACTTCCCTAGCAATTCTTTTAATTGCTTTATCTATATCTTGTTCTCCCCATAATTCAGTTATAGGACTCAGGACATCCTTCATAAAACTTACCTTCTTTTGAATGTGTTGCCTAAATGTTCTGGTTGATTACCAAACAATATACTTCTAACCCTATTAGGTATAAATTGCTTGTCTTGGCTATATTGTATCAATATTAGAGACATTATCATCAGTGGGAATGGAATCAAAGGAAGCACCTGAGATAATCCGAATATCACACCTTGTAACTTCAAAGCCATGATTTGCAATCCACCAAAAGCATATGCTCCTATAGCTCCTCGAACAGGATTCCATCCACCAAATATCACTATAGCCAAACAAATCCAGCCATAATTTAAAGTATGTCCGTTTGACCATCCATATATCGAATGTAGCGAGAATGAAGCTCCTGCCATTCCAACGATTGCCCCTCCAAGAGTACCGTAGAAATACTTTATGAATTTAACATTAATGCCTCGGGCATCCGCTGAATATGGGTTTTCTCCTACCGCATTTAATGCAAGACCAGACTTCGTTTTATATAAAAACCACCATGCAATAATAATAGACGCAATAGACAACCAGACCACCACATTTTGATCTATAACTGCCTTACCAATAATGGGAATTTCACCTAACCACGGAACTTCAATTTGGGGAACATAAGGGCCAGGAATCCTAACAAAGGGTTGACCTAAATATGAACTCAATTTGCCTAACAATATCGTCAAAGTAAATCCCACGGCAATCATATTTATATATAAAGTGATATTAGCAAAACAAATCAATAATGCTATTATTCCTCCTAATAGCGCTGCTGCGATGAATCCTAATAAAACACTACCCGTTATCGATGCTACAGCGAAACCTATCATGGCTGTAATCAACAAGGATCCTTCTAAAGACAAGTTCACAATTCCTACTCGTTCGGATATTGTCTCTCCGACTACTGCTAACACTAGTGGAGCGCTCATCGAAATGATGGCTGCTAGTATTATTTCGACTTCAACTATGGCCATACGATTTACTCACAGCATTTATTAATTTGATATGAATAGAAGATGCCTTAATCATTAGCCAGAACAGCACGATAGAAGCCTGGATGATTCCGGGCAAACTTGCATGAAGACCTAATTTGATTTGTAAGGTAGAGCCTCCAACAACAAGGCAAGCGAAAAATGCGCTGACAACTATAGCTATAAACAATTTTCTGCCTGATACTAGTGCAATTAATATACCTAAAAAACCATAACCCCCAGAAATATATGGAACCAGCTTATGATATATGGACCCCACTTGAATTGCTCCAGCTAGACCTACAACCGCACCTGCTATCAGGAAACCCAAAAGTATATACATATCGGGACTTAGCCCTAGCCTAGAGAAAGCATTTGTATTGCTACCAACACTTTTTAGTTTCAATCCCAAAGAAGTCTTTGAATAAATAAACCTCAAAATTAGATACATTGATCCAAATAACAGGATCGGAATTA
>DDKW01000002.1:37753-38146 GCA_002339805.1 Dehalococcoidia bacterium UBA2588 | reverse complement strand
ATTCATCAGTTACTGGGGAATATTTAGAAAGTCCTATACTGTTGTTAAATTAGAATACTTTAGTTGACTAAGTACGATTAGTTAGTTTAATTTTCTTTCAATTAATCCCTATATAAATTCACCCAGTTATGAGTCCCCTTAATGGTTATAATTAAGTTATGAGGAATAATTATCTAGTTACAATCGTATTACTATCAATAAATATATCTGTATATATAGTCCTTAATATTCTTGCTTGGAATGGTATAGAAATCTATAGTTTTGTTAAAGCGTATATCGGATTCACACCAGAAGCATTTCATGGTGAATATTGGAAACACGTTACAGCTATGTTTGTCCATGTGGAGTGGTGGCATATATTGGGTAATTCATTAGCAATTTTGGCTTTTGGGA
>DDKW01000002.1:25010-37462 GCA_002339805.1 Dehalococcoidia bacterium UBA2588 | reverse complement strand
GAATTTATCCATATATTAGGTAATGCATTAGCAATTTTGGCTTTTGGGACTTTGTCCGAGAGGTATTTTGGTAAGAGAGTTTATATTCTTGTTTATATTATATCTGGATTATTAGCGCAAACTTATGACCTTGCAGTAGCTTGTGGGGTGGATTTACTGATTGATAATTGTGATATGGGGGCCGGTAACTCCGTATTTGGAGCAAGTACTTGTATTTGGGGGTTGATTGGCGCTCTTCTAGTATATTCGATTGCTCATAAGAAAGATTTGTTTCGTGCAAGTATCAGATCTACATTATTGTATGTTCCTGTTATGGCGATTTGCATAGTAGGAACATTCGTGACAGCTCACGGACTTTTTAAGGAGAATTTACTGGATGTTCTTTGGGGGTTTGGCCCACATACTTATGGCTTCATGGAACATGGTCATGGTGGAGCATTTATAATTGGCGTAATTCTCGGCCTGTTAATTATGACATTGCGTTTAAATAAATATTCATATAGATAAAGTAATTAATTCGTAAGTTATATAACCGAAAATCAGAAGTATTTAACAGGTTTTGTAAACACTCAGACGATTTATAAAAGTGAAAAAATTGGGGGAGAAGAAATAAGAGGTAATTCCCTATCTACAAACTACCAGAATTACCATGGTGGAGGAGAGGGGACTCGAACCCCTGACCTTCTCGCTGCCAGCGAGACGCTCTCCCAGCTGAGCTACACCCCCACAAAATAGGATTATATTATAGCCTATTGCCTATGGTATTTGACTACTGTTCGTCCTGTGCTACCTTCGAATGGCATTACAACATATAAATCCTTATTAGAATCCGCCCAGATGCCGTGACATGACTTATTACTCATATCTCCCCATCTAGCAAGTAATTCGCCTTCAGAAGTTAGGACGCTAATTTGCCCGGAATTATGTTCACATACATAAGCGATATCTTCATCATCTATATATATCACTGCAGCGCCAATTAATTCTGTAGGCCATTCGCTCAAGAATTTACCTGACTGATCAAAAACTTGAATGCGGTTATTTTCTCTGTCAGCAATCAAAACTTGTCCCTTTCTATCGATCCATACTCCATGAGGCAGATGGAATTCTCCAGGTCCTGATCCAGGGGCTCCCCATGAATACTTTAAGTCTCCTGCTCCAGAGAAGGCATGCACCCGGCAGTTGGCATATCCATCACTTATAAAAATCTCGCCGTCTGCATTCTTCATGATTCCTGAAGGCATGTTGAAAGGCTCTCCCGCATGTGTGACATTCACCCAAGAGTTGGAGTCGAATTTAGTATTATCTGCTCCTGTATCCGATCTGTATCCTTTCTCACCTATGGTCATTAATAATTTGCCATCTTTACTGTACTTGTACATTTGGCAATTATCTCTATCTGTTAGCCATAAGTTATCTTCGCCATCTATCCATATTGCATGCGGAAAAGTGAATTCGTCCCCACCCCAAGAATTTTTATAATTACCATCTTTATCGAAAATCATAATCCGGTGATCTGGATCCCGGTTAAAACAGTAAACATTGTCGTTTGAATCTCCAAATACTGCAGCTGCTGGCATGGACCATCCGTCTGGTAATTTGGCCCAGTCATATTCTGGCTTATATGTATATTTACCGCTTCCTACTACTTCGTTACTTATCATGATAAAACTCCTTTTCTATTTAAAATACAGCAATGGGATTTACCGGTGATCCAGTCGTATTCTTAAGTCTCAACGGACCAGCAGAAAACATAAATTCCCATTGATTGCGTTTTTGGCATTCAACTGATAAATCTTCTAAATTAGCATTATCTAGAATCCACATACCCATAGCTACAATCCCAACCTGATGAATTGGGTTTGTGAGTTTAGGATTCGAATATTGCTGTGGACTTACATCATTACCTGTATCAGAACCTAGCATGGCTATCTGCCTCTCGTGCAAAAGTGGTAAAACACCTGCTTGGCATGCAGTGGAACCTTCCACTCTAGGATCTATTGGTCCGTTATCATTGCGTCGCTTTAACTGACCAGTCCTAACTAAAAGAACGTCTCCAGTCTCAATTTTAAAGCCACATTTCTCTTCCGCGAGGAGGATATCTTCTTTAGTAACACCTTCCCCTCTTTCTACCCAATCAATCCCTTTAACATATGGGATATCAACAAGAATACCTTTAGTTATAAAACCATTCTTTGCCTCTTCAACGGAATGTATAGTAGCTCCAAGCGAAGTGGACACAAGATGGGCGGGAAATCCATTATATGCTTTGCCTTCCCAGAAAAAGTGAGCCAAGCTATCAACGTGAGTAACTGTTTGACCATGGAATATCATTCCAAAATAATCAGTCGCCGCTGCACTAGCCCTAGCGCTGACTTTGTCTCCTGACGCCCAGCCTTCTCCGCTTTCCACCATGAAATGGACAGGCGGATTTGGTGCGTCTAAACTTGCTTCAAATATAACCGTTCTAGCCAATGATACAGTTGCACCTTCTTTAACCATTTGAATAGCACTCAAAGTCTTGGCTTGATCGATATAATTAGGACACCCTAGCTCGTCATCATCGCCCCATTTGCCCCAGTTGCACAGTGAATCAAAGTAACTTAAAACTTCTTCTTGTGAAGGAATATTAGCTTGCATAAGAAAACCCTCCTCTACTTCTGTAAACCACTCTCGATGAGGGAATAGTACCATAAATCGTATTTGAAGTTAGCTACAGATATAAATATATTCTTGTCAGTTAAATGTATCCTGTGATAGTCTTATTCATTATGAGATGTGAAGTATGCTTAAAATCAGGAATGGCAGGTAATAATGTCAGCCATTCTATGCGCCACACAAAAAGAAGGTTTACCGCAAACGTGCACAAAATGACCGTAAACGGGAAAGACGGAAAAGCTACCCGAGTCAAAATGTGTACCAGATGCTTACGAACCACAATGAAGCAACCTAGGAAGAAAAAATCCAACGCCTAAGAAAATCAGTCCTCTAAAGACCCTCTCAACTTAGCAATCGAATTTTTTACCGTGTCTTCTTTATTGTATACCGCGCTGCCCGCTACCAAAATTTCAGCACCAGCTTTCACACAATCAGAAGCTGTATGATCCGCTTTGATACCACCATCAACTTCTATCTTAGCATTGAGCCCTTTTGATTTAATCAGACTATCCGCTCTCTCTATCTTGTCTATCATCCGATCTATAAATGACTGTCCGCCGAAACCAGGATTGACCGTCATGATCATAATAATATCCAGCATATCAGCAACATTTTCTATGTCACTTAGTGGAGTTGAAGGATTCAAAGCAACTCCCACAGAAGCACCTAAATCTTTAATTCTAGAAACAGTTCTGTCTAAATGAGCACATGCTTCAGCATGCACAATTATTTGATCGGTATCAGACTTAATGAAATCCTCTAGAAACCTATCAGGCTCTTCAATCATTAAGTGTATATTCAACGGAAGACTACTTGAATCCCGGATGGAATCTATCACTAATGAACCAAAAGTTATATTGGGAACAAATTTACCATCCATAACATCCAAGTGTATTAGATCAGCACCACCTTCTTCTGCTAATTTAACTTGATCTGATAAGTGACCAAAATCAGCAGTAAGTAAAGATGGAGCAATTTGTATATGATTACAATTCATTATTTTTCACCTGAGCTTTTGCGTCACCCAAAGCGGATTTAACTCTGTTTGGCGCTGTACCGCCTGGATTATTTCTAGCCTCTACCGAAGACTTAGCTGTTATGTTAAGTGCGTCTTTTTCAAATTCTTTCGCGAATTTTTTAAATTCGTCCAAACTCAAATCAGAAGGCTTGGAATTATTATCTTCACAATACTGACACAAATCTTTAACTGCATTATAAGCAATTCTAAAAGGCGTACCTTTATTGACCAAATAATCGGCTAAATCAGTAGCTAGCATTTCCGAAGATTCAGATAATGCGTTCATGTTTTGAACGTTAATTTCCATAGCGGGAATCATACCGGCGAAAACGTCTAAAGTTGCCAATACTGTATCTATTGTGTCGAAAAACCCTTCTTTGTCTTCTTGAAGGTCCCGGTTATACGTTAATGGAAGCCCTTTCAAAATAGTCAAAATTCTGAATAAATTACCAAACACTCGGCCAGTTTTACCTCTAGCTAATTCAGCAAAATCAGGATTCTTTTTCTGCGGCATCATGCTGCTGCCAGTTACGAACTGATCTGTTAATTTAACAAATCCAAATTCTTGGCTGCTCCAAAGAATTATTTCTTCAGAAAGCCTTGAAAAATGCATCATCAAAATAGAAGCAGCTGAACTAAGCTCAATCACATAATCTCGGTCAGAAACTGCGTCCATACTATTGGTGGTAATACTGTCAAAACCAAGTTCTTTTGCTACCCATTCTCTATCTGTATCATAGGTAACCCCTGCAATAGCTCCACTTCCCAAAGGACATACGTTTACACGTTTTAAACTATCTTGATAACGTTCTATATCACGCTGGAACATATTGAAATATGCAAGCATGTGATGAGCGAAAAGAACTGGCTGCGCCCGCTGCAAATGCGTGTATCCAGGCATAATCACATCTATATTTTTTTCGCAAAGCTCAACTATAGCTTTCTGGACAGCATTAACTTTGTTAATCGTTTCTTTAATGACTTCTCTTGTGTAAAGACGTAAATCTAAAGCTATCTGGTCGTTTCTAGACCTTCCGGTATGAAGCTTAGCTCCAATATCCCCAGTGAGTTCAGTCAGGCGTGATTCGATGTTCATATGAATGTCTTCTAATTCATATTTCCACTCTATCGTTCCAGACTCAATCTCTTCTTGGATAAGTTCCAGGTTCTTCACAATAGTCTCGCTATCAGAAGCAGATATTATCCCCTGCTTAGCGAGCATCTGCACATGCACTTTCGAGCCTAGAATGTCATATTTATATAATCGCTTATCATAATGAAGCGATATTGTGTAATCGTCGTAATTCATTTCCTATATTTTTCAGGCAGCTAATTTCTCTAAATAATTCACGCTAACTTTAAAGTTATCAAATACGTTATCATCAGAAGGTATCTCTAAAATACCAATACCTGTATATCCTTTATGGCATAAAACCCTGATCATTTCAGAGCAATCTATATCTCCGTCATCTACTGTCGTGATTCCTTCCCCGTTTCTAGCCTGTTTGTAATGAACTAGCTTGATCATATTTAGATCTAGTTCATTCAATTCTGCGAGAGGGTTAGAATCTTTATGACGCCTTAACTGATTAGTAGGATCTGGGCATATTCCCAAATATTCTTTTTCGTTGTCATTTAATCTTTCCCGAACTGCATTTACCAAAACATGCATAGCTCCAATCGTCAATCCAGAATTCTCAATCGAAATTATCACTCCTTGGCTAGCAGCTTCTTTTACTAGGTCCACTAGTTGGAAACATTCTTCGTTAATTTCATCTGCCGATGTCCAAGCCGCAACCGCAGCATTCGGATCCACTGTTCGCAAATGCGGATTAACTGGATTAACTAATTTAGCTCCAGCTAATGCTCCCTGGAAATAATCCCCTTTGGGATCTATTTTTGTTGTTAAGCAGGTAGATGCGACAGCTAAATTAAAAGTTAAGTTAGAAAACTTGTTAACTAATTCCCCTACTTTATCTAAGTCTAGCTTCCAGTCTAATCCTTCTCCATTTTCATATGTACCTAAGCACGTTTGACGAAGCTCTATATGCTTTGCACCGTCATTACTTGCTTGCTGTATTAAATCTGACAAGTCGTGGGTAGGTAGCTGATTACGCCAAGAATTGGTAATTGCCCCCAATTTCATCGAATTCGCCATTTCTATTCACATCCATAATAAATCTAATTTCCTATAATTATACTGCGTAGTTTGACTTCAGGATATAAGTACTTGGAAGCACCGAACACAGTTAGATATCACGGCTTAGATGCTCTTCGAGGGCTAGCCATGCTACTAGGAATAGTTTTACATGCCGCTCTTCCTTATATGCCTGGGCTGGAATTTTTTTGGCCAGCTGACAAAGATTCTTCTCACGCTATTTGGTTTCTTGAAGTATTTATTCACAGCTGGAGAATGCCACTTTTCTTCATCGTATCTGGATTCTTTACCCACCTCGTCATCAGTAGACGTTCATGGAAATCCTGGTGGAAGAATAGAGCTTTGCGAATAGGACTCCCCATAGTCATATTTACCCCAATCATAGGATTAACTCTTCCCTGGATATTTGATTTCGGCTGGAAAGGAGAAATGAAATTCTTCTACTCTAACGAGAATCAGCCATGGCACCTTTGGTTTTTGTGGCACCTCTTAATATTCACCATTGGGAGTTTACTATTTGTACCTGTTTCTAGGCTTAAGTTAGGATTTATCTCAACTGCTTCATCAAAGATTACAAAACTCTTTGCTAAGTTTGTCTTCCAAAGCAGATTCCCTATCGTATTTATTCTTCTAATGGTTATTCTGACTATCGAGTCAGGAGCTGAACTAATCTTAAATCCAGTAGCCACAGCGCTGTATTTTGGTCTAGGGTTCAGCCTATATGGGAATCAAAACCTCATTCAAAGCCTAAAGAATAACTGGGTTTACTATTTACTCAGCTGCATACCTATTTTTGTAATTCTAATGATATTCACTCGAATGACCTTAGGTTGGGGCTGGAAGGATCCAAGATGGGAAGACTGGGGTTTGCCCGTCACTATAGTAAAAGTAGCTCCTGGTATATTGTTTTCTTACGCTTTGATCGGATTAACAGAAAGCAAATTAACCAGGCCCAACGCTATCATGAAATTTGTATCTGATTCGGCGTATTGGGTGTATTTGATACATCTACCGATTGTAGCCTTTATAACCTTTTACATGTTCCGGTTCTCATGGCCAGCAGAGATTAAATTCATACTTTCTATAGTACTTACCACGGTTATCTGCCTAGTCACGTATAAATACCTTGTCAGAAGTACCTACATAGGGACTTTGCTAAATGGCCGAAGGTATCCTTTCAAACCTTAGTTTGATCATTAACAGAACATTTGTTCTAAACTAGAATACTTAGATGAACAGTTAGTCGACTAGCGGGATAATCACTGTAGAGTCTTGCACGTGGCCGGCTTCTTCGATCACTTTTGAATTTTCTGGATCACTCATGAAAGCACCAAGAATTTCCATTGACTCTACCTCCATGCAGACATGAACTTTTGATTCATTCTCTGCTTCACGGGCATAAAATATTGTTGCTATTCCAGCATTAGAACGAGCCTCTTCATGCGACAAGAAGACCTTCTTCCAATGCTCGTATCCTTTTGTAACTTCTATACTTGCTAACACTTTCATTATCTTTTACCTCTCTAATTTAATGGAACAAACCGTATGCGTTCATTCTACTCTTTTGGCGAATTAATTAAAGGACATACTGATGACACTCCACACGTACTAGAAATACTTTGAGATAATGGTTTAATAAGAATATAATTAACTCAGTAAAAAAGAGGTAGAGATTATGAACTTATCAGAACAAAAATGCGTAGCATGCAGAAGAGATTCTCCATCTGTGCCACCAGAAGAAGTAAAAGAATTATTGCCTCAGATTTCAGAGTGGGAACTTATTGAAGTAAATGAAATTCCAAGGCTCCATAGAGTATTTAAGTTTTCCAATTTTGCGGACTCACTAGAATTCACAAACAAAGTTGGTGCATTAGCTGAAGAAGAAGGTCATCATCCATTGCTTACTACGGAATGGGGAAGAGTTACAGTACAGTGGTGGACTCATAAAATTCGCAATCTGCACCAAAACGACTTTATTATGTCATCAAAGACTGACGATATTTTTAACGCGTCCTAAACGTGAAAATAAACTACAGACTAAACACAGCGAAGCTTGCTGGTATACGAGATGAGGCTGCTTGGGCAGAATCCATGGGATTTGATGGCGTATGCTCAAATGAAACAGCCCATGATTCTTTCATCCCTCTCTCTCTGGCAGCGACATCGACCTCAAAAGTTAAACTTGAAACTCGAGTTGCGATCGCTTTCCCAAGATCTCCTATGATCACTTCATACCTCGCTAGAGACATCAACGAATTATCCGAAGGGAGATTTAGGTTAGGACTGGGTACTCAAGTAAAAGGCCATATAGAAAGAAGATTCTCTACAAAATGGGAGTCTCCAAGCAAAAAACTAAAAGAATACATAAGTAGTATTAGGGCTATTTGGAACAGCTGGCAGACCGACGAGAAACTGAATTACGAAGGAGAGTTCTATAACTTTTCATTGATGACTCCTTTCTTTAGTCCCGGCAAGTCAGAATTTCCTGACCCAGAAATATTCACAGCGGCAGTAAACAACTACAACTGCAGAGTTGCAGGTGAGGTTTCTGATGGGCTTATGCTACATACACTTACTTCTCCAGAATACGTAAGAGACGTA
Source organism: Dehalococcoidia bacterium UBA2588 (assembly GCA_002339805.1). Classification (GTDB taxonomy): domain Bacteria; phylum Chloroflexota; class Dehalococcoidia; order Lucifugimonadales; family UBA3495; genus UBA2588. Next base: position 29,027 of record DDKW01000002.1, on the reverse strand, counting down.
GTAATACCTAACGTACAAAAAGGAGAGGCGCGAACTTCTCTCGCCAAACCAAAGACAAAGATAACCGGAGGAGGTTTCATTGTAGCGGGCCCGAATAAAGCAGCCATAACTGACATGATGCCGAGCCTCAAAATGCGTATAGGATTTTATTCATCTACTCGGACCTATGCCCCAGTACTAGAAACCCATGGACTAGAAGAGATGGGACCAATATTGCATAAATTATCCACCGAGCAAAAATGGGATGAAATACAAGCTATGGTCACAGATGAAATGGTCAATGCATTTTCTGTGATCGGAGAATACGACGAAATAGCGGACCTATTTCATCAAAAATATTCAGGGTTGTTGGATGAGGTGAATTTATCGTTCTTTAATGATACTTATCCCGATGACCAAACCCTACAAAATATAGTGAGTAGATTCCACGAACTATCTTAAACTAAAACATACTTTAGAGGATTATGAGCACAACAAAACAAATCGAATACACTAAAACTTCGTCTGTCCCGGTATCTGCCGCTACATGCTTTAATTGGCATGCTGCGAAAGGAGCATTTGCTAGGCTTAATCCGCCTTTTGCTCCAGTACAAATTCTAGAAGAACCCGAAGAATTAAAAGCAGGGGCGGAAGTACTAATAAGAGTCCCGACTCCACTTCCTTTCTTCGGAATAAAATGGAGGCTCACTCACCCAGAATACGTGGAAGGTGAATATTTCCGAGACACTCAAGTAAAAGGACCTTTTAAATCTTGGGAACACACCCATAACTTCAAAGACTTAGATGAAAACACTTCCGAAATGAAAGATGTGCTTAAGTTTGCCTTGCCTCTTGGTATCTTAGGAAGAATCTTTGGGGCACCTATAGTGAAAAAACAATTATCCGCTTTGTTCAATTACCGTCACACGATATTGAATTTGGACATGGAAACTCTTAAAGATAATAATGAACCTCTTCATATACTGATGTCTGGCTCATCTGGTTTAATTGGTTCGGCTTTGATTCCATACTTTACTACGCAAGGCCATAAAGTAACTAGATTGCTTCGATCTGAAGGAGAAAAGAGTGAAGGAATTGAATACTGGGATTATGAAAACCGCACGACAACTATAAACTCAAATCAGAAGTTTGATGTTGTGATTCATTTAGGAGGAGTAAATTTAGCTGGTGGTAGATGGACAAACAAGAGAAAGAATCAAATGCTTAAGAGCCGAACAGATTCGACCAGTTTCTTGAGTGAAATCATTACCAGTCTTAAAACGGCACCTAAAGTATTCCTTTGCGCATCGGCAGTTGGTATATATGGCACTACGAATTCTGAGCCGAGAGAAGAAGACAGCGCAGTTGGAGATTTATACAGTTCTATGATCGTCGATGAATGGGAAAAAGCTAGCAATCGTGTTTCTGAAGCAGGAATACGAGTAGTAAATTTACGGTTCGGAATGGTCCTAAGCCCTCTAGGCGGAGCCCTTAAGAAATTTGTTTTCCCTGCCAAAATGGGTGCGGGCGGAAAACTCGGTAATGGTAAAAACTTAATCTCTTGGATATCGATGGAAGACGTTCTTGGAGTGGTAACCCACAGCATTCGCAATGAGAACGTATCAGGACCCATCAATGTTGTGGCCAATGACATGTATTCAAACAAAGGTTTAATAAAAACAATTTGCAAAGTTCTTAGTCGGCCCTGTCTATTTCCTGTACCGGCTCTAGTCTTGATAATCATGTTCGGGAAGCAAATGGCAAAAGAAACCATTTTTGTGAGCACTAGCGTATCCAACAAGAAATTAATAGACTCTGGGTATGAATTCAAGTTTCCGGAATTAGAAGGAGCTTTGCGCCATATGCTAGGTAAAGTATAATGCGGAGCAGGATTTAATATGGCAGTACCAGAGAGATACAACAGTAAATACAACCTCGGAGTCGGCGGCGCGGTAGTTCACGAAGGGAAACTACTGATGGTTAAACGCGCATCAAGAAGAGGTAGAGGCAACTGGCAAATACCAGGAGGCTTCGTAGAATTCGATGAAACTATAGAATCAGCTGTAACCAGAGAAGTTCAAGAAGAAGCTGGAATAGAATCCAAAGTTAGAGCCGTACTCGGAATACGAAACAGATACGACACTAACAGCGATAATAGTACTTATGTTGTCTTTTTACTCGACTACGTAAGCGGTGAACCCACTGCAGATACAACAGAGACTAGTGAAGCCAGATTCTTCACCTTGGAAGAGATTAAAGCTCTAGAACAAGTTCCTGCAATCAATTTACGGGTCGCAGAACAAGCTCTTAATCAAAATCCGGACACATTAAAACCAGAACAGGTTACCGGACCAAACGGAAACTTATATACTTTATTCATAGGATAACTTTAATGAAAATCACTCATTTAACTAGCGAATTATTCGAATACGAAAGGGAACCCCAATGGAATGGAGCTCATTTCTACGGAAACGCCAAAATTCACAAAATAACTGTATACACTGACGAGGGATTAATTGGTACAGGATGGAATGGAGGTACTGCTTCCGATCGACCTCAACATTTATTCCCTGGATACGTAGATTATTTCAGACCTTTTCTTATCGGACGTGACCCTATGGATACCGAAGGAGTAGTCAAAGCCTTAGGTACCGACCTGATTAAAATCCTTGGGCCTGCCGGAATAAACACTCAAGTCCTAGCTGCAATAAACATAGCTTGCTGGGATATAAAAGGCCAAGCTTTAGGGAAATCTATCCACCAATTACTGGGAGGAGCGACACCTAGAATCCGAACCTATATCGCCGGGGGATACTATCAAGAAGGAAAAGGAATTCCAGAACTAATCGAAGAAGTTCAATATAACGTTCACGAAATGAACGCAACTGCAGTTAAGATCAAAATCGGTGATCCGGTATCCGGTTTCAAAGGAGACATGGAACGGGTTGAAGCTGCTCGCAAAGCAATCGGGGACGATATAGATTTGATGGTAGATGCAAACTGCGCATTAGATGTGGACACTGCTATCAAATTTGCAAAAGCACTCGAAGAATACAATGTCTTTTGGTTCGAAGAACCTTTACCAATATTTGATTATGATGGACATGAAAAACTAGCAAAAGAATCAAATGTAAGCATCGCAACCGGCGAAAATGGATACAACGTACCTCATTTTAAGAATCTATTAGATCAAAATGGTGCATCATTCATAAATGTGGATGCCACTATTTGTCCAGGTTATGATGTGGCAGCGGACATATCTAATCTAGCTAAGGAACGCGGCGCTAAAATTGCTCCTCATGGATGTCAGGAAATACAAATACATCTAGCAGCAGGCATGGAAAACCATTCAGTCTTAGAATATTATCCTGTAGAAGTCGATCCTCTTAGAGCGGAAATCTTCCAACCTTTAATGAAGCCTGATAAAGACGGACTAGTCACTGTACCTACAACTCCTGGTTTGGGGTATTCATTAAACATGGAACTCTTAGAACGATATAGAGTGTAATAGAAAATCATTCAATCCATGAGACTCCCTTATTTGCTCTTATTAATTGTGTTGACTTCGTGCTCAATGCCTAGCGATTCTATAGAAATAATAGATTACCCCAAGAATGTAAACACAACTATAGAACTTCAACCCAAACAGCCAACTCACACCCGAATACCCAGACCAAGTAGAACTCCAACAAACGTTCCTATGGCTACTAAAGTATCACCCACTGCAACCACAGCGATCACACCTACAATCTTTGATTATAAATCTACGAACCTAGATTATTCAGATGATCCTAGCAATCCAAGCTTAATAAAACCACAACAAAATAAACTAGTGATAGACAATTCGTTTGGAGATGGGAACAAAGACTATGTCACTTTTATCGTGCCCGAGAATACTCAAATAACTAAGATTATATTAGAAGAATATTCAGGAGAAGACAAAATCGCATTTTTTGCCATCCAGGAAGGTGGTAAATATACTGCTAAAGATGAAACTACAGAGATGCTCATATACGGGCATTTTGGACCTGACGCGGG
>DDKW01000002.1:0-24634 GCA_002339805.1 Dehalococcoidia bacterium UBA2588 | reverse complement strand
TAATACAATTCAAGAGAAAATTTTAAATCCCGGCCAGTACACTATGAGAATTCAACAAGGCTCGAGTACTGATGCTTCTTATACTTTGGTAGCGTATATCCTTCAACCCTGAAATTTTGAGCTTCCTAGTTGATTTATTCGCATATACAATGCTTGGAGGGAGCCTCTCCAGTCAGTAAATCCATTGAAATGGAGCTCACAAATGTTAGATCCTTTGTCACTTCTCAATATATTTAAAGAAAATAAAATTTCTTTTTTCTCCGGAGTTCCAGATTCTTTACTGAAAGAATTCAATCAGGCACTGCTCCATGAAATTCCTGAAGATGATCATTTGATAACCGTCAACGAGGGTACTGCGATCAGCTTTGGGATTGGCTATCATCTGGCAACTAGCAAAACTCCATTAATCTATATGCAGAACTCTGGTCTTGGGAATGCCATAAACCCTCTGACCTCTCTGGCAGATCCTGAAGTATACAGCATACCTATGCTACTACTGATAGGGTGGAGAGGAGAGCCAGGTATTAAAGACGAACCACAACACGTTAAACAAGGGCGTATTACTCCAACTCTGCTGGAATGCCTAGAAATTCCCTACAAAATCCTTCCCAAAGAGCTAACCGATGCTGATTCAGTGATAAGGAATATGATTCAAATTGCTAATGATGAAAAGCGCCCTACCGCTCTATTAATCCAGCGGGACACTTTTGAAAAATATAACACCTATTCAGATGATCTCTCAGAACAAAACTTATTAAGCCGTGAAGAGGCTATCTCTTTAATCTTAAAGCATGGCCAAAAAAACGACATAGTAATTGGTACGACTGGCATGGCTTCCCGTGAAATTTATGAATTTCGAAAAAATAACAATGATTCAACTACCGACTTTTTGACCGTAGGGGGAATGGGACATGCCTCACAAATCGCTTTAGCTGTTTCTAAATTTAGCAAAGATAAAAATGTGTTTTGTTTAGATGGAGACGGTGCCTTACTTATGCACTTAGGAGGCCTTGCTACGAATGCCCACGAAGGACAAAGTAATTTCCACCACATTGTATTAAACAACGGTACTCACGATTCAGTAGGAGGACAGCCCACATTAGGAAGCAAAGTGAACTTTAAAAATATTGCCGAATCTGTAGGATTCCATACCTCTTTCCAAGCAAGTAACTTAGAAGAAATATTAATTTGCTTGAATCAAATGCGTGAATCAAACCATCCAAGCTTCCTAGAGATAATCATAAAACCTGGTTACCGTCCAGATTTAGGACGTCCTATTGAATCTCCATCACAAAACAAACTTACATTGATGAAGAAGTTACTTAACTATTAAAAGCCTCGTTCCAACGGATCAACTCGGAAATCCAATTTCCTGAAACCTTCAGCATGTTCAAGCCCACATTTTTCACCTGCTTCTACAGCCCTGTCGTTTAATCTTTTCCTAGTGCCTTCAGGATTTGGAATTTGTGATACGTGGCATAACAAAGAATCTGCTTTCATATCTACATATCCCTTGGTATTAATAAAAGCATCGGGCTCTTCGGTACTCCAGAGTAGCGCATAATCCATTTGGTGTGCTTGCACTTCGTCAGATATTTGATCAGGAAATACATTTGGATTAGGTGCAAAAGAAAAAGCCGCATCGATCGCACATTGACCACTTTTCCTGTGATCTCTATGAGTGTGAGTAGTACTTCTAACAGGGTCTATGCAAAACAGAACTTCGGGTTTGTGTTTCCTGATTTCGTACACCAGTTCACGCCGAAACTCCTCGTCATCTTCCAGACCTCCGTCTGGATGTCTTAGAAAAACCACCCTACTGATCCCTAGAGAATCGGAAGCATTCTGTTGTTCTATTTCTCGTATCGCGGTAAGTTTCTCAGGTGTTAAAGACCTATCTCCAGTACCTTTATCACCTTTGGTGCATAGAATCACTACTATATCCGTATAGCTAGAATCAATCCATTTCGCCATGGTACCGCCACAGCCTCCTTCGCAATCATCCGGATGAGGTGTTACTACAATCGCTCTCTTAGGTGCTTGTTCTATGATTTCCATTTTTTCTCTCTTTTATAAAACTTCTTTAATTCGAACAGCCAATGTTCGAGTCATTCCTGGTACTGCGGCAATATCATCTATCGCTGCATTTTTTATTCCTTGCACAGAACCAAATTGCCTGATCAGCATTCTTTTCCGTTTAGGGCCTACTCCAGTGACATAATCTATCGGAGATTTCAATGCGGATTTACTTCGGATGTTTCTGTGATAGGTGATCGCGAATCTATGAGCTTCATCTCTAAGCCTTTGCAACAAAAATAATGACTCAGAATCTCTAGGAAGGATTATAGGTTCTTGGCTATCTGGAGTAAAAACCCATTCATTTTCCTTTGCCAAAGATGCTAAAGGAATATCCTGCAAGCCTAAATGAAGCATTACTTCCTGAACAGCGGACAATTGACCTTTACCGCCATCTATAAGCACTAACTGGGGTCGTTCTTCCCAACTACTACCCCTCTTGCCTTGCGAAACAATTTCTTCAGTATTCACTGGGCCTAAGCGTGAAAATCTACGAGAAACCATTTCTCTCATGCTCTCATAATCATCTACCCCTTCAACTGTTTTAATTTTAAATCGCCTATATTTTTTAGGCCTAGCTATACCAGATTCAAAAACCACCATACTCCCTACAGTGTTAGTACCTTGTATATGTGATACGTCATAACACTCAATTCTTCCTGGGAATTCAGGAAGTCCTAAATATTCCTGCAGATCTTCAGTTGCTTTATAAATAGCATCAGAATCCGTAACCCATTTAACTTTATGTTGGGTCAGTCCTTGCTGAGCGTTATTTGAAGCAACTTCCAAAATTTTTCGTTTGTGTCCTCGCATTGGAACTGAAATAGAGACTTTTTTACCTCGTTTTTCAGATAGCCAGGACTGAATCAAACTCTTTTCCAAAGGCTCTGAATCAACAAGTATTGTAGGAGGAATGACAGTGGCTGTCTCGTAAAATTGCTTTAAGAACTGAGTGATTACGAAATTTCTATCCGTATCTTTCGTCCCTTGCATGAAAAAGTTATCGCGCCCTACAAGTTTTCCAGTTCTCACAAAAAATATTTCTACCCAAGCCTCTGAGTCACCAATCTCTAGAGCGATAACATCCGAATCTTCTGATACTAAAGACGCTACTTTAAGATCTTGCTCTTCGCTAACTTTTTGGATTGCTTGCAACTGATCACGCAAGACTGCCGCTCTCTCAAAATTGAGATCCACAGATGCTTCTTCTAGCTGGTGTTTAAGATTTTTTTCCACCGCATCAGTCTTACCTTCTAGAAATAATATGACTTGTTTAATTACTTCATCATATTCCGTTCTTGAAGCATATCCAGTACAAGGAGCTACGCAGCGATTGATATGATACTCAAGGCAAGGCTTAGCATCTCTTCCCGTGATAGTTTTAGTGCATGAACGATACGGGAAAAGTTTTTTGATAAGATCCATTGTTTTTCGCAATGCGCCCACTGTAGCAAACGGCCCAAAGTATCTCGAACCATCATCAACAATACGGCGGGTTAAGTAAACTCTTGGAAAGTCTTCATGCAAATCTATTTTCAAATAAGGATAAGTTTTATCATCTTTCAATCGAACATTGTACGGAGGTTTGTGTTTCTTAATAAAAGTATTTTCCAATATAAGTGCTTCTGCTTCGGTATTAGTTACAACAAATTCAAAATCTTCAACTCTTGATACCATCCGAATGGTTTTGGGTTGGTGATTCGCAGAAGCTTGGAAATAAGATCTAACACGATTTTTTAAGACATTAGCTTTACCTACATATAGCACATTGTCTTGGGCATCTTTCATAATATAAATACCCGGGGAATCCGGTATTGCATGTAAGCGTTGTTCAATATTGGGAATGCTCATAAGAACAGCATCACAATAACCAGGCGATGACTCCAAGAGCAACTATTATAGGGACACTAAACGCTCCAATTCTAAGCAGTTCAGAACCCAGGTAGTTATACGCGGATGGACCAGAGGTGGCTATCCTTCCAGTAGCCCTTGGCGCTCTAGTACTAGGTGGTTTTGGTGCAGCCATTTCCTCAGTAGCAACATCAGAAGTCTGACCGACGACTGCCTGTCCGACTGCTAATTTCTTTGGCTGTCTCTTCTTACGTTTATTTATTTGTGATTGCCTAGAGGCAACCTTTTTCCCTTTAGCAGGCATACCACACCTCCCAGATACTTTTGGTTCAATACATTCTACAACAAATCTAACTAAAAATCAGACTGTTATGCCCTAGGATGACTCTTCTGATATTCTCTTCTCAAATGTTTATTAGTTAGATGCGTATAGATTTGAGTAGTGGAAATACTAGAATGCCCTAATAATTCCTGAACATGTCTTAATGGAGCTCCATTTTGCAAAAGGTGAGTCGCGAAACTGTGCCTCAGTGTATGAGGAGTAATACCCTCATCTATCCCTGCTTTTTTACTGTAGTTTTTGAGGATATTCCATACCCACTGTCGCGTCAGTCTTTCTCCTCTGTGGCTTACAAACAAACCAGTTTCTTTACTTTTGGAACCCAAAAGAGATCTTCTTGCTCCTTCGACGTATCCTTTCAGACTATCAGCAGCTTTCTCATGCAGATAAACTATTCTCTCTTTATTTCCTTTACCCCAGCATCGTATATACATCTCTGTGAAGTCCACATCGGAAACATTCAAGGAAACTAATTCAGTAACCCTTAATCCCGTAGCGTACAGTAACTCCAAGATATTTGTATCCCTGATAGATTCAGCAGTACCAGCTTTTGCTGCTTCGTCCAGTAACTTGACCATATCTTCTTCTGATAAATACTTAGGTAAGGCCCTTCCAATTCTAGGAGATCCTATGGTGCTTGACGGGTCCTGTACTATCTCTCCAGTAAGCATCAGGTAGGAGAAAAAACTCTTGACTGAAGCAATCTTACGGGCTGTAGTTGTATTTGCATAACCTCGATTTTCTTGCAAATAAACCATATAGTCATTCAGCATCTGCGAATCTATTTGAGAATATCTGCTTTCTGTTTCTGAATTATCTTCAATTTTTCCAGATACAAAATCATGAAATTGGGCCAAGTCGCTCTTATAAGCATCTAATGTATTTTGGGAAAAGTTCTTCTCTACAACTAAATGTTGCAGAAACTCCTTAATATGATCCATGTGTGATAATACCTCGAATATAAAATATCAACGTATCTCATCTAGGCAGCTCAAAATATAATAATAATTAATAAGTTCACCAATGGTCTGAGCATTTCCAGACATCGAATACTACTTGATTCTATCACCGAGAAGACATAACAAACACATAAAACGAAGCAAAAAAACGCAAAAGTGCTAATTCTTTACGAATATCGATGTTTTTATCCAGTAGTTGTGCAGTTACCCAAGAAAATCTATAATTGTAATCGGCTTAGAACAGAACAAGCCCAACCCTATATTTAACTACAGTGAGGTCATGAATTGTACAAAACTATCGACGCAAAAACTCTGGAAGCATTAAGTAAAATAGACACTCCTAGCATATGTAACGCTATTGAGGGCTTCGATGTAAGACCTCGAACTGAAGGATTCATGAGCGCTGAAATCAGAAGTCAGCTACCTACCCTTCCTGCAGTCGCGGGATACGCCGTGACAGCCATGATCAGTGCGAAAAGTCCTCACGGACCTCAAGCATCACGAGACGAGTGGTGGGATTTCATCCAGACCGTCCCTGCTCCAAGATTCGTGGTTATACAAGATATCGACGACCCGGCGTTTGGTGCTTATTGGGGAGAAAATAATTCAAACATACACAAAGCGCTCGGATGCGTAGGTGTAGCCACAAATGGCACTGTTAGAGACTTGGACGAAGTCAGACCATTAGGATTCCAGTTATTCTCACCAAATGTAGCGCCATCTCATGGATACGTGCACCTAGTAGACGTAGGTAAGCCCGTGACTGTTGGAGGACTCACAGTTCACCCAGGAGACCTCATGCACGGCGACAAACATGGTGTAACATCCATACCATTTGAAATAGCCGATGAGCTAGCCGCTATGGTGAAAACAATTGCTGATTATGAAGCATTGAATATTGAATTGTGTCAATCTGGCAATTTCTCACTTGAAAAGCTAAAAGAACTGGCAAAAGCAACAAGACCTTATTAAATCCAGAGAGAAAACATCAATGCAAATACGAAAAACGTTAGTACTGAATATTCTATTAATTATACTTGGCGCCACATTAATAGTGGGATGCCAAGTTGATGTGGACGGATTAGCATCATCCACGCCAGAAGCTTCTGAAGCTTTGCAAATTCCTACAAAGACTCCAATCCCAGAGCCAACTGTAGAAGAAGAATGTTTAGAACCAGTTAAATCAGAAACAGAATGGATGGGACAAACTATTCCTCTATATTCATGCGTGCCTCCTATCAGCGTAGATCCTGCAAAAACCTATTACGCGACTATCAAAGTCACTAATGGATCAGGCGAAGCGTTCGATGGTCATCCGGTAGGAGATATAAAAATAGAACTATTACCGAGCGTTGCCCCACTTACAGTAAGTAGTTTCAAATTCTTAGCAGAAGAAGGGTTTTACGATGGATTAATTTTCCACAGAGTCATACCTGACTTCATGATCCAAGGAGGAGATCCGACTGGTACTGGCACAGCAGGACCAGGTTACCAGTTCAAAGATGAATTAGAACAAAATACTACATTTGATCGCACAGGGATTCTCGCCATGGCCAATTCTGGGCCAGGTACCAATGGCAGTCAATTTTTTATCACGGTCGCCCCAACTCCTCATCTTAACTTCAATCACACAATCTTTGGATACGTAGTAGAAGGTCAGGAACTAGCAGATGAAATTTCGATCGCAACCGGAGATACTTTGGGAAGACCTACAGATCCGATCATAATTGAAACTATAACTATAGACGAAGGGTAGAACTTAAAATGGAATTACCTGGATTAGATTTCACTAATAAAAACGGGATAGCGTATTTAACTTTGAATAGGCCTCGTAAACTCAATGCGTTAAATCCTTCACTTATGTCGAGTTTGAATGAAGCATTGGACTCAATTGAAAAAAACAAAAACATAAGAGTCGCGATTGTAACTGGAGCTGGGAATGCCTTTTCTGCTGGATTTGACTTGAATATAGGCAGTAGAGAAACCCAAGATATGGATGCAGACGAATGGCGTCCTATTGTTCAAGGATACGTCAATACATTTCTAAAAATATGGAACCTGAGCAAACCTGTAATTGCAGCAGTGAATGGCTACGCACTGGCAGGTGCATGTGAGCTAGTACAAATTTGCGACATCAAAGTTGCATCAGAAAAAGCGGTGTTAGGTGAACCTGAAATTCGTTCAGGAATAGGCCCCCCGCTACTTATTACTCCATATAGCGTTAACTTAGCGAAGGCAAAAGAAATGCTGCTTACCGGTGATATGTATGATGCCTACGAAGCCGAGAAAATGGGGCTAGTAGGTAGTGTGGTTCCTCACGAAGAACTGATGGAAACATGTGAGAAAATTGCTGCAAAGATATGCAAACTCCCTCAAGTAGGGGTAAAGATGAGCAAAATAGCGGTGAATCGAGCCCTAGAAGGAATGGGGTTTTTAAACACCATTAATCACAACATAGAGCTCATGACTCACTTCACTACCACAATGACTCCAGAACAGGAACAGTACAATCAAATACGACGAGACGAAGGTCTCAAAGCCGCATTAGAATGGAGAAAACAGCGGTATAGTTAACTTTGCTTCTTAACTTCTATCTTAGAAAGACCTTCAACAAACTTAAGAATTCCTGAATGGTCTAGCTCTTCATGTCCATCATTAACTAAAGTACCTAATATTTGTTGAACCAAAGCTGTAACAGGCAGAGGCACATTTAGGTCTTGCGCAGTCTGTAAAACATTCCTTAGATCTTTTTGATGAAGCCTAATCCTAAATCCAGGATTGAAATTACGATCAAGCATCATAGGCCCTTTAGCATTCATTACGTTGCTACCAGCTAAACCACCTTTAATTGCATTAAATACCTTTTCGGGATCTACGCCTGCTTTCTGAGCTAGCACAAATGCTTCACTCAATGCTTCTATATTTGCTGCGACAATAATCTGATTCGCTAATTTTGTTGTGTTCCCAGCACCAATGTCACCCGTTAACACCACCGCAGCTCCCATCACTTGCATGATGTCTAAACAGCAGTCAAATACACCCTGTTTTCCACCTACCATGATAGACAAAGTTCCTTCTATTGCTCCTGGCTCACCACCGCTTACTGGAGCATCTAGCATATCTACTCCTTTTTTGGCGCACTCTGCTTCGATCTTCTGGGAAACAAGCGGAGCTATAGAACTCATATCAATAATGACATTCCCTTTAGATGCACCTTCTAATACCCCGTTCTCTCCTAAAATAACTAATTCTGAATCAGCGGAATCAGGCAGCATTGTTATGATTACGTCTGCCGCTTCTCCTACTTCTTTGCAGGAACCTACTACAGTCGCTCCCGCAGCACCTACTTCATCCATTCCTGGCTTACTCTTATTAAAGACTACCAACTCATAACCAGCTGCTATAAGGTTTTTAGCCATCGGTTTACCCATTATTCCTAATCCGATAAACCCTATTTTTTGTGTCATAACATCCTCCATATTCCAATCATAAGAATCATATCCTATATTTATACTTTCGTTCCTGTTAAATAGCAAGATACTGACGAGTGTTAAGGTATAATTGAAATACCTTTAAGGCAAATGTATGATGAGAACAATTATCAGATGACCTACTATAATAATGGCTAACGAAAATACTGCACTTGTGACAGGCGGAGCCGGTTTCATCGGTTCCCATTTAGTTGATCGGCTGCTAGAAACAGGAATGAGAGTAGTCGTCATAGACGACTTGAGCTCTGGCCAGTTGAAGAATATTAATCCCAAATGTATTTTTATGCATGGTGATATTACTTCCGGCACCCTAGATTCTATATTTGAAAAAGAAAAACCTTCTTTAGTCTTTCATCTAGCCGCACAATCAAGTGTAGCTATATCATCACAAAAACCCATGCTTGATGCATCAACTAATGTACTTGGTACTTTGAAAGTGGTAGAAAACTGCCACGAGCATGGGGTCAAAAAGTTAATTTACTCTTCGACAGGGGGCGCTATTTATGGCGAACCTCCGGAGCTCCCGGTAGATGAATCCACTCCTGCACACCCAATATCAAACTATGGAGTCTCCAAATTCCAAGGAGAGCAATTCATTCAGTTGTATCATAAATTACATAACCTAAATTACTGTATACTCCGTTATTCAAATGTATACGGGCCTAGACAAGATGGAAACGGAGAAGCCGGGGTAATCCCTATATTCGCAACTCTAATGCAAGAAGGCAAGCAGCCCACTATTTATGGAACCGGAGAACAGAAGCGTGACTTTGTCAGTGTGCATGATGTAGTAAAAGCAAACATGCTGGCGATATCACATGGAAAGCAAACAGTTTACAACATTGGCTCATCGGTAATGTATAGCGTGAACCAAATTTATGATCTTATAAAAGAACACACAGACTTCGCCAAGGAAGCGCTCTTAGGAGCACCTAGACCGGGGGACGTCTTCGAAATTTCTTTAGATTACTCTAAAGCCAAACGAGAATTAGAATGGGAACCCGAGGTTGCCTTTGAAAACGGCTTGCAAGAGACGTTACAATACATTCAGGCGCATTCTTGATACTATTAGGGAGAGAGAGGTGGAACTAAATTATGGTTAAAACTTGTGATGTAGTTGTTCTAGGCGGAGGAGCTGCTGGCTTATCAGCAGCGCTGTACTCTACTAGAGCTATGCTTAAAACAATTGTCCTAGAAAACTTGGGAGTCGGAGGGCAATTACTAATTACTGACGAAATAGAAAATTATCCAGGATTTCCAGAGGGAGAAACTGGACAGCAACTTGCAACCAATATGCAACAACAAGCAGAAAGGTTTGGCGCAGAAATTGATTTTTCAACCATTGAAGGAGTGTCAGACTTTGACAAAGAAACCAAAATAATACATACCGATGATGGGGACTTGCACGCCAAAGCTGTAATCATAGCTACTGGAGGATCCCATAAAACTCTTGGTATCCCTGGTGAAGATGCACTTTCAGGAAAAGGAGTTTCTTATTGCGCAGTATGCGATGGGAACTTTTTTAAAGGGCAAGACGTTATGGTAATTGGTGGTGGTGATGCGGCTATGGACGAAAGCAATTATCTCACTGGTATCGTGAATTCTGTAACAGTCGTCCACCGAAGAGATGAGCTTAGAGCTACTAAAATACTCCAAGAAAGAGCCTTTGCTAATCCAAAATACAAATGGCTCTGGAGCCACGTAGTTGAAGAATTCGTAGGAGACGATCTACTTACCGCAGCAAGAGTTAAAGATCTCAAAACTGGTGAAGTGTATGACTATCCTACCGCCGCTGCATTTATATATGTTGGTTTCGAGCCCAATTCAGGATACATAAGTTCATTACTAGATATGGATGCACTAGGCCACGTATACACTGACGCACATATGAGAACAAAATTACCTAAAGTATATGCATGCGGAGATATTAGAGCAGAATCCACTAGACAATTGGGGACAGCAGTAGGAGATGGTATAACTGCAGCACTGTCTGCATTCCATGATCTTCAATAAATCAAAATAATAATTTATAAAGTTCTCTAGATAGCAAGGTGAACCCGCCCAAAAATATGATAGTGATCGAAACGTAGCGAAAAGTACTCAACTTTAGCCGTTTCACAAGCGGGCGGGAAGCCAAAATCCCTGCCACTGTGGCAGGACTCAATATAAGTACATTTAGCCACATGTCCGAAGTAACCATGCCTAAACTGATATAACAAAACAAAGCTAAAAGATTCGCCACAGTGAAATACGCTGATAGAGTGCCCCTGGTTTGGTTCACCGACCATTTCTGAGCGATTGCATACCATGCAGATAAAGGACCTCCAATCCCCAAAGCAGTGATACATAAATAAGTTACAAAACCTATAGCAAGACCAGTAATTCTATTCTTGGCGAGAGGTACATTAATTCCTAGCAGGCTTATGATTCCTAGCATAATTATCGCCCCACCTATCACTAACTTCAAAACGGTTGGGTCGGTTACATCTAAAGCGTAAGCTCCTATTGGAATTGCGACTGCAGCTCCAATAATTAATACATATGTTTTATTGAGTACAATCTCTTTTCTTGCTTCAAATGCAACGCAGATTGCAACTATAGCAATCAAAACATCCACTATAATCACGGCCTCAATAGGTAGCACAAACAACAACAGAAAAGGCACGATCACTAATCCCATCCCAAAGCTCACAGTTGAATAGACTAAACTACCCATAAAAACTACCAAAAGAGATATAACTAAGTCCGTTCCTCCTAGCATTTATAATTCCTATTATTTTTACGCAATATCAAAATTCCCTTGTTCAGAAGCTTTTTTCAAGCAAGAACCTACATCCACTATAAATGGACCTTTCCTTATCAATTCTATTTGAATTGTCTGAGGCTTAGTGATTTGTATTTCCCGTTCTCCATCAAAAGCCAACGTACACCTAGATATGTCTCTAGTAATGATTTCACCTTTATCTATGATTCCCCAATCAGAAACTAAAACTTCTTGTATTGTTCCAGGCCCGATAGGAGAGAGTATTTTCTTGGTAGCTACAGCAGTTTTGGCTATCTTGTACCTTAATCCGTTATCCTCATCAACAGCAATAGGATGAAGGCGGGCACCTACTGAAGCCAACCCCAAGTCCAAAAGTTCGCAACGCGTTAGGAACACCTCGTCCAGATCATTAAAATCCCAAATAGCCCTAGACGCAACAAAATTTGCGGTAGATATTGCCAAGTCTACTAATGCCAAATCTTTATCGCCATTTTCCAAGGTAACTAATATCTGTTTACTTTGAACAGTGCAATCCGACTTATCAACTTTATGAGACGCAATCAGCCCAGCGCATATCCCTATGTGAGTCCCTTCCAAATCATATGGGAACACATTATTTGTACCAGTCGATACAGGCAATACCGTATGTTGGTCATACCCTTTTGCTATCATCCGATTGGTTCCGTCCCCACCAAGAGAAACCAACACATCAATTCCTATTTCCGCCATTTTTTGAGAAGCCAAAAGTGTATCGTTGGCATTCCCCATAACAGGTTGATCCAAAAACTCTACAGGCATTGATATTCCTGGATGCTTGATCGCCCGTTGCATCAAATGAGCACTATCATTCATGGCAAGTATCTTGTCTACTTTCAGAGATTGCATGCCAATAATGATACGGCGCAAGACATTAACTTTTTCCCAGTCAGTAACGATTCTCGCACTTCCAGTCAAACGCCGTATATCCTTGCTGGAATACGGATTTGCTATGATGCCGACTGTTCCCATCAATCTAAACTTTTCAGAAAAGTTCTTTGTTAAGACAAAGAGTCTGCGAACACTTCAATCATATGCCTAGGATGACTATCAGTCCCATGCTCGATTTGTTGTCTGCATGAGATACCCATAACTGCTACATCCCAGTCTGAACCTTTAGCATTCACCGCAGGAAATACTCCTTCGCCTCCTATTTTCATAGATATATCGTAATGCTCTTTCTCATATCCAAAAGAGCCAGCCATACCGCAGCAACCAGCGTTAATCAGTTCAGCTTTGTATCCTGGAGGCATATTGAGCATCTCCATAGAATACTGTGTTCCGATCATAGATTTCTGATGGCAATGACCGTGGAATATAATATTTTTAGCATCTTCTTTGAAATCCAATTTAATGTCGTTATCTTTGATGTGCTTAATCAAAAATTCATCTATTAGAAAGCTGTTCTCTGCGATTAGCTTTGCTTTATCATCTTGAAGTAAATCTGGGTACTCATCAGTAAGAGTAAAAACGCAGCTAGGTTCACAGCCAACTATAGGTATTCCCTGTGAAACATATGCATGCAACATATCAACATTGTAGCGAGCATTGGCTTTTGCTTCCTTTAGTAACCCTTTGGACATTAAAGGCCTTCCACAACATCTTGAATCGGCTAGCTCAACATTAAATCCAGCTGCTTCAAGAACTTTTATAGCCGCTTTACCCGCTTCCGGATAATTGTAATTAGTAAATGTGTCATTAAAAAACACAACTGTGTCCTTAGTAGCACTTTCAGCATCCGCAGGTCGATTATTAAACCACGAACCCAAACTTTGATTTGCAAATCTAGGCATTTGTCGATTCATTGATACACCAAACACAAGACTCGCCATAAGTTTCCCTGGATAGCTATTCATCATTAAATTAGCTAATGGAGCCAAGGCACTTCCCATTCTGTTGAACTTATTTATATTTCCAAAAATTTTATTCCTTAGTGGCATTCTGTTTTTAGCATAAAACTTATCTAGGAATTCATATTTTAATTTGGTCATATCAACGCCTGAAGGGCATTCGGATTTACAAGCTTTGCACTCCAAACATAAATCCAAAGACTCATACAAGCGTTTACTAGAAAGATCATGCTCAGGCAAATTACCTGAAAGAGCTGCTCTTAATAAGTTAGCTCGCCCTCTTGTGGAATGTTCTTCATCACGAGTTGCCATATAAGATGGGCACATAGAACCATCAAGTTTTCTACAGGCGCCCATTCCATTACACATCTCAACAGCCCCGGCATAATCACCATCAATAGAGAAATCAAAGACAGTTTCAATAGGCTGAGAAGTGTAATCTCTACCATATCTCAAGTTTTCTTCCATAGGAGGACAATCAATGATTTTGTTGGGATTTAATATTTTATTAGGGTCGAAAGTCGTCTTCAAATCTCTGAATGCTTGGGTGATTTCAGGACCAAACATTTTTTCGGTAAATACTCCTCTTACGATCCCATCTCCATGTTCACCACTTAATGAGCCTCCGAATTCATTTACAAGGTCGCTTATTTCATCTGCAATAGAGAACATTTTAGAAATACCTTCATCATCTTTCAGACTAATCAGTGGTCTGATATGGAGGCATCCAACGCTAGCATGGCCATAGTAACCTGCTTCTGTCCCGTGGCTTTTAACAATTTCATCAAATCTAGTAACAAAGTCTCCTAATACAGAGGGATCAACTGCAGTGTCTTCTACGAAAGGTATGGGTTTGGCATCTCCATGGATGCTCATAAGCAGACCTAAGCCTGCTTTTCTGATATTCCATACATTATTCTGGCCAGCCTTGTCCGATATATTCACACATGCATAACCAAATCTCTTTCTGGCCATATCATCTTTCAATTTTTCCATTTTGGATTCGACTTCAGCTACAGATTCACCATAGAATTCTATGAGAAGTATTGCTCCAGGTTCGCCTTGGATAGCGCTCATATTTTGAGCAAATCCCAAAGATTCCCTACAGCGATCCAAAAGCATCTTATCCATGACTTCTATAGTGGATGGGTTGTACTCTAATATGCTAGTTGTAGCATAACTAGCCTCAACTATGTCTCTAAAATGCAAGACTGATAAACCAGTCACTGTTGGATTGGGAACCAAGTTCACTTTGGCTTCAGTTACCACACATAAAGTACCTTCAGAACCCACAACTATATTGGACATGTTCACTGGACCATCCAGCATAAAGTTATCCAAATTATATCCACTGACTCTACGAAGAATCTTGGGGTATCTCTTTTCAATTTCAGCTACTTGATTCTGAGATATAGAAAGGACTCCTCTATATATTTCTGACTCAAAAGTACTGCCATTTAATTTACTCTCTAGTTCAGCTCCCTGAATTTCTCTAAAGTGAGCCTGGCTAGCATCGGATAAAATCACATCTAATTCTTGTATGTGGTCCAACGTTTTTCCGTAAATCACCGAATGGGAACCACACGTGTTATTACCTATCCCTCCTCCAACACAAGCTCTGCTTGATGTCGTCGGATCTGGAGCGTAGTGTAAATCATAAGGTGCCAATTGCTTATTAAATTGATCAAGAATTATTCCTGGTTGTACTCTTGCCCATTGTTCTTCTTGATTTATCTCGATAATAGAGTCTAAGTATTTACTAAAATCTATAACCACAGCGTGGTTCACAGTCTGTCCAGCTAAGCTTGTACCACCTGCTCTAGGTAACATCGGGATATTATTATCGCTACAATACTGGACGGTCGCCTGCACATCATCGGTATTCTTAGGTATTACAACTCCAATGGGCTCCATCTGATAAATACTTGCATCAGTACTATAAAGAACTCTGGAGAAAGGATCGAACTTCACTTCTCCGGTAACTAGTTTTGATAGATCTTGTTCTATTTCTCGTCTTTCATTTCCTCTAATTCGAGCTTCAGCCGTAGTCATTTCCTCTCCTATACAGAAACAATAGATTTCACTAAAATTTATAATATTATACAGTGTTAAGACTTATGAATCTAAATTTTAATTGATCGAATGGTAGTGTATGGTCGTAAAAACTTACAATCAGCAACAATTGAAAGACAAAATCGAGTCCTGCAAGAAATGTAGAAGGCTAACTCATTACCGTAAATTAGTCTTCCAAGATAGGCCATTGAGATTCCAAAATGAATCTTATTGGAACAAGCCAGTTTATGGTTTTGGCGACCCAAATGCAGAACTTCTAATACTAGGATCTGCTCCAGCGGCGCACGGGGCTAATAGGACAGGGAGAGTATTCACAGGAGACAAATCTTCAGATTTTTTAATGAAATATTTAAACAAGAATGGATTTGCAAACTCAGACTCTTCCGTGTCTTTAGAAGATGGGCTGAAACTTAATAATACTTACATCACTGACATTATCAGATGCGCCCCACCTAAAGACAAACCCACTGGCAAAGAAATAGAAAACTGCCGCAACTATTTGATTAGTGAACTCTCCTTCCTCAAGAACCTCAAGCTTACGCTAGCGCTTGGTAAAGTAGCTTTTGATAATTATTTGAAAACTATTTCTATATCTGAAGGTCAGAAATACACCGAGAAATTTGAACATAAAAAAGTTTACAAAGTATCTGACAATCTACCATTAGTAATGGCTTGCTATCATCCAAGTCCAAGAAACACTAATACGGGTCGGCTAACTGAACAAGATTTTGATTCCGTGATACAACAATGCGCAAGTATATTGAGAAAATAGTACCCTCTGAATGTACTTAATGTTAAACTCTGCCCAGGTTGAATAGCCAGAGGAGGAAATCTCATGGATATAGGTTTTTCTGTATCAAATAACCAAGGGATAGACTCAGTACAATCAATAGTGGATATCGCTACAGCTTCAGAAGAACAAGGATTAGATTCCATATGGGTAAGTGATCATGTATTCAATGCTTCTTATATTTATGACCGGATAGGTGACAAGCCTTATTATGACCCCTTAACAATTCTAACCTTTGTTGCAGCAAAAACCTCTCGCATAAAGTTAGGAACTAGTATTTTAGTTTTGCCATATCACCATCCTATACGGTTAGCCAAAATAGCTGCCACCCTAGACCATCTGAGTAACGGACGCTTACTTATGGGCATCGGAGTAGGTGTTATACCAGAAGAAATACAATCTATGGGAGTGAATCCTCGACAACGTGGTAAGTTCAGCGATGAAGCAATTATTCTAATGAAAAAATTATGGACAGATCCAGTTGTGCAACATTCAGGAGACTTTTATTCCGTTCCAGACTTTGTATTTTCTCCAAAACCATTACAAACGCCGCATATCCCTATTTTAATTGGCGGAACCAGCGAGGCGGCGATTAAAAGAGCTGCACGAATAGGGAATGGATGGCATCCAACTGCTAATGATCCTGAGACACTAAGGGCTGGCATAGAATTATTACATCAAGAGCTAGAAAAACAGGGGCGGGATGTTTCTGATGTTCCAATATCTATAAGCATTCCGATAAATTCGAGCACCAGAGACCGTAATGGGCTTGGATCTAATCCAGAAGAGATTATAGAAAACAGTATAGCCTTTAAAGAATTGGGAGTAAGCCGCTTGGTAGCGTCTTCTTATACCAACGACCTTAATGACATCTTCAACAATCTAGACATATTAGCGCATCACGTGATGCCAAACGTTAAATAAGGAGCATAAATAATGACTACGAATAACAGTGAATTCAATGAACTCCAAAAATCTGCACTAGAACACTTGTGGGTTTACGGCAAGCAGCCTAGTCAAATGGCTGAAGCGGGAGAGCCCAATATTGTCACATCCGGGTCCGGCAGTACGGTCACAGACATTCACGGAAATACATACATCGATGCTATGTCAGCTCTTTGGCTGAAAAATGTTGGATACGGCAGGAAAGAAATAGCTGATGCAGCTTACGAACAAATGTTAGAAATTACTTATATGCCCTCAGGAACAACTACCAAACCTACAATTCAGATCGCGCAAAAACTCTCTGAAATTACACCCGGGGATTTGTCACGGAGTTTCTTTACCAGCGGAGGATCTGAATCTAATGAGACCGCAATTAAAATCATCAAAGCTTATTTCAAGCGCATAGGGGAACCTATCCGAACAAAATTCATAAGTAGGATTGGTTCTTATCATGGTGCAACAGCGGGAGCATTAGCCTTAGGTTCTTCTCCTAATTTCCCTAAAACTGATTACGAGCCACTAATGCCAAATACCTTTCATGTACCTCAGCCAAATCCTTACCGGCCAATTGTACAAGGATTATCGGACGAAGCTTACGCAGAATTTTGTATCACTTCTACTGAAGAACTGATGAAAGCGCAAAATCCTGACACAATTGCAGCAGTCTTCGCCGAGCCTATATCAAGCCCTATGGGCGCTATAGTCCCACCAGCCAATTATTGGCCTAGATTACGAGAATTATGTGACAAATATGGATGCCTGTTAGTAGCAGACGAAGTAATCACAGGATTCGGAAGAACTGGCAAAATGTTTGGTGTGGAAAACTGGAACGTGGTGCCAGATATTATGACAGTAGCAAAAGGTATTACCAGCGGGTATATCCCAATGGGAGCTGCTATCACTCGCAAACACATATCGGATGCATTTATAGGGAACGACAAAGCTACACTTCAACACATAATTACTTTTGGTGGTCACCCAGTTGCTACTGCCGCGAGTCTCAAAAACATAGAGATCATTGAGCGAGATAATCTAGTTGAAAACTCTAGAATAATGGGAGAATATTTACGAGAAGGATTGAGAGGACTACAGGAAAAACATAAGATAATCGGAGACGTTCGAGGTTTAGGCTTGTTTTGTGCTATTGAAATAGTGAAGGATCCTGATACAAAAGAATATTTTGATGAAAGCGCAAATCTATCCAAAATATTAACATCACAATTATCTGAAAACGGGATTCTGCTTAGGGCTGGCAACATAACAAATATAGCCCCTCCTTTGTGCGTGACCAAAGATGAAATAAATAATATAGTCGAATCATTAAATATTGCTTTGACAGCGTTCGAAGCAACGATATAAAAAGGAAATGATATGAACATTGGATTTGTGGGACTTGGCAGAATGGGACTGCCAATGACCAAATTATTGATCGAAGCAGGTCACACAGTATATGTGAACAACCGGTCACAACAAAAAGTCAGAGATATGACTGAATTAGGTGCGATACCAACATCCTCCATGGAGGAGATTACTCAGCATACTGAAGTAGTAATGACTTGCTTACCAGATGTTAAAACCGTAGAAGAAATATATCTAAGTGAATCAGGTCTAATAGCTAATACCAAACCTGGTCAAATTCTAATAGATCATAGTACGGTTGGTATTAAAACAACCAACTTGTGCGCAGATGGAGCCACTCGAGCCGGAGCCAGTTTCTTAGATGCTCCTATCAGTGGCGGAACTGAAAGAGCCACCAATGGAACCTTAACTATTATGTGCGGTGGAGACGAAACATCATTTGCAAAAGTGCTTCCTCTTCTAGAAATCTTAGGACAAACCGTACAGCATGTTGGAGCTACTGGTTCTGGGACAGCAGTAAAATTAGTAAATCAATTATTAGTGGGAATCCATTCTTTAGCAGCAGCAGAAGCCTTATTACTGGGAGCGAAAGCAGGAGCTGATCCTCAGCAAATCTTTGACCTGGTAAATACAGGGTGGGGGCAAAGTTTCATGTTGGCACGAAATTCCGAGGTTATGATAAGCCGGCAATTTGAAGGAGATC
Organism: Dehalococcoidia bacterium UBA2588; assembly: GCA_002339805.1. Classification (GTDB taxonomy): domain Bacteria; phylum Chloroflexota; class Dehalococcoidia; order Lucifugimonadales; family UBA3495; genus UBA2588. The sequence goes on along the minus strand of DDKW01000002.1, from coordinate 5,397 downwards.
GTGCACAATTACGTGTAATATTAAAAGACTTAGGTCTGATAAAAGAGCTGGCTGAAACGGTAGATTCTTCTATCCCATTAGGTGATTTAACCCTGAAAAGATTTATAGAGGCAGCTGAAAGTGGACTTGATGATTTAGATCCTTCTGCAATATTATTGCCTCTTGAAGACGAATCAAATTACAAAATACATTAGTAAACTGACTGAATTTTCATAAGTGTATTTATTGAAATTTCATATAAAATATTGGATATAAAATGGATTATTTACTAAACATGCGAAAACCTGACAGGGAAGTAAAAACCCTCATAATTGCATTTAGAGGGTGGCCTGATGCAGGTGAATCTGCTACCACAGCTTTAAAATATATCGTAAGGAATTTAGATTCCGATAAAATTCTGGATATTGATCCAGAAGAATTCTTTGATTTCTCACACCAGCGCCCAATAGTTCGTTCTACTGAATCAGGGAACAGAACCATTACATGGCCTCAAAACGAACTATACTTATGCGAATCCACGGCCGATGAGAAATCAGTATTAGCATTCTTAGGCACGGAACCAAACTTAAAATGGAGAACCTTTGCGGGCATTATCACCGAACTTTGTGAGGCTTGGGGAGTAGATAACGTGATCCAGCTCGGTGCGTTAATGGACGCAGTTCCCCACACTAGAGACACCCGAATCACCGGTTCTTCCACTGAACCTAATATACAAAATATACTTACTTCACACAAAATTCGTCGGTCCACTTACCAAGGAACTACAGGAATCACAACAGCTATCAGCTCAGCGCTGAACGAAAAAGGTATTCGCTACACGTCGATATGGGGACATACACCACATTATTTACAGGCAGCTCCCAATCATCAAATAAGCTATCATATTGTTAGTTTCATTAATAGAATTCTAGATTTAAACGTAGACCTAAAATCTCTAAAGTCTGCTGAAGAACATTTCAGGTCAGAGCTACAAAAAGTTATACTAGACGACGACCAAATCGGTGAATATGTTAAGAACCTAGAGAACAAGTATGACGAGACATCTTTAGAGTCTCCTTTACCAGAACCTTCAGACCTTCTATCTGAGCTAGAGGAATATTTAAAAAACCGTCCCCAAAACTAGAAACGAGAAGTTTATTATGGCAGGAATTTCTGTAGCGTCACGGCGTGATCACATATCAAGCATATTAGATAAACTCACCTCCGAATATGGACCTTTCCAGGAACCAAGAAAGCTCCTACCAGCAGATGAGTTAGTCTTTACCATATTGTCCCAGCACACTTCTGACATAAATTCTGGCAGGGCATATAACAGCTTAATGAGTCATTTTGGAACACTTGAAAACGTAGCAGAAGCCAGCATTGATGATATTGAAAAACAAATACAACGCGGCGGCTTGGCAAAAGTTAAAGCCCCTAGAATCAAATCTGTTTTAAATCAAATAATCCAACTAAACGGAAGTCTTAATCTCGAATTTTTAAAGAATTTACCGGTATCTGATGGTATCCAATGGTTAACACAATTAAAAGGTATAGGGCCAAAATCTGCTGGTATTGTCCTCAACTTTTCCTTGGGATTGCCGGCTATGGCAATTGATACTCACATCTACCGGGTTTCTCAAAGATTACGTATTATCCCGAAAAGTCAGAACGTGGACAAAGCACATGTCTTTCTACAAAAGATAGTGTTGCCTGAACAAATCACTAATTTCCATACTGCAATAATCACTCATGGAAGACAAACTTGCTCCGCACAAAACCCCAAGTGCGGATCTTGCGTAGTAGCAGCCATGTGCCCTTCCAAAACTGCATTTCTAAAAAATCTAACCAAAATTAGCAGCAATAATGATAAACTAACACGCAATCGAAAAAGGATAGTGCCACACTCTCCTGAAATCCCGGAGGAAAGCATATGAAAGTCGGTATCATAAATATAACTGGTTATGCAGGGTCAGAGCTCGCAAGAATTATAGCTCAGCATCCCGAAGTTGAACTTGTGTCTGCTACTGGCAGGAGTGCTGCAGGACAGAATATCAGCGAGGTGTTCCCGCACCTTTCCTCCTTAGACTTAACCTTGACCGAAGAATTAGACGACGATGTTGAAATGGTATTTTCTGCACTACCGCATAAGGCAAGCGCAGAAGCATTACTACCATTCATCGAACAAGGAAAGAAAGTTATAGACATCAGCGCAGATTTCAGACTAAAAGATCCACAGGTATATGAAAAATGGTATCAAACTGTCCATCCTAAACCTGAGCTTCTAGAAAATGCTGTGTACGGTTTACCAGAACTTTACAAAGAAGAAATTACTCAGTCGCATATCATTGCAAATCCTGGGTGTTATCCCACAAGTGCGATCCTTGGATTAGCACCTGCTATAAAAAACAATCTTATTAAAAAGAATGTAATAATAGATAGTAAATCCGGCGTTTCTGGAGCAGGAAGAGGGCTTAACCTCACAACTCATTATTCCGAAATTAACGAGAATGTGCACGCATATGCAGTGAATGGCCACAGGCACTTGCCCGAAATCAGTCAAGAACTATGTTCCATTAATGATGACGAGTTTGACGTAACCTTCATACCTCATCTAATTCCTATGACGAGAGGAATTCTATCCACTTGTTATGCGGAATTTAATGACGATATCTCTGAAGCGGAAATGGATACTGTAGTTGACTCATACAAAGAATTTTATAGTGACAAATATTTTGTTGATGTAACAGATAGCGCCCCGCAAACAAAACACACTCTTGGGAACAATAAATGCTTAGTTTATCCGGTTATACACAAAGAAACACGGAAACTTATAGTGGTGTCTTGTATAGATAATTTAGTAAAAGGGGCTGCTGGAGCAGCTGTACAGAATATGAATTTGATGAGTGGATTCCCTGAAACAATGGCCTTAGAAGGGCTAGCCGTGTATCCATAACTGTAGTAAAATATTGCGCGATGCCCCCGTCGTCTAGCGGCCCAGGACATCGCCCTTTCACGGCGAAGATCAGGGGTTCGAATCCCCTCGGGGGTACCATTACAAACCGCTAGACTAGCAACATTTAAAAGGTAAAAGAATGGACAAGATAAATATGGAAATTCAACTTAATCCAGATCAAGCAAAATTCATTGAATCAATCCAAGAAAAATATAAAATTCGATCTACCGATAAAGTAGTAAGAATTCTTTTAGACTATGCTTTAACTGAACCCACACAACAGGATGAAATCTTCACCGAACGAAGATGTCTGAGATGTGGTTAACGTCACAACGACTCAGTCTATTAAGCCACGGATTTGACGATTAGAAGATAGTCCAATTCCCAAGTGCCTAGCTCCATCCGGAGTTAAGTGGCTACCATCAAAGGAATATAATTTACCTTCATTATCGAAAATACGACACTGATTACCAACATCACAAAATAATGGATGCAGGTCATAAAACTTGTAACCTTGTTGATTAGCCATCACGTTATTTACTGATAGGTCACTTTCAGGAAACTCGAATGAAGTACCAATCCTAGTATCATAGTCCAGTGACAATAAATGTCTGTAATTAATCCCTGTTTGGTCACCAAAATGTTTGGTGCCTATTACTAACACTTCCTTAGCACCAAAGTCCTTCATTACATTTACACTGGCAGGTATTAAGTCTGTCTCCCATAATTGCCAATGCGCAGCCCACAAAACTAAATCACTTTCCCCAATCAAATCCTGTAACTTTAAGTTGTCCGATACAGTTTCAGGTAAACATTTTCCCTTCCTTACTGTACTCAAATTAATCGCATCTTTACTGAAATACAGATTGTTACACCCTGGCCATATGTGAAAAGTGGAAATATTAAAATTATTAGAAAGTTCACTTTCGTACATCGCATTAACAACATCTTGAGAATAGCTATCCCCAATTACAAGAACATTCTTCAATGATTGATCTTGGTATGTAGTTAGATACAAGTCATTGAATTTCTCGGTGACATAAGCAACATATTGGTCTTCATCGAGTGATGCCAGATATCTATCATGTCCCGAATATCTAGTTTCTGCCCCATTAGTAACTATACCTGCAATTCCTATCCCAATAATGCACAATCCCCAAATAACCAACACAGGTACGCAGATCCTAGGATTGTATAAAGCAGACTTTGGGCTTCGAAAAGGCCTCTCAATTACTTTCCAAGAAAAATAAGATAAAGGAAATATTATTACCATCATTGTTGGCATAAGGAGTTTGACCGAATATATTTCAGAATATAATTTACCAAATGCAAATAATGGTTGATGCCACAGATACGCGCTATAACTAAGCAAACCTATTCCCACTAATACTCTGATAGACAATAAGCGTGATACGTAAGTAGATTTTCCCGAAAATAAAATAACCATACTACTGCCAACTACAGGTAGTAACGTGTACAAGGAAGGCCACCGTGTGGATTCGTTAAATAACACGATCGAAATCACAATGAACACCAACCCAAGCAAAGCAATAACATTATTTTCCTTGAGCTCCCATTTGCTAAGTACTATTGCGCATATAGCTCCCATTAATAATTCCCAGATTCTCGAAGGTATGAGCCAAAAATTTGCAGTAGGATGATATACAGAGCCCCATTCACTCACTAATAAACTCAATAAGCATATAGGTATGATGGCGAGTAATAGCCTAGTTCTTTTCGCGTACCCAAAGAATATAAACACAAATGGGAAAAATAAATAAAATTGTTCCTCAATCGCTAGAGACCAAGTATGTAATAGAGGTTTGAGTTCCGTCCCCATTTGGAAATAACCCACCTCTTGCCAAAATAGTATATTTGAACTAAATAGGGTCGTACTGATTAGACTTTGGCTAAAATTCTTTAATTCCCAAGGCAGCATCAGGAACCAAGCGGCTAGGATACACACAGTCATTACTGTAAACAGTAAAGGTAGAATCCGCCTAGCTCTACGCATATAAAATTTGCTTATAGAAAAAGTATTATCTAATTTATCCCTAAGTAAAATAGTGGTGATAAGATAACCACTGATCACAAAAAATATATCAACACCGACATATCCTCCGCTAAATAATGTCCACCCCGAATGGAATAGAATCACTGGGAGAACAGCTACTGCTCGAAGCCCATCAATCTCAGGTCTGTAATTTTCCGTGGCAAATATATTAGATTTTGAAGATCTAAACCAAAACATTCTTTACGGCATTTAAAGCCAAATAGTAACCATATATACCGAATCCATATACGGATCCCTTGCTCACCTGCTGAATAGTAGAAACTGTACCTCTTGCCGATGGATTAGAAATATGCACTTCTATGGTTGGAAATCCAACATGTGTTATCGCTGCTCTTAACGGACCATCACTAGTAGTGTATCCCGAAGGGTTAATGAGAGCTGCAGCATA
>DDKW01000010.1 GCA_002339805.1 Dehalococcoidia bacterium UBA2588 | reverse complement strand
TTCAGCACCCAAGACTTTTATAGCTTCTCTATTCTTAAGCCCAGAATATTCGCCTGAATTAATCAATACACCATCTTCAACGAAAGCTTCTTTTAATTCTGTTAAGTTGGTACCTCCTGAGGATACAACCTGTACAATATCTAGATCATAGTTCGATGCAAACACAAAGTCTCTTTCATCGTGAGCCGGCACCCCCATCACTGCACCTGTTCCATAATTAGGCAAAACATAATCAGCCACATAAATCGGAACATGTGCGCCATTAAGCCTATTAACAGCATAAGAACCTAAAAACTGACCTGTTTTTACTTTTTCTGTAGACAAACGATCGATTTCGGATACTTGGCGAGCTTGATCCAAATAGCTTGTTACTGCACTCCGATTATTATCAGTCGTTAAAGATTCTATTAATTCGTGTTCGGGAGCTATTGCCATGAAAGTAACACCAAAAATTGTGTCAATCCTAGTTGTGAACGTGGTTATTTCGGTGTTTAATAAGTTCGTATTTTCTGGATTAGATAAATCAAATTTAATCTCTACTCCGTCGCTTTTTCCAATCCAATTCCGTTGCATAGTTAAAATTTTTTCAGGCCATTCAATCAATCCATCAAAATTCAATAACTCATCCGCATAGTCTGTAATTCTTAAAAACCATTGTTCTAGATCTTTGCGAGTAATAACTGTATCGCACCGTTCACAATTTCCATTTACAACCTGTTCGTTCGCAAGGACAGTGTTGCATGACGGACACCAAACTACAGGAGCCTTTTGTTTATAAGCTAATCCTCGTTCAAAAAACTTCAAGAAAAGCCATTGATTCCATTCATAATATTCAGGGTCACAGCAAATTACTTCTCGATTCCAGTCATAAACCGCACCCAAAGATTTTAATTGGTCCCTCATGGTAGAAATATTTTGCATAGTCCAGGTTTCGGGATGAATCCCTCTGTTTATAGCAGCATTTTCAGCAGGCAATCCAAAAGCATCAAAACCTATAGGGTGTAATACATTGTAGCCCTGCATTCTACGGAAGCGAGCATGACAGTCAGCTGGCGAAAAAGCATACCAGTGCCCAATATGTAAGTCACCGGAAGGGTACGGATACATGGTCATTTCATACCAGTTAGGCTTATCAGAAGCGTTGTTAACTTCATATATACGTTCTTTTGCCCATCTGGATTGCCATTTGCTATCTATAATGATTGGGTCATACCTTAATGACACTTGATTGTGACTGCTTGACATCAATACACCTTAAATATCCAAGTTTCCGGAATATATATTATAGAGATTAAGAAAACTAGTCCACCCTGTAATCGTTACACGCTCATAGCCTACTGGTATAATTGTATATGGTAAAAACCTAGGCAAATCAACATTTTGGATATCAGTTTTTGAATAATTCACCTCTCAATTCACATGAAGAACAAATAGTTACTCAGCCTAGAATCACAGAAAGTGGCCCCACGATGGTGAGCGCTAGTGATATGCGACGTACTTCTATATGGGAAGGTTCGCATATATATATTCTAATAGGGTTCCTAGGATTCATCGTAATTGGCACCGTATTATTACTACTTCCTATCTCTAACAACTGTAATGCTGGAATAACAAACTGCTCAGATAATAACTTCACCCCATTCCGTATAGCCATACTCACAGCGACATCAGCTGCAACAGTAACTGGCCATACTGCGGTCTCCACCGCTGAATACTGGTCAATGTTCGGACAAGTAGTAATATTCGCGATGATGACTATTGGCGGACTAGGATTTATGACTGCCGCAACCTTTATATTAATCATCATCGGTCAAAAATCTACCCTGCCTCAAAGATTACTGATGAGAGACATGGGATTCGATAGAATGCAAGGTCTTAAACGATTAGCCCTTAATATAATAACGGTGGTAATGATATTTTATATAGTTGGGTTTCTGCTTATATGGGTATTTACTACAAGCATCCAGTCAGAAAACACTTCGCAACAATTGTGGGAGTCTATATTCCTATCCGTTTCCGCATTCAATAATGCAGGGTTTACAATCAATGCCGAGGGAGCCTCAATTCTGACCAAAAGCTATGGCTTGATGATAATTGTGGCGATTTTAATAATTTTAGGTAGCTTTGGCTGGGCATCCTTGGTCGATATTTTTAGGCACCGCCACTTTAACAGGCTAACTTTAAATACCAAAATGATAATCATGGCCAATCTCGCTCTTTGGGGATTGGGAGCAATAGTATTTATGGGACTCGAATACCGAAACGATGGCACGATTGGTGCATTACCTATAATTGATCAAATATTTTCTTCGGTTTTTCATACTATCAGTGGAAGAACAGCAGGGTTCACCACAGTGAATTTTAAAGAATCCACTGATTTCACAAAAATCCTATATTCAATATTAATGCTAATCGGAGGATCCCCTGGCTCCGTTGCAGGGGGAATAAAAACAACTACCATAGCAGTGCTTGCTGCAGCCGTGATTTCTTCATTACGAGGACGTTCACAAGCAGAAATGTTTGGGCGTGAAATAGCACATTTTCAAGTAATGAGAGCTCTAACGGTAACTATTTTATCTCTGGTCATAGTGTTAATAATAGCGCCTACATTAACATTTCTTCACCCCGAATTATCATTTATAAATGTAATGTTTGACGTATTCTCTGCTTACGCTACTACCGGGTCTTCCACAGGGATTGTGCCTGAACTGAATACGCTGACCACCACGTTATTTTCCTTGACCATGATATTAGGCAGGCTTGTACCATTATATTTAGCATTTTCTTTGGTAACGGAAAGTACTTCCTACAGATATGTTAGAGAACGGGTAACACTTGGTTAATTGTAAGTGTTGTACAATATTCAACGTTGAATTGGTAGCCAAACCATAAGATTGGGGATGTTATGAAAAAACAAGTATGCGTTATAGGGTTGGGTAGATTCGGATCTACCATGGCTAGAGAATTTTATCAAGCCGGTCACGACGTATTAGCTATAGATACAAACGATGAACGTATTCAAGATATGCTAGGGGATGTCACCTATGCAGTAAGAGCCGATGCAACTAATGAAGCTACACTTAGAGAATTGGGAGTCCCTGAATTTGATGTTGCTGCTGTAGCATTAGGATCTGATAATATGCAGGCTAGCATATTGATAACAGTCACGTTAAAAAGCATGAATGTGCCTCATATAATAGCCAGAGCTGGTAGTAACATACATGGAGACACACTTGATAAAATCGGGGCCGATAAAATTGTATATCCTGAAATGGAAAGTGCTAGACGTGTAGCTCATGTCGATTTTAATGACAATATATTGGACTATATGGAAATTGCTCCCAATGCAGGAATTAGTAAAATTCGCCCGCCTAAAGAAATGTATAATATGACCATAGAAGAGGCTGGGTTTGGGGGTAAACATCTTAGAAACGGGGTCTCAGTCCTTGCTATGAGAAGAGGAAGAAACTATATATTAAACCCTTCTAAAGACGAAGAAATTAAGATAGGTGACCTTCTCGTAGTGACAGGCAGGACAGAGCAAGTAGAGAAACTGAGTGAAGGATCATTAATTGATCCTGAATAAGGGCATGAAATGATATCAGAAAAAATTTTAGTGGCCGTTGATGAAAACGAGCAGAATCAAAATGCCTTCAGATGGATTTGCAAAACAGCTAAACGTACAAAATCCGTGATCGTAGCCACATATGTTAATGTGATCCCTTATTCCGAACCTCTAAACGCTGAAATTCCTAGAGTTAATATTGCGGAAAAAGTTCTAAGTATCATTGAAGCTATAGCAAACGAAGAAAAAGTAAAAATACAAACATTGATATTACAAGGTAGAGCCATAGGACCTACGCTGGTTGCAGGATCTAACAGTATAGGCGCAGATACTATAATGTTAATTCCTAATAAGACAAATGAACTGAATCATGCATTTGGTAAAACTGCCAGCTACATAATGACTCATTCCAAGTGCAACACTTTGATATGGAGTAGCAATAAACCTTTGGATGGTAAAATATCCTCATGAACATATATTTATATGGCAATGACCATGTAGTAGAGAGTACCCTGAGAAGCGTACTCAATAGAGATAATAATATTGTATTAGTTACTGAAGATCAGTCAATTTTAGATTACCTAGGGCACTTCCCAAATGTAACAGGTATTCTGGATTTGGCACTTCCTGAGCAAAATATTTATCATGTCCCAGAACTGGATCATTTTGATGTTTGTGTTGCTGTTTCCAACAATTACCTTAAAAATCTGATAGTAAGTAAGAATCTCCAACTAGTGCACAACGTGCCTAAAGCCATATGTCTTAGTGATAATAGTATGAGTTTTGACTTGTATAACTCATCAACCTTCAACGTGATCAATGTCGAGAATCTACTAGCCAACACTCTAGCTTCTATGTTTCCGATTCCGGTAGATACTAATCAAACTAGGATGTTTTAATAATAACTATGTTTGCTATCATCGTGGGATATAACACAGTCAGTCACTTGCTAGCTGAATCTCTAATTAGCTCGGGACACGAACTATGTATTCTAGAAAAAGATTACCGGAAAACCGAATATTTATGGGACAAATTTGGGAGTATGATCATACACGGAGATGCAACTCAAAGAGACCAATTAGAAAAAGCAGGAATCCAAAGACCAGCCGACGTCGTTTTTGCTCTGACAGATGTAGACGGAGCTAACCTTTTAGTATGCCAAGCGGCTCGTGAAATATATAATGTCCAAAAGACTGTAGCAATTGTAAATGACTTAAGTCTTAAAATTTTATTCAATGTTAGCGGAATTGATACTGTCATAGACAAAGATTATTTTATGTTGAGAGAATTGGAGAACTCTATATCAGATACTGGTATTAAACATATATTGCCGATTGAGCAGAGCAACTCTAATCTTCTATCAATAACGATCCCGGCAGATAGTAAAATAATCACGGATAACACTCCCTTATCTGGACTGGAAATGCCCGATAATTGTCTAGTTTGCCTGGTAGTAAGAAATGGTGCTCATCTTAGGCCTTCTAACAACTTAGTATTACAAAGTGGGGACCAAGTAATAGTCGCAGGGTCTCCTAACAACGAGCTTATGATTTATAACATATTCACAGGGGTGTGATGAGTAAAAATTTTGTGTATTTAGGACCTGAAGGAACATTTACGGAAGAGGCAGCAATCTTATACGACTCTTCCTTAAACAGAATTTCCGAACCTACTATTCTCAGAGTAGGACAGGCAGTCATTGAAAACAAACAATCGATTGGGATAATCCCAATCGAAAATAGCCTAGAAGGTCCTGTAACTTACTCCCAAGATTTACTCATAAACAATCCTACACTATCTATTGAAGGCGAAGTTATTTTACCCATAAACCATTACTTAATCACAAAACCATCTACTTCTATTAAAGAAATAGAATATGTATACTCACACCCGCAATCATTAGGGCAATGCAAGAACTACTTACAAACACATTTCCCTGAAGCAGAGCAAATAGCCTCGTTAAGCAATGCTACAGCAGTTACCACAATGCTAAATGACACCCGAAATAGCGCAGCAATTGGTCCACAACGAACTGCAGATATTTATAACGGTGTCATCAGAGATTCCAAAATACAAGACCAAGACAACAACGAAACGAGATTTATAATACTATCTCATTCAGATCACAAATTTACAGGGAACGATAAAACTTCCATTTGCATATCATTCAAAGAAGATAAACCAGGAAGTTTATACGAAGTGCTAGGCGTATTTGCGGCAGAATCGATCAATTTGACTAAAATAGAGTCAAGACCTACCAAGGAAATTCTAGGCCGTTATCATTTTTTGATAGACTGCTTAGGACACAGAGAAGATCAAGTACTAAAAACTTGTTTTGCTAAAATAGAACCTCTGGTGTCCAAACTTACGATTTTCGGTTCCTATCCAAAACATGAGGCGAGTTAGTAATCTTTAACTTGGTAAATCCTATTCCTTTCTAGAGAATAAATATTGCTTATAAAGCCGGAGTCTTCCAGTTTTTCTAAATAACGTAACGATTCTTTGTTGTAATAAATAGACTCAAGTTCTCCCCATACGATCAAATCGATCTTGTATTTCTTTATCAACTTAACTTGTGTCTCCAAGCTATCACTTTGATAGATCTTATCTACATCCCTAGCCCTATTTAATATTTCGGCATGCAGATAAGGTTTTTGCTGAGTTTGATGCCAGGGCCATCCTAATACCGTAGGGAATCCAGTATATGAAGATACGCGGCCATTCCATCTATACTGATCTCCGTGACCCTCAAGCACAATAGGAACACCGGAAATAGAACGGTTTAACCAATCAATCATTTCCTTGTCTGAATTCAGACCAAATACTTGATCTCGTTCAACATGCATTGCTGTTTCAGCATATTTGAATCCATCAAGCGTCATTTCTGTATTTACAAATCTATCATGTACTCTCGGATATATAGAAAATACTGGATAAATCATAAATAATAATACGGGTATAGCCAGTAGAGATATTAGGAGTGGTCTAATAATAAAAGTGTTTAATCTAACGGTTACTTTTACCAATATGAGTATTATCCCAACAGAAGCTACCCCGGATATTATCCAAGACTGTAAATAGAACTTGAATAGAGTATTCATTCTACCGATGTCATCATCATATCTGATAAATTCAACTCCCAAGTCCATCAATAAAGAATAAGCCATTAAAATAATTGGAAGCATCAACCACTCTTGGTTGATATCAACCTTAGCATCAGACGTCAATGATCTCGCACAGTAGCACAAACCCGCTAATGCCATTATCAATATTCCTGCTAAACTCCATCCAATTAAACTTAAGTATATAGCTACTACTGTACACACCGAAAATATAATTAGCAGATAATAATTAATCTTTAACTGACCAAGCTGACGCACAACTCCCCAATCTTTTATAACGCATACACTTAACAAACTACTTATTGCCAAAACTGGAAATAATTTAATCTGCATGTAATCCATCACAGGAGTGGACCACAACGAGGTAACTAAAGATGCTTCAGCGGAGTTAAATTCCAAATGAAACAACCAAAAGGCAACATAGCCAATTAACATATACATAGCTACTAGCACCCCTGTTTCTCTCAATGTAGACTTAGTAACTTTTCGAATAAGGAGTCTCCCAATCAAGAGCATGAATCCTAACCCACAATAAGTAGGATAATCCCATGCATTAATAGCAAACAAACTACCACAAGCAAGTGCAAACAGGAGTAACGCTAGGAAAACTCGTTTTCCACTGCATCGAGACAAATAGACGTTCACTCCAAATATAAGTGTCATTAGTGAAAATGGAATAGATATCATATGCGCATGTAAATCTGCGAACAAAAATGTAAAGAAAGGGAATTCTGTAATATGAGGTGAAAATTGTTGGCTCGATCCCGATCCTTCAGTTATCCAGAATACAGCTGCAGTATTCGGAATTTGTGGCAACATTGGAATTATTCTGCTACTTCTCCAGTAGTCGAAAACATAAAACCAAGTATCAATTGGGACCCTATTAGCAATCATTTCCCAAATTTGTACAGCACCGTCGGTATTACCAAAAATGGTTACAGCTATAACAGCAAGCAATCCACATCCCGCAATCTTTATAAGCCTGGTATTTGAATTTCCAATTTGTATTTTAGTCAAGCCTAAATACAAATTAGCTCCCAAAGAAAAAAGAAGAGTGCATGTAACAGAAAACAGAGTTACTACACTCAAGTTGAAAGCGATCGTAGTGGGTAAATTAGTAAGTTTTGTCAAAATAGACAATGGAACATATCCCCAATAATAATAGTTCATTACCGACCCAGACAGCCATGGATCATAAGGAGGGAATGAAACAGATCTAAGAACCGCATTAAAATATGCTAATTCCATAGGTTTTTCACCACCTCGATAAGGATGCCACAAATCAGGGTTACTCATCCTCAATATCAGAAAACCCAAAAAACTTAACATGAATACTATTTCAACACTGCATACATATTTCCAGTTTTCAACTAAATAGCCTTTAATTTCAGAAAAATATTTACACATTAATGTGATATTAAATAAGGCGAATAATATAATCACGACCCAACAACCCAGAGCAGTATTGGATAAGAGCCCAATAGAGACTAATATCCAAAGTAAATACCCAATGAAAAACAAGCCGAAGATCTTCACTAAACCGTATCCTCGATCCGGCAAGAATTTACATGCAATCAATATTACAGGAGTCCCTAGGACAGACATCAATCCCAAAATAACTATCCATCTAAGTATTCCGTTAAAATCAGAGAACTCCGAATTATCAATATTAGAATTTACAACCACTTTGTTTTCGGATTCAAGAAGAAGTGTCTCATATGGATAGAGGCTAGTAGATTCATACGTCAATATAGTATTTATGATTTCGTCTACTGATTTATGTTCTTTGTTTTTAAATATCAGTACCAACGGATGATCATAATTAACCACATTCTCATCAGCATAGCCTACACTGATCCCGGCTTTAGCGTCATAATATGAACGTAACTTGTCAGGGACATTTAGTCCTGTTTTGATGTGACTTGTATCTTTCACATGAAACCCTGCTACTGAGGGGTATTCTTGAAATACTTTCTCTAATTCATATCCTAAATCTTGTTCAAATAAAGCGCGATAATAAGCAGAAGCATACGGATAACGACTCTGGTCAGCTGTAATGCCAACATATGGTCTATTACTATAAAACATTATGTATTCTGAGGATTCAAGATAGGTCGCTAGTGTATATGTTTTATCAATCGTATCTTCTTCGTAAGCTGGAAATAACCAAGTGTTGTAATTGTGAAGTGCAGGGATTTGTTCATCCCAATGACTTTCAATTATTAAATTAGTATTTATAGGGATAGATTCTTGAATCCATTTACTTGCTTGAATCGCAGTATGATCCGAATTATATATTTGAGCGAACCCTACGCCATAAACCGAATGAGAAATCAAGATAATCCCAACTATCAAGAATCCTAACCTACCACCCGTATCTAAAGTTTTATTCATTCGGCTGTGAAAATAATGCCTGAATACACTTGGTATTTCTGAAATAAACTTGCCATTAAGAACAAACAATATCGGGATGATTGGATATAAATATCGCAAGAATCTTACCTCATAAGAATCTATGAAAAAGAAAAACGGAAGCACCCAACTTAATAGAAATATATACTGAAAACTGATATTCCTACCCACATACAAGTTCCATATACCTCTGCCAATTAAAATGAGGCTCGAAATTCCTAGGGGGATCCCAAGTCCCCAATAAAAGAGTTGTCTGGTGTTATATAAAATAGAAGGAGTACCAAAATATTGTGTCGTGAATGGAAACATTCCTGCAGAGCCAGCCATCATTGATTGGATTGTAATGTCTGAATAAAATTGCTCGAAATCTAATATAGTGAACGGAGAAACTGTTATGAATGTAATTGTCGCAATTAAGCCTATTCCTATACCTTCTAGAATATACTTTAATAATTTCTGGTTTAATAAGAAATTGTTATCACGTCCCCACATACCTACAAAAAGTACAACCACCGGTATGACTAACAAGACACCACTAACTTTGAATGCTACAGATAATCCTAATGCTAATCCAATCAATACTGAAGTTTTCCATGCTGATGCTACCCATCTGTTCCAACAAGCAAGAAGGACAATACCACTAAAAAGCACCATGAACGGTTCCGGCCGATAAAAAAGAGAATGTTGAATATGTGATACAGAAAACGCTATGAGAGTTGCACTGATTAATGCTGCTTTAAACCCAAACATTTTGTAAGACAGTCTATAATATATTAAGATGCTGAATAGCTCTGCAGCAATCGTAAGAGTTCTACCTACATACCTTAGATCCATTACATCTACAACAGGTATAAAAAATTGGCTCAGCACTAATATATAAATCAGAATCGTTCCTAAAGGGAACCAGTGGGGATTAAGCGGACTTATGTCTGGGTCAAAATATTGCCCAATGCTTAATTCAGGTCCTATAGGCGGTATCCCACAGTACTGAGGAAGGGATCCTCCCATAAGATCTAAGAACATACAATAGGACCTCATGTAAATAGATCTTTCATCAGGGTGGAATCCTAATCCATTATCCCAATCAAACCCATTAATCCTAAGGCTCGCGGCAACGATCAAAAGTCCTACAAGGACTAGAGGAACACCATATTTTTTTTGCATTAGTTGCGTACAGGCGTGTCTCAACAAGCCAATCGTATGAGTCACTTATCAGTCCAAAGATTTACCCATCAATGAGCACAACTCAATAGTTCTACAAGAGTAACCCCATTCATTGTCATACCATCCTAGTATTTTCACCATATTATCTTGCATCACAATGGTAGACAAAGAATCAAATATGCAACTGTGAGAATTCCCTCTAAAGTCTGAACTCACCAATGGTTCCTCACTATATTCCAATATACCTTTTAAGTTTGTTTCTGAAGCTTTTTTGAAAGCCTCATTTACCTCTTCCACAGTGACTGAGACTGACAAGTTAGCAGTAAAATCAGTAGCTGAGCATGTATTTGTGGGAACCCTGTAGGCTATCCCATGTAGCTTTCCTTCCAATTCGGGGATCACAACACCCACCGATCTCGCAGCGCCAGTAGTAGTAGGTATAATATTCATGGATGCTGTCCGTGCTCTACGTAAATCCTTATGTCCTCTATCTAATACCGACTGATCATTAGTAAATGAATGTATTGTTGACATTAGTCCGTGCTCGATTCCAAAAGCATCCTGCAACACTTTAACCATTGGTGCAAAACAATTCGTAGTGCAAGAAGCGTTAGACACTATCTGGTGAGATTTACTATCATAAATATTTTCATTAATGCCCAATACTATTGTCGCATCCGCACCTTTCGCAGGGGCTGATACCAACACTTTTTGTGCTCCACTTTCTATATGAGCGACAGCTTTTGAAGAATCAGTAAATTTGCCGGTGGACTCAATAACGATGTCTATTCCTAATTCAGACCAGGGTATGTTTGCTGGTTCACGTTCACTAAAGACTCTCACACTGTGACCATCAATGATCAAATCATTACCGGCAGTTTGGACATCCCCGGAGTAATTACCATAGGTGGTATCGTGTTTGAAAAGGTGAGCATAAGTAGCGACATCACTTAAACCATTAACGGCACAAATTTCCACATCTAGATCTTTATAATCTTCCAACCATGCCCTAGTTACTAATCTACCGATTCTGCCAAACCCGTTAATCCCTATCTTAGTAGTCACTATCGCTGCCTCCAATTCTATTCATTATCTAATCACCAAAATTTTACCAAAATCTACTTACCGTGACATCTCTTATATTTCTTATCACTTCCGCAGGGACATTTCTCATTACGTCCAATTTTACGATCAAGATTTTGTATCTTCTTTTTCTCCCCACATTCTGTACATGTACATGCAGCAGGATGATCAGAATACCAATTTGCTCTCACCATAGTTTTACTCTATTAGACAAAATTCGAAAACACCTTTTTGCCAGTAAAAACTGCATTATTCCCCAATTGATTCTCTATTTGAAGTAGTCGGTTATATTTTGCTACCCTATCAGATCTAGCTGGCGCTCCTGTTTTTATCTGGCCTGCAGCCCAACCAACCGCCAAATCTGCAATAGTGTTATCTTCCGTCTCGCCTGATCTATGGCTCATTACTGTAGTCCAATCGTTTGCTTTCGCTAATCTCAATGCTCGTAAAGTCTCCGACATCGATCCTATCTGATTAGGTTTCAATAAAATTGAGTTGCATGCTCCTAAATCATTTGCGGTGTGAACTCTCTCGATATTTGTAACTAATAAATCATCACCGACCAACTGGATGTGACTTCCTAATCTATGGTTCAATTCTATCCATCCATCCCAATCATCTTCATTTAATCCGTCTTCTATGCTAATAATCGGAAATTTATTTAGCCAACCTTGATATATGCTAATTAGATCATGTGAATTTACAGTAATTCCTTCTCTTTCCAATAAATAGGAATCTGTATCTTCGTTATATAATTCTGATGCAGCTACGTCCAAGGCGAGCATTATTTGTGTCCCAGCCTCGTATCCTGAACGCTCTATAGCTTGCATGATTAGATCAAGAGCTTCTTCATTCGAATTCAATTCTGGAGCAAATCCTCCTTCATCTCCCACGTTCAAATTATGTCCCAAAGACCCTAGAATCGATTTGAGAGTATGATAAATTTCAACTCCTGCCCTCAACGATTCATTAAATGAATCAAACCCTGCAGGTATTATCATAAATTCTTGAATATCTGTAGAATTTGATGCATGTCTCCCGCCATTCAATATATTAAGCATCGGCACTGGTAATTCTGGAGGCTTGTTATTATCTTGTGCCAGATAATTCCAAAGAGGCATATTACCATTAGATTTAGCAAAGGCCTTGGCAGCTGCTAGTGATACTGACAAAATCGCATTTGACCCAATAGAGCTCTTATTTGCTGTATGATCCAATCCAATAAGAGCTTTATCAAACTCCCAAAAGCTATCATATTGACTCTGCGTCAACGATGTATTTATTATTTCGTTAACGTTAGACACTGCAGTTTTTACTCCTTTCCCTAAGTATCTAGTACGGTCATCATCCCTTAATTCATAAGCTTCGTGTTGACCAGTGCTAGCGCCAGAAGGCACGTACGCAGTTCCTTCAGAACCATCGTTTAATATAACAGTACATCCCACTGTGGGATTCCCTCTGGAATCCAGTATCTCTAAAGCTGTTATAGATTTGACGGCAGTCATATGTCATCCTTATGATTCAATTTATTGACTACATCATTTAATGCAGTGATAGTATCTGCAACGCTACTAACTCGTGTAAACATGGATTTTTCAGAAACAACTTCGCCTTCGCCTGTAGTTGTTAAATCCCAAGAATCCAAAGAAATAGTCGGGCGCCCTTCGGACAATGCATGCCCTAATTCTGACAAAGTTCCATACGCCCCTCCTACAGCAATCACTACATCTCCAGTAAGTGCTACGACTATATTCCTAGCAAATCCCATACCTGTAACGATTGAGATATCAATGTATTGGTTTCCGGCGGACTTATCATTGCCTGGTAATATACCAATAGTTTGGCATGCAAACCCTTCTCTTATTCCAATCTGGACTCCCTCACAGATCGCTTCCATAATACCACCCATACCTCCGCAAACTACATAATCCACATTGATATTTTTCGCTAGTTCAATGCCTAGTTCTCTCGCCATAACAATATGATGTGGTAAAGCAGTACTGCTGCCTATTATGGATACAATCATTTTTCCATCCTCTAAATTTATGGGGTGAACAGATTGCTGATCTCATTAATCTGATTTACTAAGGGTTCTGGGTAAATTCCTAAAACAATGGTAGCTATAATTGATACTAAAATCACGGTTTTCATCGGCCATTTGACGATAATATTATTATGTATTACTTCACTTGAAGCAGTATCCACATACATACTTTTAATCATTATCAAGTAATAATAAAGTGATATCAAACTAGCGAAAACAGCTATACCTGCCAACCATAGATACCCTCCAATGGCTATTGACGAAAACAGGTAAAACTTAATAGTGAATCCTACGAACAAAGGCAACCCAGCCAATGAAAACAGTCCGATTGCTATTGAAGCCGCCAACAGTGGTTTTTGATCAGAGAGCCCTGCGAAATCTTTGATCAATTCAACACCATTCCTATAGGTCACCGCAGTTATTGCACTAAAAACGGCGAAGCTGGTAACGGCATACCCTATTAAATAATATCCTAAACTCTCTATGACAATACCATTAGTCGAGCCCATGACTACAACAGCTGATAATAAAACTCCGCTATGACCGATAGAAGAATAAGCGAGCATTCTTTTTACTTTTGTTTGCACAATAGCAATCCCATTGCCTACTAACATAGTCGCTACGGCTGAAATAGCAAGAATCATTTGCCAATTCTCCCACAGCTCTTCTGCTGGAAGCATAACTCCAATAACAACCCTAGCCAAAAACGCGAAGGCTGCTATTTTGGCTCCAATAGCCAAGTAAGCTGTAACAGGTGTAGGAGCTCCTTCGTATACATCTGGAATCCAGGCGTGAAACGGTACTATACCAATTTTGAATCCAATGCCTATCATGATTAGAGCTATACCCAAAATTGCTACTGGATCCATTGCGTTAGAAGCAGCTAAGGTTCCAGATATATCACTATATTGCGTACTACCAACAATGGAATAAACCATACTTAAACCGTATAAGAATATGGCGGAAGAAAATGTACCAAAGATTATATATTTAATAGCTGCTTCGTTAGATTTCGGGTTGAATTTTGAGTAACCTACCAATACATATAGACAAAAACTTAATAATTCCAATGAAATATATGCAGTCAGAAATTCCTGACTTTGAATCAGCATGTTCATGCCTAGAATTGCTAACAACAGTAACCCATAATATTCGCCTTGAGAGGTCAGGTTTTCTTTAACAAATTCCTCTGATATTAATATGGTTAATATCCCAACAGTAATAAAAATGATCTTAAACACAAAAGAATAGTGGTCAACTAATAAGAAATCATTGTACACATACTCGTTAACTCCCATAACAGAGAATATTGTTACGCATAGAAGACCTATCAATCCCATTACGGCAAGTCTTCCAACCCATTCTTTCTTTCCTTCTGGGATAATCAAATCAGATGCAAACACAACCAGAGCTAGTCCAGCCAAAACAAATTCTGGCATTAACAGTAATAAGTTACTTGATTCAGGTATCATAATGCACTCATTATAGTGGCCACGCCTACATTAATAGAATCTAATAATAGGGCCGGCCATACACCCACTGCGACTAGCACTGAAGCTAGCGCTACGGAAACTATTTTTTCATAGATATTTGCATCAGGAAGATCAGATAAGCTGCTATCCACAGGCCCAACAATCGTTCGAGCTATTAATCTCAATATGTACACAGCTGTCAGAGCTGCTCCTAATACGGCTAGTGCTGCAATCCAGAACGAAATTTTAATCACACCCAGGAAGATTAGAAATTCAGCTATGAATCCACTTAATCCAGGTAATCCGAGTGAAGCAAATCCGGCTATTATAAACAATACGCAGATATGAGGCATAGTCTTGATAAGACCGTTTAAGACATAGATGTCTCTGGTATGGGCCCTATGATAAATAGCTCCTACCAATACGAACATGAGGGCCGTCATAATACCATGAGAGAACATCTGGAGAACTGCGCCGGAAATACCAATTGAATTAAGAGTCGCAGCGCCAATTAATACATACCCCATATGACTTACGCTAGAATATCCGATGATATATTTCAAGTCTGTTTGAGACATTGCAGATACTGCTCCATAAATGACATTAACTATTCCAAGAACCATCAATAATGGCATCCAGGTTTGAGCACCTAATGGCAATATCACTATACCAATTTGAATAATTCCAAACGCACCTAGCTTCATCAATACGCCTGCATGCAGCATGCTGACACCTGTTGGCGCTGCAACATGGCCATCTGGAGACCAGGTATGAAAAGGCCATAAACCTGACAATACACCAAAACCAATCATGAAGCATAAGAATACCCAGTTCTGGAACTCTACACTGAATAGACCATTTTCAGACAATCTCCTCAATTCTTCAAATGCAAAAGTCGGAGTACCGTGCAAATATGTCTCAACGAAAATTGCTATGATCCCCACCCAAATTAAAACACTAGCAGCAACTAATACCATCATGAGTTTCATAGCACCATATTCTTTGCTTCTGGTAAAAGATCCAAAATCCGTAGAGCTTCCCCAAACCGCAATCAGTAAATACATAGGTAAAACTGCTAATTCATAGAAGAGGAAAAAGAAAAATAAATCGGAAGATAAGAATACACCAAATACTCCTCCCCCAAGCGTCAGTAGTAACACATAAAAGTCCCGTCCTCTTTTTTCAATATCACCTGATATTAGGCAAGCTCCCAGGAGGACTATTCCATTCAATAAAACCATGGATGCACTTATCCCAGTTAGCCCTAAGCCAAAGGATATATTAATACCTTGATCTAACCATGGAACGGTAAATGAAAATTGCGTGCCTCCTGTCAACGTGTCATATGACATGAAAAGAAATACAGAAATGCCAAAAGTTATCACAGAAATTATCGATGATAAGAGCCAATAACTCTTAGAAGTTAGATTAGGTAGCACCATGAATACTAAAGCTGCCATCAAAGGCAGGGCTATAAGAACGAAAGCCATTATGTTATATAATTCGTTCATTAGAGAATCACTATCCCCAACCAAATGATTCCTAACACTATCATTCCAGTAGTCATAAGTGCCAAATATACATAAATTCTGCCGGTTATGTGGTGTCTGATTATTGACCCGACAGTTCTAGTAACGTATCCAGGACCATTAATTCCAACATCATTAACTAGAATCCGATCGAATAAGGCTACCAATCCAGCTGCGGGCAAAACAAGCTTATCTACTAATATTTGATACAGTTCATCTATATAGTATTTGTTTTCTACAATTTCAATAATCAGTCTTGCCTTGATTCTCATATTTTGAAAAATAGAAAACCTTTTCACGTAAATCAAATATCCGAATCCAAACGATAACAACGTAATGACTAAAGTTATGATCGCGATATCGGGCTCTAAATGAAAATTCTTAGGATGAGAATAAAACAGGAAAGTTCCAAAACTAGCAGGCGCGCCTGGCATATAGAGAGCAATCCATCCAAACAACACCACCACTACTGCTAAAACCCCCATAGGTGCAAGCATCACAAATGGAAGTTTATGAGCATGGCTATAATCTCTATTGGGAGAACCAAAGAATGGTACTATGATTAACCTGATCATATAAAACCCACTCAAAAACACCAAAACCATGGATGAAATCGCGAATACAATGTTCCTGTTATGGACGATAGAAACGATAACTTCATCTTTGCTCCAAAACCCTGACAGTAACGGAATACCTGCTAATGAAAGAGCCCCAATACAGAATAGAATGGTCGTAGCAGGCAATACAGACTTCAGCCCGCCCATTCTATTAATGTTCAAATCATCTATAGAGTGCATTATGTTTCCTGAACCCAAGAACAACAATGCTTTGCTGAATCCGTGAGCCAATAAATGTAGTATTGCAGCCGTATACCCGAATGCTCCTAAGCTTAGCATCATCAATCCCAAATGACTGATTGTGGAATACGCCAATGCTCTTTTCAAGTCTACTGACACACAGCAAATCAAGGCAGCCCCTATAGCAGTGATCAAACCAACACATGAAACAATAATCATCATGGCTTCTGATTGAACGAAGAGAGGGTACGCCCTAGCGACCAAGTACACTCCAGCAGCAACCATAGTAGCAGCGTGTATCAGCGCACTCACAGGAGTTGGTCCTTCCATTGCATCCGGCAACCAAACATGAAAAGGAAATTGAGCGGATTTACCCATAGCACCAAGAAACAGCAGGCCACTGATGGAAAATATTGTCCAAGAAGCTATTTCCCCTGATCCAACTTGAGTAAATAAGTCACTCATATTGAAAGAACCAACTTCTATCCATATCAACAGAATACCAATTAAAAGACCCACATCTCCTAACCGGGTAACTGTAAATGCTTTCTTGGCTGCCTCTTTTGCCTCAGGTTTTTCGTACCAAAATCCTATCAGTAAATACGAACATAGTCCTACTAATTCCCAAGCAACGTACAAAAGTAAGAAATTATCGGACAATGCTAAAAGAATCATGGATGAAATAAATAAAGCTTGCACAGAATAATACCAAGCAAACCGGGGGTCATCCTTCATATATCCAATTGAGTATATCTGAACCATCAAAGCGACAAATATCGCTAATCCGGCCACAGATAAACTTAGAGGATCTACAGTAAAACCAAGAAATGAATTAACTGAGTCAGCACCACGAACTCCTGCAGTAAACCATTCAACACTATAATTGCAACCAACCATTCCAGTTACAGAACTTCTAAAACAATGCTCCAAATCAAATCTAGACTGCAAATACTCTGTAAGACCGAAACAATAAATGCCCAACCCCAACACGATTGCTAGCATAGGGAATATCCAAGCTTGCTTGAGAATTTTATTCCCAATCAAACTTGTAATAATAAATGCTATAAAGCTGATTACAGGGATTAACCAGAAATATTGCATGCTATATTAACCATCAACTCCTAAAAAAATCGAAACTATAGCTTCATAATGTCGAACGAATCGACATTAACGGTAGCTTTATTTCTAAATATGCGTAGTATAAGGGCCAACGCTAGCCCAACTTCAGCTGCAGCTATTGTAATTATAAATATTGTCAAAATGTGTCCATCAAAATTGGTAAATAAGCCATTTCCATGATTGAATGCTGCAGCAGCTATAAAATTGATATTAACTGCATTCAGCATCAATTCTATTGCCATTATTATCAAAATGGCACTCTTTCTAGCTAATACCCCGTACAACCCAACAGAAAATAAAAGAACACTTAATATATTAAAATGAATCAGTTCCAGCATTCAGTTTCCATCCTTATCGGACCTAGCAATCACAATCGCTCCGATCAAGGCTACAAGCAACACTAAAGATGCTAGTTCAAATGGTATGGCCCAGGTAGTAAACAACGAACTTCCTAAGCTTTTGACTCCAGCAGGAGCAATAGTATTAGGTACATTTTGGATTGCACCTGATTGAAAATAACTCACTGACATTGTGATACATACCAAAACAGCTAGCACTCCCGCAATGGGCCAAAGTTTATTGTTTTGGATTCTAGGGTATTCTTCATTACGCGTAAGCATTAATGCAAATAGTATTACAATCACAATCGCGCCACCATAAATTAGTAATTGCACGATTGCTAAAAATTCAGTCAACAACACTAAGTAAATTCCAGCTACACTAATCAATGCGAATAAAAGAAACAGAGCAGAATGCACTATATTACGAGATATTACAACACCAACTGCGCATACAAGAAGCACAGTTGAGATAATACTGAATAAAATTAAATGCATATAAAATCCATTAATCCTTAGGAGCGGGTTTCCAGCCAGACTGTGTCTGGTATTTACCCCCAATCTCCAGTAATCCATCCAATTTCATTCTACTGCCATCTCTGTACGAACCACTTTCCTCATGTTCGTGGGTCATAACAATCGCATCAAAATTACAAACATCAACACATATACCGCACAAAATACACCGGTTTAAATTAATCTCAAATTCATCCACAATTTTGCGGCGTTTACTGCTCTCATCAGCGAATTTCGGATTATCTTTCATTGTCGCAGTCATGCACTGAGTAGGACAATTCCTAATGCATACCATACATCCAGTACAGAAAGGTTCATCAATATCCTTATCCCATGTTAATCCAGGGAAGCCCATGAATCTATTTTGTAATACCGTTGGATTTTCAGGGTAGAGTTTAGTAACAGGCTTCCGCAATCCTCGCCAAGTAGACGACAACGTTTGAATCATTCCTTTTACAGTACTTAACATCTCATTCCTCTTGTGACATCTGGAGTAAACGTAATCGTTCCCTCACTTCAGCTACTTTACGAGCTGGAGCAGTTATATATTGGTAAATAATAACACCTACCACGCCTAGTCCAAAGATAGACATAACAGTCAGTGCCCACCATGGTAGACCGTAAAATACATATATCGAACAACATACAACTAAATAGAATGAGAGTGGCACCATTACTTTCCATGCAAATGCCATTAGCTGATCAATTCTTAGTCTCGGCAAAGTGCCTCTAATCCAGAATATCAATAATATAACTGCGTATATTTTTATTAAAAGCCACACAATGGACGGTAAAAATGGCCCAGACCATCCTCCCAAAAATAATAAAACTGTTAGAGTAGCAATCGCAAAAGTGTTTATATATTCAGATAAAAAGAATACTGCCCAATGTGCACCACTATATTCGACGAACGGACCACCAACAATTTCTGACTCTGCGAAGTAAATATCGAATGGAGTCCTGCCTACCTCTGCCAAACCAGAAACAAAAAACAAGACAAATCCTAAAGGTAGCACAAGGATGAAAGGTACTGGTGATTGTAGATTGACTATCTCCACCAGATTAAATGTCTGTGTGACAATAGCTATGGAAACAAATACCATTATCAATGGGATCTCATAACTTATTAATTGAGCTGCTGCTCTCAATCCTCCAATCACTCCATATTTATTAGCTGATCCCCAGCCAGCTAATACTAACCCCAGTATACCTATGACTCCCACCGCTCCCACATAAAACAGTCCCATGTTTTCGAGGTTTTGAACAACTATGCTTGGAGTTAAAGGAATAGTGACCCAAAGCATAAATGCAGATATAACCACTATTATAGGAGCTACCCAGAAAATTACTTTCTCAGCCTCATTTGGAACTATATCTTCTTTCAAAACCAATTTGACTGCATCAGCAATAGGTTGGAGCAATCCGAATGGTCCGGTACGAGTTGGTCCTAGACGAAGTTGTAATCTACCTAGAGCTTTTCTCTCCAGCCAAACTAATGACAAAACAGTCACAGCTAAGAATGAAAATAATGTTAATAAACTAATTAAAGTACTAATTGCATCTTGAAAATAAGGTCCTGTACTAGCTATCATCTGTCTACCTCACCGAGCACTATATCCAGAGAGCCAAGTATTACCACAGAATCTGCGACCCACGAATTTTGAAGCAATAGTTGAATAGCTGACAGATTACAAAATGAAGGTGGCCTAACTTTCAGTCTATACGGCTTATCAGTGCCATCACTCACCAAATAGACCCCAATTTCTCCACGAGGATTTTCTGCTTTAACGTAAACTTCTCCTTCCGACGGCCTTATAAGCCGCCTGCCTAATGGAGACGCCACGTCTCCATCGGGGAGTTTGTCTATAGCTTGCTCTATGATTCTTAAAGATTCATGCATTTCTTTGACTCTTACCCAATGCCTGTCCCAGCAATCACCATCTAATCCTACTGGCACATCAAAATCAAAGTCTTGATAAACCGAATACGGTTCAGATTTCCGTACGTCATAATTAATTCCTGAACCTCTCAAGCAAGGTCCAGTTAAGCCATAATCTATAGCTTGTTCAGCTGTAATCACCCCAATGTCCTTAGTCCTACTTAAGAATATTTCGTTAAAAGTTAACAGTTTTTCTGTTTGATCTATATCCCGTCTGATAACCGGCATAATATCTTTGACCATTCTTACAAAATCATCTGGCACTTCTTGTTTCAGACCACCTATTTTAAAATAATTGTGCATCATTCGAGCCCCAGATATACTTTCAAACAAAGTTTGGATTCGATCTCGACCAATAAATGAGAACAAAGCAGGAGTCATAGCTCCAGCGTCCAATCCGATTGTACCCACATATAGTAAATGGCTTGCTATCCGATTCAGTTCACACAATATGACTCTAATATATTCAGTACGTTTAGAAGGCTCCATATCTAAGAGTCTTTCCACAGCCATACAATAAACAAGTTCATTGTTGAAATTAGCGAGGTAATCCATGCGATCAAACAAAGTAATTATCTGGTGGTATTGTTCACCTTCACTTAGTTTTTCCGATCCCCTATGCAGGTAGCCGATATGAGGCTTAACATCAATAATTTTCTCTCCATCAATCCTTAACTCCATACGGAATACACCATGAGTGGAAGGATGTTGTGGCCCCATGTTTAACATCATGTCAATGGTCTGGTTATCTTGTTGATCTTGCATCATAACTATTCAATTAATATTCTTCGTAATTATAGAAAGGGAAATCTCTCTTACCAGGGTGTCCTTCAAACCCATCATACAAAAGTAAAGGTGACATATCTTCATGACCTTCAAATTCTATACCATACAAGTCATGAATCTCTCGTTCATACCAGTCAGCGGCTTTCCATATATCGGATACAGTTTGAATTTTGCAGTCATACTCGACGTTGCATTTAATTCCAATTGTGCAATTGTTTTCCACAGAATACAAAATGTATAAAATTTGACAATAATCCACATAATCCACACCGGCCATACATGACAGCATCTTAGAATCATAAACAGAGTTTGTTTTCAGAAAAACACATAGGTCGTGCAATGATTCTTTAGGCACAACAACAGAAGGTATTTGATCAGTCATTACAAAGGCTAACTCAACATCGATGAATGTACTTTCTAATAGTGTTTTAAACTGAATAAGTTCCGGACTTAGTTCAGTCGTTTGAGAAACTTCTTCAAGAGCGTCATCAGGTTTATTTGCCATTGTTTTTCGCATCCCTCATAATTTTCTCTTGTAATTTAACTATCCCGTACAACAAAGCCTCAGGCCTCGGGGGACATCCGGGAACATATATATCTACCGGAATAATATGATCAACTCCCATGACCACAGAGTAGGATTTATAATAAGGCCCTCCATTAGTAGCACAACTTCCCATAGCGATGACCCATTTGGGGTCAGGCATTTGTTCATATAGTAGTCGGATAGGCTCTTCCATTTTCTTTACAACAGTCCCTGCTACTATCATCACATCGGATTGTCTAGGTGATGGCCATGTGACTACACCAAATCGGTCCAAGTCATAGTGGGACATATAAGTAGACATCATTTCTATAGCGCAGCATGCTAAACCAAAACTAAGAGTCCATAAAGATGATTTCCGAGCCATTCCAAACAATTGCTCTTTAGTGGTGGTAATCACCCCTGGCACTTTCGATCCTAATACTTGGTCAAAACGGCTTTTACCGGGAGAATTCCCTAGGGAGGGATTTATTTCTGCCACTCAAATACTCCTTTTCTCCATCCATATAAAATCGCAAACAATAATATCAACAAGAACATCATCATTGCGTAAAAAGGAAGCGGATTACCCAAATTGTTTTGTTCAACAAATATTAGTGCCCAAGGAAACAGGAAAACTGCTTCCACATCAAATATTAAAAATAAAATTCCAAATATGTAAAATCGAAAGTTAATATTTGCCCACGTGAATCCTTCACTGGGGATCCCACACTCATAGGTGGTTAATTTAATCTTGGATTTCCTTTTGGCGCTAAACACGAAAGAGGCTATAAATAATCCTAAAATCGCTCCCGCACCGACCAAAACAGATAACGTCACCGCCATCCAATCATTAACAAATGTTTCCAATTATTTATATTCCTTATTAAATTTAAAATTATCACGTAAGCTACATTAGTGATTTTAGCTGAAAAAAGAATACCATTTCATAGAATTTTCAGTCAATCAGTAAGTATCCCGTTGTTATCTATTGACGATTTTCTCTTATTTCTGTAGAAGATATATCAGACCGGAATAAATTCTCTGAAATCCCTATAAACAATCCCTCTAAGCCAGAGGGAATGATTAAATCATTAATTCCATTGAATTTCCCTTGATGTAGTCTTCCTGCAACATAAAATGTATTCCCATTCGCTAGCATATGCGCTAATTTTTTGCACATATCTTGCGCATCAAGGTAATACTTAGGATCTAAAATACGTTTGGCAGTATCCCAGCCAACCAAGAATCTATACCCTCCTAACTTAGCAGCTTTACCCACAAAAGTTGCTTGATTAGTTATTACGAGTTTTTCAGAATTTTTAAATTGAGATACTCTCTCTAAAATTTCATCATATCCAAGAGGAGGTTTATCCACATTAACAATTGAAGTTTCATATAAACTGTCTAATCCAAATTTATCTTCCAAAACTGAAGACATTTCTTTGTGACCATCGTGCAAAGGATTAAATGAACCTGGGAATATTGCACAGGAATCTTCATGAGGTAACGTATATTCCGTGCTTAAAGCAGAATCCAAAATCACGTAGGGAATATGGCCGCTCTCCACCATATTCAAACATTTATTTAGGGTGATTTCTTGATAGTCTACTGCCTCATGTTCTAATAAAACCTTTTCAAGACTGAAATTAATACCGGCATATATAGAAACTACATTCAGTAGCAAACTACTTACCACGAAATCTTCTTCTATTCGATCACGCATGCCTTTATTGAGCACCAGGGTAAAAGTACACAGTTTATTCGGCGTACAAACTCCTATTACTACTCTGTGATCTCCTCTCTTTTCTCTGTTTGTAGCGATCGTAGCAGTGCACCCCACGCCTATAATATTTTTAGAGGTTTCACTATATTTATTAGCACTAACAAAGCTACGGACTGCCATAGCACATGCAGATTCGGTGGAAACTATACTTTCGGGTAAATAGCTTAACAAATCAGCCATAGCATGTTCCGAATAAGGTATGGAGACATCTAATATAGTATTCGATGCTCCTGGCACATTTAACAACCAATCGACCGCCTGGTTACCAGCACCTGCTATTACCATACACATCTCTAAGTCAGATGCATGTATATCTTGAACGGTATTCTCTATGTATTGTTCCATACTATCCTTTAAAAACAGTCATAATTATTTTTCTCTTTATAAGTATTAGCCCAATAGGTCTCCTATTGTAGCAAAATAATTCGTTTGACAATGTAATTCACCCATAATACTGTTATACGCTATTGGTACCATCTTTTAGAATACTAATGTCAAATTAGATATGGGAGAGATTCATGAAGGCTTTTGTTGGAGCAAATATAATCGATGTCAAAACTGATTCCGTACTACCTGATCAAGTAATTGTTACTGAAGGTCCCTCGATAGTCCAAATTGCTGCTAATGACCAATCATCTACTATCAACATCCAGAACATGGACGAAGTTTACGATGTATCTGGATTAACTGTAATTCCTGGGTTAATTGATTGTCATGATCATTTGGCTTCTAAAAATTATGAATTGATGAGCCGATGGAACTTAGATGAGCCAGCTTCTACTAACTCAATCAGGACCTATAAAGTTTTAGAGGACACACTACAATCGGGATATACAACAATTCGCGATGCTGGAGGGCTAGATGTCGGTTATAAGCTCGCGATAGAAGAAGGCCTGTTTGAAGGTCCTAGATTAGTACTAGCAATAAGCATTATGTCACAGACTGGCGGTATAGGAGACCGTGTTAGTGGTTCTGGTCACACCAATACGCTTGTAACAAATCCTATGTTGCCTAATGCAGTAGTTGATGGAGAAGACGAAATTCTACATAAATTACGAGAATTAGTAAGATGTGGGGCTGACGTTATTAAAATAGCTACTACTGGTGGAGCAAGCTCTAGAAAAGGACTTGGGCCAAGAGATACTTCTTTCTCAAGCTCCGAAGTTAGACTCATAATTGATGAAAGCGCTCGTTTAAACAAAAAAGTTATGTGTCATGCGTTAGGTGGTCCTGGATTGAGGGTCTGTATAGAAGAAGGAGTCCATTCTATCGAGCACGGGTGTCATCTGGAAGAAGATCCAGACTTAGTAAAAATCATGGCTGATAAAAATATATTCTTGGTACCTACATTCACAGTATATGATTATCACAAATCTCACAGTGCCCCACATGTACAAGTTCGAGCACAGCAACTGATAGATCAACATCGCAGAAGCTTTGAATTAGCAATGAAACACAATGTTAAAATTGTAGCGGGTACAGACGCTGGTGGTTTCATACACGGTGATAATGCCCATGAGCTTGAATTACTAGTACTGAACGGAATGACTGCTATGGAAGCCCTTAAAGCAGGAACTATCACTGCAGCAGAATGTCTGGAAATGGACCATTGTGTTGGGTCAATAGAAGAAGGGAAGGCCGCAGATTTGGTTTTCCTGGAAGGTGACCCATTGAAAGACATATCTTTACTAAGAGACAGAAACAATCTTAAACACGTAATAAAAGACGGTAAAAATATCCCGTTAAGCAAGCGAATGATTTAATTTAATTATAATGGCCAACATTAACTTTCATATCCTATCTCTATTCCCGGATACATTCGACGGGTTTATTAATTCTAGTATGATTGATAGAGCTATAAACAATAATCTCATAACTATCAAAATAGTAGATATTAGAGCCTACACAGAAGACAAGCACTCCATTACAGATGATTACCAATTTGGAGGTGGATCCGGGATGGTAATGAAGCCTGAACCCATATGCAATGCTGTTGATGACATCTTGAAAACCTGTGCCAATCCTAAGGACGTACCTGTAATATTAATGACTCCACAGGGTAAAACATTCAATCAAACAATTTCCCATTCATTTTCTAGCAACGAAGACATAATAATTATATGTGGGCACTACACTGGAGTGGACGAGAGAGTAATGGACTTGGTGGTTACCCATCAACTAAGTGTAGGGGATTTTATTACAACAGGTGGAGAAATCCCTGCAATGTTAGTAATTGACTGTATATCAAGATTCGTGCCGGGAGTTATCGGATCATCCTTAAATGTATCGTCAGACTCCATAACCTCCGGACTATTAGAGCACCCTCTATACACTAGGCCCCGCATTTTTCGGGGGATGAATGTACCGGAAGTACTAATTAAGGGAGATCACAAAAAAATCGAACAGTGGAGAAGGACCCAATCCATAATCAAAACATTCTTTAACCGTCCAGATCTACTGGAATCCGCAGAACTGGATGAACGTGATCGAAGGACAATTGATGAATTACAGGAAGAGTGAAACATTTGATATCCAAAAACGAAGCTTTCAAATTCCAAACCAACATCAGAGTAAGATGGTCTGAATGTGACAGACAGGGGATTGCGTTCAACGGGTCTTATTTAGAATACCTGGAGATCGCTCAGTCAGAATACTTCCGCAATTTAGGATACAGCATTTATAGTTTGGCTCAAACAGGTTTTTTCGATACCGTCATAGTCAACGTTGAACTTAGTTTTTTACTACCTGTGAAAATAGATGACATACTAATACTGAAAGCTAAGACGGCAAGTATGGGGACAACTAGTATGAAATTTGAAGTACATATTTTTAATGAATCTAATCAGTTAACCACTAAGATAAATGCAGTGTATGTCGGCTACGACCAAAATAAACAAGTCAAAAAACACATTCCTGCAGACATAAGACATCTCATTCACACATTCGAAACCGATGGACTAGTGCTCTCTAAGGATCATTTGCCTGATTTAAAGAAGCACATCTAAACAGGTTTCACGTCATAAATATCGGGTTGGCGTCGGAGTTTATCCTAGTTTCTGCCTTAAGCTCATCTCTGACATACTTAGGCACATTAAACATATGTACATGTGATTCATAATCGTAAAATTTAAGCTGATTATAAATCCGGCTTTCGCATTTTTGATCACTTGGTCCTGTTGTGTCTATTTTAGATTGGCTAGCCACTGTAAAAGACCAAGGCATCCCAAATCCAGATATGTTGACCTGATAATTACTAACATGATTGAAAACTGTTCCAATCGTATGAACGATTGGAACATAACAATCAGTGAAATTAGTGATATCAGAGGAACCAGATTGGGTCACCATTATCCCATTTTTTCTTAATGATCCTTTCACAATTTCATAAAATTCCTTAGTATACAGTTGATAAGCCGTACCTTCTTCCAAAGGATCCACCAAGTCTAAGATTATCACGTCGTATTTACGCTCATTATCCTGCAAATAGGCTCTAGCGTCAGTATGATGTAATTCTAAACGTGGGTCTTCAAATGCGCCTTTATGGTGTTTGGGCAAATACAACTTACTAAGTTCTACTATTTCTTCATCTAAATCCACCATATTTACTGTAGTCACAGTTCTATGATTCAATACTTCTCTAAGAGTGGCTCCTTCTCCTCCTCCTGCAATAAAAACTGATACAGGATTATCGTGGAACAACATGGCTGGACTAACTAAGGACTCATGATAGATATATTCATCTTTTTCTGTAGACTGTGTTTTACCATCCAGAATCAAGCTTCTGCCATAAGTTTCTGATTCCACTATATCCACTGTTTGATATTTAGTTTTACCGGAAAACAAGACTTCACGAATTTTAATTGAGACAGTTTGCTGTGGAGATAAATATTCTGTGTACCAATTTGATGAATAGTTCAATGACAATTTCTCATTCATAGTTCTTGATTGCTAAATTGAGATTCAGTAACTGTTAACCCTGTTCCTCGATTTAACACAGTATATTCTGGATCTTGAGATCTAAATTTTTCACTTAATAAATAAGCTGCTAGCATAGGATCGAATTTAGTCCCACAAGTAAAAATGTCTATCGCGGCAAATGAAACTTCTGGCCAGGTATGCACAGAAATATGTGATTCAGCAATAGAAAGAATTCCTGTAACACCTTGGGGGCTAAATTTATGAAACGAATCTGCTATTAAGGTAACAGATAATGATTCGGCTGCTGCGAACAGAGAATTTTTAACATAATCCAAATCATCGATTAAGGTAGCATCACAGTCTCTTAAATCCCCTATTACATGTATCCCTAAATCCAATTTTTACCCCGTAAAATCTAAACTTTTCTCGAATATGCAACGTAGAATTGTATAGGCAAGCACCTACACAATCAACCGTAATGTCATGCATTTTCAAAAGACAGATTACACTTTTACAAGGAAAAGTTTTTGTTTATCATTAACCAGAGGCATTAATGGCAAAATATTTTGATCTACACATCCACACAACCAAAGGCAGCAGTGATAGTAATTTAACTCCAGAAGATTTAATTCTAGAGGCAGCTAGAATCGGATTAAAAGGGCTATGTATTACAGAACATAGCGGTCCTTGGGACAGACACGAATTTGAAGCATTTGCGGCAGCTCATAACGTGGTACTCATAAGAGGGATGGAAGTTGATACAAACTTAGGGCATATGCTCGCTTTTGGTATGGATAAATATGAGTCGGGTTATAATGATGCGAGCACATTAAGTAAATCGGTCCGAAGTCATGGAGGCTTCCTGATATCCGCCCATCCTTTTAGAGGAATATTTAGCCCACCTGGGAGAGGCAGACCATACCTGTACAGGTCTCCAACAGATGAAATACCAGATACCGCCGAGAAAGCTTCTTCGCACAGAGTATTCAATTTAGTGGATGCTATAGAAGCTGGTAATGGAGGTACTTCAGATAAAGAAAACCAATTTGCGCTAGAAGTTTCTGATATGTTAAAAATGCCTGTTTCAGGAGGAAGTGATGCCCATTCCACTCATGGTTTAGGCAATTTTGCGACAGAGTTTGCCTCAGACATAAGTACTGAAGAAGAATTCCTTAAAGCTCTTAGACTAGGAGCTTTTTGGCCGGTTGAAGGACTCAGGCAGGGCCATCCTAAACATTTTACTCTAGGTAAAAAATAGGTTGTTTATGGTATCTACCATTCCGATGAATTTAGAATATGTCTCACTGGACCTTGAAACCACCGGATTACATGCAAACAGCGACAAAATTATAGAAATAGGAGCTGTTAAATGCTCCTACGATACTGTAATTGAAGAATATCAGGTCCTAGTGGATCCTAAACGCCCGATCCCACAGTTGATTCAAAATCTCACAGGAATATCTGACACAGATGTAAGATTTCAACCAACGATAGAGCAAGTTATTCCTGATTTAAAAAAGTTTATTGGTGATTTGCCAATAATAGGCCAAAACATTCAATTTGATATCAGATTCTTATCTAATAACAATGCTGACTTTATTCAAAAAAAATTTGACACCTGGGAATTAGCAACAATATTTTTTCCTAATCTTCCAGAGTATTCACTCAGTTATCTTGGAAAGTATTTTGAAGTTGACAATCAATCACCCCACAGGGCGTTAGAAGATGCTAAGGCAACTCAGGAAGTTTTTATAAAATTACTCAATCACATCAGAAGGTGCGATCACAAGTCTCTTAAACACATTATCTCACTTAGTGAAAAAAGTGATTGGGATCTAGGGTATCTCATCCAGCAATGCCTTCAATCCTCAAACGTATCATCAAAAGCGAATAGCTCCTTTCCCCAAACTCCCGCAATGGTAACTAAAACTGAAAACACCAGAAAATATCTATCTGAAGATTTCGTGCCAGTTGTTTCTGTTGAAAAAATGTTTGAATCTCAAAGTGCATTTGAAAAATACCTCCCAGAACAGTTTGAATTCCGGTCTGAGCAAATAGAAATGATGAAACACGTTGATACCGCTATAGAAAACCAAGAACATCTAATTGTAGAAGCAGGCACTGGAGTCGGAAAATCTTTGGCGTATTTAGTCCCCGCAATCAAGCATGCATTACAAAACCAAGAAAAAGTTGTAATTTCCACTAATACAATTAACCTACAAGAACAGTTGGTATCAAAAGACTTACCCGCATTAGTTAATTTACTAGAAGAAATTGGGGCGATCCCGATAGATGGGATCAGGTTCGCACTGCTAAAAGGAAAAGCTAATTATTTATGTATTAGTCGCTTTAATTACATGTCAGAGCATACTGAAATTTCTTCTGATGAGGCTAGGCTCCTAAGTAAGATACATTTATGGATGAATAACACACAAAATGGCGATCGTTCCGAAATTAACCTAGGTGCGCGTGATCAAGTAATTTGGAACCGTGTCTCTTCTGCTGAAAACTTATGGTGCCCAAATCTCAGAGGAGAAGAACCTTGCTACTTGAAAAATGCCAGGGACAATGCCGAAGAAGCTGATATTTTAATAATTAACCATGCTCTTCTCCTTTCTGACATAAAAATGGGAGGAACATTAATTCCCCATTACAAAACTTTAATCATCGATGAAGCTCATAATCTAGAAGACGAGGCAACCAAGCAATTCCAATTTGATATATCTGCAAACCAGTTGCCAGTCATGCTAGACAACCAATTAAAGCTATGCAATGGAATAAGAATAGACACCAACAATCTCAATAATGGAGACTCAGTGAGGACTATTCTTCTTAATAATATTCATTCTATGGAACGCTCCATAGATCACATGAGTGCTGGCTGGAATACGATGTGGAAAGTTATAAATGACACTTTTAATACCAGTTCTTCCGACGCATCCAACAATCCAATGGTTATACATAATGACTTCAGGTCGTCGTCATCCTGGCATACCATATTTGAATTATGGGAGAATTTACAAGTCACTACTAAAGAAAATACTTCATGTATACGAACGCTATGTAATAATTTAGATTCTCTTGATGTGACATTGAGCAATAAACCACATACTATAGTTGAATTAAATACAAATATAGAACAAATTGAATCCTTAGAACAACAAATAAATTCAATCGTAAGGCCTCCCGATGAAAATTCTGTAGAATGGGTTTCTTCAGACAGAAATCGTACA
Organism: Dehalococcoidia bacterium UBA2588; assembly: GCA_002339805.1. Taxonomy (GTDB): domain Bacteria; phylum Chloroflexota; class Dehalococcoidia; order Lucifugimonadales; family UBA3495; genus UBA2588. The sequence continues at coordinate 6,867 of DDKW01000010.1, read as the reverse complement.
GAAGTGCGTCTCCATTCAGCACCTATAGATGTGGCAGAGTTTTTGCATTCCAATCTGTTTTTAGAAAAGGACAGTGTTATATGTACAAGCGCCACGTTAACTGCATATGACTCGTTCTCGCATATTAAAGCACGTCTTGGAATTCCTGAAGAAGCAGTTGAATCTCAATTAGGTTCGCCTTACAACTATAAAGAATCTGGACTTCTCTTACTACCCAAAGATGCTCCTGGACCTGCCCATGATGCTTATATATCTGCAATAGCTGATTCCGTCATAAAATCAGCTATTGCTATAGAGGGAAAAACTGTTGTTTTATTTACATCCTATGCAGCATTACGTAACGTTTCTAATCTTATAAAACCAGAATTAGGACAAAATAAAATCCAGGTCTTAGCCCAAGGGGTAGATGGCAGTCCTCAGCAGCTCATCCGCAGATTCAATGAAAATCCTCGCAGTGTAATTTTAGGAACTAACAGCTTCTGGGAGGGTGTTGATTTCGAGCGCAACAACTTGAAACTTCTGATGATCACTAGATTACCATTTCAAGTACCGACTGACCCTATAGTTCAGGCACGAAGCAGTAATTATGAAAATGCCTTTCGAGAATATTCAGTACCACAGGCAATACTCAAATTTCGGCAAGGTATCGGAAGGCTTATAAGAAGTAAAGAAGATACAGGTGCAGTAATCATATTGGATAATCGTATAACCGAGCGTTCTTACGGTAAAACATTCCTCCAATCTCTACCAGATTTTAATATGCAGACATGCAATTTGGACGATATTCCTGCAAGAGTGAAAAACTGGATAGAAGATGCTCATTGATCTTAAAGAACCTCTGAATTTGAAAGAAACCCTAGAAAGTGGGCAGGCTCATCGTTGGAGAAAATTTAACGATAAATACTCCGGAGTTATTGGGGGATTTCTAGTACATATGCAGCAACAAGGGCAAACCTTGCTAGTAGATTCTTCTTCAAGCCTACACTCTGAAGATCTTATACTAAATTATCTGCGCATTGATGATGACCTTGAACACATATACAGGCATATCAATAAAGATGAAAGAGTAAGAACCATGACATCCAAATACCGGGGCCTACGATTATTACGACAAGATCCTTGGGAATGTCTGGTAACTTTCATTTGTTCCTCCACTACCAACATGAAAAGAATTTCCCTTATGGTGGAAAATATGTCCACCTATTTTGGATCAAAGCTAACACTGGGATCAGACTCACGATATACCTTTCCTACATCTGAAGACATAAGTAACAGTAATGAAAAAACTCTAAGAAAACTTGGATTAGGTTTCAGAGCTCCATATGTTTTAAGCTGTGGTATCAAAGTTCAAACAGGTGAACTTAACCTAAATCAATTATTAGAAGAGACATATTCCAATGCTAAACAACAATTGATGTTATTGCGCGGGGTAGGGCCTAAGATAGCCGACTGCGTACTAGTATTTTCACTAGATAAATTAGAAGCATTCCCTATAGATGTTTGGGTCAAACGAGCTTTAGTAGATTGGTATTTCCCGCAACAGACACCTCCATCAAATCAGAATCTACTGAAATGGGCTAATGAATATTTCGGGCAATACGCAGGCTATTCCCAGCAATATCTTTTCCATGGTAGAAGATTATTAGATAGTCCACCTACGGATTAATAATAATTTTGCCAAAGAAATTGGTTTCTTCCATCATTTTATGGGCATTTGATGTTTCTGAAAGAGGAAATGCATGATGAATGCTAGGATTAATATATCCCTTATTCAATGTTTGTGTAATTTCTACCATATCTTTTTTAGACCCCATAAAAGCACCAAAAACATCGATCTGCTTAGAAAATAACAAACCTAAATGCAATTCAGCTCTTAGACCAGTGGTCGCGCCACATATCCCATATCTGCCACCAGATTTTAACGAATAGAAAGCATCTTTGAAAAAGTCTGCTCCCACATGATCTAATACGAAATCTACTCCTGCTCCACCAGTTATTTCTTTAATTCTGTCCCTGATAGATTCTTCCTTGTAATTAATTACAAAATCTGCACCTATTTCTGCGGCTTGCTTTGCTTTTTCCTCACTGCTAGTGGTGGTCAACACTGTCGCACCAATAACATTCTTAGCCAATTGTATTGCAGCTGTGCCTACTCCTGCAGATGCAGATAAAACCAAAAGAGTTTCCCAGGATTTCAATTTACCTCTGCGTACCAATATGTTCCAACAAGGCAAAAAAGTTGTTGGTACAGCAGCTGCCATATTATAAGTAATGTCGTCTCCGATGATATGTGCGTTACCACTATCAACAACCACATAGTCCGCATAGCTACCATTTGAAGCAGTTCCCAGAAACTGTGCTCTTGAGCACAAATCATCTTTTCCTGACAGGCAATCAACACATTGCCCACATGTCATTTTGGGATACACTATTACTCTATCACCAACTGATAATCCCAGCACTCCTTCGCCTATTTCTACTACATCCCCAGAACAATCTCCTCCAAGAATAAGACTAGGAGGGAAATCCCGTTGCAATCCTCTGTCGCCTTCACGGGTGTATAAATCTAATCTATTTAAACAAGCTGCCTTTACTTGGACTTTTACTTGTCCTACTCCTACTGATGGCTCTGGCACATCTCCATACTCTAGAACGTCTATTCCTCCATGTTTGTTTATATATACAGCTTTCATAATTCTCCTTACTAACTTCTTGAATGCGCTATGCAATCAATGCACAAAAACACGATCGCTAACGCATCATCGTGGCTAGCTAATGCACCACAAGATCTATAATCTGGGGAATCCGTCCAATAATAATGGAAAAAACAACCACATCTTTGGCAATTAGTTTCGTTTTGGCCATCTAGACCTTTGTCACACATGGCACATAAGTTCAGATCTGGCGTCTGTTCTTTCATTTAATCATTTAATCCGTTCACATATTGAACAACAATTAATTCTTCTTCAGATTTACTTGAAATTTCACCTTTCAGGGTTTTTATAATCAGTACATCTATCACTTCAGAAATTTGATTCTTATCCACTCCTAAATTTATCAAGTCCATCCCATTCAAATTAAGTTTAACTCGATCAGTATACATCATGTATTGTTGCAGTAACTTCACCAAATCCGTATTTATATTACACATTACGTAAGCGTCCAAGGTTATCCTAGGAATTCCTTTTAGCAACAAATACATGCGACCTATATCCATCTCATTAAGCAAGTCAGCATCATTATCGTCAAGTATTGAACAAAGATTGATGAATTCTTTAATCGCATTTGCATTCTGCCTGTCGAGTGAAAATTTCTGAAAAAACATTTCATAATATTTTTTTTCATACATGCTCATCAAAGCAACCCATTTTAGCTCTTGTTTCATTGTAGAAAATAATATCAGCGGGTTATAAACACCCGGAATTCCAAGTACATCAAACTCAATCAAATACTTAACCGCAGAATCAGTATTAGGTTCATTCAGGATCAGTACCATTTCATGAGTCAAGCGTTCTTTACTTATAGTTGTTAGGCAATTCTCAGCAATTGCAGTTTCCGCAGTCCGACAAGTTTCGGACTCGATGGCAAAATCGAATCTACTTGCATATCTAAACATTCTGAAAAGTCTTGTTGGATCATCAATAAAACTTTGATCATGAAGTATCCTTATTATTCCTTTGTCTAAATCGGTCATTCCTTTCAATGGATCCATAAATTCATAAGGCGTATTCATTGAAATGGCCATAGCATTGATTGAAAAATCTCTACGTCTTAAATCATCGTTCAGGTTACCTAATGTTATTTCCGGAAGCGCCCCTCCGTAATTATAAATTTCCGATCTAGCAGATACCACATCGATCTCTATCTCTGCAGTTTTTATTGTGGCTGTATGGAATTTTTTATATTTGACTATAGTTATATCAAGAGTTTTTGAAATTTCATCGACTAATACTAGGGCGTCTCCTATTACAGAAAGGTCAATATCTTTTAATTCTTTCCCCAAAACCCAGTCTCTAACTGTTCCTCCAACTACAAAAACTTCTAAATCTAAAGTTATTGCTGCGCGTTGAATTTCACTGAGCAACTCAGCATATTTGTCGCCTATTTGCGTTCTCACCCAATGGATAGGGTTACCTGTACTTCTAATTTCCATAATCTCATCTTATATCTCATTTAACTATGTCACATTTTATATTTGACAGTAATTCTTTGACAATGAATTTCGAATGAAGTTAGAATCATATTCGCAGACTATTCATACGGAGGGGAACATGACTACAAGCTCAAAGGATTATAACTTCTCCATTTATTTTGATTTTCGTTGACCATTTGTATACAACGTAGCTGTATGGCTAACGCAAGTACGCAAAAATTTAGATGGGAATATAAATATCAACTGGAAGCCTTTTTCATTAGCTCAAGCAAACAATCCAGATGATTTCAAATATTGGGAACACCCCGATGTTCTACAAGGCCGGGACAATACATTACTAGCCCATCAAGCAGGGCTAGCTGTTAAAAAACAAGGCGCAGACCTGTTTGAAGGTTTTTTGATGATCCTCTTAAAAAAGAGGCATGAACAAAAACTAGACCTTACCGACATAGATGTAATTGAATCTGCAGCGATAGAGTCAGGTGCTGACATGGAGCAGTTTAAAAAAGATCTACCTGACATAAATTCCATACAAGAAATTGGAGAAAGTCACATCTTTGCTTCGGAAGAACTAGGTGCGTTCGGTGTCCCCACTTTTCATTTTGAATCTGGACAATCCACGTTCCTAAAGATGTTCATTCCTCCGGAGGAGGAAAGTGCCTCAATGTTTACTTCTCTTATGGAAGTGATGGGCACTTTTAATTACGTTGGTGAAATGAAAAGACCTCAACCACCTTGGCCACTAGGTGTGGTATAGGTAACAAGTAGCCCAAATTGACAGATTTACACAAACTGCAAAACTCCTTAAATATCAAATTTACTGACGCAACCTTGCTGGAACAAGCAGTAACACATAAGTCTTTCCTAAATGAACAACCAAATCCTGACCTTCAATCATATGAACGACTAGAGTTTTTGGGAGATTCTATACTGGGACAAATAATAGCTGAACAATTATTTAACAAGTTCCCTGAAACCTTAGAAGGCGATTTAACCAAAATGAGATCATATTTAGTATCAGGGGAATCGCTTTTCAAAGTTGCTCGAGAATTAGGAATAGAAAAATATATTATAACTGGGAAAGGGGAAGGGTTAAGTAATAGCACAAAGAAACGATCTGTAGTAGCAGCAATTTTTGAATCAATTACAGCTGCTATATATCTCGATCAAGGGTTTGACACGACCAGAAAATTCATACTGCAGGCATTTGAATCTAGACTTGAAAGCATCTCATTAGAAAAACTTTACAGTAACGATCCAAAATCTGACTTGCAGGAATTTACGCAAAAAGTTTATCAGCAACTACCTAAATACAAACTCATCTCACAATCCGGACCTGATCACGAACCTGTTTTCGAGATAGCCGTAGAAATCAATTCTCGCATAATCGCTTCAGCAACAGGAAAATCAAAGTCTGAAGCAGAAGCTAAAGTTGCTTCATTAGCCCTTCAAGAACTAAATTCCGAGTAAAGATGAAATACTAAACATGTTTAAAAAATCAAATAACGGAAACAAAGAACAAACATCCAAAGCTCTTATCAAAAGCAAGCAAAGCTGGTTTTCAAAGATACCATATCTATTTACCAAGCCAAGCTTGTCTGAAGAAGAATTAGAGCTACTAGAAGAAATATTATTAAGTTCTGATGCGGGATATGAAACGACCATTAATATAATAGACCAGGTAAGAAACAGATTGTCTCAAGCCTCAACAAGTGATTCTCACACTTCCATAACTATTCTAAAAGACATACTCATAGAAACCTTAAATTATGATCCTAACGATAACTATTCAAAAAGAGAAGCAAAACCTTATGTGATCCTTGTAGTAGGAATAAACGGAGTTGGTAAAACTACGAGTATAGCAAAACTAGCATCTCTATTTACTCAACAAGGTAAAACTGTTCTACTGAGTGCCGGAGATACTTTTAGAGCCGCTGCTTCTGAACAGCTAACATATTGGGCGGAGAAGCTTAAAGTCGATATAGTAAAGCAACCTCAGGGATCAGACCCTGGTGCAGTAGTATATGATTCATATCAAGCCGCCGTGTCTAGATCAATTGATGTCTTACTAATTGACACAGCAGGTAGGATGAATAACAAAAGCAACCTTATGGATGAATTAGCAAAAATCAAACGCATACTAAGCCAGCATGATTCAGAAGCTCCACATGAAGTCATTCTTGTATTAGATGCAACGACTGGTCTTAATGGTCTGGAACAAGCAAAAGCCTTCACAGAGTCTACTCAAACTTCTGGAATATTTTTAACTAAGTTGGACGGCACTTCAAAAGGAGGTGTGGTATTCCCCATAACATCCGAGCTTGGTATACCTATTATTTTTATAGGGACCGGAGAGACTGAGCAGGACATTGCTTATTTTGACCCCGAAGACTTCGTAGAAGCTATTCTAGATATCTAATTTTAAGGCTTACACGTGCTAGAAATAATATTATGGATAGTATCAATACAAATTCTTGGCCTAGCAGGGTTCCCAATATGCTACAAAGTCTTTTTTAGATTACCTGACAAAGGGTACATAATATCCAAGGTTCTCACCACAGCAATACTTGGTTACTCAGTATGGATTGTAACCATTTTAAGTTCATGGACATATAATCAAACTCAGGTACTTATAATCCTATCAGCCTTCATAATATTCCAGATCTTATACCTAAAACCTTCGTTTATATATGAATCCTTGAAATGGATTCTTA
>DDKW01000022.1:2617-21868 GCA_002339805.1 Dehalococcoidia bacterium UBA2588 | reverse complement strand
TACACTGGGCCCAACTATACTTCCCGAATCCATTTGTTCAATCGTCACAATTTCTGGGTTATCTAGTTCAAATTGGATGGTGCCAACCAGTGAATATTTGGAAGCTTCTGCCTTCATTCGATCGATTTGCTTCGCCATTAATGGAGGAGTAGGACGGTTTTTATCGCTCTTTCCTTGTGACGGCTTGGGTAACAGAGATTCTTTCTTCTTAATTTTGGGTGTCTCTATTTTGGTAGGCTTAATAGTAGGCACAGGAGTATCTGGAATCACAGTGATTTGATTTGTGAATTCTGTTTTTGTTTGTTCTTGTGCGACTTCTGTTTGTTGGTCACAACCTACCAATACAAGCATAGAGATTAGCATCCCTGATAATAAAACTCGAGTCATAATTCAATACTTCACCTCGGACTCTATTAATTAGATAAATATTCCTTCATATCCAATACTTGTATTGCATTGGTCGTTCCGGTAATTCCGGTCATTAATCCGTAAACTATAGTAATAAGATCTTGATCTGTAATCGTACCAGAATTGATTAGAGTCTCTACAATTCCGCCAACTAATTTACTAGAATCGCGTTCCACAGGAACAACACCTATCGCAGTGCATCCCCAGAGTATTGCTAATCTATTCAAAATTTCTTTGTCATGTGTCAGTACCGCTATCTCACTATCTGGTCTGAATCTAGACACTTCTCTAGCCGAAGCTCCAGAATTAGTTACTACGACTGGTTTAGCTCCCAAGCTTCTGACCAATTGAGCAGCTCCTGAAGCTATAGCTTGAGTCCTGTTATCCTCACTCAAATCTTGATAATAAGGATAAATTTCCTCTGCTTTTAATATCGTTCTAGCTGCAACTGTCAAAGCTTCTACAGGGAATTGCCCTACTGCAGTCTCATCTGATAGCAAAATAGCATCGCATCCATCTAAAACAGCATTGCTAATGTCTGATACTTCCGCACGAGTAGGAGTAGGAGAAACAACCATCGAACGAAGCATTTGAGTAGCTATTACAGATACTTTTGCTGCCTGCTTTGCGCTAGCGACAATATTCTTCTGAATAACAGGGACATCCACCATGTCTATCTCAACACCCAAATCTCCCCTAGCAACCATTACTCCATCTACTTCCGACAGTATCTCACTTACATTTTCAACAGCCTCAGATCTTTCTAATTTAGCCATCATGGGCGCATTAGATCCTACTTCGTCCATATATGCCCTGGCATATCTGACATCTTCTAAGGACCTAACGAATGAAACAGCCACCCAATCTACCCCTTGCTCAACACCGAATTTTATTGCCTCTTTATCCGCTTCGGTAAGCACTGGTAAATCGATCTTAGCTCCAGGAAGATTTAATCCTTTATAGGATGAAATCATTCCCCCGTTTCTTACTCTACAATTAACTACTCCATTGTCATTCGATAGAATCTCCAGACAAATAGTGCCATCCGATATGTATATCAAATTATCTTTGGTTAGATTTTTAAGGATTTCTGGTTGAGGGAATGGGATTACCATAGGATCATCTGACACATCTCCAGGAATCACTGATACTTTATCTCCATGGTTCAACTGGACTTGGCCTTGGATAGTACCAAGTCTCATTTTAATTCCACCTAAGTCCTGTAATACTGCAACTGGCCTGTTATGTTTTTGGGAGGCTTCACGGACAGATTTAATAATTTTCGCGTGACTCTCGAAAGTTCCATGAGAGAAATTCAATCTGGCACAATCCATCCCGCTTTCAACCAATTGATCTATAACCTCAGGCGAATCTGTAGATGGACCTATGGTTACAATGATTTTGGTTTTTCTCATACTCTCTGCCACTAAGAAAACTCAGTGGCCTCCATTAATTAGATTTTATTTATCTTTATAGAATGCATCACTGGCTGTCTGTAGTCCTGCTCTCCTATTTACTTGCAATTTATCTTTGACTGAAGCAGCCCATTTATTAGAAGCATCAATACCTATTAATGTGTTCTGGAAATGAGGCATTACGTATCTAGCGAGTAATTCATAGCTATGTAGGATTTTCTCTCTAGGGCACCAATCCTCCACCCTGATCATAAATTTACCGAATCCTCCACTTATTTTCTGTAATCGTTCGATCGCTTCTATACAATCATCAGGGGTACCAACAATCCATTGGTTATTCTCTACCATGTAATCAACTATTTGATCATCTGGTACATCTGGGGCAGCATTTCCTAAAGTTTGATCAAAGTATTCTTTAGTAACTCTCGCACCGCCAACTCTAATGTCTTCTTTAGCTTGTTCTCGAGTTTCCGATAAGTGCACTCCAACAGATAGAGCCCAGTCTTCCCTTCGAACAGTCTGGCCATGCTCCGCAGCAGTTGTTTCGCAAATAGACCACAATTCTTCTAAGTTGGTCTCTCTAATCATTCCTCTCGGAACGCTCAATGAGATAACAGATGCTCCGTACTTACCAGCTACTGTGACACCAGCAGGAGACTGAACGGACGCTACAGCCATCGGCACGTGCGGCTGTTGATACGGTCTCATTTGTAATATTGCTTCGTTTAATTCAAACCAATCACTCTTGTACGTAATCGGTTCTGTCTCGGTCATTAATCTCTTAATGATACCTAAAGATTCATCCATCATTTCTCTTTGGCGAGTAGGATCTATACCCAACATGTAAGCATCAGATGCTAAAGCACCTGGACCTACTCCGAGAATAACTCTCCCTTTAGTGAGATGGTCTAATAAAGTGAATCTATTCGCCACCATGAACGGATGATGATAAGGGAGGCTTACCACACCTGACCCCAGACGTATGTTTTTCGTTCGTTCTGCAGCTGTGGCAATAAATACCTCTGGTGAAGAGATGGTTTCCCAGCCAGCGCTGTGATGCTCTCCAATATACGCTTCATCATAGCCTAAATAATCTAGCCATTGGATGATTTCTAAATCTCTTTCTAATGCCAACGTAGGATTTTCTCCTACTCTGTGAAAAGGGGCCATGAAAACCCCGAACTTCATCCTACCTTCAAAACTCATAATGCTCCCCCCTTTAGTCTAATCTATTCCAATTTTATCATCCTAGGTATCTTTGTCCAAGGAATTCCTGAGCTTTATTACACAGTTGTCAGTTTATTCTCCAAACATTACAATTCGAACAATCACCATATGAGAGGAGGGAATCATGGCAAAAATCAAACACATCGCTATTTCTTCATCCAATCCAGATGAAACTGCTAAGTTTTACAAAGACTGCTTCGGATTAGAAGAAGTGGGAAAATTAGATGGTAAAAACGCCTATGGCTACTATCTTAGCGACGGGGACATCAACATGGCTATATTAAACTTCAAGAATGATGACGTTGCAGGAGAAGAGTTCGGTAAAGAATATTCAGGGATCCATCATATAGGTTTCCAGGTAGAAAGCCTGGACGACACAGAAGAAAAACTGAAACAAGCAAATTCTGCGCCACGGGAAAGCATTAATAAGGCTTTGGGAGTTGGCATGGATAACCGTCACGCAAATGTCGAGAAAAAATATGCAGGCCCTAATGGAGAAATAATTGACATCTCTCAGACCGGATGGGTAGGAACTTCCGGTATAGACTAAGTCAGCCTAGATATCTAAATGACAGGATTGGGCGTTCACTATCTCTTAATTGGACGTCCAATTCCAAATCTTGCCCACTTTCTATAGATGCCGGATTGCTTGCATCTACATTCAAAATCCTAGCACTGATCCTAGGACCCTCATCTAAAGTCACAATCCCTGAGCAATATGGTTTGTCTCTTCCGAAGCCTTCTTCAGCCATCCTGGTGGGCACTATAGATATACAAGTAAAGGTACTAAGTTTACCTTTTCCGGAAAATTGTTTTTCTGATAAATCCGAGCCTTGGCATGCAGAACAATAATAGCGGATTTCAGCACTAAGCTCCCCGCAGGCATTACACTGCACTCCAATAAGTTTATTTTCCTTCAAATGTTCAAAAAAATCAGCTGAATCCATTTATACCCCTTTCTTCAGGATGTTGACTACGCAAGTACCGCCAGTACCACCAACATTGTGAGTCAGTCCAACTTGCAAATCTTTATCTACCTGTCTCTCTCCCGCTTCTCCCCTTAATTGCTTAAATATCTCTACAACTTGCCCAATTCCCGAAGCACCTACTGGATGCCCTTTGGATTTGAGTCCACCAGAAGTATTAATGGGTTTATCTCCGTCTCTTGAAGTTATACCTTCGTCTACTGCGTGAGGAGCTTCACCTGGATTAAAAAATCCCAAATCCTCAGTAGCTACGAGTTCAGCGATAGTGAAGCAATCATGTACCTCTGCTATCTGGATATCATCAGGTTTAACCCCTGCCATTTCATAAGCCATTTCACCAGCAGCCTTTGCTGCTGATAAAGATGTGAGTTCATCTGAATCATGTAATGCTTTCCCGGTAGCTTGTCCTGTGCCAATAATTGTTACCGGGCTATCCGTAAAGTCCCCAGCAATATCAGATGACACCAGAAGTAAGCATGCGGCCCCATCGGTAATAGGAGCACAATCAAATAATCTAAGTGGCCAGGCAACCATTGGATTAACACTATCATCGCTCAAAAAGTCGATCTCATTATTCCACTCAGGTATCTCTTGTCCTCTTTCCTGAGCTCGTGCCTGTCTGCGTTTTATCATGTCATCAATTGTGACGTTAAATTGGGCATTAGGATTCAATTTACCATTTTTATGGTTCTTTATTCCCACTTTCATTAAATGTTCAGAAGTCGTGTTATAGCGATCCATATGAGCTTTAGCCAACTCGCCGTAAATGCCAGGGAAGGTCAAACCGGCGGGTATTTCGTATATGCCATCAGCAGCTGTAGCTAATACATCCGTCACATCTTCAGTAGGCAAGTTAGTCATTTTCTCCACTCCACCTACTAAAACCACATCATACAAGCCAGATGCTATGGCTAGAATCCCTTCTCTGACAGCACTGCCGCTACTAGCACAAGCATTTTCTATTCTTGTCACAGGTACTGGAGTAATACCCAGCCAATCAGCAATAATCGGCGCTGTATGCCCCTGTCGTTCGAACAAATCAGAGGAATAATTTCCTATATACGCAGTTTCAATATCGTTGACATTAAAATTATCACCCAAATTATTCTGCATATCCTTAAATGCTTCTACAAATAGGTCACGACTAGTCTTTGTAGGGAAAGCTCCAAATTTACAGATTCCTACACCTGCTATCGACACAGATCTAGCTAATTTACGCGAGCGGGTAGTATTAACCATACAAACCTCTAATCATTTATTTTTCTAACTTGGGCTTATTATCATGTCATCAATTATTATAGTCAATCCAAAACCTAACACTTAGGTTGTTCAGAAAATCCAATCAATTGTTCCATATGATGAGCTGCTTGCAATAAATTCAGATCATCCATAGGTGATGCAACTATTTGCATTCCAATAGGCATACCATTTGAAGATATACCCGATGGAATACTGATTGCAGGGAATCCTATTGCCGTCCAAGGACCTTGAAACATTGGGTTACCAGTGGTTGATACATCTCCCGGAGCAACTTCCGGGGTGGATGGAGTAATTATGAGATCATAAGTTTCTGCAAAATTCTTAACATCAAATCTAAACTGTTCTCTTTCTTCCAGGGCATTAGCGTAAGTTAAACCGTCATACTCTAACCCTTGAGCAAGCATTGCCCTTAATTTAGGTCTGTACAAATCTGCTTTTGATGCATAATTTTCCCTATGAAAAGCAGCAGCTTCCACCGCCATAATCAATCTCTGATTGTAAAAAGCTGATTGGAAATCGTATGGAGAATTTAATTCTTCCACATCATATCCAGCTTCATCTAGTTTACTTACCTGAGCATCTATATTGTTTGTTATATCTGATTCAACCCCGTCAGAGAAATATCCTTTTAGATAGGCCACTTTCTTCTTAGGTGGCTTTTGCAAGTTAGCGCTAAACCCAGGATTGTTGAATCTAATACTCGATTTATCCAACTCATCAAATCCAATCAAACAGTCCATAACTAGGGCAGCATCGGCAACTGATCTGGTCAGCCATCCAACGGTATCTAAATTCCAGCTGACCGGTACTAACCCTCTTCGGCTGACCAAGCCAAAAGTAGGTTTGTACCCAACTATTCCATTAAAAGCAGCTGGACGTAAAACGGATCCTACTGTCTGAGAACCCATTGCGATAGGGCACATTCTTGACGCTACGGCAACAGCAGATCCGCTGCTTGAACCGCCCGGGGTATGAGCAAAATTCCACGGATTAACCGCTTCAGAGGGATCCAGACAAGCAAATTCAGTCGTTACGGTCTTCCCCATAATGTTTGCTCCAGCATCTTTAAGCAATGAAACTGTAGCAGCATCTTCTTCTGGAACAAACCCAGAATATACTTTAGAACCCGCTTCCGTTGGAATTCCTGCTGTGTAGTAAATATCTTTTAAACCCACCGGTACGCCTGACAGAGATTTATTTACTCCATTTTGATCAGCCGCAGAAGCTTGTGTTAAAAAAGCTTCTTCATCAAAATATACCCATGCTTTCAAAGAGTCTTGTAGTGCATGGTATCTATCTATAATAGACTTAGCTACTTCGGTTGCTGAAATGTTTTTGCTTTTCATCAGCTCCAACATTTCTGTTGCGGTTAGGTTATATAAATCCATAATACCTCCAATTCAATAACAATTAAAAATCTCTCGCAATTTGTGATACTGTAACTAGAATTATCAGCATCTATCTTGTAGCATAATTAACGCATTAGATTATGTTATGTGAGTTGCATAATTCTACACAAAAAAGAGTGAGACGGCATTATGGAAAATTTATGGTCAGATTCAGAAGCAAAAGGTATGAATGACTTAGATAGTTTAGTCTACATGAGTAGGCTGATTGGAGCTAATACAGAACTTGTCGTGTGGGGAGGTGGAAATACTTCTATTAAGGTGACAGAACCAGATATCACAGGAACTAATATTGAAGTACTAAAAATTAAAGGCTCTGGATCCGATCTAAAAACAATTCAACATAATCAATTCGCTCACTTACGGCAAACGGATATTGTTCCTTTAATTGAACGAGAAGAAATGAGTGATGAAGACATGGTAGATTACCTGGACAAGTGCATGCTCGATCCTAAGAACCCTCGTCCATCTGTAGAAACTTTGCTTCACGCATTTCTACCATTCAAATGCGTTGCCCATTCACATGCTGATGCGATAGTTTCTTTAACAAACAATGTAGATCAAGAAAAAGTTCTCACTGAAATATATAAAGGGAATATGGGATTAGTTGAATATATTAGGCCAGGTTTCCTCCTCTCAAAATTAGTAGGAGAACAAGTGATTCAGAATCCCAGCCTAAGGGGAGTGATCCTAGCAAAGCACGGACTCTTCACATGGGGAGACACAGCTAAAGAGGCCTATGACCGTCACATTGAACTGGTAACCGAAGCAGAGACCTATTTACAAGACAATCAAATAAAGACGCTCACCAAAGGACACACCCACGACATAGATCCTGACAAACAAAAGTCATTAGTAGAAACGTTAACACCAATGATACGAGGATTGATAAGCAGAACTACTAAAAAAGTACTTAAGTATGACAATTCTCCAGAAATCATGCAGTTTTTATCCTATGAAGAAAGTCCTGAACTGAGTCAAATAGGACCCGCTACTCCAGACCATTTGATTCACACGAAGCAAAAGCCATTATGGGTAGAATTGGATAAATCTGAAGATTCCATATCAATGTATGAATCGCTTAAAGTTCAGCTTGATGACTATGCAAACACTTACAACAAATGGTACGAAAAACACACTAGTGGATCTGATATAAAACTTGATCCTTTCCCACGAGTTATATTGATTCCGGAACTTGGAATGTGGAGTACCGGCAAAGATGCTAAAGCAACTACCATAACAGGAGACATATATCACCACACAATCAATGTTATGACTAAATCTGAAGGCGTAAGCTCTTTTATTTCTTTAACTGATCAAGACGCTTACGACATGGAGTACTGGCCACTTGAGCAATACAAACTAACCTTAGCGCCACCAGACAAAGACCTCGCAAGTAAAGTAGCACTGATCACAGGGGCGGCTAATGGCATAGGGAAAGCTATAGCTATTACTCTGGCCACGCAAGGTGCTCACGTGTTTTTAACGGATATAGACTCAAATAAAATCCAAGAAGTAGTGGAAGAATTGAAAAGCACTATAGACCCTTTGCGAATAGGAGGGTGTGCTATGGATGTAACCGATCAACAGTCTATAAAAACCTCATACTCTCTGATGCTTCGACAATTTGGAGGAATCGATATACTAGTATCTAATGCTGGCATTGCCCCGGATGGAGCTATAGACACACTAGAATTAGAAGATTGGCAAAGATCTCTGGACATAAACACCACAGGACATTTTCTAGTTGCTTCTCATGCCCTTAGAATCATGAAGTCTCAAAATACAGGAGGCAGTATGATATTCATAGGTACAAAGAACATACCAGCGCCAGGCGCGGAATTTGGTGCATACAGCGTAGCTAAAGCAGCCGAAGGCCAACTCGCTCGAATTATTGCTCTGGAAGGTGGTGAGTTTGGGATTAGAGCGAACATAATAAATCCTGATGCAGTGTTCCAAGGTACTAATTTATGGTCTGATCACATCAAAGAAGCAAGAGCATCGGCTCACGGCATAGATGTAAATAAAATCCAGGAATTCTATCAAAATCGGAGTCTCCTAAAGCAACCAGTGTTCGCGGAAGACGTTGCTGAAGCTGCATTATTTTTAGCATCTGACCGTTCAGCAAAAACAACTGGAGCTATGATTCCGGTAGACAGTGGGGTTAAAGAAGCTTTTCCTAGGTAGGATCAATCTGTGGTTATACGGTAATATCTTACCAAAGCGATAACCAACGCCCCAATCGCAACCAAAATCGGTAAAAGTGTGAATAGAGACGCTTGCCCTGAATCTCCAGTGGGACCCCTCGGGCCTATCTCTCCTTGCGGACCTGGTTCTCCAATTACTCCCTGAATACCCATTTCTCCTACTATACCTACATCACCATCGGGGCCTTGCATACCTTCAGGGCCTCTGTCACCTCTAGGTCCTTCAGGGCCTCTGTCACCTCTAGGTCCTCTTTGACCTTTCTTACCCATAATCTCTGTTATAGCAACGTCACTAATAGGCGAAGGAGTAGAGATTTTATCCGTATCCTTAGGAGTGGGCTCGAAGACTTCGATTGATATTGTCTCTGTAACTGGTGTATCTCCTACAGATTCAACCGTAATCGTAGGAATACTATGAGTAAATTTAATATACTCTGAAGTGATTTTCACACAGTATTTATTAAGATACACATAATTCGTTGAGCCTTCCTCAGCATCTTTAGGAATTGAGACAGTTCGAGAGAAAGACCCCGAAATTCCTGCTTCAAAATGACCTATTTGGAGGCATTTAGTATTCAAATAACCATACCAATAAGTTATTGGGCCTTCTGAATGAGGTCCTTCTTTAGGAAAGTTACTTCCTTGTATGGTGATTTCACTTGATGGTGAACTCTCATCGGGAGTCATGGAAACTACCACGTTTTCATAGCTGATCGGTAAAACATCTGGGTCTGCAGCATACACATCCGAGTGGACGAATACAGAGGCAAAAACAACCAAGACTCCTACTATTAAAATTTTCACCATAAATATATGTTACCTACTACAAAGTATCTAAATCAGGCCTCATCTTGTGCCAATCTGTAGCAGACTCATAAGCATAAGCCACGTCAAAAATCGTTTGTTCAGCAAATGGTTTAGAAACTATTTGCATGCCAACTGGCATACCCGCATCACTAAATCCGCAACACACTGACATTGCAGGTACGTTAGCTAAATTGAAAGGTGATGTAAACTGCCTCCTGCCACCAAAACTATCTATCATCTCTTGTGTACTCTCCATACCTTTCTTAACAGGTATTTTAGGAGCAACTATGGGAGATGTGGGCAACACAAGAACATCTACTTCTTCCAATACTTGTAGTATTTCTTTCCTGACGATTTCTCGTAAAGCGTTAATTTTTTTATGTACAGCTGCTGGAAGCATGGCTCCAGATAGTAATCGAATCTGATTATTGTAGTCAAAATCCGACAGGCTTGTCCGTATAAGCTCGTTGTTTAAATACGATGCATCAATATTAATCAAGGTAGCCGAAGCAACTGCAGAATGGTCTATATTAGGCAAAGATACTTCTACAACGTCAGCACCTAAATTCTTTAAATCATTCACTGCAACATTAAATCTATCAAAAACATCCTGTTCGCCCCAGCTAGGATCCATGCGTTCTTTAATCAATCCTATCTTCAGTTTACTGATATCACTGTTGAGTAATGAAGCATATTGAGGCACCGGTTGTTTAGAAGAATACGGATCGTTTGAATCGTATCCTGCGATGATTGACAAAACTAGTGCTGAATCTTTAACGTATCTGGACAATGGACCTACAGTGTCCATAGACCAAGACGCACCAAATACTCCATACCTGGATACTCTTCCAAACGAAGGTCTTATACCAGCAAGTCCACAAAATGCAGCTGGTCCTCTGATTGACCCTCCAGTGTCTTCACCAAGCACAAAAGCGCTCAGGTCGGCTGATGCGGCTATCCCGGAACCGCTGCTAGAAGTACCAGCATTTCTTGAAATGTCCCATGGGTTTTTAGGTAATCCATATGGATGATCTGAAGCGTCACCACTTGCAAATTCGCTCATGTTCAGTTTGCCAAGCAGGATCCCTCCGGCAGACTTAAGTCTAGCTTCAACAGTCCCATTGAATTGGGGTATGAAATCACCATAGATAGTTGATCCATTACTAGTTAGAATACCGTCAGTAAAAACTTGGTCTTTAATCGCGTAAGGTATACCAAATAAAGGACCAAAATCTTGTTGTTGTGATAATTGTTCCTCTGCCACTTTTGCTTCTCTCAGGGCTGAATCTGCACAAACTGTTATATAACTATTTAAAGTTTTATCGTATTTTTCTATACGATCCAAATATAATTTAACTAGCTCAACGGGAGATACTTCTTTTCTAACAATTTTATCTCTTAACTCAGTTACTGGTAACTGAAAACTTGTATCAGCTGTCATCTGGAATCTCCTTTTTTATATTTAGTCTTTGGTAATTATGGGTAAGGCTTCTACATTTTCTAGCCCAGATATTTGAATTGAATTTAATGCCTTTATAGTGCCATTTATGTTATATCCTACCTGTTCTAATAGATGATCAGGTATATCAATACCTGACAATTTTGCGCAGGTTCTAATTTCTTCGTTGGAAAGTTCATCCATAAGAATATCCTCCATAACTAGGTGTTTTTTTGCAGTTATCACTCAAAACGGTATTGTATCATTGATCTTATTAGATAATAGGACTCTATGGAGCACTTATGAATACATGGTCTGGATTGATACTTGCTGCAGGCAAGGGAACGCGCATGAAGTCACGTACCCCAAAAGTACTACACACTATCCTGGGAAAGCCATTATTATCTTACTCCGTTAAAACCCTAACCAAACTCGAAATTAAAGATATTAATGTAGTAGTATCCCTAGATAATCATCAAGCTATAAATGAAGCCATGGGAAATGAGATTAAATTTATCACCCAAGCAGAGCCCAAAGGGACAGGTGATGCATTTTTATCATATTTAGATCAAACTGATGATCTTGCGGACAATATAATTATTCAAAATGGTGATATGCCACTTATTTCCGAAGAAAGCATAACGCAGTTGATCGATACTCATAATACCCAAAACAACCTTATTACTGTGCTCTCATTAAACGGAAGGGCAGCACAAGACTACGGGAGAGTAATTCGCGACCAGACCGGATCGGTAATACGAATCGAAGAAGCAATAGATTCTTCAATCAAACCAGATGAGATCTCTGAGGTAAATGCTGGGGTTTATTGCATAAATACTAAAAAAATTAAACCACTTATTGCATCACTCAAAGAGTTAGACACTCCTGAATCTTATATCACTTCCATAGTGGAACTTGGATATAAACAAGGCGAATTGATAGGTACGAGCGAGCTTCATTCACCTCTAGAAATTTTTGGAGTGAATGATAGAATCCAACTATCAAACGCAACTGAAATACTGCAAGAACAAATCATAATTACACTAATGTCACTTGGCGTCACAATCTACAACCCTGACTCCGTCTACATAGAAGATACAGTTTGTATAGGGTCTGACACTACGATACATCCAAATACAATATTAAAGGGGAATACAGTAGTCGGAGAAAATTCAAACATTGGGCCAAACAGCACCATTATTGATTCCGAAATAGGTGATAATTGCGAAGTTAATGCTTCCACGATAGAAGAATCGAACATAGCATCTGACTGCAAAATTGGACCCTACTGTCATCTGCGCGAAAATACCATACTCGAAAACGGAGTCGAACTTGGAGACCATGTAGAAGTGAAAAACAGCACTCTATCTGAAGCAGTGAAAGCTGGTCATTTCTGTTACATAGGAGACGCTGTAATTGGCAAAGCGACCAATATCGGTGCTGGTACTATTACTTGTAATTATGACGGTGAATCAAAACATCCCACAAATATTGGATCAAATAGTTTCATCGGATGCGATACAATGCTGGTCGCACCTGTCAATATAGGGGATAACTGCCTAACTGGGGCAGGTGCAGTTGTTACCAAAGATATACCTTCTGGTAGACGGGCTGTAGGAATTCCTGCTAGAATACTCGACAATAAATAAGACTGGAAAAGTAGAGGTACTTGCTCCGGCGTCTCAACCACTGGCCATAGGCGCTAATATGGATACTGATCATTTATCACTAAGTAATGCTTCAATATTAATAATTCTGATAACCTTAGGTTTATCTATAATAATTTATGGGTATCTACGTCTGATGATCAAAACCATGTCATCGCGAGCATCACGAACCAGACCTTCCTTAGAAATCGTAATCCAGTCACTTAATACAATTTCCGCAATCACAGTAGGAGCGTCCGCTTACAGCTTAGTAATTCATTATTATCCGTCAATGTTTTACGGAATTCTAGCTGCCTTACTATCTGTGGTATCTCTAGAAATTTTACTAGAATACATTAGTAAACAAGCAGCTACTTTAAGAACTTCAATTACCGCACCCATGATAGAAGCATTTGACTCTATTACTAATAATAACGCTAATGACACCAACGGCTCATCTAATGGCACTGAAACAGAAACTGAAGTTGAAGTTGAAGACCTAGTTCTTAGAGAAGCAGAACTAGGCAATCTAGATTCTGAAGACAAAGAAATGATTAAATCCATTCTAGAACTCAACGACACTACAGTCCGAGAAGTCATGATACCAAGGCTGGATATGATTACTGTAAATATAGAATCGGACTTGGTAACTATCATAGATACTGTTGTAAACAGTGGCCATACACGGTTACCTGTATACCAAAATAGCCACGATGAAATCATCGGAATAATTCACTCTCTGGATTTGTTACTACTTACACAGACAAAAGAGGAAGAATTCAACATTAATGATCATATACGCCCCGCCCATTTCATACCAGAATCAAAACTGGTAGATGATCTTCTTACAGAACTGCAAGAAAATGCTATTCAAATGGCAATTGTAGTAGATGAATTCGGTGGAACTGAAGGTCTAGTAACTATGGAAGACCTCCTAGAAGAAATAGTAGGAGAAATCGAGGACGAATTCACCAAGAATAATAATCCCGAAATCGTAAAACTTCAAAATGGAGAAGCCATTGTTAACGCCGCGGTACCAATTGACGATATTTCAAAAATGTTCACTATAGAAGTAGACGACTTTGGCGTTGATACAGTTGGCGGTTATGTATTCCAGCAACTAGGCCGCATGCCAATTCTAGGGGATATCGTAGATACCGAAACATGTACTATTCAAGTCATATCCGTGATAGGAAGGCGTCTCAGGCGCTTAAGGATAAAACCTAAATCCAACGCAGAAATAAACGAACAATCCACTCCCTAATCAAAAAGCGAATCTACTACAACTAATTCTCCATTCACTACCATCCGTTTGTCATATTTAAGCCTTGGATAACAAGTAACTATATGAAGTGTAGCTCGAGAAGACTCATGTGTTTCAAATTGATCTTCATCTATTATCGAAATGGATTTTAGTCTATATACAAATCTTTGTGAGTCATTTTCTAATATGGCATTCACATTCTCGTTATTCCGTAATGCTTCTTCCAGTTTGGGAATGTCCCAAAACACCGATCCTTCCCTGGTAAATGGGCTTTCTAAATGTCCAAACAACCAAACACTTCCTTCTTCTCCAGGATTAGCACTAGTAGGGAGGTGACCGGCAGAATTCTTAGGACTAGCATAGTACGGCTCATCCTTGTCATTGTTTAGAACTAATGGCTCAATCTTTGCTGAAAGATTAATTATCGGAATAATGATAGTACTTGAACTCGATATGCTCCCAACGGTTTGCCCTTGCATTATGTCAAGACTAGAAGTATCAATGTCAGAATATACCGGGTTAAACTGTTTAGGAACAGACCAATTGGGAGAGTCCTTAGAGTTACTTAATGATGTATTCGAGTAAGCTTGCGTAACTGGCTTTAATCCATCTGTAGTATTTTCATTGATCGGCAACCATAAAATTATGGCTACGAACACAAAAACTAGACCTAATGTTATCAATGAAACGGATATTTTGCGGAATGCAGACTTTTTGCGTCTTAGTAGATCATCATAACCAGTTAACAAGAGTTGCCTCCAATCGACTGTCGCAAAACCTTGAAATAATTACCTACTTCGTGGCGCGCTACCAGAATTTATGGGTTCATTTAGATGAATTTCGCCATTTCTAATTTTAATGTTGAATCCACAGATAGGGTTGATGCAGACCCAAGCTTTATAATGTACCGCTGCGCCTTGTCCACCATAATCTGATAACGGTACCAAGCATCCAGTTTCACATTTCATACACTGGGGCATTTGAATCCCTTCCACTACACATTCCTCCCAAATTCAATGACCTGAGTATAACACCCGATATTACTGTTCTAAATAAGGACGGGTCAGAAGATACTATTCCAGGAAATCTCTCAATTTTCGTGACCTTGTAGGATGTCTTAATTTCCTAAGAGCTTTAGCCTCGATTTGTCGAATTCTTTCACGAGTAACTCCAAATTCTCTTCCCACTTCTTCTAATGTTCTGCCTCTCCCATCTTCTAACCCAAACCTCAACTGAAGAACTCGGCTTTCCCTCTCCGTTAGTGTATCTAGCACTTCACTAACTTGCTCTTTCAGCAACTGGAAAGAGGCTGCATCAGCTGGTGCAGGAGCGTTCCTATCTTCAATAAAGTCTCCCAAATGTGAGTCTTCTTCTTCACCAATAGGGGTCTCTAAAGAGACTGGTTCTTGAGAAATTTTAAGGATCTCTTCTACTTTTTCTGGACCAATTTCCATAGCTAAACCGATCTCTTCAGGTGTGGGTTCCCTGCCATATTCCTGTAAAAGTCTACGGTGTTGTCTCATTAATTTATTTATTGTTTCAACCATATGAACAGGAATTCTGATAGTCCTTGCCTGATCTGCAATAGCTCTTGTGATTGCTTGCCTAATCCACCAAGTCGCGTACGTACTAAATTTATACCCTTTTCTGTAATCAAACTTTTCAACAGCGCGAATTAATCCGATATTTCCTTCTTGAATCATATCCAGAAGAGCCATCCCGCGCCCTATATATTTCTTAGCGACACTCACCACTAGCCTAAGGTTCGCTTCAGTCAAATGAGACTGAGCATTGTTTCCGTTTATATTAAGCTTCCTGAAATAGCCACTAGCCAATTTCCCTTGGTTAGGATCGATATCCGGGAGGCTAAATCCATTCGCATCGTAAGAAAAAGCTTCTAATTGACTTAAATTTGAATCTTTAAATCTTCCTTCGTCGTAAATAGACTCAGGAATTAACCAAGTGTTAAGAGACAAATCAACCATAAGTTCATAAATCATCTCAGCAGATGTTTTAACTTCAATAACTTTCCCATCTACTTCTTCTTCTTTAATTTCTTCTTCTATTTCCTCTTCCTGTTCTGGTTCCCCGCTAATTACTTTTCTATACAATTCTTCAATCCGGGAAACTCCTAACTTCTCTACCATTAAATCTCTAAACTCTTCAGTGACAGTTCCATCAATAGCATCTCTAAATGTGTCGTTATTAATTAAATTTGGCAAAGTCCAATCATCGTCATCTATTTCCAGAACGTCACCTAGGGCGTTAATCAATGGCTGAGCCATAATAATTTTGTTAAGGAAAATTTTAGTGACTGACCAACTCTGTTCTCCTGTAATATTAAATTTAGAATCATATATCACGCCAGGTTTGATAGTAGATACGGTTGGAGAAGAGTCTTCTACACTGATCTGTCCCAAAGCCAAGCGAGTTTTCCTTAGATGCTTCTGTCCTTCGATTTTGCGGGCTAAATCTTTTTCTTCTTGGGCTTTAAGTAATCCTACTCTTCCAATTTCTCTAAGATACATACGGACCGGATCGTCTAGCACCTCAAGATTTTCTGTTTCCGCATCCCAGTCAGTTTCTTCGTTTTCCACCTCAGCTAAATCACTGTCTGTAGGATCAGCGCCTAACTCTCTGTTAACATTCCATTGAAATTGTGATACTACTGCTCCGTTGTCTTCTTGAACTGTAGATTCATCTTCAATATCTGTTTTAGACCCACCAACAGCTGTATCAATAATGCCGGTTAAGTCAGTTGAAGAGCTAGCACCTCCGCTATCATCATCCATGAAATCTTCTGGTTCCATACCTTGATCACGTATTACCATTTAGTAAACCTTCTCTTTCTAAATTTATATCTCGCGTAAATTTTTGGTCTGATTATACTTAATTCTCTCATTAGTCTTCAATATGGACTCCGACTGATTGTCATAGTCCGTAAAGGCTTCTTGCGAAAACATCAGTTCTTCTTCAGACTTTATATTCTTTAAGTAACGGTCTTCCAACCTATGAATGGTTTGTCGTAGTGCTTGATTTTGATCCGGAATATTCATAGGAGGAACTTGCTGGCCATTGATATAGGTAATCGCATTGAGAACCTCACCTGACTCCATGTTAGTTAAATCCTTTTCTTTATTTTGATTAATTAAAGATAAGATAGTCTTATTTTCTAACACATTGAAATATTCTTCTTTAATTTCTTCTAGATAATCTGTTTTATTTGGTATGTTAAGCAAAATTTTCAAACAAAAAGCTTCTAGCGGGTCGTAATTTATATAATTTTCACCACTTCCTGCCACATCGATCTCTCTTTGAAATGTGGGCCTAGAAGTAGTTTGTTTTTCTCTCGCATTCCTTAATGCCGCCATTAAGGTGGTTTCTTTGACGTCTAAGTAGTTTCGTAAAGATTCCACATATTCTTCCTGTTCAATAGGATCAGAGACTGAAAAAATTATAGGAGCCAGTGATTCGACCAATTGAGTTTTAGCTCTTGCATCATCTTTGCCGTGCATATCACCAAGGGACTCCATTAAAAATGAAAACATGGGCTTTGCATGCTCCAATATGTCATCCCATTCCTCTGTGGACCGATTGATTACATCGTCCGGATCTTCTCCATTGGGCATCGAAGCAATTTTGATAATGGGATTCTTACTTGATCTGAATATGTCTCTAGAATTACGTTTAGTATTAGACCCATTTTGAAAAACCTTCCAAGAAGAATCTAGATTTCTAACAGTTGCTTGCTGACCCGCAGCATCAGAATCAAGCGCCATTATTACATTTTCAGCCATTACTTTGATCTGATCAACTTGATAACTTGTCAATGCAGTACCCATAGACGCTACAACATTAGAATACCCATGTTTGTGAGCCCTAATTGCATCCATGTAGCCTTCCACAACCACAACTGTATTATCTTTCTGTATGCTTCGATAAGCTTTATCTATACCGTAAAGAATTCTGCTTTTATCAAATATTTGAGTTTGTGGTGAATTTAAATATTTAGGCTGTCTATTGTCTAAGGTACGAGCTCCGAATCCGGCAATATCACCATTCCGAACACGTATCGGAATCATCAATCTGCCGCGAAACACTTCAGAAAGTTGTCCGGAATCATTTCTCCTACATATACCAGCTGATATCAAATCTTCATCTTTGTGACCTATGTCTAATAATCGGTTGGTTAGGGTTTTGTTATCAGGAAGGCTAAATCCAAGACCAAAACTTTCAATAGTGCCCAGATCTATATTTCGTTTTGATAAATATTCCATTACGGATTTACCTTGAGGCCCAGTTAATGCCTCAGAGAAGAATTCACCAGCAAGCTGATTAATAGATTTCAATGTGGAGGACGCTTCTTCTTTTTCTTTATCTCTAGCTCTTAGAACAACGCCAGTCTCATCAGCCAATTGCTGTAAAGCATCCGAAAATTCAAAGTTTTGAACTTTCATCACGAAATTGAATACATCGCCGCCATCGGCGCAAGCTCCAAAACATCTCCAAGTTTGTTTATCAGGGAAAACATAAAAAGATGGTGTTTTTTCTTGATGGAACGGGCAATTAGCTTTGAAATTCTGACCTGACTTTTGCAATGTCACGTGCTTGGAAACATATTCGACTAAATCGACTTTATCTTTAATGTCACTGACTTGAGTCAAATCCACCACCATTACGAATTTCATTGCCGATGCTTAGTACTTTATTATAGCATGCAACACCCTTCTAAAACACGACTAAAACCCTTATTACGTTATGCATACTAAATACAAACAAACTATTTAGCAATTCGACCAAATACATGTTTTATTGTAACCATAAACTCGCTATAGCGTAGCATTAATAGCGTATTACGTCTTATTATGCATCTAAATTTACGGAATTAGATTCTTGAATGATGGATTTCGTTTGACAATCGTAACGCAGCTCCAATAGAATTAAGCTTCAGGGTTAGCCACGAGCTATCCCAGTTTTATGTTACGGGCGAAAATATCCCGTAAATTGAATAGTTTTCACAAAATTATAGGAGGAGAACACATGAAGCATTCAATGCAAGGCATTCAACGATTTATGTTAATGTCAATTTTATTGATGGCGCTTGCCGCATTCGTAGTTGCATGTGGTGGTTCCACAGAAGAATCCACTACTTCTGCAGCACCAGCACCAGCAGCAGAACCTGCAGCA
>DDKW01000022.1:0-2277 GCA_002339805.1 Dehalococcoidia bacterium UBA2588 | reverse complement strand
GCAGCAGCAGCACCATCAGAACCTACAGCAGTCCCTGCTGTAGCGCCAACGGTAGCACCACAGAAAGCAGTCGTAGCAAAAGACAGCATAGTGGTTGTTATAAATACAGAGCCCACAGAGCCAGATCCATGGCTTTCCACAACTCTGTATCCTAACCAATTGGCTCAGAACATCGCTCAACCTTTTGCATTTTTGGCACCTGACTTCGTTGACACAAAAACAGCAGGATTCAGTGGCTGGGAAATGAAAGACGGGGGAGCATCTTGGATATTGAATCTGAATGAAGGAATGGAATTCCACAATGGTGAAGCATGGAATGCTGAAGCCGCTAAATATTCCATCGATTATTTAGGATCATGTATCGAATGTGGACCTTATGGTCAAGTTGGAGATTCCCATGCGGAAGTTATCGATGAATACACAGTAGAATGGTTCATTGACAATAAGCATCCGGCTCTACCAAGATTTTCACAATACAGTTTGTTCAGAGCTCCAAAAGATCACGCTGAAAATGCAGGGGAAACTCAAGCAGCTTTAGGAAATGTGATCGGATGGGGACCTTATAAATTTGGAGAATGGATCAAAGGCGAAAAATACGTAATCAATAAATATGATGATTACAACGCAGATTCCTCAAACTTCATGACCCAAGCAGGATCAATCAACACTGCAGAATTCGTATTCAGAAATGAAGAAACTGTTCGAGCAGCAATGATTCGCGCTGGTGAAGCTGACATTGCCTGGGGAATGGCTGGAGACATAGCAGAAGAACTTGAAGATAGCGATCACGGAGCGTGGGTCAAAATTGTCTCTGGTGAAGTCTACACATTAGACGCCGACACCATTTGGCATCCAGAATTGAAAAAGCTAAAAGTTAGACAAGCAATAACCCATGCTATTGACTGCGAAGAGCTAGCACTTGCTCTCTTTGGAGCAACTAGCAGATGTTCTAGTGGACCGAATGGAATCCCTGGAACCTTGGGAGTAAATGATACTAACTGGCTTCCTAAATACCCTTATGACCCAGCGAAAGCCAAACAGCTCCTAGAAGAAGCTGACTACAATTTCGACAATCAGATTAACTATTACAGCCGATCTGGTCGATATGCTAAAGACGTTGAACTCTCCGAGTCTCTTGGCGTCATGTGGGCACAAGCTGGCATAAACATCAAGATCAACATAGTTGAATCAAGCATCTGGAACAAATACCATAAAGCTGGACCAGCAGTTGCTTACAAAGCAGCCCTAGCAGAAGGTATGAGTCACGAAGAAGCCGTCGCTGCAGTTCACGCAGGTGAACCACCTGCAGATCCAGGCGCTTCTCCGGGATTAGTTCAATTTGCACCTGGTGGAGAATATTTCGACTTCGGTAGACAGATAAACTTCTACATGAACTGTACTTCAGTACGATCATCCAACTGCGACGCGGACACCCATGAATTGGGTCAACGAGCATTAGCAGCTGGCGGTGATGAAAGAAGACAGCTTATGGAAGAAGTATATGACGTCTTCACCGACCGACTCTACCAAATTCCAGTAATGGAATTAGTATCAGTGTGGGGAGTTAACAAAGATTTAGAATTCGTCAATCAACCTGGCGGTAGAAGAATCTTAGTGAATACCGCGCACTTCAAATAACCTTAGCGGTTTAATTAAACCTCCGCCTTACTTAATCTGTAAGGCGGAGGTTTTTTTGCCATAATATTCCGATAGTATTACGAATTTCGTCACCCAAATTAATTATCAATATTATTTACATATAATACATAGATTGCATTATATGTATTCCGAATAAAAAACTTTTTACTATTACATGCCATCAAATCGAATTCATAATATGCATTAATGCGATATTTAGTTATTTTATATTCTCATTTCGTAATTACGGTGCCTATATGCAAATATTATCGTAATAAATATAGATTATTTCGTTTGACAATCGTAAATCAGGTGCATAAACTAGACTACTATCCTAGCTTACAATGTTTAGGCAACTCCTGCATTGTAAGACTAGAGAAAAAAGTTTTACACGCAAGGGAGGAAACCTGTGAAGCAAATATCAAGAATAGGCATTAAGCGAATAGCTTTGATGTCACTATCATTGATGCTACTTTCTGCTTTCATAGTTGCCTGCGGCGGTGGGGATGAAGCTCCTGCTTCAGCACCTGCAGCAGCAGCCCCGGCAGCAGCAGCGCCGGCAGCAGCGGAACCAGCTAAAGAAGCACCAAAAGCAGCAGCAGCACCAACTGCGGTACCTGCAGTTCAACCAACTGTAGC
>DDKW01000042.1:6553-7462 GCA_002339805.1 Dehalococcoidia bacterium UBA2588 | reverse complement strand
TTTCGCATCTTCAACCATTTGTTCAATTTCATCATCCGAAAGACCCGAATTAGATTGAATAACTATCTTTTGTTCTTTACCCGTACCTTGATCTTTGGCGGACACACTTAATATGCCGTTAGCATCAATATCAAATGTAACTTCCACTTGAGGAATTCCCCTTGGAGCAGGAATTATGCCATCTAACATAAACCTACCAATAGATTTATTGTCAGTTGCCATCTGTCTTTCACCCTGCAAAACATGTATATCTACACTAGATTGATTATCAGCCGCAGTAGTAAAAGTTTCTGTCTTCTTTGTAGGGATGGTTGTGTTGCGTTCTATTAAATTAGTCATAACCGAACCCAAAGTTTCCAAGCCTAATGTTAAAGGAGTGACATCTAACAAGACGATATCATCAACTTCTCCTGCTAATACTCCTGCTTGTACTGCAGCCCCTAAAGCCACTGCTTCATCTGGATTAACTGTCTTATTAGGTTCCTTACCAAATATTTCCTCTACTTTATCCTGTACCGAGGGCATACGAGTCATACCACCTACTAAAATAACTTCGTCAATATCATTTTTTGATAATCCAGAGTCTTGCAACGCTTTTTCACAAGGGCCCTGGGTACGGGAAATTAAATTTGACACCAATTGATCTAGTTTAGCTCTACTCAAACTTTTAACAAGGTGTTGTGGGCCATTAGCGTCGGCAGTAATGAACGGGAGGTTAATCTCCGTCTCTACTGTGGCGGATAACTCTATCTTCGCTCTCTCAGCCGCATCTCTCAGTCGCTGCAACGCCATTCTGTCTTTAGATAAGTCAATTCCCGTATCTTGCAAAAATTCTTGGGTTAACCAATCCAATATAGTTTCGTCAAAATCATCACCTCCCAAACTGGTATCGCCATTAGTAGATTTAAC
>DDKW01000042.1:2988-6208 GCA_002339805.1 Dehalococcoidia bacterium UBA2588 | reverse complement strand
TGCAATATTGTAATGTCGAACGTACCTCCACCAAGGTCAAACACAGCTATTGTTGCATCTGTATTAGTTTTATCTAATCCATACGCCAATGAAGAAGCTGTTGGCTCATTGATAATTCGTAGGACTTCCAGCCCCGCGATCGTACCGGCATCTTTTGTAGCTTGCCTCTGAGTATCATTAAAATAAGCGGGCACAGTAATCACAGCTTGAGTAATTCTTTCGCCTAATTTAGCCTCAGCATCTTGCTTAATTTTCTGTAATACGAAAGATGAGATTTGCGGCGGAGCGTATGTCTCCTCTCCCATCGCAACGTGAGCGTCTCCATTATCAGATTTAACTAACGTATAAGGAAGCCTTGATGCTAAGGCCTGTACCTCAGAATCATCATATTTCCTGCCAATTAATCTCTTGACAGAAAACACTGTATTTTCTGGATTAGTAACAGCTTGCCTTTTCGCAACCTGCCCAACGTAACGCTCACTGGATTTTATGTTTATGCCTACTACAGAAGGAGTAATCCGTCCTCCTTCAGCATTTTCTACCACTACAGG
This sequence comes from Dehalococcoidia bacterium UBA2588, assembly GCA_002339805.1. Classification (GTDB taxonomy): domain Bacteria; phylum Chloroflexota; class Dehalococcoidia; order Lucifugimonadales; family UBA3495; genus UBA2588. The sequence continues at coordinate 5,657 of DDKW01000042.1, read as the reverse complement.
ATCTCCTGCATCTATAACCGCAGCTACCGAGTTAGTAGTCCCTAAATCTATCCCTAATACTTTCGCCATGATTGTTTTACCTCTTCTTAATTTGTTATTTTGTTATTTCGATATCGGTTTTGCCACTACCACTTGAGCAGGCTGTATAACGCGATCTCTAAGTTTATATCCGTTTCTTAGTACTTTTGTAACGACACCAGATTCATATTTATCGGTTTCTTCCGTACTCAAAGCCTCATGTTGCAAAGGATCAAAAAATTCTCCTTCACACTCAATTTTAGACACTCCTTCTGAAGCTAAAAAGGCTTCTAATTTTTTATGTATTAATTTTATTCCTTGAATCCATTGTGACTCTGCTACACTACTGTCAATTGACTGAATGGCTATTTCAAACTCGTCTGAAACAGGGAGTAACTTTGCAAGCAAACTAGCATTCAAGAATTGTATTTCAGCTATCCTCTGTTCTTCTGAGCGTTTTTTATAATTAGCCAATTCAGCTTGCGCCCTTTGAGTAGATTCTAATTGAGCATTATTAGCTTCTCTCTCCGTACCTAGAGCTTCTATTAATTGCTCAATAGTCATAGATTCAACATTTATTTGATCTGCATTGATTTGTGAATCATCTAAATCTTTTTGTATTTCTTGATCATCTGTCATATATTCTGAAATTCCTATATCTCTAATGGTAAATTAAAACTAGCAAATAAATTATCCAACTCCTGATTCAAATTCTCAATATTTTTTTGCCCAGAAATCAAATTATTCATCCGTTCTTTAAAAACAGAAAGGTTCCCAATCATAGACAAAACAAACTCCACTCCAGCCAGATTTAATCCTACGTTTTCCATAAGGTGTTTAATAACCATCAGTTTACGTATGTCTTCTCTGGAATATAAACGCAACATACCAATGGTTCTATTCGGATTCACTAAGCCCAGGCGTTCATATTTGCGTAAGGTTTGAGGATGCATTTCCAGGATTCTCGCAGCTACGCTTATTACATACAGTCCTTCAACGTCCCCTGCTTCTGATCTCTCATTATCATCCGAGATATCACTGATCAAATCATCACGTTCCAACGAAGGGAAAGATCCTGTCTGTTGACCAGTAAACCTTATATGAATTTGTCGTCTGTTAGTCATACCAACTACTCTAGTCTTACTTGATATAATCATATAACTTGATACGAAGCATGTCAAGGTTGATGACATGAATATAGGATATTGCATAGGCTAAAACTTAGAAACTATCTGGAAAGACTAGACCAAAAACGTTCTTCTTTCCACGGATCGGCATTATTGTTGTATCCGTTTTTCTCCCAAAACCCTAATTCATCATTTTCCATAAATTCAATAGCGTTAATCCATTTAGCGCTTTTCCAAGCGTACTTACTGGGAACAACTAATCTGAGTGGCCATCCATTACCTTCACCGATCGGCTCACCATCCCTTTTATGAGCTAAAATACCTTCAGACATGCACAGATCTAAGGGAAGGTTAGTGGTGTATCCCCCATAACAATGCGCCATTACAAACTTAGCCTTAGAGGTTGGTTTACACAGCGCAGCTACAGTAGAGAAGAGAACTCCTTCCCATATATTATCCAAATGACTCCACTGAGTTACACAATGAAAGTCAGCAGTTATGTTCTCCCACTGCAACTCCAAAAATTGAGACCAATTAATAACTATTTCATTATCTACTAGGCCATACATTTTCATCTGCCAAGTAGACAAGTCTAGTTTTGGAGTTTCTCCATAAGTTAATATAGGAAATTTTTCTGTCAAGAATTGTCCCGGAGGAGTCCGATCACCTTGTAGGTGCTCAGGAACTTGCCTTATCTGATCTGGTCGTTTCATAACAATCTCCTTATTTTACTTCAATAAATGCTGATTCTTTAGATTTGATGGTACCAATAAGGGCGGAAGATTTCACTCCGTTTTCTATGAGTTTATTAAGTAATTCATCAGTTTTATCTTCTGAAACTGAAATAAGCAATCCTCCAGAAGTTTGTGCGTCACATAACAACAGCTTCGACTCTTCACTCAATCCATCATCCCATTCAATACTAGATTCAACACTGTCTCTGTTTCGCATGGTTCCACCAGGCAAAATTCCTTCTTTTAGTAGATCCCAAGTTCCCTCTATTACAGGAATATCATTTGCAATAATGTTAGCAGTACAAGCACTGGCCTTCATCATTGACATCAAATGCCCCATCAGACCAAATCCGGTTATATCCGTACAAGAATTAACACCTACGTCCATCATCACTTCACTAGCATCTTTATTCAAAGTGCTCATTATGCTCACAGCTTCGTCTATCACGGAATCAGGTGCTTTCATTTGCTTACCTGCAGTTGTAATAATTCCTGTGCCTATGGGCTTGGTTAATATCAATGAATCCCCTGGTTTAGCTCCTTTGTTAGATACAGTTTTGTCCGGCGGAACAATCCCTACAACTGCCAATCCATATTTTGGTTCTGGATCATCTACCGTATGCCCTCCAGCCAAAAGACACCCAGATTCTACTGTCTTATCATAGCCACCCTTCAGGATATCTGCCAATATTTCATTGTCCAAGTTTGCTGGAAATCCAACTACATTTAGCGCCAACAATGGCTTCCCTCCCATGGCATATACATCACTAAGAGAATTAGCTGCAGATAT
>DDKW01000042.1:0-2609 GCA_002339805.1 Dehalococcoidia bacterium UBA2588 | reverse complement strand
AACACCAATCCTGTATCTTTATCTAATTGATAAACAGCAGCGTCATCTCCAGTTTCTGAACCCACAATCAAGTTTGGATGACTTATTTTAGGAAGTTTGCTCAAGATCTGAACTAGATCTTCTTGATTAATTTTTGCCGCTCAACCAGCGCAATGGGATAATTCGGTTAATCTAACTTCAGACATAGTATCCGTCCTATAGTTTGTTGCATTCTCTGCATTTTATCTTAGTTTCACATATATATCTAACAAATCAAATAAACCAGCCTCAACTCATGCCAAAATGAATTGACATCAATTAAACCCACTATTATTATTAGATTATGCGTTCCGTTCATGAACAGAACGATTCGTTCGACAATGTGAGTGAGCGAGAAATGCTAGCTCTTGAGCAAATCGAATCGAATCCAGAAATAACCCAGAGACAGCTGTCCAAAAACATTGGAATAGCCCTGGGGTTAACGAATGTCCTTGTCAAGAATCTAGCGCAAAAAGGATACATCAAAGCTTCACAAGCTGGCTGGAAAAGATGGCTTTACAACCTGACTCCAGAAGGTATAAGCCATAAAATCAACCTAACTCAAAAATATATAATCAGGACAATATCTAACTACAACGTTATTAAGGAGTCTATAAGAACCGACCTTGCGCTGACTTCGCTTCATCTTGAATCAAGAATAGCAATCATCGGGAGTGGTGATTTTGCCGAACTAGTTTACTTAGCACTCAAAAACCATGGCGTCGAAGATATACAAACATTTGCCATTGAACCAGAACACGGGCAAAAATTCTTAGGAATGCATGTGAATAAGGTTACAAAAACTGGCCTCCGAGACTTTGACAAAATATTCTTTGCGGAGATGGGTTCAGTCGATAATGCTTTCAACATCCTAGAACCTACTGTTCCTACGAATAAAATAGTGGCTTTTACTCTAGATGGCAAACCTGTAGAGAGGAATTAGTGATTCCTGTGTGGCACATATTAAAAATACGAAGCAACAATGCAAGTTATATACAACAAGAGCTCTCACTTTTTGGAATCAAAACCTACTATCCCATGCTTAAACATTCCACTGATCCAAGCAAATGGCGCCTTAAACCTCTGTTTAATGGATACATGTTTATACAAATAATAGATTTAGAAGAGTCTTCATCAATACTAAATCGAGTAAACGGCATCATAGATTTCTTGAGAACGGATGGCATGCCAGCAGAAATACCAGATGATTTCATGGATCAATTGCAAAATAAAGTAAATGAAATAAACCAGCAAGAAGGAGTTTGGAGAACTTACCACGTAGGGGAAAAAGTGCTTCTGGAATCATATGGTTTATCTACCGTTGGAACTGTAGTCCAGCATTCTATGTCTGATAAAACGCGGGTTCGAATTCTCATCGACTTCATGGGCAAAGAGATCAAGGCAGAAGTCAGCTGGTTCAATCTAGCACCCTTCGAATCTGCCAACAATACTATCAAGACCAACACAAGGAGGACAAGAGGACGAAATCGTCCAATCAAAACCTACACAACAGTATAGTGATTCATTTCAAAAACAAAACGGTTTTCGTTGAAGCGCCAGCTCCGATATCGTTATATAAGCAACGCTCCATGTTAGCAAATGGCGGAGCTTTGCCAAATTATATGTGGAAGTAATATGGATTCTGATCTAAAAAGTAAAATTGAGAACAAAACTGCTCAAATTTCCGTTATTGGAGCGGGATATGTTGGATTGCCTCTTGCGATCGCATTTGCCTCAGCTGGTTTCCATGTGAGCACCATAGACAACGATGAATCAAAAGTGAATACAATCAATTCAGGAGAATCCTACATCGGTGACATCTCTTCAGAAAGTATCAAATATTTATCTCCTCAAGTAAGCCGTGGAGGAACACTAACGGCAACCACAGACTATTCCTCCATTGCAACATCTGATTGTGTAATAATCTGTGTGCCCACACCAGTAAGTAAAACCAAGGATCCAGATGTGTCATTCATTATCAATGCAACTAATTCAATCTCAAAATATGTCCATGAGGACATGCTCATTGTACTAGAAAGCACTACCTATCCCGGGACCACTGAAGAAATTATAGTTCCAATATTAGAGAATTCCGAAAATGGAACATTAGAAATTGGAAAGAATATTTTCGTAGCCTTTTCACCTGAGCGAATCGACCCGAATAATCAAACTTGGACTGTGATTGACACACCAAAAGTATTAGGAGGCATCACCAAATCTTGTACTGAAATTGGTATCTCTCTTTATAAATCCGCAATTCAAACCATTGTCCCAGTATCATCCACTAAGGTAGCAGAAATGGTGAAACTTCTAGAAAATACGTATCGAGCTACAAACATAGGATTGGTAAATGAAATAGCAATAATGTGTAACCATCTGGATATAGACGTTTGGGAAGTTATAAATGCGGCAGCAACAAAACCTTTCGGGTTCACACCTTTCTATCCAGGCCCAGGACTGGGAGGTCATTGCATACCAGTGGATCCTCAATTCCTAGCATGGAAATTGAAAACTCTAAATTACAATGCAAGATTTATTCAGTTAGCCACAGAAGTGAACACCAGTATGCCAGATTATGTGGTAAGTAAAAT
>DDKW01000034.1:2434-4056 GCA_002339805.1 Dehalococcoidia bacterium UBA2588 | reverse complement strand
AATATCACTCCAATCTGTCTACTGAGAGCATCTTTTAAATACGCATGACAGGCTCTAAATACTCTGAAATGCTCGTCAGAATTGTACTTTGGTTCTTTCACTAAAGTTTTTCGAACAGTATCACTACCAATAACTAGATAACCTAATTTAACAGATATATCCTGAGCTAGGTGAGACTTTCCTGTTCCTGGTAAACCAGACATCACAATCAATGAATTAGTAGTTTGGGGGGTTAAGCGTGACAATCCATCAGCGTATTTAAGTTGCAATAACTTTAAGTCTGAAGCCAATCACTAACTCCTTGTATCCCATTTTTTAAAATCACCAACAATGCCTTGCGGATTTAAAATATATTTAGTACCACAATCTCAATCACTTGCAAAACAATTATAGCCACCAAAGGACTGAAATCTAACATACCTGTACTAGGCAATACCTTTCTAATTGGATTTAAAATAGGATCTGTAATCTGCCCTACTACGCTATTTAATAGCATTACCACTGGGTGAACAGACCCGCCTCTCTGCGTCATAAATTGAATCACCAGAGATAAAATAACTCTAGCTAATACTGCATATATGAGAAAATTTAAAAGTCCTCTAATTAATTCGGTTATAAACAACAAGATTTAAACTCCTATATTCCAATTTATTTACCCAATTCCAGGGCTTTAGCGTAAGCAGCCTCAACTGCTTTCATAATAGCATGAGGAACTCCTGCACTCTCAAGCTCTAACAAACCGGCAGCTGTAGTCCCTCCAGGAGAAACCACCCTATCGGATAATTCCTTGATATGGGTGTCGCTTGAATCTATAAGTTCAGCTGTACCTTTAACCATTTGTACTGCCAACATTTTGGACATTTCTCTTGTCATTCCCAGCAAAACACCGGCATCTACCAAAGCATCTATAATCATAAACACATATGCTGGGCCGCTCGCGCTTAGTCCGGTCGCCATATCTATATATTTTTCTTCATGCACCAAATACTGTTTCCCAATTCCTTCAAGCACTTTAGTAACTAAATCTTTATGAGCTTCAGGGACCTCTTCTCCACACAGCCATACACTCATTCCGCTCTGAATTTGAGCTGGAGTATTCGGCATTACCCTGATCACACATCGAGTTCGAAATACATCTCGTAATTGTGATAATTTTACACCTGCAGCTATTGATACTATCGTTTGCCCTACAGATAATTCTTGAGCTACACCCTGACCTACAGTTTCTACATCTTGAGGCTTTACAGCGACAAAAATTACAGATGCAAATCCAATTAAATCCTTGTTATTAGTGGCAACATTAATGCCATAAGTATTACTTAATTGATTTAACCTATCATTGGATATATCAGAAGCCATGATATCTGTTGCGGGTAGAGTTTTGGATTTGATAATCCCTGATATTATGGCTTCAGCCATAACCCCTGCCCCTATAAAACCTATACGCATATTTTTTTACCTTTGAATGTGTAAATAAGTTGGAATTATATCATCTAAAATATCTATCAGCTGGATAATCGAGATCCTGATATCAATGTTGAGGCTAACTTAATCGCTTCCATCATACTTAATGGGTCAGCAATACCTTTACCGGCGATGTCAAATGCGGTTCCATGGTCCAC
>DDKW01000034.1:525-2034 GCA_002339805.1 Dehalococcoidia bacterium UBA2588 | reverse complement strand
TGATCATGGTACATGCACAACACCGCGTCAAATTGATCATTAATGGCCTGATGAAATATTATATCGGCTGGGATAGGACCTTCTACAGTCATACCTTCTTTTCTAGCTTCTATCACAGCTGGTAAAATCTCATCACTTTCTTCATTGCCTAGAAGTCCTCCATCACTCCCATGAGGGTTCAATGCGGCCACTCCTATCCTAGGATTCTCAAAACCCCATTGTTTAAAATTTACATCAGTGATTCTCAAATAGTCCAAGATACGGTCTTTTTTCACATAATCACAAGCTATCCTCAATGACCGGTGAGTTGTTAGATGTACTACCCTTAAATTCTTTGCGATTAACATTGTGGCTACAGTTTTAGATCCGGTTAACTCTTGCAATAGTTCCATATGACCTATAGCTTCATATCCTGCTAGACTAGCAGCTTCTTTATTCAAAGGAGCGGTAGCAATACCTCCCAAAGTTCCTGTCATTGCAAGTTTACCTGCATGACTAACCCATTCCATAGCTGCTTTGCCACAGGTAGGATTGATTGCCCCAATACTAACGTCTTTATAATCCAAATTACCTATGTCTATTACGTTCACACTATTTGGACTTGCTACAATTTGGGTTATGCCATCGTCTGCAATATGGTGAATCTCCATTTCATTATTAAGCATGTCAACCGTCTTCGATAAAGACTCAACATTCCCTATTACTACTGGATTGCACCAATCGTAAATTACTGGTTCTTGCAAAGCCTTTATTACCACTTCAGGACCTATACCACATGGATCACCCATGGTTAATCCGACATAAGGTTTCTCGTTCATATTCTCTCCAACTCGGTCATGACAAATCCAAAAAAATACCCCGTCACAAACTCTACTTTTATAACGGGGCACTCCAACTTACTTAGTCACATTTGCTGTAGCCACAAGACATACATTTATCACAGCCTTCTTCCATAACTAATGTGCCGTCACATTCAGGACAAGGCCTTCCTCCGATCCCAATAATATTTGCCAAAGACCAGCTTTTATTTTCTTCGTCTTTAGCCCCATCTACATAATTTCTCAATGCGATAGCCACTGCGTCGGGAGTAGATTTGACTAGTTCACCTTCATCCCATGCGGGACTATCATCAGAAATCCCTTTCAATTGTTCCACAATTTCATCTGCCCCTATTCCTGATCTAAGAGCTAATGAAATAAGTCGTGAAATAGCTTCAAGTTGAGCAGAGTCACTTCCTCCAGCCTTACCTAACGCCCCAAATACTTCAAACGGATTACCATCTTGATCACAATTTATAGTCACATACATGTTTCCATGCCCTGTTCTTACCAAGTGAGTAGCTCCACTCAAAACCCTAGGGCGATCCGCCGCCGTACGCTCTGTACTGCCATCAGTATCCACAGATAACGATCCCCCAGTATTCAAGGTTTGACCTGACTTACTGCCATCTCTATATACCGTTATACCTTTACATCCTGTCTCGTATGCTAGTGTATAAGCTTCCTTGAC
>DDKW01000034.1:0-137 GCA_002339805.1 Dehalococcoidia bacterium UBA2588 | reverse complement strand
CTCTGGAACGCTGCCTGCATCCTGACATGCCATTCGGGGCTAATATCATGGGTAGTGCGAAATACCTCTTTGACCCAGTCAGGAACATCCATATCGTGTAAGGTACCTTTTTCGGCAAGCTCTTCCATTAGTTCTTG
>DDKW01000029.1:19037-34273 GCA_002339805.1 Dehalococcoidia bacterium UBA2588 | reverse complement strand
TTCCTCATTTTCCTCCGATTAACTCCCTGGTTATACACGCTGCCTTCCCACGCTGGGAATGCTCCTCGAATCTCAGCTAGTTCTTCAGAGGCATTATGAGTTTCTACTTGAACTCTCTCCATGATCTTTTCTGCTAGTCCCACAGCCTCATAAGAATCATATTTGATCCCTAACTGCACTAGTAAATCAGCAAATCCCATTATACCTACACCAATTCGACGCGTGGTACGACTCATTTCGGCGATAGCCTCAATAGGATAATTGTTCATGTCTATAACATTATCTAGTAGATGAACGGAAGATTTCACAGTCTGGCTTAATCTATCCCAGTCTATTTCAACTATATCTCCGTTAAAATGCACCATATGAGCTAAATTAATCGACCCAAGATTGCATGACTCATATGGCAAAAGTGGTTGTTCGCCGCATGGGTTAGTACTTTCAATCTTGCCCAATTGAGGATTAGGATTATCTCTATTGATTCTATCCAAGAATACAATCCCTGGATCCCCTGTCTTCCAAGCTAGTTCTGTCATGGTATCAAATACTTCTTTTGCATTGAGAGTGCCAGCCAACGAGCCATCATGAGGGTTGATCAAATCGTATTCTTGGTTATCTGCAACTTTTTCCATAAATTCCTCAGTGATTGCCACAGAGATATTAAAGTTGTTCAAATGTGTGCCATCTTCTTTAGACGTGATGAACTTCATTACATCGGGATGGGTAACCTCTAAGATTCCCATATTTGCTCCCCTTCTAGTTCCTCCTTGTTTCACAACATCGGTAGCAGCATCAAATGCATTTATAAAACTCACAGGACCTGAAGCGATGCCTCCCGTCGATCCGACGGTATCGCCTTCCGGTCTTAAACGACTAAAAGAGAACCCTGTTCCTCCTCCACTCTTGTGGATGATTGCCGTGTGCTTGACACGCTCAAATATCGTCTCAAGAGAATCTTCAACAGGCAAAACGAAACATGCTGACAACTGTTGCAAATCTCTGCCGGCGTTCATTAATGTCGGAGAGTTTGGCAAGAAATCTAATTTCCTCATTACTGACCTGAACTCGTCTATGGCATCTTGTTTAGCACTCTTAGAATTATCGTAATTAGTTTCTGCTTCGGCTAAATTCTCTGCCACCCTTGTAAACATATCTTCAAAGTTTTCTAATACATTACCGCTCCGATCTTTACCTAAGTAACGTCTTTCCAACACCACTTTAGAATTATCATACAATTCTGGTGCATCGCTGTTAATACGCGCGTCAATCAATGTCCCCACCAGCGCGTTCTTTATAATTTTCCGTATTTCATCCTGAGTGTCATTTGTATCTTTTCTGATAATTGTCATTTCGTCCCTTTATAATAAATTTAGGTTATAATTCCGTTTGATGCTACTATATGAGGTATATTAATTACCTCACTATACTACAATTAGTGGTGATTATTGTAAGAACTTAATTTATCGGATGTCAAGCACTTTATTACGTAATAATTGACATGTTTTTTCATTAGAAGACCAATAATCTCGGCTCTTTCCTACGAATCCAACAATTCCGCGACAACTTGCTGAAAGCTTTCGACATTTTGAAAATCCTTATATACGCTTGCCCACCTGATATAAGCTACTGTATCTATTTCTTTTAGCTTTTCCATTACTAGTCCGCCTAGTCTGTAAGTGGTCACTTCCAGGCTGGCGGATTTCATAAGTTCATTTTCAACCTGATCCACGACATCTTCAATATCGAGGGAAGTTACTGGACGCTTAGCGCACGCTTTACTCAAGCCACTAACTAATTTGCTTCGGTTAAAGTCTTCCTGTCTGCCATCTTGCTTAGTTACTAGTAGATTAGTTGTCTGTATTCTTTCGTATGTGGTGAACCGTTTTTCACATTCGGTACATTCCCTTCTTCTACGAATCGCGTTATGCACTGACCTGGAGTCCGTGACTCTCAATTCACTATTCTGGCAATATGGGCATTCCATATATCACCTTTCACACTTTAAAATATTCACCCATGCCAAACACAAACAACTCGGTGACCAGCATTCCCGTAAATTTGAGGCCAGCAATCGTCGGATACTAGCCTCAATCAGTTGTTCACCTTCAAACTATTGAATTATTTAAACAAGCTCCAGCGACTGCTTGTATTTTGCCTACGCAAGAAGGTCGGCACGTCTAATTCATCTGCTACAGGAGCCACACTCTCTTCTAACAATTTTTTGAAGTCTTCTTCACGTTGCTTAATGTTGTCATTAAAAATCGGGAAGGACGCAGCCACCATAGTAATTTTAACTTCGTCATCCAATTTAGAATCCCTGCTCGTACCAAAGATTATATTAGCCTCTGGATCCGCCATGCTTTGAATAACATTTGCTGCATCTTGTACTTCTCGCAATGTTAATGTCGCACCTCCGGTTATGACAAACAGTATCTTACGGGCACCATTCATTTCGATATCCAATAGAGGACTTTCCGTCGCCTGTCTTGCTGCGTCAGCAGCCCGGTTTTCTCCCTTGCCTTTACCGATAGCCAACCAAGCCTGTCCAGCATTGCTAAGAATAGTCTTAACATCAGCAAAGTCAACATTAATCTCTCCAGGGATAGTAACCACTTCAGATATTGCTTGAATTCCCTGATGAAGAACAGAGTCAGCCGTTTTCAAAGCTTCCTCCCATGTAAAATCCTCATCTTTTAGTTCGTTCAGTTCCAGCAGGCGATCATTTGGAATAGTGATTAATGTGTCTACATGTTCCTTTAATCTTTCAATCCCTTCTTCTGCATTCTTTCTTCGTGATTGAGATTCGAATGCAAATGGCTTACTCACGACCGCAACTGTCAGAGCTCCAGCATCTTTTGCGATTTCAGCAACAACAGGAGCTGCTCCGGTTCCAGTGCCACCTCCCATTCCTACTGCGAGAAATACCATATCGGCATCTGCCACTGCTTCCTCTATTTCACGTCTACTTTCATCTGCAGCCTGTCGCCCCACTTCTGGCTGAGCTCCAGCTCCTAATCCTTTGGTAGCAATAGAACCAAGGGATATACGATGTGCAACGTCACATCTGAACAAGTGTTGAGAATCCGTGTTTAGTGCGTAATACTCTACACCATCTAATTTCTCTTTAAACATACGACTCACGGCATTACTTCCGCCTCCGCCAATGCCTATCACCTTGATCTTAGCCGTCTCTCTATATGTTGGTGGTACCTGAATTCCTGAATTGTCTTCCCACGCCGCGCTATTTTCTACCATTTTACCTCCCATAATCACAACAATTAATTTATATTATCTATTTATCAGTAAATTTTTAAACTGGGTGCTGTCAGCTTTATCTTAACCGACCATTGCACGTTCTTTCTTCCCAACTATTTTCTTGATTTGAGACCAAATATTTTCTTGTGGGTAACTCTGTTTCTCGCCTTGATGTTTTACAGCCCATAGCAATAATCCAACAGCTGACGAATATTCTGGCTTCTGCAATTGAGTGGGCAATCCTTTTATTCCTGTTGGATATGCTAACCGGACTGGGATTTCTAAATTATCATTAATTAATTCCGTTAAACCATTTAGTTTTGAACCACCTCCGGTTATAACTAAACCTCCACTAGGTATTGCCCTCAGTCCAGAGGCGGATATTGCCTGGGTTACCAATCGCAACCATTCCACCATTCGAGATTGTATTGGCATTGCTATGTCTCTTTTAAGCACAGTCTTCTTGTCATCACCCTGAAACCCAGGCACCACAATCTCTTCATTAGAATTCACCATTGATGGCATGCAATGACCGTATTTAATTTTTATTTCTTCTCCTGCCCTAAATGGGACTCCCAGGGCTGCAGAAATATCTCGAGTGATCATATTCCCACCAACCGGAACAACAGTCGAGTACCAAGGGCTCCCTTCCTTAAACACGACTATATCTGTGGTGGATTCACCTATGTCGATTAGCACCGATCCGATTTCTCTCTCGTCTCCAGTAATTACTGATTCTGCAGCGGCTAATCCTTGAAATACTGCTCCATTGACACTCACCTTATTCGAAGTGACTGACTTAAGTGCATTTCGCAAATCAATTGAGTTCATGCTCACAACGTGGGACTCAATCTCTACCGTCTTTGCATGAAGCCCTAAAGGATTTCTTGTCCTGTTATATCCATCCAGATTAAAACCAACTGGGATCACGTGTAAGACATCCGTCAAAGGATCATTTTCAGGGTAGCAAGACTCCACCAATTCTCTAATCCTAGAAGAGTTGATTATTTCTGTTTGACCTTTATGCAAAGCAAGATTGATAACGTTTTTAGAGGATATTCCTTGACCCGTAACTCCAACATAAGCTCCAGTTAAATTCCCTCTGCCTGTATATTCTTCAGCATGTTCCAAAGCCAGTCTGACTGTCTCTTTAAGTTCACCTACATCGTCCACCAATCCTCTGTTCATACCTTTGGTGACCGTTCGTCCCACTCCTACGATTTTGAGTTCACCTTCTGAGCCAACTCGACCAATTATCACAGTCGTGTAACCGGACCCGATATCTATACCTGTATGAAATTTATCTTTCACTATCTCCACACCTCCATCATTGTTTAAGCTATCTTTTCAGCAATTCTCATCCGAGCACTTCGGCTCCGTCTATTATTATTAACCTCGTTCAAATCGGGTTTAATCACTTTTTTGTTTACAATATGTAACTCTTTGATTAGGTCACACACACAAACTGGCACCGTCTTAGGGCAGTTGCATGTTTGAGCCTTATCTCTCATGAAATTTTTTACTATCCGGTCTTCCAAACTGTGGTAACTAATCACTACCATCCTTCCATTTGGCTTCAAAGCGGTCATAGCAGACTCAAGACCTAAACGCAGATCTTCTAATTCTCGATTTACTTCTATTCTCAGAGCCTGGAAAACCCGAGTAGCCGGATGCCTGCCACTCGCATCCGCCCTAACACATCCAGCTATTAAAACCGCCAGTTCGTCTGTTTTCCGAAGAGGTCGCTCCATAATAATCTTTCTTGCTATTCGTTTGGAATAACGCTCTTCCCCATAGTCCTTAAAAATTCTGCACAATTCTTCATACTCATATTCGTTAACCACATCCATTGCAGTTAAATATTCTGATTTGTCGAATCGCATGTCCAGATTTTCAGATTTATTAAAGCTCAAACCATAGCCTGTTTCTTCAACTTGCCTTGAAGATATGCCTAAATCGAACAGAATCCCATCTACCATGCCTGTCCTATCAGAATCCTGTTTATCTAACACTTCTAACATGCTCGCATAAGAACCTTGCACCAGTTCAAACCTCCCTTCGAACGGGCTCAATATGCCTCTCGCAACACGCAAACCCTGCTCATCTTTATCCAATCCAATCAATTGTCCATCTGGAGCCGTTTTTCCCAAAATCCGACTGGAATGACCTCCATCTCCAACAGTGCAATCCATCCAAATTCCTCCAGATTTCAATTGCAACCCTTGCGCAACTTCATCGACCATTACAGGTACATGTATGGAGTTCAAATCAATATCAGCACTCTTCCATTAATGTATAAGTGTGCAGAAAATAAAAACCGGCCTGCAGGCAAACTACAGACCGGCCATTCATTATGATGAGAGTATAATTACACCACCCCGCACAACACCCTACGTCAATTAGATTATCAATCCAATGACTCGTAGGTCAATTTAAAAAACACCCAATTTTGGTCGTTTTTTTTGATTTTTATAAAATTTTGAACAAATTCGACACTTTTTCAATTTTATTCACGCTACAAATGATCATTAATATTTATCAACTTCCCCATAAATCTGACGTATGCTATACTCGATAACCGATGTTCATACCTATATCGCATATACGGAGTTTTTTGTGGAAATACAAACTGAAACCGAACAAACTGGTGAAATAATAGTTACAGTAACTCTCACTGAAAGTGATGAAGATCCTTATCTAGACCGATCATACAAACGAATGGTAAATAGGCTCAAAGTTCCTGGATTTCGGCCGGGTAAAGCCCCTAAAAGTATTGTGGAGTCCATGGTGGGTCGTATTGGACTAGTAAACGAAGCAATTGAGTTCATGATACCTGAATCCTTAGACCAAGCCTTAAAAGACAATGATATCTCTGCATTTGCTGAGCCTCATATCGAGCTTTTAGGTATGGAGCCTACTCAATACAAAGCGACCGTACCATTGGAACCAGTGGTTATATTGGGCGACACGAGCGAAATTAATATTGAACGAGAGTCAGTTTCCATTACTGATGAGCAAGTACAAGAAGTACTTGAACGCATCAGAGATGAACAAGCAAACTGGGAGCCAGTGGAACGCCCCATTGAATACTCTGATTTACTAAATATTAATGTCAAAGGGACCATCGACAATGAACTAGTCATTGATGATTCTGAAATAGATTTCATACCTATTGAAGACTCGGTGTTACCATTCCCTGGGTTTGCTCCCAATTTACTTGGTCATACAGAGACTGAATCTCTTGAATTTGAAATTACTATCCCTGAAGATTACGCCCGAAAAGAATATGCAGGGAAAAACTGTATTTTCCAAGTAGAGATTTTATCGGTTAAAGTGAAATCTCTACCAGAAATCGATGATGAGTTTGCTAAAGGCATCGGCGAAGGATTTGATACACTCGATGATTTCAAAATTAATCTACAGGAACAATTAGCAACAGAAGCCGAAGGTCAAGCCGCGTTAAAAGTACAAGAGGACAGCCTAAATCAATTAGTTGAAATCTCTGATATCCAAGCATCTCATCTCCTTTATGAAAGAGAGGTAGATTCACTCAGACGGGAACGAGAACAAGCACTATCAAACCAACAAGTCGACTTAGAAACATACCTTACTTATATAGGGAAGTCACCTGAAGAATTCACTGAAGAATTAGAACAAGCAGCTAATGAAAGACTAAACAGATTTTTGGTATTGAAACAATTCTCCAATGATCAAGAAATTGAAGTAACTGAAGAAGATGTACAAACCGAGATCGATAATATGTTAAAATCTTATGAGGAATCAGACGAAACTCGTGAAAGAATGGAATCTTTTTTCAACACAGAGAGCACAAAAGATTCTATCAGGTCATCAATGTTTAATCGTAAAGTACTAGAAAAACTAGTTGACCTAACAGAAGTGTCACCAACTGATGACGCTAGCGAAGCGAGTAAAGACGATACATCCAATACTGACAAATAGTAATTTAATAATAAATCGAGAACAGGAGCTACACCATGCTTATTAACCCTTTCGAATCCTACGAGAGAAGTATCCGAGGCCAGGAACCTGAACAAAACATTGTTCCAATGGTTATTGAAACTAGCAACCGAGGGGAACGGGCATTCGATATTTATTCATTGCTTCTCAAAGAACGAATCGTGTTCCTCGGAACTCCGATTGCCGATCCAGTCGCCAACTTGATAGTAGCTCAACTCTTGTATTTGGAACGAGAAGATCCGGACAGACCAATCAGCATGTATATTAACAGCCCTGGTGGAGTCATAAGTGCTGGATTGGCAATTTACGATACTATGCAGATGATAAAACCAGAGGTATCTACAGTATGTCTTGGGATGGCAGCAAGCATGGCAACAGTACTTCTTTGCGGTGGAGCAAAAGGCAAACGATACGCCCTACCAAGCTCTACGATCCACATGCATCAAGCACTTGGTGGCGCTCAAGGTCAAGCCACTGACATCGAAATAGCAGCAAAAGAAATTTTAAGATTGCAGGATAAACTGAGAACCATACTTTCCGATCAAACTGGTCAAACTTATGAAAAAATTGCTCAAGATAGTGACAGAGACTACTACTTAACATCCGACCAGGCTGTTGAATATGGCTTGATCGACGAAATTTTAGGTTCAGACTCAAAGCAATCCTAACCTCTGTAAGTAATACTATATGACTACTAACAGAAATCAACGATGTTCTTTCTGTGAGAAAACTCAGCAACGATCAAATCTGATTGTCGCTGGACAAGGAAGAGCGTCCGTTTGTTACGAATGCATCCGCGTTCTAAACCAACTTATTGATACTGATAAAGCTTTTCAAGAAGAACCAGAGCATTCCAATTTACCATTGATACCTCGAGACATTTCCTTAATGTTAGACGAATATGTCATCGGTCAACGTGCAGCAAAAAAAACAATAAGTGTAGCTGTATACAATCACTATAAACGGCTACTGGGAACGGAAAACGACAGTGAAGTTAGGATTGATAAGTCCAATATGCTTCTAATCGGGCCCACCGGGTCAGGGAAGACACTATTAGCAGAGACTTTAGCAAATATATTGAATGTACCATTTGCGATTTGTGACGCAACTTCTTTAACGGAATCTGGCTATGTTGGAGAAGATGTAGAAAATATATTGTTACGACTTATCAAATCGGCTAACTGGGATCTAGAAAAAGCAGAAAAAGGCATTATCTATATCGACGAGCTTGATAAAATCGCCCGTAAGGAAGGGACCAACAGATCAATAACCCGAGACGTGTCAGGCGAAGGAGTCCAACAAGAACTTCTTAAAATAATAGAAGGTACCGTCGCAAACGTACCTGCACAAGGCGGCCGCAAACACCCACAACAAGAATTTATACAACTAGACACCAAAAATATTTTATTTATTTGTGGCGGAGCTTTTGAAGGACTTAACGAAATCATTGAAAATAGAATATCGAAAGGATCTAATCTTGGTTTTCTCGCCACTCAAGAATCACATTCCGATGCTCCCGTAGATATAGGAACTGAAGACATTCTCAATTATGGGTTCATACCAGAACTAGTTGGCAGGCTCCCAATAATTGCAGTATTAGAAGCTTTAGACATAGATAGCTTAATTCAAATTCTTACAGAGCCTAAAAATGCGTTAACCAAACAGTACCAACACCTATTTGAACTCGATGACGTAGATCTAGAATTTACTGAGGAGGCTCTCAAAATCATCGCTCAAAAATGTTTGGAAAGTCAAACTGGTGCTAGATCATTAAGGCAATATGTTGAAGAGCTTTTACTAGATGTTATGTATGAACTACCATCCATCCCCGAAGTCGTTAAGTGCACAGTAGACGAAGATGCTGCCTTAATGGTAAGAGGACCTATCCTAATAGACTCCCACAGTAATACCGTAAAATTAGATAACAACGATTTAAAAAAATCAGCGTAATCCTTCTTCCACAGGTATTTCTATACACATAGGCAACGGTAACCTAGCCCCATCTCCATAATACGTAAGAGTACTTAAATCAATCTTATGCTCAGCTATACTAGATATGGTGTTTATAAGCAGTGTCGGTTCTTGCAAAAATTGTCTGCCCCGAATTTGATCAAACAACTTTTGTTTCGATATTACCCCTGTAGTATAAGTACTCCATAAATCACTGAGATCACATTCACTGAAGCTTATACATGGCCCTCTATCAACATCACTTGTTACCAAATGGATCATGGTTCCGGTCAACTGGCGGTTATTATCGATTAGATTTTTAATCACCTGTCTCCAAGTACCTTTAGGACCATCTGGCAAAGCTGGATGTAAGTTAATCATTTTATATTTCCCTGACAACTCTCCAGACACAATTAACATGTATCCGGCCAACACTATCAAATCCACGTCATACTTAGCTATAGCCTTCATAACCTCTGTATCATAAGCTAAACGATCAAAAACTTGAATTTGAGTCATAGGAGAATTAATTAAAAATCTCTTATGAGATAAAGTCTCTAATGGTAAATGATAGGAGTTAACTAATTCAAAAAACATATCGGTTTCGGCATTATCACCAACCTCTCTGTTAGAAAACACAAACGAGATGGAAGACTGCAAAGATTCATCCAAAATTCTGGAGTAAAAGTTAGTTAGCAGTGCTTGGGAACCTTTTCCCGTACCAGTGGAAAACCATCCTATCTTCAACATAGCTTAAGAAGGGTTACGAATATCACTGATCACAATCTCGGCCTTGTCCAAATATTCGTTACATTTACCAACCAGTTCCATGCATTGCTTGTACAACTCAATTGATTGATCCAGGGACAATTCTCCAGATTCTAATGACTTGAGACCATTATTTAGTTTCTCCACAAGAGATTCATATGATTGTTCTTCACGTTGGTTTTCCGATTCCACTAGTCAACCTCGATCATAAAATTTGTGCTGATTTATCACCATCATTAAACGTCAAAGTAATGATATCTTCTTCGTCCAATTCTTTGCTAGATCTTATAGGTGATCCATTAGATGCATTTTGAATGTAAGCAAACCCTCTAGCTAATATACTATTAAAATCGAGTACTCTAAGCTGATTAGCAAAAGTTTCAATGTTTTTTCTGTTGTTTCGAATATTTAAGTCATATTGATCGAACAAACGTTGATATATTTCATCAATCAATCGCCTATGTTCGTTCAATTGAGGTATAGCTCTAGATAAATTTTCAGAAATTGCTTGTAACCTATAAGTATTCAACGATAGCATATTACTAAGATTTTGAGTCACTCTATTTCGATAATTATCTAAATCTGACCTCAAATTATCAATATCAGGAACTACCAATTCCGCAGCTGCAGACGGAGTTGGAGCTCTAAAATCTGCCACAAGATCAGAGATCGTAACATCTGTTTCATGACCAACGCCGGAGACAACTGGAATTTTACTGCCGAAAATAGCTCTTGCTACGACTTCTTCATTAAACGACCATAGATCTTCCAGTGAGCCCCCTCCTCTTGCTAATATAATCACATCTGATCTACCTTCTAAATTCAGCATTTCAATGGCTTCACAAATCTCAGATGCCGAACTAGCCCCCTGCACGGACGAATGTGATAGTAGTAGCTCACACAGCGGAAAACGTCTAGTAACTACATTCTGTATGTCCTGCCAAACCGACCCAGAAGCTGAAGTCACGACTCCAACAACTTGAGGGAAATCAGGCAGGCTTCTTTTCCTACTTAAATCAAACAACCCTTCTTGATCGAGCATCACCTTTAATCGCTCAAATTCTACAGATAAAGATCCTTCGCCTAGAGGAACAACAAGTTCAGCCTGTAGGTTGCAGTTCCCCTGCGGACCATAAAATGTCATTTTGCCTGTTACGAGTACTTGTTCTCCTTCTCGTAGATGTTCGATACCCGGACGATTAGACCACATAACGGTTCGCACAACATTTCGGGCATCTTTAAGACTAAAATATCTGTGTCCTGAAGGTGGACTGCTCAAATTAGATACTTCTCCAGTAACTGTAAGATCAGCCAGGTTAATATCAGTCTCCAAAGACTGTTTTAAATAGTTCGTGAGCTGGGTTACACTCCAAGAGTGATTCATTAACTTACCCTTTCTGAATATTCACCTGTACGAGTATCAATTTTAATAACAGTACCAGGGGTAATAAACATGGGTACAGTAACCTTCAATCCTGTTTCAAGGGTTGCGGGTTTATTCCCACCTTGAGCGGTGTCGCCTTTAAAAGCAGGAGGAGTATCGGCAACTGTTAGTTCTACGTGAGTTGGTAATATTACGTTTATAGCCGAACCTTTGTAAAATATGACTTCTATTATCATACCTTCTTTCACATAATTTAATGCATTGCCTAATTGAGCTTCAACTAACTCATATTGTTCGAAAGATTCTTGATCTAAAAAGTAATGATATTCACCGTCTGTGTATAAATATTGCGCTTCTTTGTTTTCGATTTCAGCTAATTCCATTCCAGTATCGTCTCTCTGGAAAGATTTTTCTACAACAGATCCCGTAATCATATTCTTCATTTTAATCTTGGTCACAGGTGCTCTCTTTTGCATTTTGTTTCGTTCATAATCCAAAACTTCCCAAGGCTGAGACTCCAGTTCCACTACTAATCCTCGGCTCAAATCACTAAAATTGATAGCCATTACATATCCTCCAAAATCAATACCTAAGTATGCTCTAATATAGCATCAATAGCTAATTTATAACTTCTCCATCCGAATCCTGAAATAATACCAATTGCTGTATCAGCTATAACAGAATGTCTTCTCCATTCTTCTCTGGCATAAGGATTGCCAACGTGTACTTCAACCACGGGAACAGCTGCGTCTATTAATGCATCTTTCAAAGAATATCCATAGTGTGTCAATGCGCCCGCATTTATAGCAATTCCATTCAACGAACCATGATGCTCTTGTATGAGGTCTATCAATTCCCCCTCATGATTAGATTGGAAAAAAACCAATTCCAGATCAGCACATGTTATTGCATCACGAATTTTATATTCAACATCAGCCAGAGTGTCCGAACCATAAATATCGGGGTTACGTTTTCCTAAAAAGTTCAAATTCGGGCCATTGATTACTAATATTTTACTCATCATATTCCTTTCTAGATCTTGGGTGATAACTCATATAAGATTTCCGCGCTTCTTTTTTAGTCACATGGGCATATATTTCTGTGGTTGTCGGACTAGCATGACCCAAAAGTTCTTGTATTACTCTTAAATCAGCATCCCCTTCCAACATATGAGTTGCAAAACTATGGCGTAAAGTATGTGTATGAATTCCTTCGCGAAGCCCAGCTATCTTAGCATATTTCTTCACCACCAATTGTATACTTCTTTTTGATAGTCTATTCCCAAAGCGATTTAGCAGTAAAGCACCAGAATGAGCTTGGTGCTCATCACGCACATTCCGTAAATAGTCTTCTATGGCTAATTGGCTATTGTCCCCAAACAACACCATTCGCTCTTTAGACCCTTTTCCCAACACTTTAATTTCTTGCCTATGAAAATTTATATGCTTAATATCCAAATCATGAAGTTCACTTAACCGTATTCCGCACCCATACAGTAATTCTAAAATTGCCTTGTCTCTTTTACCTAGGAATGTACCGACGTTAGGTGCATTTAATAATCTAAACATTTCACTTTTTGACATGAACACAGGGATCGATTTACCCACTTTCATACTGAGCGTTCGAGCCTGCGGTATAGGATTCGAATCAAATTTACCTATATGAACCAAATATCCATAATATGCCCTTAAGGCACTTAATTTCCGTACAATACTTGTCCTTTCATATCCCTGAGACTCTTTGGTATTTCTTCCGCCAAACTTAGACTGATTCTTTGCACTCGATGCTAACCAAACAAGGTATTCCCTAGTCGTGTGCAAATTCATAGAATATTCTGAATATTTACTATGTGCCAAAAATTGCTGGAAAGTATTTAAATCTTCTGTGTACACTCTGATAGTATTTTCAGACACCATTTTTTGCGATTTCAAATAACTACTATATTTAGTTATGTGGTTACTATCATCCACTGACTTGCTTAGTCCGACACTACAAGTGCATTCTCTATGGTTGCAGAGCATACTGTGCAAGACCAAATTCCTGGTTTATCAACAACCATCAAACCACTGCATTCTTTGCATGCTTGCAGTACAGGTTCCTTGTTCACTAAGAAATCACAATTGGGATATCCAGAACATCCATAGAATGGCCTCCCTCTGTTCCGTGATTTCCTTTGAATCAAATCTTCTCCACATCTGGGGCAAGGGACTCCAGTCGTTTCTACGATACGCTTTGTGTTCCTACATTCTGGGAAACCAGTACATGCTATGAATTTTCCGTATCTACCTGTTTTTATAACCATAGGACTTTCACATTTTTCGCATATTTCATCCGTTGGTTCTTCAATTTTACGATATGGCATATTTTCCGTGGCATTATCTAAAGATCTCATGAAAGGCTGATAAAACTGCTCTAGCACTTTTATCCATTCCTTCTCATTACTCGCTATATCATCAAGGTGATTTTCCATTTCTGCTGTGAAATCTAGCTCCAGTATTTTTGTGCCATCATTCACGTTATGAGTTTCCACATACTCCACAGAAGACTCATTAGTTTGAATTTTTTTTGTGCCAAAATAGTCAACTAATTCATCAGAAACAGTCATACCTAATACCGTGGGCTTCAATCTCGATTGGTCTCTTTCTATATAATTTCTGTCTAATATCGTCTTGATTGTAGGAGCGTATGTACTTGGCCTCCCTATTCCATTCTCTTCCATAGCTTTTACGAGCGATGCTTCAGTATACATAGGTGGCGCTTGCGTATAATGCTGGATGGGATTGATATCTTTAGAACCCAATATCATGTCTTCTTTCATATCAGGCAATAACTTTGAGTCTTTATCTTCTTCTTCCGAATCAATCGATTCCTCATAAAGTTTCTTAAATCCATCGAATATCAATTTTGAGCCGTTAGATCTTAATACATAACTGGTGTCACTAATTGCGTCTATATCAACTCTGGTCGATTCAGTTACACTATCTGCCATTTGGCTTGCTACCATCCTGGACCATATCAAACTATAAAGCTTCATTTGATCGGAATTTAAATAGGCAGATACAGACTGCGGAGTACGCCTAATAGAGGTCGGTCGTATCGCTTCATGGGCCTCTTGCGCGTTTTTACTACGAGATTTATATACTCGTGGACTGCTAGGTATGTAATCATTTCCATAGATGCTTTTAACATAGTCTCTAGCCTCATTAACGGCTATAGTACTCACCTGTACAGAATCCGTTCTCATATAAGTGATTAAACCAGTGGACTCCCCGCCAGCATTAATCCCTTCATACAATTGTTGAGCTAGGCTCATGGTCCTTTGGGTACTAAAGCGTAATTTACGACCTGCCTCTTGCTGAAGAGTGCTTGTAGTAAAGGGTGCAGACGGGCGTTTCTTGACTTGCCTCGCATTAATTGAAGAAATCTTAAAGTCTGCATGGTTCAAAGAGTCTTTAATCTTATACGCTGATGATTCGTCTGAAATTTCGATCCTCCCCTTGCTTCCTTTTTCGTTATAGAGAATAGATTTCATAGTGTGTGCGCTCTTGCTATTAGCAGGATCATACATATCAAGTTCAATAGACCAATATTCCACAGGTATAAAACTATCGATTTCTTTTTGCCTATCTGTAGTCATCCTCAAACACACTGACTGCACCCTTCCGGCTGACAATCCTCTTTGCACTTTTCTCCATAAGAGTGGGCTCAATTGAAACCCTACGAGCCTGTCCAGTATTCTTCTAGTCTGCTGAGCGTCGACCAATCCCATGTCTATACTTCTCGGATTTTCAAACGCTTCTTCCACAGCCTGTTTAGTTATTTCATGGAAAACCACACGTTTGAACTTGGATTCTGAATCAGATACACCTGAAGCCTGTTGAAGATGCCAGGATATGGCCTC
>DDKW01000029.1:0-18645 GCA_002339805.1 Dehalococcoidia bacterium UBA2588 | reverse complement strand
GCTTTTTTCAATGCATTCATCAACTTAGTTTTATCTCTTGTTACAACATAAGATGGTTCAAAATCGTTTTCCACATCTACCCCTAGCTTGCCCTTGGGTAAATCTCTTACGTGTCCCTGTGACGCCACAACCACATATTTTCTTCCAAGAATTTGCCCGACAGTTCTTGCTTTAGCAGGCGATTCAACTATTACAAGTTTTTTGCCATCGGCTGCAGGTATTAAACTTTTACTTCTAGCGGTTTTCGTTTTCGCCTTAGGGGCCATATGAACCTCGATATTTCAATTCCATTTATTATTAAAACGCCTTTTCCAAAATATCCGATTTATTTTTTAATTGTCAACCCAACAGATACTTATTAATATCCGGAATATGACTTAACCTATCTGACCTGAGATGAAATCTGGATGATAAAAGTATATTACCCATTTTGGCAAATTGGTATTCCTATCTCTTTAATTTTATGAGATAATTCCAAATCACGGCGTGTTGGCGTTACTGGACCAACAACAAAATCGCTGGACAAGAAACTGTATAGAAGGATTTTAATAAAATGCAGATGCGAGATTTCGTCGTTCGATTTGCTGGTGAAGGTGGCCAAGGAGTAGTAACCTCTGCTGAAGGGTTAGCACAAGCATCAACTCAAGTCGGATATCACGCTCTAACCTACGCAACATTCCCGTCCCAAATCTTAGGAGGTCCTACTTGGACACAGGCTCGTATATCCACCGAGACCGTGCTAAGCGCAGGTGACAACATCGATGTATTAGTCGCGTTCAACGAAGAGGCCTACGAAAACCACCGAAGTGAAGTCCGTGACGGAGGAGTTATTATTTTCAACTCCAATGACTTCGAAATTGAAAATAATCCTCAAAGCTTTGGTTTACCAATCGATGAACTAGCACGTACCACTGGGAACAACCGAGCAGCCAATATGATTGTGATCGGAGCTCTGGCCCATCTGGTGAACATGCCTCAACAATACCTTAAAGACTTTGTGACAGACAGATTTACTAGAGGCCGAGATAACGACGAAGAAATTATAAAGTCCAACCATCAAGCCCTAGACTTAGGTAGATCCCACGCAGCTGAAAGTGGGTTCAATCTCGGAGAATTAGCCGATCCAATTAAACCCGATTATCAGCAAGTAATGATGAAAGGTAACGAAGCGATATCTGTTGGAGCAATTGCTGCAGGACTTAACTTTTACGCAGGATATCCCATTTCACCTGCTACAACGGTCCTTCTCTACATGGAAAGAAATCTACATGGAGAAGGTAAATTTGTGTATCAGGTAGGCTCTGAAATAGAAGCTATAACCGCCCTCATCGGAGGAGGATATGCAGGCAAAAAAGCAATGACTGCTACAGCCGGCCCGGGATTCTCCTTGATGAGCGAAGGCATTGGCCTCGCTTGGATGTCCGAAGTACCTTTGGTGGTTGTGGATGTTCAAAGGGGAGGCCCTGCTACAGGATTACCAACCAAAACGGAACAATCAGACCTAATGTCATGCATGTATCCTGCCCATGGTGATGTCAAATTACCAGTTATAGCAGTGGGTACCGTAGAAGAATGTTTCTATGGCGCGGTTAA
Source organism: Dehalococcoidia bacterium UBA2588 (assembly GCA_002339805.1). GTDB lineage: Bacteria > Chloroflexota > Dehalococcoidia > Lucifugimonadales > UBA3495 > UBA2588. Next base: position 17,052 of record DDKW01000029.1, on the reverse strand, counting down.
GGCATTAAACTGGGCCGAACGATATCAAGGTCCCGTGATACTTATGACAGAAATGGCATTGGCTGAACGTGTCCAAAACATTCCCAGACCAGATTTATCCAAAATCACTGTTGAAAATCGCCTAACTTATGACGGCAACAATGGATATAAAAGATATGAAGGTGATCAACTATCACCAATGCCCATACCAGGTAGACCAGGTGCATATGTTGCCAACGGAAGTGAACATGACGATGTTGGAGACACCACCCATTTGGCTTCACACCATATTAGCAACACTGAAAGAAGATTTAACAAAATCGAGCTCTTGAAAGAAAACGAATATGAATCACAAAACCCAGACTCTGAAATTTGTATCCTACCTTGGGGAGGTTCCAAAGGACCCGCCTTGGAAGCATTCAATGAATTGAACGCAGAGGGAATGGATATTGGGTTCTACTACACAATGCTATTAAATCCTCTTCCCCCAGAAATGCTGGAACAACTTCAAAACAAAAAGCTAGTAATTGTACCGGAATTAAATTTCCAAGGTCAGTTCTCATCGATTCTCAGATCATTGAACGTCAATGCAGTGTCAATAACTCAATACACAGGGTTACCTTTCAGGGTAAAGGACCTTGTATCCGAAATTAAAAATCTGACAGAAACTAAAACCAAATAAAGGGAGAATAACCAATCATGAGCAAACGAAATCCTGAGTACGATTTTAAATGGTGTCCTGGGTGTGGAGACTTCGGTGTCCGCAGAGCTATAGAATTCGCAATGATAGACCGCCTAGAAAATACCGACCTTCCTATAGAGAATAACGTCGTAGTAGCAGGAATAGGATGTTCTGGTAATTTAGTCCACTTGCTAGAAGGACAACAACCTTATGGTATTCATGGCATTCACGGTAGAAGTCTCCCTATTGCATTCGGAGTCAAAATGGCAAACCCCGAACTGAACGTGATTGTGGTTGCTGGTGATGGAGATTTCCTAAGTATTGGTGGTGAACATATCGGCCCACAAGCAGCTCGGAATCTCAACATTTGTGCTGTAGTGATGGATAACGGAGTATACGGTCTTACCAAAGGGCAGAGCTCACCCACTTCCAAATCAGGCGCAATCACTAGCTCTACCCCATTTGGAAAAATTGAAGCTCAAGCAGATCCTTTACAACTGTATCTTACCCATGGTGCCACTTTTGTAGCATCAGGATTTTCAGGGCAACCGCGAGAGCTTGCTCAACTTATAACAAGAGGGATGAATCATCCTGGATTCGCAATGGTACACGTTCAGTCTCCATGCACAACTTACAATGACTTTTTCATGGAAATGAAAGGTGATGCCAAAAATGGCATAGCTCCTTTAGTACAACCTATACCAGAAGAACACGACGCTTCCAACATAGACGCTGCATTTGAACTAATCCAAAAACCCGGAGTTCCTATAGGAGTTATCTACGAAGATTCGAATGTTGCAACTCTAGATCAGAAAGTTGTTGATATGAGAAGCAAAGCAAGAGTTAGGGATGCTGAGGCATTATTGGGAGACTTCGAATTTTAGTTCAGTAACTAAACTGGGTCTGTATACGGTTTTGGATCTCCCTGCTCATCTAGTTCTTGGTATTTGGATGGGCACTTCACTAGAATACTTTCTGCCATAAATACACCTGTATCCTGATAAGAACCCTCTAAAATTATTTCAGAATTAGGGTTGAAAAAAAGATCGGGTAGCACTCCCACATAGGATGCGTCCAAATGTGCTCCCAGTTCTACGTCTTTGTCTGCTAACTGAAATTGCGAAGTGGTACTTCCTGAAGTACGACTGAATGAATCTACAACCAACGCTCCTGAAACTCTAACAATCTGCCCTTGATGTAATTCCGATCGATTGGTAAATTCCTCCACAGTCAAAAAATACCTAGCACTGCCAGGAAATGCTTGTACGGCCATATAAGAAATTATCAATCCAATAACGAATATTAATAAAATCCATCTAACATATGATTTCTTAACTACCTCGTCAGACATAACTTATAACACCTCACAGTTCCTTATCTTCATTCTTGATATTTTCTAAAGTTATTTCAAGTGATCGTCTTTTCTTAGCTATAAATATCAAATACCCAAACAGCATTATCCAAGCTACGAAATAAGCGGCACTCAAATAACCCAAATTAGATGGTAGATTAGCTTGCAATAAAAACATGTACATATAAAGATCCTAAATGATAGATTTTTGTTGACGTCTCAATTTATGGTCAGATATTACTTGGTCAGCATACAGCGTAAAATGTCTCTCTTTCACTAGGGCCAGTAACACGACTCCAAACGTAATCAAAGAAAACACCAATACCCAAAGCATTGAGTCAGGAAGTTTGGTTTCATCTCCAATCACCGGTCCTGGATGAATCGAACGAAGCATCACAGAATAATAAACGATAGGTACATTTATTCCCCCAACAATGCCTAATACAGCTGCAAATTTAGACCCTCTATTGGTATCCGCAGTATATGACCTAACCATTACATAGGCCACGTATATAAACCATAATATTAAAGTTGTTGTGAGTCGTGGTTCCCAAGTCCACCACACTCCCCAAACCGGCTTAGCCCATATAGAGCCAGTAATCAGCGCCAAAGTAACGTACACTAACCCGACTTCTGCTAAAGCTTGACTAAGTCGATCAACCGCTTTGTTCTTATTTATCAAATAAGACACGCTTAAGCCGGCAACAGTGAAGAATACTACAAATGACAATAACGCTGTAGGTACGTGCAAATAAAATATTCTTTGTATGTGCCCCAAATTAATGTCCGTAGGAGCTACCAAGAATATTAGATAAATATTGACCAACATTAAAACGATCGGCATCGCTAACAAGATATTTCTAATTTTCTTCATTTTTTTCCTTTTAAAAAACTACTCATCTAATATTATGCCAAATAACCACGGGCAAATCACTAGGTATACCAAATTAAAACCCGCTAAAATCACAATCCAATGATTAGTAAAACTCAATTCATATCCTGAAACCAGCTCTCTTGTAAGCTCCACGGACGCAATCAATATCGGCAAAACTACCGGCAATATTAAAATATACATGATCACATCCTTAGATTTGGTCTGATTGGCCACGAACACAAAGAGGGTACTTACAATGGAAAAACCTAACGAAAACAATCCCATAACCGCTAGCAAAGAGACCGAGAAAGGATTAAATCCTAATAACGCTATAAAAGGTATAACCAATACTAATTCCATAGTAAAAACAAATATTAAGCATGAAAAAGTCTTGCTTAAAAATATAATATCTCTATTCACTCCTAAAAGATCGATACCAATCAAGGCATCATTATCAAAATCATTCTGAAAAGCACGACCTACACCTATTATCCCAGATAATATGAAGCATACCCATAAAATACCTGGACCTGCAGTCGCCCATTGATCATTTGTTAGCCTAATTCCAAAATTTAAAACCACAACTATTAACATACCGAAAACTAATGACGCAGTTATAAATTCTTTGGTTCTCCATTCCAAAACAAGATCTTTTTTGAGGAGTAATAGTAATGTTGACATCAGATTCATACCCACACATTACCTAACTTTTAAATCTCAATGAACCTGACTGTAATCGAAATGCGTCACATTCCAAAGTGTCAACAAAACTCTGATTATGCGATGTCAATAAGACAGATATTCCTTTTTGGATTTGTCCTTTGATGATTTCAGATAGAGTTCTAGTGGAACTGTCATCAAGTCCTGAATCTGGTTCGTCCCATATCATCAATCTGGCTGGTTGCATTAAACTCCTGCAAAGGGAGACTTTTTTCTTAGTCCCATGCGACAATTCCCGTACCTTAGCATTTTGGAATTGTAATATATTAAAACGATCAAGAAGATCAACCCAGCCTTCGTCTTTTGAACCAAGCTTCATCAACTTAGCGAATAGTTTCAAATTCTCATTAAGGGTCAAATTATCATACAAAAAAGAACTGTGTGACACGTAACTGATAAACTTCCGGATGTTATCCGATCGTACTAATGTGTGCCCGTATTCATCCTTTATTCCCACATTCCCTTCATCTGGGGTCAATAAAGTTGCAGCAATTTTCAACAGAGTAGTTTTTCCACTCCCATTATCACCAGATATAACGACCAACTGCCCTTTCTCAATTTCTAAACTTGCGTTTACCAAAACGGCATTAGCCCCATAAGATTTACTGACACGATCAATAAGAAACATTTAAATTAATCTTCAAGTCCTGAACATTTTTATTGTTAAGGATGCTTGATACTTATTCCTCCATCAATAGCCCAAGTCTGTCCTGTAATGTAGGAAGCAGCCTCCGACGCTAAAAACACGCATAAATATCCCGGTTCTTTTAAATTACCTAATCGCCCTAAAGGTATTTCTGCCGCGGCCTCTTGCTGACGACCCGAGTAGACTTCTTCAGTCAATTGCTCTGGGTCTGGAAATCTGCCTGGGGCGACAGCATTTACTCTCACGTTATAGGGCGCCCACTCTTGCGCCAAACATTCCGTGAACCGCATCACTCCAGCTTTAGCAGCATCATAAGCTGCCGATTGCGCCCTTCCTCTAAAAGAGGCCCATCCTGATATATTAATAACATTCCCAGAATTTTTATTTAAGAAATGGGGACCTAAAGCTCGGCACCCTTGAAATGCCTCTGTTAAATTAATGTCTAATATAAAATGCCATTCCTGCTCGGTCATACCCTCTAAATCAGTACCTGGCAACTTGGCAACGGGCTTTCTAATAGCATCTCCAACACAATTAATTAGTGTATCTACAGATCCCCATTCATCCAACACTCGTTTAACTATTATGTCCATATCTTCAGCCTTCGTTGCGTCTCCTCCTAAAGCTAAAGTATTGACCCCCTTAGAAGATAATTCATCAGCAATAATCTGGGCATTAACATCTGTTAATCCTGTGACCGCAACATCAGATCCAGCTTCAGCGAATGCTCGTGCTATTCCTCGTCCTATTCCTCTTGATCCACCTATTATCAGTGTCTTTTGACCAGTAATGTCAAATTCTTTCAAAATGCTCATCTTTACCTCCTATTAACTTCCAATTTGAGTTTATAAGTACTTATTCTTGCAGTCAAACCCAAAACATCGAAATATCCATCGGGCATCAGTATTAATACAAATTCCATACTATAGTTAATTGTACTCGTAAATATTGGCAAATTCCTCCAAAGTTAGTAGAATCAGGTGTTGCAAAGAGAATTAAAATAACTGGGAGGTTTATTTTGAAAATCGCAAGATACGAAGCAAATGGAAAAATACAATATGGAGTCATTGAAGGGGAAGATGCAAAAACACTAACATCTAGCCCATTTGAAAACTTCTCGGTTAGTAACGAATCACACAAATTATCTGATATAAAGTTACTTGCTCCATGTGAACCAGGCAAAATTCTGGCTATCGGGCTTAATTACTCTAGTCATCTTCACGATCGACCAGCACCTGAGGAGCCAATGGTATTTATCAAAACACAAACGTCATTAATAGGACCTGGAGACACAATAATAAGGCCTAAACAGGAAGACTTACTAGCTGGCACAGAGAATTCTGGAAAATTTGACGCCGAAGCAGAACTAGTAGTAGTTATCAAAGATACCTGTAAAAATGTTTCCAAAGAAGATGCATTAAATCACGTCTTGGGATACACATGCGGTAACGACGTTAGTGCTAGAGATTGGCAACGAAATGACAGAAACTGGTGGAGAGCTAAATCATCCGACACTTTCTCTCCCTGTGGACCATGGATAGAAACAGAACTGGACCCAAGTAATGTTAGAGTAACCGGGAAAGTGAATGGTAAAGAAGTCCAAAGTGAAAGCACATCATATTTAATCTTCGATGTTCCAACCATAATCTCATACATCACAAGATTTATGACATTAGAACCAGGAGATTTAATATACACTGGAACCCCTGGTGAACCTCAGCAAATGTTTGACGGTGACACCTGCGAAATCGAAATTGAAGGCATTGGAACTCTGTCCAATCCTATTAAATTAGCTTCGTAATTATATTAGTCTGCCTGGTTTGAAAATTAAACCAGGCAGACTAACCATAAAAAGGCTCCCATTCCTTTCCTGTGTCTGTAAGTAACCGTTTATAACCATTCTGCCATTGAATTAAATTCATGTCATGCCCAACCTGGATACCGTTATTGCTATCGATTACAAATTTCCCAAAAACAGTTTTTATATCTACATCATTAACCGCCTTTCTTAGCAATTGATCATCAAGTGATTTACACATTTCCACACAATACTCGACAATCAAACCCATCCCATATGTTTGCATAAAAACATAATCTAATGAGGCACCGTCGTGCATAGAATCTTTTATTTCTTGTAGTGTAGGCCCATAAATACTAGTTTCTCTCAAACAGGGCTCCCACTGTGAAGGGCCTACAATCATATGGCCAAAATCTCCCGCATCATTACCAAATTGGTCCAAACCTGCCGCAGGCAAGCAAATCAGCTGAGGTTTTATCATCATCTCTCGTGAAAGATTTAAAACAAATTCAATATCTTGTTTATATGACCCTACAAACACAATAACGTCTGGCATAAAGGATCCGATATGCTGGAAGACCGACGTTGGAGCTGCTGCACTTATTTCTATATCTTTAGTGACTATGTTATCCGATCCGTATTTACATGCAAAACTATCCACCGCACTTTGGGCCACACTCTTTGAAAATTCCCCTGTTGTATTTATCACACGACAAACTCGTAACTTTGAATCAAATTTCACTTTAGTGACTTCTGCCAATCTTAAGAAGTACTTATCGCAAGGTGTTAAGGAGCTTACTAATAATTCATATCCATAATCGTGTAATTCTTTAGATGCTCCTCCATGATTCCACATCATTTTTCCTCTTTGATCGCAAAAGCTTGCAGCTGACTTAACTAAATTCGTCGAATACGGACCAAATATAATATCAATCTTATCGTCATCAATAAGTGTTTTTAAATTATTCTGTAAATTATTCGAAAAGCTTTGATCGTCGTAAATTGTTAAACTAACAGGCATACCTGTATGACCTTCACATTGCAATCCTCCCTTACGATTAACTCGATTAATCCATTGCAGCAAACCTAGATAGGCGCTGTTACCTTGAAGGCTATAATTGCCTGTAAGCGAAAGACTAATTCCGACTTTGACGTAATCTGCACTACTCAAATTCACACTTTCTAATAACAAGGCTCAACGATCGGCATTTTTAAAAACTCCGAACGAACTAGTATATCCGTGGATATAAGTGGTTCCTGATACTTGACCGATTTCTCCATTGCAGAAAAAACCAGAGAGCGGTATGCCTGGCAAATTATTTTGAAAAACGTTGGAGTCATAATTCTCCACCCCGTATAAATACTTCCCTCGGCCTAAGCACGAAAACAGTAAAGCGCCTGCATTCTCAGAAGAGTCATTCGATGCGAATTCTGATAAAAGTGAATCCAAATCTTCAGCAGATGTCTTGGAATCTCGTAAGTGAAATTGTACTAATTGCCCTTCTTTTAGGATTTCTCCTACTGTCAAGAATCCTGAAGCATTGTCTAATCCCATGATATTTCGAATCAAAAAATCACCATGCTTGGGTATGTCAATAAAGCCATCCATTACTACTCCCACAAATAAAGAATGCTGCATTAGTTTCTGGTTATCTTCATCCAAACTGTCATATAAACTTTTAAGCACTACGATGGGATTCTGACCATTCAAAGACTTCAACACATTCTGTTCACTTTCCGTAATTCGCATGACATCTCCGATTGGCTTGCATCCTTGGGCAACTATAGTTGCGATTGATATGTTGCCAGAAAATGCTATTCCAATTGCACCACTTGGGATAGTTTTGTCTCCCAAAAACAAGCTATTCATCCCTGGTCGAGAAGCCCCGCTTGCCAAACCTCCAATTTTGACAGACGCCGGGTAGGCAAAATCCATACCTTGGATCAGGTTGTCTGTTGAAAAACTAAACGGATCTGAAAGTATAACGAAATGAGGTAACGGATCTACAGGAGTCTTTAATAATTGACGCCACAAATCCGGGCCACTATCAAGATCTGGCAAGTCAGAGGACAATATATTAAATGTATTTATTTCCACGTCTGGCAAATATGCTGCACTAATCGATAATGCCACATCTTGTTCAATTTCAATGCCGCCTCCTATCACTCCTCCAGCTGAGCACCCAAATATATGAGCATTTTGAAATTTAGCCGACAATAATGACAACATTCTAGAATAGTCATTCTGAAAATCTGGGGAACTAAACACAAATAAAACATCAACATCATTTGCCGATATACCATTAGTTATCTCATCGATACAACTAGTTAGAGCCGTATCCAAAATACTAGAATTAGATATAGCAGAAATCCATTTCATTTTACATATCTCCACAATTAATTATTTGTACGAACCTGATTTCAAGTCCGTTTAAATCTATCCTATTTATCAAAGATACCACCTATCACAAATACTTCTAACCCGATATTGACATTCGTATTCAAATCATATTAAATTAGTCATAATTAGGGATACTTACGAGCAACTCGTTCCGTGTTGCTACAAAGTATTCAACTTAAACCAAATAAATACTCTCTACAGATGCAAAAGGAGGAAAAAATGGCAGACAACCAAGAATTGGCATTAATGTCACACTTATTCCGCCGAGCGGGATTCGGAGCAAGCCGAGAGACACTAGATGCAGCAATAGCAAAAGGATATGACCAAACAGTACAAGAACTGTTAAACCCTAGTACTGTACCAGGGATCGAAGAAGATCTACTGATGAGGTACCAACCGTCATACTATCAGTCAGCGGCAATAGAGACCAATGTCCAGAAATGGATGTACTACATGATAAACAGCCCAAGACAACTTCAAGAAAAGATGGTACTGATGTGGCACATGATATTCTGTGCTGGGCATAGTAAGATCGATAGTGGTGCTGAAATGTGGTACATGATCGATATGTTTAGAAGAAACGGAATGGGAAACTTCAAACAAATCTTAATGGATTTATCCAGCAATCCTGGCATGGTCTACTACCTAGACAATAGCGAAAGTCATAAGACCAATATCAACGAAAATTATGGCAGAGAACTACTAGAGCTATTTTCCCTAGGAGTTGGTAAAGATGAGGAAATGAACTACTCTGAAGATGATGTTAAAGCATGTGCTAGAGCCTTTACAGGGTGGAACATCGCTCCAGCATACCCTCCGTTCCCTTATGGACGAAGCCCTTGGACTTTCATGTACGATCCAGGGGATCACGATGAGACTGAAAAAACTTTCCTAGGGAAAACTGGTAATTTTGGTGGCGAAGATATCATAGACATTATCTGCGCAGAACCAGCGACTGCGAGATTCTTAGCTAGACATCTGTATAACTTCTTTGTTGCAGATGACGTGCAAGTACCGGCTTGGAGGCTGACTCCCCCAAGAGACTCAAAGGCTATCGAGCAAATGGAAAAAGCCTATTTCGACTCCGGATACGAAATTAAGCCTATGCTAGAAATCTTATTTAATTCCGAATGGTTCAAAGCTGAGGATGTACGATATGCGAAGGTCAAGAATCCAGCGGAAATGGTTGTAAGCGTTTTGAGACTCACAAAAGACCATTCAGAAGTTAAGCCAGGTCTATTCGAAGTCTCAGCTGTTCCAAAATATATGGGAATGGATTTAATGAATCCACCAACTGTTGAAGGGTGGCACACTGGCCATGAATGGATTGATAGTGGAACACTAGTTGAGCGCATCAATTTCGCGGCAGATTACTTGGGGCAAACAGATTTGCCTGGAGTTCAAGACTTAATAAGTAAATTAGACGGTAGTTATAACCCTGACCAATTCGTTGACGAATGTATCACTTTGGTTGGCGCGTTAAACATAACAGAAGAAACCCGATCACAGCTGATAGCTCATGCTGAAAAATCTGGCGAGGTCGATACGTCAGGAAACGAATTCCAAATAAGAACTGGTGAGATGTTCCAAATGATAGCGGCAACATCAGAGTACCAGTTCGGTTAACCAAATAATTCTTTAAGGAGATAACAAATGACTTCTACAACAAAAGATCCAGTATTAGCAGTATTATCACTTTCCGGAGGAAACGATGGTCTAAGTACTGTAATCCCCTATTCCAATGGATTGTATAGAGACTACAGACCAACATTGTCTGTTCCTGATGAACAAGTAATAAAACTAACTGATGACATAGGGCTCCATCCAACGATGGCACCTCTCAAGAAATATTGGGATGAAGGTAAAATGGCAATATTCCTGGGCGTTGGTTATCCTAACCCCAGTTATTCCCACTTTAGATCCATGGACATCTGGCATACATGTGAGCCAGACAAAATTGGGACGGAGGGATGGCTAGGGCGAGCAATCAAAGAACTTGACCCTAACGGCGAAAACGTACTTACTGGCGTCAACTTTGGAAGAGGGCTTCCAAGGGCATTAGCTATGGACGGTGTTCCTGTAGCCTCAGTCGGGGATTTGGAAACATACGGACTGCTCACAGGAATCGACGGAGACGCGCAACGAAATGATGCGTTGGACGTATTTGGAAGAATGTATGGACCAACCATAGGATCGAGCTACGCTCTTGATTATATCCGACGAACCGGAACAGATGCGCTCAAAGGAGCAGACATATTGGCAAAAGCTCCCGAAATGTATTCCTCAGACTTGGAATACTCCGCGTCTGCAGTGGGTCAATACATGAAAAATATTGCGCAAACACATCTAGCAGAATTTGGAACACGGGTTCTGTACACTACATCACCATACAATGGGTTCGATACACATGCGAACCAAGCACAAGCACACTCAGCGCTATGGACTGATGTATCTGCTAATGTAGATACATTTATTACAGACATTAGACAAGCAGATAAGAGCGACAATGTCACATTATTCATGTTCTCTGAGTTTGGACGACGAGTTACTGACAACGGATCTGGAACTGACCACGGCGCAGGTAGTGTTGCCTTCGCAATAGGAGATCATGTGAAAGGCGGAGTTTATGGTGAATATCCTTCACTAGAACAAGGAGACCTTTTAGAGGGAGGAAACCTAAGCCACAGCACAGACTTCAGAAGCCTTTACACAGGTATATTAGAAGACTGGTTGGGATTAGATGCAAAGCCTTTAGTAGGCTACGAAATGGAGAAAGTAAGTTTCTTCAAATAAATAGTAACTTATATCTTAGAGTGGATAAGTCCACTCTAAGATAACAATAATTTTAAGAGAGAAAGGTAAGAGAAATGAGTGTACATCTTTTTGGAATAAGTGACCGTACCTACTCCTACTCTCATTCAGTAGGAAGAAATGAGTTTGCTGGAACAGGATTCAGAAATCCTGTAGATTTCGTGTGTAGTTCCGATGATACGTTATACGTACTCAATCGATCATACGAGAGTCGTAATGACGGGATTCATATCACAGTCGCTACATTAGACGAGCAATACATCACTGAATTCGGGACCTACGGAGAAGGAGAAGGGCAATGGGTCTGGCCCGCAGGTATCGCAATAGACTCCGACGATCAACTCTATATAACCGACGAATATCTAAACAGAATAACCATTTACGACACTGATGGCGATTACATCGGTACTTGGGGAAACTCAGGGTCTGGTGACGGAGAACTTTCAGGTCCTACAGGCATAACGATATCAGGAGACTCCGCATATGTAGTTGACAGTAAAAACCATAGGGTTCAGATTTTTGGACTAGACGGTTCTTATAAAGGTCAATTTGGAGGGTTCGGTACTGATACAGGGCAATTTAATATGCCTTGGGGTATAGCAGCTTCAGCTGACGGCATTATTTATGTGACCGACTGGAGAAACGACCGAGTCCAAGGATTCGATACTGAAGGAACCTGGCAACTCTCATTTGGATCCAGTGGAGACAGTTATGGTAAATTCAACAGACCTACAGGCATCGGGGTAGATGCTCAAGGCGATATATACGTATGTGACTGGATGAACAACCGAGTACAGTCTTTCGCTCCTGATGGTAGATATATCGCACAGTTTTTAGGAGACCACAAACTTTCAGGCTGGGGCAAAGACAAACTCATGTCCAACCAAGATATGATACGTCAGAGAGCACTTGCGTACTCTATTGATCCAGACTACGAAACTAGGCTGGCTCATCCAGATGCAGTAAAAGTAAATGCTGATGGCAAGATAATGATTTCAGACTCTACTAGAGGAAGAATTCAAGTCTATCAAAAACATTCTGACCCCATAGCAGCATTTGCAGCAGAAGTTTAATAATACAATTAAATTAGCGCTAAGTTTTAGAGGTTCTCTTGAGTAAGAGAACCTCTTTTGCTACTCTGGACCTTCTGGCATACCTGAATCGATCCACCTGACAATCTCTTCGATCTGGTCTTTCTTAACAAATGGGCCTCGTAATGGCATCCTACCGAATGTACCACACCCTCTTGCAAGAGATTTGACCAAATGAGTTTCTCTACCAGGCACCCCAGGCTCAATAGATCTGAACCCACTCAAAACCGACTCTTGTAAATCTTTAGCCGTTTCCCAATAATATTCATGAATTCCTGGATAAGCATCTCTACCCCATTTGGTGGTCCAACGCTCCATGATATCTTCTAATATCTGCTTAACTCTAGGCCAGTAAACGGGTTCTTCATTCTGATCTGTAGCCATTTCTAAACTCCTTAATTGATACTTAATTTGGATGGTTATACATTTGGTCTGTATTTAATAATTCAACTACATGTGGCAATACCGGCTTAACAACCTCTAAACATTGATCGATTGCTTTGGGACTCCCAGGCAACGTAATTATCAATGTACATTTCCTAATGCCAACAATGGATCTACTCAACATTGCCATTGGAGTGAATGATAAAGAATGACTACGGATAGCTTCGCTCATTCCTGGAACTTCTCTATCAATTATTCTCAAACAAGCATCAGGTGTAACGTCTGACCTAGCAACCCCTGTGCCGCCGGTCGTGACAATAATATCTACACTTCCGCCATCACTCCATTCACACAATATATCGGATATCTTATCTATATCATCTTCGACTATTCCATATTTCACTTGCTCATATTCAGAATCATCCAAGACTTCAATTATCTTTGGACCAGACAAATCATCTCGACCGCCTTTTGACCCAGAAGTACTCACGGTTAAAACTGCAACTCTAATCATCTACATACTCACTCATGTTTAGATATGTCATTATAGCATTCCCCTATGCAAATAAATTTGACAACAATAGTCAAAATGATATATTCGAGCTATGCAATTTGGAAACTCGGAAATCTACGTAGTAAGTGACGGTAGCTTCAAAATGGACGGCGGAGCAATCTTCGGTGTAGTTCCTAAAGCCATATGGTCAAACAAAATTACGCCTGACCCACAAAACTGTATTAACATAGCACTCAATTGTATTTTGATAAAACACCTTAATAAAACCATCCTTATTGACACAGGAATAGGCACTAAACTAACAGACAATATAAAAAGTAGATTTAGCGCCAACTCCGGCAATCTAGTGGACAATCTAAAAAGCATAAACGTAGATCCAAGTGACATTGATTACGTCGTAATTACACATTTGCATTTTGACCACGTCGGAGGCTGCACCGCCTATAATGATGATGGGGGGTTATATAACGTTTTTCCGAATGCAACTCACTTAATACAAAAAAAGGACTGGGATGAAGCAACGATACTTAATGACCGAACACGTAACGCATACAACGAACAAGACTTTATGCCTCTTTACGATAAACAGCAACTAGAATTGATCAATGGAGATGTTGAACTTTTACCAGATCTGAATATTCACCTGACAGGAGGTCATACATCAGGGCACCAAATTGTCCGATTTAGCACACAAGACCGTACATTTGCTACTCTGGGGGATGTATTGCCAACAGAACACCACCTTCCAAGCAATTACGTAACATCCTTTGATATAAATCCTTTAGAAACCGTAACAGCCAAAAACCAGTGGCTTCCTATAGCAGAGTCTGAACAATGGCTCATAAGTTTTGGCCATTCGGAAAATACTGCTTTGGGTTTCATAACAAGAGATGAACAGGGCCGTATGTATATCTCACCTTACAATGGAGAAAAATAATTATGCAAGATTGTGTGTTTTGTAGGATAAGTGCGGGCACCGAACCAGCTAAATTCCGATACTTAGATGACGAAGTAATGGTAATCGTAAATAAACTAACCTGGGTGCCGATAATGTTATTGGTTATACCAAGGAAACATCACAGCCAATTAGAGTTGTGGGATAGCCCCATTATGAATAAAATGAGTACTGTAGCGGCAGACTTTGGCTGTATGTACTGTCCAGAAGGTTTCAGAATACTATCCAATTTTGGTGGCCACGGCCTGCAGAGCCAACATCACGGTCACTTACATGTTATAGGTGGACGAGACCTGGGACCATATGCTTAAATACTGAAACTTCGCTATTGAAGCGAGTCCCTGATACCATATTTAATATAATCACATTAACATAGAGTGGTACATGAAATATAAAGTAATTATAGAAACTAATTTACAACCATTACCATGAGTTTACTGTAAGGAGTTTCCATACGGATTAGCAAATTAAAATTAGGAGCAACTAGCATGCCAGAGACCATCATTTATGATAAAAAAGACCATATAGTAACCATAACATTAAATAGGCCAGAAGCATTGAATTCAATAAACCGACAACTTCGAGCAGAACTATCAGAAGCCATTAATACAATTGATTCTGATAAGGACACTTATGTAGGAGTAATCACAGGTAGTGGTCGCGCTTTCTGCGCCGGTAGAGACCTTAAAGAACGCGCTCAGGATAATGCTGACGGGGTGCAAGCAGAAGCAGGACATAGCATGACAAAAGAAAGTCCTTATTTATGGCCAAGCACGTACAAACCTCTAGTAGCTGCAGTAAATGGATATGCACTAGCAGGCGGCTGGTCCATAGCGCAAATGTGCGACCTACGAGTAGCATCTGAAGATGCTCAACTAGGTATATCAGAAACGAAATGGAGCCTTCTCCCGCCATTCGGGACCATATTACCAAAGCATATGCCTTTATCAGCAGTCATGGAGCTTGTATTAACAGCTCAGCCGGTAAGTGCGCAAAGAGCCTACGATATGGGTTTCATAAATAAAGTAGTACCCCAAGATCAAGTGTTAGAGGAAGCTCTCAAATATGCAACTCAAATTGCAGAGAATGCACCATTAGCTGTGCAAGCATTCAAAGAGTTAGCAATCCGAGGATTGGACATGGATATACCTAGCATAGCTTCAATGGCGCATGATAAATATGATGAAATCTTGCGGACTGAGGATTCAAAAGAAGGACCTAAAGCTTTTGCTGAAAAAAGAAAGCCTGTATGGAAAGTAAAATAAAATTGAATAATCCCTTTTGATCTAGAAGTTACTTGTATATCCATTAAGACATTGTGTAGACCTGATCAAAAGTTCTTACAAATTCAATCCTCACTGCTCAACAACTTAAAGCAATTTAATTTAAAAAGTAAAACCATGACCACCAGATACCAAATCAAAGCAGGAGAATTTTTTTGAGTAATACGTACATAGACAAGTACTTAAATCTCGGTGACCTAGAGTTACATTACCTTGAATGGGGCTCTCCAACGAATCCAACGGTGATATTGTTACATGGATTGAGAGGACACGCACATTCTTGGGATGAAGTATCTCAAGCGCTCCTAGATAAGTATCATGTGATCGCACTAGACCAAAGAGGACGTGGATCTAGTGATTGGTCGCCTGTCCAAGACTACTCCATTGAAGCCTATTCAAATGACCTGCTCAAATTAACAGAATCATTAAACATAGATCATTTTATTTTAATTGGCCATTCAATGGGAGGGCGAAATAGCATGTATTTTGCATCGCAGCATCCAGACAAATTGATCAAACTAGGAATAATAGATATAGGCCCCAAAATTGATTCTGTAGGGAGTGAACGAATAGGCGATGAGATGGCTAATGGTCCGATAGAATTTACTTCCATATCAGAAATTATTAACCATCTCAAAAAAAGTTCTCCATTCGCATCTAATGATACTCTTCTTAGACGAGCTACATATGCAACTAAAATCACAGATAATGGCACTTATATTTGGACCTATGATCCTGCTATCCGAGATCAGAGGAAAACGGGTTCAAACATACAACCTTTAGATTTATGGGGCGATATACCTAAAATCACTTGCCCGACAATGATATTTAGAGGTCTCCAATCAGATATATTATCCGAAGAAGTAGCGCAGCAGATGGTGCAACATTTCCCATATTCAAGAACTGTAGGTATCAATAATGCTACTCATACCGTGTTTGAAGATAATCCTACGGAGTTTATTCAAGAATTATTAAAATTCTTAGATTAACTTTAATATTAAAAATCTTTCAGGTATTATGTAACCTAACTTACTAAGTTAAATAAAGGGTCTAAAAATGAAAACTTGTTTTTTCCACCTAATGCCGTACCAAGGACTTCCAAAAGATTTTACAGATCACCACAAAAGCGCGTGGGTGGATTTGCCAAATGAAAATTTTGACCCCAACTTAGCTAATGGATATTACGGAGATTTCTTAGAAGAACTCCAATATGCGGATACATTAGGATTTGACGGTATATGTGTTAATGAACACCACAGTAACGCCTATGGCATGATGCCATCTCCAAACCTCCTAGCATCAATATTATCCAGAACCACCACCAACTCTGCGTTAATAGTATTAGGAAATAGCATAGCTCTGTATCAACCACCTTTGCGAGTAGCTGAAGAAATGGCAATGCTAGATGTATTGAGTGGAGGGCGATTAGTATCTGGTTTCCCTGTAGGAACATCCATGGACACAGCTTTTTCCTATGGAGTCATCCCTCTAGAGTTGAGAGAACGTCACAACGAAGCACACGACTTGATAATCAAGAGCTGGAAAGAACGCAAGCCGTTCTCA
>DDKW01000055.1:5382-9407 GCA_002339805.1 Dehalococcoidia bacterium UBA2588 | reverse complement strand
ATCGTCCATGTCGCCGCCACCATCGTCCATGCCGCCACCATCGTCCATGTCGCCGCCACCATCGTCCATGTCGCCGCCACCATCATCCATGTCGCCCATATCCATGTCACCCATGTCCATGTCGCCCATGTCCATTCCTTCATGGTCATTCGGTAAATATGTTCCATTTCTATCAAGCTGGAACGGAGATATATCTGATCCCCAAATTACAGGAGTCGAAAACGCTCCTAAAATTACCACTAAAGTGGTGACCAATATAAATTTCATAGTCTGCGGCATATTAGTTAACATTATTTATTTTCACCTAAAATTTTTTTAGTTATTAACACTTGCGTCAGCTCCAGCTGAGTCAGCTGATCCGGCGCATTCAAATTGATCAATTAATCTTTTAAATCTAAGTTGTACATTGGTAGAGTCTTGACCTGAAACGAACAAAGTGAATGATGTATCTGTGTCCACACATGTCCACGCACCTATAAGTCCTCCCCCTGATCCTTCAGCTGTATAAGCTATGAATTGTCCAGATTCAAATCCAACTCTGAGTTCTCCGCCACCAACTGTGGCAAAAGTGGTTGCAGTATTACTGTTTTGAACAGCAGTGAATAAGCCTTTAACAGCACCTACTGGATCAAAATTAGTTCCAGGCACCCAATTCAACATGGCATTGACACCGCCATAATTGAAAGTAGCAGTTCCCGTGGTGTCGGTTGACCCAGCCATCGTGTTAGCCATCGCTCCGCTTTCCATAGATAATGAAAAACCAAAATCCTGGTAATTCGTTACAGAAACAGCAGAACTTTCAATAACAACTTCTTCTATTTGGGCTTCCACAGGAGGAGCTTCAGCTTGTGTCTCAGCCTTTGGAGCTTCCGCAGACGTTGTTGTTTCAGTCGCAACGGTTGGCGCTGCATCTCCACCTCCACAAGCAACAAACGCGAATAAACAGACTATAAGCAATATGCCTGTTTTAAAATTAACAAAATGATTCAATCTCAATTTTTCCTCCGTAGCAAAGATTTACCTCTGCCATTTTAACAAAACCGTATAAATTATCTATTTTACAGCTGCCGTTTGTCAATGGAAGATCTACAGAAAAAAATGAAAGAGTCCTATCTAATCCTGTTATATTTGATACGTAATTTCATCAAATCCTTAAACATGCCGATAGAATCGCGTAATATTCTAACTTTACTGCCCTCAAAATAGTACCAATCAATCGGAACTTCGGTTATTGAATAGTTGTGCTTTCGCGCCTTAGCCAGAATTTCCACATCAAATGCGAATCCTGAAACATTTAAATCTTGGAATAGTTCTTTTGCACTACTCTGATTAAATAATTTGAACCCACATTGGGAATCCATAATACCTGGCAATACAAGTAATCGAGTTAAATAGTTAAAAACTCTTCCCATAAAATGCCTTCTCTGAGGTTCATTGAAACGACGAGAATCCGGCAATTCCCTAGAAGCAATCGCTATATCATACGAGCATCCAGCATGTATCAATCTTGAAATATGTTCCACAGGCATTGAAAAGTCGGCGTCACACAATATTCTAACTTCACCTTTCGCTTTAAGCATACCTGCTCGAACAGCACTGCCTTTACCTTGATGAAGCAGGTCAATTAAATTGATTCTAGAATCAATTTTCACAAATCGTCGAACAAGCTCTGATGTCCTGTCGGTACTACCATCATTGCAAACAATGACTTCCCATGAATAATCTTGTGTGGCTAAATATGAAGATACAGCATCCAAACAATGTTCAATACGGGCATCTTCATTAAAAGCAGGAATAATAACAGACACATATGTGGGCATATTATTCATTGGACCTTTCAACAATTTAATTAACTATTCGGTCTAATTCAAACCCTTGATGAAGTAACTGCACAGCATTTTCCAAAGAATCTTCAGATATTATGCAGCTTATACGGATTTCAGATGTGGTAATCATATCTATATTGATGTTACCTTTTGCTAATATCGTAAACATTTTAGAAGCATATCCAGGAGTATTTTGCATGCCCGAGCCAACAATACTTACCATCGCTAAATTTTCTTCACTCAACAACTTCCCACTGCTAAGTACACTAGGAATTTTTTCTAGCGTCAGTAAAGTCGCTGGCAAGTCTTTTTGATCCACAGTAAAACTTATGTCGGTCAATTTATCGGCACTAGTATTTTGGACAATGGTGTCAACACTGATTCCATCATCTGTTAGAGGTTCGAACAATGATCCAGCAAGTCCAGGTTTATCCGGCACATCTCGCAAAGTAATTTTTGCTATATGCCTCTGATATGCAATACCTGTAACTTTTATTCTGTTTTCCATAGTAAGCTCCTGAACATAAGAATCAATTAAAGTTCCTGGGTCATCATTAAAACTCGATGCGACATATATTGGCACATTATAAACAGATCCCAATTCTATAGATCTCGGATGCATTTTAGCTCCATAACATGCCAATTCCAGCATTTCCTCGTAACCAATATGGGTAATTTTCCTTGCTTCCTTAACGATTCTTGGATCAGCTGTATATATACCATCTACATCAGTGTAAACTTCACATTTATCTGCCTTCAAAGCAGCTGCTAATGCCACAGCGGTAGTATCTGATCCACCCCGACCTAGCGTAGTTACATCATCATTAATGTTGATTCCTTGAAACCCTGCAACTATAACAATGTTCCCTTCGTTCAATTCTTTGCTTACCCTTTCTGTTTCTATGTTATCTATTCGAGCTTTGCCGTACATTTCGTCAGTATGTATCCCTGCCTGAATCCCACTTAAACTAATTGCAGGGTAACCGAGTTCTGAAATTGCCATAGCCAACAAAGTTGCTGAAACTAATTCTCCAGTAGAAAGTAACAAGTCCAATTCTCTAGGATTGGGATTCTTCGTAACTTGAGACGCCAGGTCTAATAAGTCATCAGTAGTATCTCCCATTGCTGAGCAAACAGCGACGATTTTGAATCCAGAATCATAAGCCGACACTATTCTTTTTGCTACATTAGCTATTTTCATGGCATCGGACACAGATGAACCGCCATATTTATGCACAAGTATTCCGTTTGTAGAATTATCCATCATTCTGTCACATGGCATCCTGTTTCTGAAGTTTTAAGGACCTTTAATGTCCCTTCCAATCCACATTGTCGAGCAGCTTCTGCCATTTCATACCCAACTGTCATTTGTCTATCTTTGGAAAACGCTATCACAGTTGAGCCGCTTCCTGATAAAAATACGCCGGTTGCTCCTCCATCCAAAGCTCCCTTGAAAATAACTTTCATTGGCCTGAATATTTCTTGTCTGTATGGTTGGTGTAACCTATCTTGTGTGGCAATATTCAGATAATCGGGATTATCAGAAAATAATCCAGCTATCAAAAGCCCAACACGTGAAATATTATGTACCGCATCTTTATAACTTAAAGTATCTGGCAAAATGTTCCTAGCAGCTTCGGTGCTAATTTCTACATCTGGGATAAAAACAATAGCATCCAAATCAGCAGGAATAGGAATAGGGACCGTGTAGATATTGTTTTCTTCCATTGCAATCAGCCTACATCCACCATAAATACATGGGGTTACATTATCTGGATGACCTTCAATCTCTACTGCCATTTCAAGAATTTCATTGACTTTATATGCATTATCACAAAGTGCGTTAGCTGCTACCAACCCAGAAACAATGGCTGCAGAACTACTTCCCAGTCCTCTATTCAAGGGAATATTATTTGTGCAATTAATTACCATACCCGGTACAGGTCGTCCGAGTTCGGAATACAGGAATTGGATCGATTTGTATATGAGATTATCATTGTTTAATGGAACAGAATCTTCACCAAAACCTTTAACAAAAATACTTAAATCCTTTGATTCCAATACCTTAACTTCTATCTCATTCCACAAATCCAGAGCCATGCCCAGGCAATCATAACCAGGTCCTAAATTAGCAGTAGTAGCAGGAGCTTTCACACATACATTATTCATAACAAGAACTTATTATAAACATTCCGTAGA
>DDKW01000055.1:0-4986 GCA_002339805.1 Dehalococcoidia bacterium UBA2588 | reverse complement strand
CCTCCTAGATGCCCAGTAACATCCAACACTTCTCCGATAAAGAAAAGGCCTTCCTGTTTCCTGCATTCCATTGTTCTGGAAGATAATTCGTTCGTATCTATTCCCCCTACGGTCACCTCGGCTTTAGGATACCCCTCAGTACCTACTGGATAAATAATCCATTTTTGTATCAAATCCGAAATCTTTTGCAAGTTGTTATCAGAAATTTCACTAGTGCGCATATTCCCTATACTTAACGGAATCATATAATCAACGAATCGCTGAGGAAATAACTCTTGTAATAAATTTTTAATTTGCCTAGTAGAACCTTCGTTTCTTTTTGTCTTCAGTAATTTATATAAGTCACTATCCGGGTAACAATTAATTATAACTTCATCCCCCTTATACCAATACGAAGATATTTGTAACACAGATGGTCCGCTTAATCCTTTGTGTGTAAATAACAAAGAATCCTCAAACATAGAGTTATTAGCGGATATTTGGGCTGGCAGAGAAATACCTCTTAATGATTGTAATTTTTTGTCTTTTATAACAAATGGTACTAATCCAGGTTTAGGGCTCACAACATTGAGATTGAATTTAGTAGCCAATTCGTACCCGAATCTTGTTGCTCCTAATTTTGGTATTGATAATCCTCCAGTGGCTATAACTAGAGAATTACAAGCTACATGCCCTAAATCAGTCGTAAGTTCATAATAGTTTTCTTTTGGAGATTCTATTTTATTTACCTGGTTTGCCAGACTAAATTCCACCTCCGCTTCTTCACATTCATGAACGAGCATGTCAATTACTTGTTGCGCCGAATCATCACAAAATAACTGGCCTGCTGCCTTCTCATGAAATTTGATACCGTGTTTTTCTATAAGTTGCACAAAATCATAAGGGGTATATTGACTCAACGCAGACTTTGAAAAATGCGGATTAGAAGACAAGAAATGTTCTGGCAAAGTGTTCATGTTAGTGAAGTTACATCTACCCCCACCGGAAATTCTGATTTTCTTCCCTATTTTGGGAGAGTGATCAATAAGCAGTACTGTTCTAGAACGATTTCCTGCCTCTACAGCACACATCATTCCTGCTGCTCCTGCCCCAATAATCACCACATCATAGTAATCTTTCATGTCTTTCCCTAGGCCTTTATATAGCAGTGATCAAAAAACAATACTTCTAATTCACACGCAGTATAAAAATAGCCTGTCATCCTGTCACGGTCCTCTTCTGAATAGCCTTGGCTCGCATCATCAAATTCAGACTTCAAAAACATTACGAACTTAGTGAATTCTTCATTATTATGTAACAATATCCATTCATTATAAGAATCCCGTGGTTTACAATTTTTATGATTCGTTGCCCATGTAAGATAGATCCATTCAACGGGCAATAACACCGACAAAACATCAGCGTATGAACCTTCATTAACCCTATCAAATAACTCTTTAAACTTAATCGTTACATCTGATTCTTGTTCTGAAGACCATTGTCCTTTAGGAACATTAGCCTTTTTAAAAGCGTCAATAAAAAACTGATCTTCCGCCCCAGTTAATACATCCAGAAACCCCTCAAATATGTTACGTTGGTGTTGTCCTGGACATTTGTCTATCATCATTTTCACCAACTCCGTAAGAGCTCCTACAAATGCATAATCCTGAATTAAGTATTTCTGCCAAGAGACGTCGTTCAACACATCAGAACATAAATCTTCTGTAAAAGCATGCGTAGTAGCTGCGTTCCATTGATCCATTAAGTCATTCACAATTGCATCAGATAAATTCATGTGTTCTCTTTATAGTTAAATTTATTGCAACCAAGCGGCCCCTCGTATACCACTTGAATCTCCATACTTAGGAGGCAGTAATTCAGTTTTTACTGAATCAGAAAATACATAGTTGCCCCATTGTAGAGGTATAGAACTATATAACCTGGATAAATTAGACAAACCACCGCCGATGACTATCGCGTCTGGGTCTATAAAATTAATGATAATAGCGAAAGCACGAGCGAGTCTATTCTCTAGGTTTAATAGTACTTGCTCAGCATTATCATTTGTACTTGATATTTCAACTATTTGTTGAACTGGTAAATTGGTACCAGTAAACATTTCGTACTCCCGACTTACAGCAGAACCACTAATATAAGTCTCAAGGCAGTCAAATAATCCGCACCAACAATGCCTTCTAGGTAAGTCTCGTTCCTCGATCCATGGCAAGGGGCTGTGACCCCATTCTCCAGAAATCATATTACGACCTTGAATCAATTTATTATCGATCACAAGGCCACCTCCACACCCTGTACCTAATATAACCCCAAACACATTTGCATAATCACACGCCGCACCATCTGTGGCCTCCGACAAAGTAAAACAATTAGCATCATTTGCGACATTAACTTGCCTACCAACCTTCGCCCGCAAATCATTTACAAAATCGCGTCCATTGAGAACCTGTGTATTCGCTCCGCGTATAAGACCTGAAACAGGTGAAACACTGCCAGGTATACTCACCCCAATACTTCCATCATAGCCAGTAACTTCATATGCTTCGCCAACCAAAGCCTTAAGTTGACTAAGAATTTGAGAATAACTTTCTGCAGATGTGTCAATTCGTTTGGTCCAAACTACTGAGCCATCTCCGGAAACAACGGCTATTTCTGTTTTCGTCCCACCAAGATCTATACCTAATCTCATCTGTCTGCTCGATTCTTCAAGTATTTATATTCTTCCATCTAAGTTGTATCCTAAATATCTTAACTCATTATAAGGATTTTCAATGAATACTAGGAACAAAACTTACTTATTTGATTACGAATACGATGCTAATAAAATATTTGAAACTTTAAAGAAAGGCGGAATTTCAATAAATCCCATATTGAGCGGCTACGCAATCATGGGGGCTAGCGATGAGGCTATAACAAAAATTTACGCAGCTAAAAAGAGACCTTTAGACAAACCAAGTGGGATAGTCTCAAATTTCCGAACGCATTACGAAATCCATCTGATAAATGTGGAGCACAAAGAAATAATTAAGGACTTTTCAGAAAATTATGAGTTCCCATTAGCAGTTCTCGCTCCATATGATAATTCGCATGCTTTATTTCAAAATCTAACCCCATTTATGCGATCAATTGGCACAAAAAATTCAGCTGTGAATTTCCTGATAAATTCTGGTCCTTTAAGAAGCAACATTGCGAATCTAAGCATGGATAATGAATTCCCAATGATAGCGTCATCTGCAAACGTATCTGGAAGTGGTGTTAAGTACAAAGTAGAGGATATAGAACCTGAATTATTGGCAGTAGCGGACTTAGTCCTTGATTACGGAGAAGTCCCTTATCAAAAATTTGATTCATCCGGATTCCCTCTCTCGAGTACAATAATTGATTTTCAGTCAATGAAAGTGATGAGGCAAGGAGTGTTTTTCGAGGAATTAGTGGCAGTATTTTCTGAGCAGTACAATCTAAAATTTGATACAGACTAAAAGAAATACCCTTTAAGAGCTTCATACAAAAGTCTGATAGCTAACAACGCTAAAACCGTATTGAACGCTCGTTTAAATATGTGCTCTGGCATCCAATTTAAGATGGTCTTTCCAGACCATGTGCCAAAAATTCCAAACAATATCATCGCTACCATCAGAATAATGTAAGGCCCAAAAGCAAAACCTAATAATCCAAACGTAATTATCTTTATACCATGTTGCCACGACATAAAGGCTCCGTGAGTAGCTACAGTCATTTGCCGTTCTGTGGTGGACGCTTTAATAAACGGTGCGATTAAAGGGCCTGTGCCTCCTACAAACATAGTCGCAAAAGAAGCGAACGCTCCCACTCCTACAAAAGTTATAAATGATGATTTTATAGCTTTAACAGCTGGGCCCCATAACGTGTAAATCACAAAAATGCCGATGATGCCTTGCAACAAATGCTTGGGAATAGCAAAAACAATCTGACCGCCAATTAATGCACCAATTATAGTTCCTATCACAAACGGAATCATCCAAGTGAATTTAATGTGTTTCCACATCATCAAAGCCCTAGTGAAATTGGAGCTTACTTGAACTACAGCATGAACTGGAATCACTGCAATAGGAGGGACTAAAGAAGCCATGATGGCCACCATCATTGCACCTCCACCAAGTCCAAAAGCGGCAGATACCACTGACGTGAAGAAACTGGCAAAGCATAAAACAATGAATGCCCAATCGGGAACACCCGGTGCACTATTTATAATGGTATAAAGAATTTCCATAGTAATGAGAAATATTACCACATAATAGAAATATTTAAGATGAGTAAGCCAATAATTATTTGACTCTTTAATGCACTGTTAGAAGTTATTCAACCGTTACAGATTTAGCCAAATTCCTCGGTTGATCTATATTACATTCCCGTTCTAAAGCAATGTAATACGATAAGAATTGTAACGGTATAACGTTAATAATAGGAGCCAAATAAGAAGATACTTCTGGGACTTTAATCAAATAATCGGCATCGGAATCCAAACTATTATCTGATTCGTTGACCAAAGCTACCACCAAACCGCCCCTAGCTTTAACTTCTTTAATATTAGATACCATTTTGTCGTACAACATATCTTGAGTTGCAATAGCGACGGTTACCAAATTTTTATCTATCAAAGCTATAGGCCCATGTTTCATTTCACCTGCGGCGTACCCTTCAGCATGAATATAACTAATCTCTTTAAGTTTTAAGGCGCCTTCAATTGCTATAGGATAATTAATACCTCTTCCCAAGAACAAAAAGTTATTACTGAAATTTATCTTTTGTGCTACTTCCTTGAATGAATCCGCATTGTTTAAAGTATCGGCAATCACTTCAGGCAGACTCAAAATCTCAGAGATTTTCTCCTTAACCTGTGTATCTGATAAATACGCTGTCGAAGACCCTAAATATACTGCCAATCCATACAAAATTGATAGAGAGGATATAAACGTTTTCGTAGATGCGACTCCTACTTCCACGCCACAATTC
>DDKW01000006.1 GCA_002339805.1 Dehalococcoidia bacterium UBA2588 | reverse complement strand
ACAACATAATCTATGTTAAAATAGACCGAAGGTAAATGTTATGGAATTCACAAAAATGCACGGCATAGGCAACGACTATGTTTACATAGATGCTCGGAACCAGAGTGCAAACTGGTCCGAAGTGGCAAAAACAGTGAGTGATCGCCACTTTGGAATTGGAGGAGACGGGCTGATACTTATTCATGACTCTGATAAGGCTGATCTCAGAATGCAAATGTTTAACTCTGATGGCTCAGAAGGGGAAATGTGCGGAAATGGTATTAGATGTTTCGTTAAACTCGCTGTTGAGAAAAACATGCTACACTCCAAACCAGAGTCTGTGTCTGTAGAAACACCCGCAGGGATATTAAATGTAGTCCCACAATACAATGGAGACAGTGTATCCGGGTGCACAGTTAATATGGGCCTTCCAATACTGATTCCGAGCCAAGTACCAGTATCTTTAGATTCGGAATGGAATAACTGCGACATGATATTAGACTATCCTTTCAATGATTTCGGGCAGAATTTAAAAATGGCTTTCGTATCTATGGGGAACCCTCACGCTATTTGTTTTATTGAAGAACCTGTTGATGAGTTCCCCTTGAGCGAAATAGGACCTAAAATAGAAACTCATCCTATATTCCCTAATAGAGTAAACTTCGAAATAGTTAACATAATATCTCCAAATGAGATGAAAATGCGGGTATGGGAGCGTGGCTCAGGCATAACACTAGCTTGTGGAACTGGGGCCTGCGCTGTTGCCGTTGCGGCCAATTTGAAGGGCTTAGCAAATAAAGACTCAATAATCCAATTACCTGGAGGACCCCTAAATATTACATTGGGGTCATCAGGAAACGTTTACATGACCGGTACTGCAGAACAAGCATTTACCGGTGAATTTAATTTTAAATCATAATAAGAGGTTAAAATGGACTTTTCACAACGACTAGGCAAGCTCGCACCGTACCCTTTTGTAGAAATATCACGAATCATAGCTGAGAAAAAAGCGGCTGGAGCAGACGTGGTCACATTTGGCATCGGAGACCCTGATATTCCTACCCCAGATCCTATTATCGATCGATTGTTAACTGCCTCAAAACATGAGCCCAATCATCGGTATCCGGAAACCGACGGTCTCCCTGAATTTAGACAAGCTATCGCCGACTGGTACCAAAACCGGTTTTCAGTAACATTAGATGCAAATTCTGAAGTGTTACCACTAATCGGGGCCAAAGAAGGAATTGGGCACGCAGCATTCTGCTTTTTAGACCCAGGAGACATAGCACTGATTCCTGATCCTGCATATCCTGTGTATGGAGTTGGGACAATGTTTGCAGGCGCTGAAAGTTACACTATGCCTCTCACAGAGTCTAATAATTGGTTGCCTGATTACAACGCTATACCGACTGACATAGCTAAAAAAGCGAAGATCATGTGGCTTAACTATCCTAACAACCCTACTAGCGCTATTGCCACCGAAGACGACTTCAAAGAAGCTATAAGCTTTTGTAAACAGTATGACATTGCTCTACTACATGATGCAGCATACAGCGAGATAGGATACGAAGGCTATAGACCGTTAAGCTTCATGGAAATACCGGGAGCTAAAGAGATCGGCATTGAATTCCATTCTCTCTCTAAAACTTACAATATGACCGGATGGAGATCTGGTATGGCCGTCGGCAACCCCGACATGATCAAAGCATTATTCCAGATAAAAGCGAACCTAGACTCTGGAATACCACAAGCCGTCCAAGAAATGTCTATGCAAGCTCTACTAGACGACCAGAAATGCGTTCAATCCAACATTGACATCTACCAGGCAAGAAGAGACAGAGTGATAACCGCATTGACACGTATGGGACTAGAAGTGGCTGTTCCCAAGGCTAGCTTGTACATCTGGGCCCCGATACCTGACGGATTCACGTCTGCCGACTTCGCAGCAAGACTATTAGCAGATAATGACATCGTAGTAACTCCAGGGTCTAGTTACGGGAAATGTGGAGAAGGTTACATACGACTCTCTTTGACTACTCCTGATGAACAAGTAGAAAAAGGATGTGTTAGATTAGAAAACTGGAAAATCCCTGCGCCTTAGTGACCGATAGCTTATCAAGCACACATTGTCCAAAAATTAAGCTCGTGTAAACAACTAGATTTGTATGCAGCTACCATTTGGGATTGGCATGAAAGATCAGCTGAAGTACCTAATTCATCGACTAAGTGAGTCATCCATAGTGCCAATTCTCCAAATTCATCACTCGAATACATAGATATCCATTCTTTATAAGGCACCGGAATGTCATTCGATATACTTGATATTAGAGCTGACCCGATTTCGGCATATGTTGCCATGCATGGAAGCAAAGCAGCTGCAATCTCTTCAAAAGACCCTTCATACCCAACTCGGACCAAGAAATCAGTATACGCTGCTGTTGGTAAATCTTTGAGAGTTTCTGCCAGAACTTCTTCTTTTATTCCTAAAGTCTCACAAAACTGGATATGAAGTTCCATTTCTGTGCTAATTGTCTCATGCAATAAGGCACTGAATGCTTTCATTTTATGCCTGTCAGGAGCCTTTACTGCCGCTAATCCCAAAATTTTCCCATAATCAATCAAAAACAAGTAGTCTTGCTCTATAAAATGCCTAAAAGAGGCCATCGGGAGACTGCCATCTCCAATTCCGTTAGGGAAAGGATGATTCAATATTTGTTCCTGTATAGCCCTTGTTTCTTGATACAAATTATCAATGAATTCCATATGGTGATGCCTCTAATGATTTTATAAAATAAACTTATTTTATATCATAATACAAATAGCTAGTGAAGAACGGGGTATTGCTAGACATTTATGAAGCTATTAATAAGATGGGCTATATCTAAGTAATCTGTTTGAGAATTTAAATTCACCAACCCATAAATAATCATCGTCATAAAATACGCTACCCGGCCAAAACAAGCTGTCTTTTCCGATTTCAGGGACTTCTCTATTTTCAGCACCAATCAACGTGTTATAGCTTTTCCCAGAGAGCGCATCATTAATATCTTCCCAAATAGCAACTTTATTGTTTCCAGTATCTGCCACGAAAAGCATATCATTTGATATGTTTGCACCTTCGGGCAAATTAAATACACCGTGCCCGCCAACCTTAATAGCTGTGGTATTTACAGATAATTGATCTATCTTAAACAATGATACTGTATGGGTTGTTGTTGAAGTTACGGCTAAGTATTCTCCATCTGATGACATGCGTGTTGGGCTAGTAACATCAAGAGTGAATTTAGGATTTGATGTCTTATCAGGAATACCTTCCCAAATATACACTTTATTTGCATCTATATCCCCTACATATAGATATTTATCATCAATCGCAATTCCTCTGATTTCTTGGAATTTAGCATTCCCAATACTGTCTAGATATGTCTTATCGGGTAAATTCGTACCGTCAGGAATTGATTCAAAAATGTAGACTCCCTTTTTACCACCAAGTACGAAATTGTTCTCCCATAATGCATTATCCCATGGCGCTTCAGGTATTTCATAAACAGCATCAGGGTGAACTGCACTTTCACCAGGGCGTTCATTCCATAAATATAATTTTTTATCAAAATCTGATGAGACTAATAAGTTGGTCCCATTAGACGCAGCAACAGGGTTACCTATAATATAGTTTTCTTCTAGGGTATTGGTGTTCAGATCAGGGCTACCGATAGCAAAATCAGGATCTTGTTCTGAACTTGTAGGTATTGAATTATAAACTACAATCTTATTTCCATTTCCAGTTGAGATATAGAGCTTGTCTCCCGCTGCAGCAACACCAGGATAATCACCCGACGTAAAATTGTAGCCGTCTACTGTTAAGCTTGGCTTACTTAAATTACTGGTTGGTATAGAGTCATATATAAATAATGTTCTACCAAATAAAGCTAATCTTCCATCATCTAGAAAAGCTCCTCTGGACCATCCTCCTCGTGGGTTTATACGATCATACATAAAAAAATCGTACATCGCTTCATCTTTCGTTGGAAACGAGTTGTATACGTATGAACCTATTTCGAAATCTTTGTCATCTTTTGAATTATGGTCACCAATTATTAATGATTGACCATTACTTGTTATTTGCCGTGGTGTACCAAAATTACCATTTCCAGTTAGCAAGATATCTGCTGGCTGATTATTTGATGTAGGGAATGAGTTCCATACGAGAGCTGAACCTGCTCCAGTGTTTGTAATTGCCATTTTTTTACCATCGGTCCATATGCCCCAAGGCCATTTAACAGATCTTTTGGTTGCTTGCCCTATAGGTCCAGTATTATTAATGATAATATCTGCTGGCTGAGCATTAATTGTGGGAAAAGCATTCCAAATTAGTATCCTGTCATTGTATGTGTCGGTGACTACAAGTTTATTACTTGCGAGACTGACGCTGATTGGCCAGTTCATTTGACTAGGACTATTCCCTGGATTATTTGTGTTAAAGTTCGCTTGTCCAAGCACAATATCAGGCGGAATATTGCCTGACGGCAGATTATTCCAAATTAGAATTCTGTTATTAAAAGTATCAGCAAGAACAAGCCTTACCCCATCTGTTGCTATCCCAGAATTCCTATTAAATGATAGGGC
>DDKW01000037.1 GCA_002339805.1 Dehalococcoidia bacterium UBA2588 | reverse complement strand
AGTGAGTCTGTAGCAAAAGGACCTAAATCACTGATTCAAGCTCAAGTAGAAAATGGTGTCGCTATCAGGATGGCAGTTTTGAATTCTGTATGCTCATCCGGGGGATATTAGATGGATATGAATAGAATGTTGATCAAGCAAGGTAGAGTTATCGATCCAGGATCTGGAATTGATAAAATTTGTGATATTTTACTGGAGAACAATATTATTCTCGAAGTGTCTGACCATATTGAATTAGAAGGTATGTCTGACGGTAAAGAGATAAATGCGAAAGGCTTAATTGTAAGTCCAGGATTTGTTGATTTACACGCTCATTTAAGAGAGCCAGGGTTTGAACACAAAGAAACGATCCAAACCGGAACGATGGCCGCTGTAAAAGGAGGTTTTACCTCCGTGTGTGCGATGCCAAATACATCCCCTGCGATAGATACCCCGTCGATGATTGAATTTGTCAAAATGAAAAGTGCAACTGAAGGAGTCTGTAGAGTCTACCCGATTGGTGCTGTTACCAAAGGACGTAAAGGTACTTCGATCGTAGATTTTTTGGAATTACATGAAGCCGGTGCTGTAGCTTTTAGTGATGATGGGGATCCTGTGTACGACTCTGAAATCATGAGACTTGCATTGGAATATGTTGGCCCGTTAGATGTCCCTATAATGAACCATTGTCAGGACCTAACAATTTCTCCTAACGGTGTGATGGCAGAGGGGGAAGTTTCAGATTTTTTGGGCTTAAAAGGAATTCCTAATTCAGTTGAAGAAATCATGGTAGCTAGGGATATAGCTTTGGCCAAAGCTACTGGAAGTAAAGTACACATTTCTCATGTGAGTTCTGCTGGATCAGTAGAATTGCTCGCATTGGCAAAAGAACAAGGACTGAATGTGACCAGTGAAGTATGCCCACATCATCTGACCTTGACGGATGAAAACGTATTGACTGACGGTAACTACTATGCTGCTACTCCGGACAGCGCGTACGATACTAATTCAAAGATGTATCCTCCGTTGCGAACCCATTCAGATATAGAATCATTAATTCAGGGGATAGAGTCCGGGATAATTGACTGTATCGCCACAGACCATGCTCCCCATGATGTCGTTAGCAAACATACGACTTTTGATGATGCTGCTTTTGGAATTAGCGTGTTTGAGACAGCCGTAGGATCTCTAATGGGACTAGTACAGCAAAAGAAAATTTCTTTGAATAGATTGATACAAACTATGACATATAATCCGTGCAAAATCTTAGGACAGAACTTTAAAGATTTTGGCACGCTCCGTAAGGGTTCAGTAGCTGATTTGGTTTTGATAGACCCTGATGTCACATGGATAGTCGATACTGAAAAGTTTGTGTCCAAAGGAAAAAACACCCCTTTGCAAGGTGCAACGCTAACTGGACGTGTCGTGTGTACTATCGTCAATGGTAATGTTGTGTTTGATGAATTGGGATGGACGGAAGGAGAGGTTAATTAGTTATGGATCGGTATTTAGTGCTGGAAGATGGATCTGTATTTTCCGGAATTGGTTTCGGAGGACTTTCTGATAACAGTGGGGAAATGGTTTTCAACACTACAATGACAGGATATCAGGAAGTGTTAACTGACCCTTCGTATGCAGGCCAAATAGTTAACATGACATATCCTTTGATCGGTAATTATGGTATCAATTTAACGGACTCCGAATCTTCGAAAATTCAAGTTGCTGGTATGTTGGTAAGAGAACTATGTGATACGCCGAGTCATACTTTGAGCGTGGAAAACTTAGATAATTTCATGAAATCTCAACATATACCTGGGATTAGGCAACTTGATACCCGAGCAATTGCAAAAAGAATAAGAACGTCCGGAGTCATGAGAGGACTCATAACAGACTCGCCCGATGCGTCTGTAGCATTGAAAACGTTAAAGAACCTGGATGCATATGGTGATATAAATTTTGTGAATGGTGTAAGCACAAATAAGATAAGCCAAAAAACTCAGATTAATGACACAAATGCTCCAAGAGTTGTCATAAGCGATTGTGGGGTGAAAAATAATATCATCCGTATGCTCTCCTCACGGGGTTGTGAAGTAATATCAGTTCCCGATGACACAAGCTATAAAGACATTCTCGACTTAAAACCAGATGGTTTGTTAGTTTCTCCCGGACCAGGAGACCCTAATTTACTCGAATATATAGGAGATAACATCAAAGAATTAATCGGTAAGATGCCAATCATGGGAATATGTCTAGGACATCAAATAATTGCTGAGAGCCTTGGTGCCAAAACATTTAAATTAAAGTTTGGTCACAGAGGAGGCAATCACCCTGTTCAAGATCTAAGAACGGGAAAAGTGTATATCACTGCTCAGAACCATGGATATGCTGTTGATCCTAAGTCGTTGCCTTTAGATTTGAAAGTGTCTCATGTCAACCTTAATGACGGTACTGTAGAAGGACTGGTTCATGGAACTTTACCATTGTTTACTATTCAGTACCATTCAGAGGCAGCTCCTGGCCCTATGGATAATACCTATTTGTTCGATGAGTTTGTTCACACTGTTAAAACAATGAAGGCGATTATATAAAGTATGTTGTTCTCTGAAGTGCTATTAGAACAAGGAGTAGATTTGGAATTGCCTATAAGTATGGATGAATTATTAGGCATTTTAGATGATGAAATACCTTCCATTCCGATAGATGGTAAGAGGTATCATATAGACAGTGTTAACAGGGCATCATTTGGCAAAGAATGGCAAATAAACGTAAACATAACAGATGATGAGAGTATCAATTCTGGGGTAGCAATAATCCAGGTAATGGCCCAGGATGAAAATACGGTGTTATTTTCAGTGCCTCCTAGGACTGACCTTGTGGGTTTTGAATTCGATCCTAAGGGGCAGATGTATGGCAGAATGGTTTTTTCTATGCTCAATGCTTTTCAAAAACGAGGATTATTGGATTTGCCAGGGAGATTGCCAATTGAATAGATATTTAGGTTCTAGGGAGTATTAAAGTGGTAGAGGCCATGAAAGTTTTGGTTATAGGCTCAGGCCCTATAGTGATAGGTCAGGCAGCAGAATTTGATTACGCGGGTACTCAAGCTTGTAAATCATTGATGGAGGAAGGGATTTACACGATTCTAGTTAATTCCAACCCAGCGACAATAATGACAGACGATGGTGTTGCGGACAGAGTATATGTAGAGCCTTTAAATACAGAAGTTCTTGAAAGAATTATCGACAGAGAACGCCCTGACGGTATATTGCCTACGCTAGGCGGTCAGACAGGTCTCAATTTGGCTGTTGAGTTACATGAAAAAGGTATTCTGGAGAAATATCAAGTGAAGCTCTTGGGTACTTCTCTAGATACGATCAAAAAATCCGAAGACAGAGAGATGTTCAGCACATTCCTAAAAGATATAGGAGAACCTGAACCCCCGAATACTATTGTTAACTCTTTGGAAGATAGTGATAGAGCCTTGAAGTTGATTGGCTTACCGGTCGTAATTAGGCCTGCGTATACGTTAGGAGGGACTGGCGGGGGCATAGCTACAACAGAGGATGAGTTCTATGAAATAGTGGAAAGTGGTCTGAGTGCTAGCCCGATAAACCAAGTCTTGATAGAAAGATCTTTGGTCGGATGGAAAGAACTTGAGTATGAAGTGATTAGAGATGCGAATGACAACTGCATTACTATTTGCAATATGGAAAATCTAGATCCAATGGGAGCTCACACAGGCGACAGTATAGTTGTTGCTCCTAGCCAGACTTTGAGTGATAAAGATTATCAAATGCTTAGAAGTGCCAGCTTGCGGATAATCCGTGGCCTAGGTATTGAGGGTGGATGTAATATTCAGATGGCCTTACGACCACATTCTGAGGTTGAAGCAAATTTAGGTTACGAGTGGCCTCATGATAGTGAATATTACGTGATTGAAGTGAACCCCAGGGTCAGTAGAAGTTCGGCTTTGGCTAGCAAAGCGACTGGATATCCTATCGCCCGGGTTTCTGCGAAAATAGCTATTGGCAAAACATTGGATGAGATAAGCAACAGAGTCACAGGAAAAACAGGAGCAGCTTTTGAACCTGCGCTTGACTACTGTGTTGTAAAAATTCCGAGATGGCCGTTTGATAAATTCCCTACCGGAGATCGACGGTTAACGACTCAGATGAAAGCTACTGGGGAAGTAATGGCTATCGATAGGTCGTTTGAAGGTGCCTTGCAGAAGGCTGTACGGTCATTGGAACTTGATGGTAGAGATATGTTCTGGATGGATCAAACATGGATAGATGAGTATAAAAAGACCAAAGATATTAATGCTTTCCCGCTGTATCCTAATGATTTGAGGTTATGGGCGCTAATGGCCTGTGTTCAGCAAGGCTACTCTACTGCAGAAATCATCAAAGAATGCCATGTGGACCCATGGTTTATTGACTCTCTTCAAAAGATATCAGCATTCAGAGAACAAAGCAGACAAGCTGAACTTAACGGAGAATTAATCCTAAAAGGGAAGAGATTAGGCTTCAGTGATAAGCAACTGGCAGACGCAACGGGTACTTTTGACACAGAAATTAGAAACCTTAGGTACGCTGAGAATATCAGGCCAGTATATAAAATGGTGGATACTTGTGCAGCAGAATTTGAAGCCGTCACGCCATACTATTACAGTACTTACGAAGATGAAAACGAGGCAATTTCTTTGGAAGGCCCCAAGGCTGTTGTGATCGGAAGCGGACCAATCAGAATTGGTCAAGGAATAGAGTTTGATTATTGCAGTGTGCATGCTTCTAGATCTCTTACAGAAGCGGGTATTTCCAGCATAATGATTAACTCTAACCCAGAGACTGTCTCAACCGATTTTGATTCGAGTACACGACTATATTTTGAGCCTCTCGATGATGAGTCAGTTATGGATATCTTAGAAAATGAAAGAACAACCGAAGGATGTCCTCCTGTTGTAGTCCAGTTTGGGGGACAAACCGCGATAAATCTATCCCAATCCTTAGATACTAATGGTTACCAGATTTTGGGATCTACTGCAGAGGCTATTGATATTGCATCAGATCGTGACAAATTCGAGTTGTTTCTGTCTAATTTGGATATACCCAAACCTCCAGGATCTGCGGTAAATTCGATCAGCGACGCCCTTAAAGTGGCCAAAGATGTAGGATTCCCTGTAGTTGTACGACCAAGCTACGTGTTGGGTGGGCGAGCAATGGAAGTTGTTAATACAGAGGGGGAACTACGGCAGTATCTGGCAATAGCATCTGAGGTGAGTCCGGATAAAAAAGTTCTCATAGATAGGTACGTTGAAGGAAAAGAGTGCGAAGTAGACGCAATATGTGATGGTCAAACCGTGTTGATCCCAGGAGTTATGGAGCATATTGAAAGAGCAGGGGTTCACAGTGGGGATTCAATGGCTATTTATCCTGGATTGAACCTCACGGAAAATGAAGTTGATACGATCGTTGAATATACTACTAAAATAGGATTGGCGCTGGGCGTCAAAGGTCTTATGAATATTCAGTTTGTTATAAGTGGTGGAGCTTCTTACAGGAGTCCGGGCACGGACTTTGGTCCGGTTAACGATACCGAAGTGTCCGTGATTGAAGTCAATCCTCGGGCAAGCCGTACCATACCATTTATATCTAAAGTGACCGGTCTTCAAGCCGCGAAAGTTGCTACCAAAGTTATGACTGGAATAAGTATTGCAGAACAAGGATACAAAGGAGGGCTTTGGCCAAAATCTAAGGTAATTGGGATAAAAGCACCTGTATTCTCAATGTCGAAATTGGTCGGAGTTGACACGTATTTAAGCCCAGAAATGAAGTCTACAGGAGAGGTTATGGGTATCGATAACAATTTCGAATCGGCCCTTACTAAAACTCTACTCGCAGCGAATCTGAATATTCCTAAAAAGTCAGGAATACTGTTAAGCTTATCTGATTCAGACAAGTTAGAATGCACCAATTTGGTCAAAACTTTGTCCGATTGTGGCTGTGAGTTGTTCGCAACAGAGGGTACTGCTGAAATGATAGAAAATTCAGGGATACCTGTAACTATGATCACAAAAAAGTTGGGTGAAGGACACCCTAACGTTGTAGATGTTATTAATGATGGGTATGTGCAGGCTGTGATAAACACCGTCTCGGAATCCAGTAGAGTAATTAGAGATGGATTTTACATCAGACGGGCTGCAGTTGAAAAACGAATTCCTTGCTTCACTTCTATTGATACGGCAATGGCTGCGGTAGAAAG
>DDKW01000015.1:518-9115 GCA_002339805.1 Dehalococcoidia bacterium UBA2588 | reverse complement strand
AATATTCCTATCAATGCTTCGATTAAAGAAAATCCCGAGAAAAGTAATCGGGAATACACAACTTATGATGTTGAATTAAATAGTTTTAACAATGATTTGATCGCAGGCTGGTATTCAGTCCCTAACCATGTAGGTAATCAAAAACTGCCAGGTATATTAGCCGTACCAGGATATGGAGGCATCAAAGAAATCCCCACAATTCTGCCTTCAACTGGATTCGCTGTCCTAACTTTATTTCCTAGGGCTCAAGGACTTAGCGAAAGGTACTGGAAACTAGAAACTACCACGAAATTAACACATCATATTGATGATAAATCGAAGTATTACTACAGGGGCGCATACATGGACTGCATACGCGGGATTGATTTCCTATCTGAGCAGCCGGACGTGGATGAAAATAAGATCGGGATGTGGAGTAGAAGCCAAGGAGGAGGATTCACCTTAGCAACTGCATCATTAGATGATCGCGTCAAAGCCGCGGTAGCTGAAGAACCTTTCTTATGCCATTACGAATTATCTAAGACATTGGATTCTAGGCCTTATGTGGAACTGAAAGAGTACTTTGAAAATAATCCGGGCGAAGAAGAAAAAAGTATGGAAACCTTAAAATATTTTGATCCGATTAACCTAGTCCAATGGATTACATGCCCCACTCTAGTGAATGCTGGATTGAAAGACCCTGTATGTCCATTGGAGACAATTCAGCCTGTATTTAACAATATACCAACACTTAAATCTCTATTGGTATACCCTGAATTACCTCATTCGCCTTGCTCAGATTTCAACAAACAAGCTCTTAACTGGCTAAATAAACACCTAACCTAAGTTACGTCTATTGATATTCCGACAGGGCAGTGATCTGAACCCATAACATCAGATAATATGAATGCGTCAGTTACTTGAGACCTGAGTGCTTGATCAACAAAGAAGTAATCAATTCTCCATCCGACGTTACGGTCTCTTGCTCTAGTGATCTGATCCCAATAACTGTACCAACCAGGCTCATCCTTATACTCTCTAAAAATGTCCACAAAATCATTTGTGATTACTTCATCTATCCATTCTCTTTCAATTGGAAGAAAACCAGATGTCTTACTGTTTTCTCTCGGCCTAGCTAAGTCAATTTCTTTGTGCGCAGTGTTCAAGTCTCCGCAGAAGATGACAGGTTTGCCTGTTGCCCTAAGATTATTCGTTACTTCTAAAAATTTATCATAGAACTCCATCTTGTAATCCAGGCGTTCTTGAGAGGATTGCCCATTAGGGAAATAACATCCAATTAAATAAAAGGATTCATATTCTGCGATGATTGCTCTCCCTTCGGTATCAAATTTTTCGTCCCCTAGTCCTTTTTGAACAGATATTGGTTCAAGTTTGGTATATAGAGCCACCCCGCTGTAGCCTTTTCTTTCTGCTGGGTGAAAAAAGGAATAATAACCTTCAATTTCTTTGATAGGTTTAGTCAATTGGTCTTCTTGAGCTTTAATTTCTTGCAGGCAAATCATGTCTGGGGAACATTCTTTCAACCAGTCTACAAATCCTTTTCTATGCTGGGCTCTTAACCCGTTTACATTCCATGATAATAAAGTTAAATCCATATTTACTTATAAAACTCCTATATAGGTACCTGAGTTCCTTTAATTTTCAATTTCACATACCCAACCGTAGTCTCAGTTGTGAAAAATAATAAATCCCAATTTGCTCCACCAAATCCTACATTAGTTGTAGCGCTTTCACCATGTTCTATGATGCCAAGTGGTTCTCCAGAAGGGTCAATAATCCAAAGACCTCCCGAACCTCCGCAATAAACATTTCCTAAACTATCAACCTTCATCCCGTCTGGCACTCCTGATCCAGGACCATTCAAATCACAAAAAATATTATCACTAGCCATGTTTAATATTCCTGCCCCAGTGACTTCAAAAGAGCGAATGATTCCTCTTCGGCTATCATTAACGTATAAAAGTTTTTCATCCGGAGAAAATGCCAAGCCGTTAGGATGCACGAAATCAGATACCAAAAGAGTTAATGTGCCAAGATCTCTAGAAACTCGGTACACTCCTGCAACTTGCAGGTCCGATTCAGTTAACATGTTTCTTCTATTCCAAGGATCAGTAAAATATATTGAACCATAGGTAGTGACTACCACATCATTAGTCCGATTAAACGGCTTCCCTTGAAAATTACTAGCTATTACAGTCACAGAGCCGTCGGATTCTTGTCTGACTAATCTCTTTTTCGCCTGTTCGCAAATAAGTAATCTACCCTCCAAGTCTCTTGTCAGACCATTCGCTTGATGAGTATTTTCAGCTACAACAGTTGGTTCGCTTCCTTGTCTCCAAGACATGCGCTTACTGCTGTGAATATCACTGAATATCAGTGAATCGTCCTCATGCCACCATAACGGTCCTTCAGCAGGTCCATAACTACCACCAAAACCTGTACCGATAGTTATGATGTCCTGCTGGTCATCTAATATAGCGTTTAATTTGTTCGAAAATGATTTAATTGGCATTGTAGATTATGCGACCGGAACTGGTACTCCTTGCACTTTAAGACTTACTCTTCCAACCGCATTCCATGAAGTAAAAAACAATTGATCCCAATTTTCTCCACCAAATGCGACATTAGTTGTGGCGTTATGGCCATGCTCAATGAGACCTAAGGGTGCTCCGCAAGGATCAATAATCCATAGTCCTCCTGATCCTCCGCAATAAACATTCCCGTGCTTATCTACTTTCATTCCATCGGCTACACCAGGTGCAGCGCCTGATACGTCACAAAAAATACGGTCTGTCCCTTTTTCTAGAGTTCCATCGGGTTTTACCTCAAAAGACCTTATATGCCCCCTTCTGGTGTCATTAACATATAGAAAACGTTCATCTTGAGAGAAGGCGATTCCGTTAGGAAATACGAAATCTGAAACCAACAGAGTTAGAGTGCCCAGGTCAGGACTAACTCTATATACACCTGCGTGTGTTAAATCCCATTCGTTTTGAGGGACTCTATGGCTCCATGGATCAGTGAAGTAAATAGATTCATCGGATTTCACAGTCACATCATTCGGTCTATTCAACTGGCGACCTTGAAAACTATTCGCAATCACAGTCGTTTGACCATCGTGTTCTAGCCTAATTACCCTACGAGTCATATGCTCACAAGCAACCAGCCTTCCCTTAATGTCCCTGGTCAGTCCATTGGATTGATTACTTCCATCTTGAAGAACTTTAGCATCTTCTCCGTCTTTCCAAGTTATTCTTCGATTGTTATGTATGTCGCTGAAAACCAGCGCTGAGTCTTCATGCCACCATAGCGGGCCCTCTGTCGGTCCTTGATCCCCTCCATACCCTTCTGTCACCCATTCAACTTCCTGGTTAACGTCTAGTATGTCATCCAATTGATCTGAATATTTCTTGATAGCCATGCTAAAACTCCTCTTGCTCTTACTAGTCTAAAACTAACGTTCCATTGACTTTGTTGTTATCTTTCATCACTGCTAACCCTTCGGCAGGATCTTGATATCTATCAAAATAAAATTCTATGCCATTACCATCAGGATCTTCAAAATAAACACTCCCTGTCATACCATGATCTACAGTTCTCAAATTATCATAGCCTACAGATTCCAGGTTGCTTTTTAAAGATTTAAGCTGATCAATATCCTCAACCAAAACAGCAAAATGATTCAGTCCTACTGTCCCTTTTTTATTAGGAGTATTATCTGATGCTTTAAACAAAGCCAAATCATGATGCATCTCACCGCAGTTCAAGAAAGCGGCGGTGTTCTCAGGGTTAGTTTTAACCACTTCAAATCCTAAAACTTTCGTATAGAATTCTATGGATTTTGTCACATCCGTAACGTTAAGTACTACGTGTCCTATTCCCAAAGGTTTTACCATGTTGAGTCCTCCTTATAATTTATTATTCCTCGTCTGACATATTATTAAGTATGTCTTCTAAAGCTTGATCTATACCAGGAGCTATATCTATCGATTCTTGAAACGGCGCATAATTAAATTCAGACTCTATTTTAGACATAAATTCCTGAGCTGCTTTATTATTTTCCGCTATATTATCCAAAGTACCTTGTAATTTCTCACATTCGGATTCAGATAATTGCTTTAATTCCTGTAAATCTATATCTACGCCATACATCGCTTTAATTCTGCGCATAACGTCGTAGTAAGATCTGTGATCAGTGGTCAATCCGACCTGATTATTATTTTCAGTTACAAATGGAAATAGTGGAGCCATAGCACCCATACGCAACACATCAAAATCTAAATATTTCTCTGATGCAATAGATAATAACGCCATGCCAACTGTGGGGCCTTGCCTTGAACGTAATCCGTAACTGGAATAAGTGAGGCCAAACTGATCTAACTTTGTCTTCATTTCTGCTTTACTGTAAACACAGCTTACTCGACGTTCCATTTTGGGAGGAGCAGGACCGTTGTATCCTTCTACGAATACAACATCTTTTACTCCAAAATGTTTAGCTGCTTTAAAGAATGCTTCTGTATAAAGGTCAATGCGATACCAGGGTTCTTCCCCTATAAATATAATTACATCATCGCTGTATTGGAAGAATCTATTGTTTCGATACATCGACCTATTTGGCAAACCTTCGTTAAAAGATATACCAGGGCGAAAAGCGTCATGCGTACCCGCTACTTGAAACGGGTAACAGATAGAATCAATCTTGTTAATAAATTTGCCAACCTGCAACGCGTTGGTCTGTTCTATCAAATACCGGGGTAGTCCTCCGGATAGATTGCCTCCATCAGACCACTGACGCCTCCAGCCAGCTATAATAACCTTCCCGGAGACACCATCATCCAAATCCACAGTTTCATCTAACATATAATATTCTCAACTTGGCTAGTTTTGGACTCAATAAAGATCTAATCAGAATACGACTATCATACACTTTTAGTTTTCGCTGGGAAAGCATCACATCTTAATCACACCTAACAAAATTGACTTCAAATTTGAAGTTATTTATACTGAATGAATGCTTATTGCAAAAAAATGCAGGTGCAAAAATGAGTTGTGAAACTGACACAATAGAAACCGTACGGAATTCGGATCAACGAATGACTCCTCAAAGGTTACTTGTACTGTCCGCCATAAGACATTCTGGCGAACACATCAATATTAATCAAATACATGCCCAAGTTAAGAAAGCATATCCAATCATAAATATCTCCACGATCTACAGGAATGTAGCTGTTCTTAAAGAACTTCGACTCATTTCAGAAACATACAAGACAGATGGAGAAACTCTCTATGAATGGATTGGAGATCACACCCATATGCACATGATGTGTAGGGACTGCAATGACATGATAGAAATTGATGACAAATATCTAGACTCATTTAAAAAAGATATTAGAGATGACTTTGGGTTCAATATAGATATTGACCACTTAGCTATCTCAGGACTATGTAAACCATGCAAACAATTAGAACAGGTGGGATATGACAACTGAATACGGTGCTTTAGCAGCAATAATACTAGGTCTGATTTTAGGACTAAAACACGCCACAGACGCAGACCATGTGGTAGCAGTCACGACAATGGTAAGTGAGTTTAAAAACCCCTTAAGGAGCCTCTGGGTGGGTGCTTCTTGGGGATTGGGACACACAATGCCTCTTTTGATTCTTGGGATAGTAATCCTAGTGTTTAAAGAAGCTGTACTCGATAGATATGAATCAGTAGCTCCAATATTAGAATTTGGAGTCGCGATCATGCTTGTTTTCTTGGGGCTCCAAGTGTTTTGGAATCTTAAAAAAGGTAGATTACTTCATAGCCACCAGCACGAGCACGATGATGGCCCTCATCTACATATTCACGGGACTCATTCGCCTGAAGAAGCTCCTGAAGTAGAAAAAACACACGGAAAGTTCTCAATAGGTAAACCCTTTTTCAGGATGAAATCTTTCACAATAGGTATCATCCATGGGCTAGCAGGCAGCGCAGCAGTGATGCTTGTTTTATTACCAACTATTGAATCCTTTATTGCAGGACTTTTATACATAATATTATTTGGAGTCGGCACTATTGCTTCAATGTCGGTAATCACAATTATTATAAGCGTTCCATTCGCGATGTCAGGCAATAATATGAAGTTAAATAATACTGTGAATAGCATAGCTGGTTTAGCTAGCATACTATTTGGATTGGCACTGGGGTCAGATCTAGCGCTAGGAACAAGTATAATACCGTTCTAATGAAC
Source organism: Dehalococcoidia bacterium UBA2588 (assembly GCA_002339805.1). Lineage (GTDB taxonomy): Bacteria > Chloroflexota > Dehalococcoidia > Lucifugimonadales > UBA3495 > UBA2588. The sequence continues at coordinate 2,879 of DDKW01000015.1, read as the reverse complement.
TCCTATTAACGGGAGTGCTATACTATATTAGTAACTCAATTTTAGTTAGGAACGGAACTAAAAATGGTAGCTGAAGAAAAAGCTCAATTAGACTTTGTGGCGATTGCATCAGAACTAGCTCCAATCATTAAAGAGAATTCCGTACGTATAAATGAAGAGCGCCAGATACCTTCTGAAATAGCAGAAGACCTCGCTGACCGAGGATTCTTTAGGCTTTTGTTACCTAAATCCCTAGGAGGAACAGAATTAAACCATTCTGAATTCCTAGACATCTTAGAAATCATAGCTGAATCCGATACGAGCACTGCGTGGTTACTCAACCAGAATAACGTATGGTCTACAGCATCCACTCGTATGCTTGAATCCACTGCACAAGAAATCTGGAAAGACCAAAGAGCAGTCGTAACCAACGGACCTCCATCATCTAATTGCAAAGCTGTACCCGTTGAAGGCGGACACGTACTATCTGGTAACTGGACTTTAAGCAGTGGTTGCACTCATGCTACTTGGATTGCTGCTCTTTGCCCTATAGCCACTCCAGACGGAGCGTCGTTGGTAAGTTCAGAACGTAAAGACATGAAAATATTCTTAATGCCCAAGGCTGAGGTTCAATTCGTAGATACCTGGGACGCTCAAGGTATGAGAGGAACATCGAGCTTTGGATATGAATTAAAGGACCAATACGTACCAACACATCACACCTACCACCAAGACCAAGCAGAACCTTGGTACAAAGGACCTCACTACGTCATCCCCAGAACATTATTGTTTGCTACAGGATTTTCTACGATTGCACTTGCAACTGCCAAAGCAAGTATTGATATAGCTATTAATTTCGCAAATACAGGACAGACTGGACGAAGCAGTACTCCGTTAAGAGAGCGAGACACAATACAAAGGAGCATCGGAGAAATTAGAGCCACTTATAGTTCAAGCCGTGCATTCCTTAGAGAGTCCATGGCCAAAGTCTGGGAAAGTGCTAATAAAAACGGAAGTGCTAGCGTTGAAGAACGAATCAATTTGAGGCTAGCAGCGACTCACGGAATACGAAGTGCTGCAGGTGTAGTAGATGCTTGCTATAACATGTGCGGATCCTCTGCGATCTCCGCTTCAAATCCTATACAACGGCGTTTCCAAGATATACATGTGATAACGCAGCATATTCAAGGCCATCCGATTAATTATGAAACCGCTGGTCAGTTCTTCCTTGGATTAGAACCACAAGGTAATTTCTAAAACCCTGGTGGAGACGGGGGAGGGTCGAACTCCCCGTCCAAAAGGCCCAATGCCTAGATATGCTACAAGCTTGTTCGATGTTCAAAATGTCCTCCAGGGAAGTTCCACCGACAAAATTAACCTAGAGTAATCTGACTGTTTCTTTTACTCCCATTCGCCAGAATAATGAGAGTAGCATCTCAGGTTATTGGCGCCTGTCCTAAAACCCCCGAGCTCAACCTTAGGCAGACGTAGCCACTAAATTAAGCGGCTAAAGCGAATTCTCTGTCGCTGTTTATGTTTTTGCCATCATTTAACGAGCTGACAGCACTCTCGGCTTGCGATCTAACAAAAGACTCTCCTGTCGAAACCACTCGTCCCCATTAGAAGAAAATTATCCCACTTAAGTGGCAAATCAGCAATCCTTAGATACAAATTCAGTCTAATTGTGTTGGTTTTAGCCACTAAAGTTTGCTTTATTTATGGCATTGATAAGTCAGTTGACACTGGGTATCTCTCTATATATACTTGAAAAGCACTTTTTTCACTTATGTGTTTTTATATTCATTGTGAGAACAGCGCGCACTTTAACAATTGAATAGTGGAAGAAAGTTTTTTGTTTAGAAATGGAATTGTAACTTCGGTTACAAGCATTGTTTAGAGAGTTTGATCCTGGCTCAGGGTGAACGCTGGCGGTGCGCCTAATGCATGCAAGTCGAGCGAACCTGTGACTTCGGTCACACATAGGTTAGCGGCAGACGGCTGAGTAACACGTGAGTAACTTGCCTTTTGGTGGGGTATAGCCCAGAGAAATCTGGATTAATCCCGCATAAGATCTTAGAACCCTGGTTCTTTGATGAAAGCCTTCGGGCGCCGAAAGAGAGGCTCGCGGACTATCAGGTAGTTGGTAGGGTAATGGCCTACCAAGCCTAAGACGGTTAGCTGGTCTGAGAGGATGATCAGTCAGAGGGGGACTGAGACACGGCCCCCACTCCTACGGGAGGCAGCAGCAGGGAATCTTGGGCAATGGACGAAAGTCTGACCCAGCGACATCGCGTGGGGGATGAAGGCCTTAGGGTTGTAAACTCCTTTTATAAGAGAAGAGTAAGGACGGTACCTTATGAATAAGCCCCGGCTAACTACGTG
>DDKW01000015.1:0-174 GCA_002339805.1 Dehalococcoidia bacterium UBA2588 | reverse complement strand
GGTAATACGTAGGGGGCGAGCGTTACCCGGAATCACTGGGCGTAAAGAGAGCGTAGGCGGTTTGGAAAGTCATTTGTGAAAGCTCCTGGCTCAACTAGGAGAGGTCAAGTGAAACTTCCTGACTTGAGGACGGTAGAGGTAAGCGGAATTCTTGGTGTAGCGGTGAAATGCGTA
>DDKW01000035.1 GCA_002339805.1 Dehalococcoidia bacterium UBA2588 | reverse complement strand
ATAGCCATATTAGGTGAATTGGATTCATTAATAGTCAAGGATCATCCTTTTTCAGATTCCAAAACAGGCGCTGCGCATGCATGTGGCCATCACTGTCAAATAGGAATGATGTTAGCAGCTGGAATGGCGTTAAATACCGCAATCATGCAAGAGCAATTGTGTGGCCGAATAATTTTAATGGCTGTCCCCGCGGAAGAATATATCGAATTAGAATACAGGGACACCCTAAGAGCTCTTGGCAAGCTTGAATTCTTAGGAGGGAAGCCAGAGTTTATAAGACTAGGAGAATTTGACGAGATAGATATCGCCATGATGATGCATACCACGAGTGACCCAAATGAAAAACAAATATGCATCAGTGGCACCAATAATGGAACTGTAGCGAAAAGAATTAAATTCATCGGGAAAGGTGCTCACGCGGGAGGAGCTCCTCATTTAGGGATTAACGCACTCAATGCCGCATCATTAGCATTGTCTGCAATTCATTACAATCGAGAGACTTTTAAAGATAGTGACACAATTAGAGTCCATCCTATAATCACAAATGGGGGAGAAGCTGTAAGTGCTGTCCCGGCAGAAGTAACAATGGAAACCTTCATTAGGGGGAAAACAATGGAGGCAATTATGGATGCAAACGCTAAAGTTGACAGAGCACTACGTGCTGGAGCCTTGGCAGTAGGAGCTCAGGTAAACATAAAAACCATCCCGGGGTATATGCCTCTAAGCCAAGATCCTAATTTAATGAATATCCTAAAAGAAAACGCGACACATCTTGTCGGTGAAGAAAATATAGGACGAAGAATCCATGGCACCGGATCCACAGACATGGGAGATGTAAGTCAGATAATGCCTGTCATCCACCCTTACGTAGGAGGAGCTACAGGAATCGGACATGGGGCAACCTACGTGATAGAAGACTACCAGCTTGCTGTTATAACAGCAGCGAAAGCGTTGGCAAGCACCGCCATTGATCTGCTAAGTAATTCTGCTAAATTAGGAAATGAAGTCTTAGGCAAGCACCGTCCGAATATGTCATCTGCGGAATACCTTGCATATATGAGAAATATGAATAGCGATAATACATACGACAGTTAGCATTTTGGAAATTAATCTACTTAAAAGATTGGCCTGCGAACAAATAGATAAGCACTCATTGGAAATTCAAAATATAGCTGAAGAAGTGTTATGCCATCCCGAGATTGGCTTTCAAGAAGTGCTAACGGCTAAACGCGTAGAATCTGAGTTAAACAAACTGGCAATCCCAATAAACACTAATCTTGCTGTCACAGGAGTCAAAGGTAAACTATCGGGAGCACATTCAGGCCCCAATATCGGAATTATAAGTGAACTGGATGCTCTAATTGTTAAAGATCATCCGCATAGCAACCCTGCAACGCATTCCGCCCATGCCTGCGGGCATAATTGTCAAATAGCAATGATGATTGGATGCATGATCGGTTTAAATCAAGAATTGATCCTAAAAGATTTACATGGCAGCATAAGTCCATTCGCGGTTCCTGCTGAAGAGTTTATTGATATCCCTAATAGACTTACTCTTAGACAAAAGGGGGGAATTACCCTGCTTGGAGGCAAGCAAGAACTTATATCTTTAGGTCATTTTGAAGACATTGATATAGCCTTTATGTGCCACACTGCAACTGGCTCAAGAGAAAAAGTGTTTGCCGTTGGGGGTTCCAGTACCACTCACGTAACTAAAATTGTTACATTTTCTGATGAACCTAATTCACTCATTAACTCTACACAAAATGCTGCATCTTTCGCAATTGAATCATTAAATTACAATAGAGAAATATTTCAATCAAGTCATACCGTTAGAAGTCACGGGATTATCATAAGACCTTCAGAATCATTTGCCCAAGACAAGCAAACAAAAGTGGAGTGGCGCATACGAGCATCAGATTTAGATTCATTAAGCAAGTATTCTGAGGTTGCAGACAGGTGCTTTAGAGCCGCCGCTTTAAGCCTAGGCTGTACCGTAGTGATTGAAACTATCCCTGGATACTTACCTATGATCAATGACGGACAATTACAGTCTGTATTTGAATCGAACGCTACCAGACTATTAGGAAATAATCGAGTCCTTACAATCCCTGCTTCAGAGAAATCAGGAGGGTCAACTGACATGGGGGATTTGAGTCACATTATCCCTGTGTGTCATCCATACTGCACAGGGGCTACTGGTACTGGCCACGGGAAAGATTATCTGATTAAAGACTATAAGACTTCCGTAATTAATCCAGCTAAAATAATGTCTATGGTTACGATCGACTTACTTGCAAATAAAAGTAGCAAAGCATTCAGCATTATGAATGACTTCAAGCCGTTACTCAGCCGGGAGAAGTACCTTGATTTGCAATACAGTAGGTTTGGAACAGAAGTCTATCCAGTAATAGGCTAAAACTCTATGCCTAATGAATCTCCTGCTCTCCATTTAAACTCTCGAAAATGAGTGTCTTTTGGAACTTCGAAAAACATCCATCCATCAATCCCTGTTCCCCTTGGTAACACAAATGACTCTGACTCATCATCCGAATTAACATTATTCCACAAAGGAGTCAATGAGACAGAATTAACATTGCTGGGCTCCGGAATTTCATTGGCATAAATATCGATAGGTCTGAAGTCGTTAGAAAAAAAATCGCTAAGGACTACCGCTTTTTCGTCAATGTTAACAATCGCTGTTGCTGCAGTGTGATTTTCTACTTTGATCCTAAATCTTGCCACTTCTTTTTTTTCTGAGGAAGGATTTATCTGGAAATTCCTAATCAATCCCTCTGGATTTACTGTAGAAAACGAAATAGCGCCTGATCGTTCTATTTCAGCCACACTAACATGCAGAACCTTGCCTTGATAGTACCTACCAAGTTTGGATGAATCAGAACAACCTGTTCCTAAAGCAATCAGCAATATTCCACAACAACCTACTAAACTCATTAGTCTGAATTTTATATTGATCATATACCACTTGAAGATAGGGTAGGAAGCCCTCTCAACTCCTGTACTAATGTTGGCAATACTTGTAACACGTATTCTATCTCTGTTTCTGTATTAAATTTTCCTAATGTCATTCTAAGGCTCCCTCTCGCCAATTCTGAGTCTTGACCTATGGCCAATAGCACGTGTGACGGCTCTAATGACCCAGAACTACAAGCGCTCCCGCTACTTGCAGAAATTTCAGCCATATCTAATCCTAACAATATGGATTCTCCCTGGACCCCTTCAAATGAGAAATTAACATTATTAGGTAACCTCTTGTCCATAGAGCCATTCAGCACACTTCCAGGAATCATATCCATGATTCCTTTTACAAGTTTATCTCTCAACAATGAGCAACTCTTCGAGGTTTCATTCCTTGAAGAATCCGCCATATAAAGTGCAGCACTCAAACCTACTATACCTGCCACATTCTCTGTGCCAGGCCTACGTTCTCTCTCTTGGCTGCCTCCAAATAATATGGGTAAAAATGGCGTCCCTCTTCGCAAATAAAGGACTCCTGTACCCTTTGGACCATAGAATTTATGTCCTGAAAGACTAAGCATATCAACACCTAGCTCTTCTGTGTCGAGGCTTAAAAATCCAGCAGCTTGCACAGCATCTGAATGTACCAATATCGTTCGTTTTAGTTCAGTTGCCCTACGTTTGACTATATTAGATATTTCCGAAATCGGGTTTATCGTGCCTATCTCATTGTTAGCATACATTACACTAACCATAATAGTGTTCGGATTTATCGATTCCGACAATTGTGTTAGATCTATATTGCCTTCATTATCTACAGGTAGATAAGTAATCTGGAATCCCATATTTTCAAGATATTGACAAGCGTGTAACACTGCGTGATGTTCTACTGCAGTGGTAATTATGTGATTACCTGTATCTTTCAAAGCAAGTCCGGCGCCTATCAAAGCGGCATTGTCCGATTCAGTGCCACCGCTAGTAAAAATCACGTCTCCGACCCTAGAATTCAAGCAGGTCGCAACTGTTTCTCTTGCGGTATCCAGTGCAAATTTTGCCTCTTGGCCGATGGCATGAACACTAGAGGCATTCCCAAATTTGTCAGAAAAATAAGGAATCATTAGTTCCAAAACTTCTTCAGCCACTCCTGTTGTACCTGCATGATCCAGATAAATTATGTTTCCCACCAATCTGCCTCAAACTATAAGATTACATGCACAGATTTTATCATAATGCGGGTTATTCAACGAATTTGATAACTTTATTGAGTAGGTCTTATATTTTTACTCAATATATAACGGCTTATTATCCTGTGTATGATTTTAGCAGCCGCATAACTACCTAGTTCACTACCTGGAGAAGGAACAAGTTCACAAATATCAAATCCTAATAAATTGTGTTGAGCAATTAAGACATCCAATAAATCCATCAAAGTTACCCAGTCCATTCCGCCTGGTTCTGGGTTACCAACATTACCAACCAAATGTGGATCTAGGACATCCAAGTCCAAACTTAAATACACATCTCTATTCAAATTATCTAACAATTGTTCAATAAATTCATTTGAGGTTTTTTTGCGATCCCAAAATGAAATAGAAATACCTTTTTCTTCAGCAAATTTGATTTCATCTTGGGAAATAGTTCTTACTCCTCCCAATGTGATCTGTGCAAATTCTGAAATTCTTCTAGCTCCACTAGCATGGCCCCATTTAGTACCTAAATACTCGTCTCTAAGATCGGCGTGAGCATCTAAATACAAAACTGAGACCTCTTCTTTATTTTTTGTAAGTGCTCTAGCGCCGCCAACGCTAATAGAATGTTCTCCTCCTATCAGACCAACCAGCCCTACTTCATGATCCTGTAAAATCCTACTAACTACTGTTTCTATGCCGCTAATCACTTTCTTAGGACTCTCGGCTGGAATTGCCACAGCATTACATGTTGCTATCACATATGAACTTAAATCAATTCCGGACTCCCAATCATAATCTTCCAATTGGTAGGAGCTTCGGAGAATCGCAGCTGGAGATTCTTTAGAACCTGTTTGAAAGCTCATTGTCTCATCATAAGGCACAGGAATTAGCACACAGTCTAATACCTGGTCTTTGACCACAGGGCCAGACAACCCTAAAAAACACTTATCTTGATCATAACTGAATCCAGTTACTTTATTATGCTTGGGAAGATCAGTCTCCATTCAAATTGGACCTTTGGTAATTTATGTTTTCGAACCCTTCTTCTACCGTCAACCATTCGAGTCCTCGATTTAAAGTCCAAGATTTGACTTGGGTTAACGATAGTAGGTTTTTAGCATCTTCTAAAGCTTTTTGAGTGTCAAAAGCCTTACACGAAAATATATCGATGTTCACATATTTCCTATCAGGGAAAGTATGAACACTAATATGACTTTCCGCGATAATTACGAATCCAGAAATCCCCGAGTCATTCCCTTTAGGGTCGTTATACGTGACTACTTTGGGCTCCGTAATTCTAGTCATGTTTAATTCTGCGGGATATTCAATCAAGAAGTCATAAATCCTCGATTCATCCCACATCAAATTAAAGTTTCCATCAAATCCATCTATAGCCAAATGCATACTTATCCCCTTGGCAAAATTCGTCGTATAGAATATCATTCCTCAACTTATAGTACAATTTATCTTGTTAAATACCATTTAGGTTACAATATGACTACCAAAAAAGAAGATTTTATAATAGAAGCTGGCAATCTAACGCATTATTATGGGCCTCAACCAGCCATCGAAGACGTTGAATTTAAAGTTCAACGAGGTGAAATCCTTGGTTTCCTAGGACCGAATGGAGCTGGCAAGACCACCACAATGAGAATTCTAACCGGTTACATGCCTCCGACTAGAGGAACCGTACAGATTGACGGGATGGATATCGTTAAAGATTCTTTAGAATGCAGGAAGAAAATAGGTTACCTTCCTGAAACAGTTCCTTTACACACGGACATGACTGTAAAAAACTATCTTACCTTTATGGGTTCCTTGCGAGGTATGTCTCGACGCAGTATAAATGAACAACTCGGAAATGTAATTGAAATTTGCAGATTACAAGACTATTACAAAACTATAGTGGGTAAGCTTTCCAAAGGATACCGACAAAGAGTCGGTATCGCGCAGGCAATATTACATGAACCAGAAATATTAGTCATGGATGAACCTACTATAGGAATAGATCCGATTCAAGTTGTAGAAACAAGGCGGCTAATACAGGATATCGGGAAACAGCAAACAGTGGTTCTAAGTAGCCACATATTGCCTGAAGTTAGTATGGTTTGCGGAAGAGTCCTGATCATTAATCAGGGGCAAATTGTAGCAGAGGATACTCCTGACAATCTAGCCACCAGGCTACAAGCAACTCAACAAATCCTAGTTGAAATCTCCTCTACAAATAAAAAAATACAACCTGTGTTAGAAAACATAGAGGGTGTAACAGGCGTAAAAAGACAACGTAATACAGACAATACAACCTTCGAAATAACCGTAGCAGATGGTTATGATGTGCGAGATGCAATCTCCAAAGTTATTATTGAAAATGATTGTAGTTTACTTAGTATGCAATTAAATTCTATGAGCCTGGAGCAAATATTCCTCAAACTGACCACCAGCGAAGGAGCATAGATGAGGGGACTACGAGCAATTATCACAAAAGAAATACTGTCTTTTTTCACAAGTCCCACAGGTTACATAGTAGGAATGATATTTCTCCTGGGTACCGGAATATTCTTTACTATAGATCTAGGAAATCCTTTTCCTGAGGCGTCACTGACTCGGTTCTTCGTAGGCCTAGATTTTGGTCAAACAACATTCGGAGGAGTCACACTAATCTTAATATTAATAGCACCTATCCTCACGATGCGACTGATCTCAGAAGAACAAAAACTCGGTACCATAGAATTATTACTTACTTCCCCTGTAAGGGACTGGGAAATCATAATCGGGAAATTCATCGCCAGCTTCATATTCTTGCTGTTTATGATAGGGCTAACTTTATATTATCCAATCCTACTGTTCTTACTCGCAGACCCTGATCCTGGCCCCATATACTCGGGGTATCTAGGCTTGATCTTATATGGCGCTTTAACCTTATCTATAGGGCTACTCGCTTCTACTTTAAACAGTAACCAAATAGTATCTGCAGTAGTGGCAATGGGAATATTACTCATCTTATACTTCGCCGACTACGCTTCAACGGTAGTGACAGGATTCTGGTCCACATTCATCCAGGAAATTGGAATTAAGAGTCATTTTGACGACTTCCATAAAGGCATAATCGATTCCCACGATGTAGTTTATTTTATATCAATTACTTTCCTGTTTGTATTTCTTTCAATCCGAATCTTAGAATCACGTCGCTGGAGGTAAAGTGCAGAACGGTAACAATCAAAACAGAGACTGGCGGCGTCTCAGTAGAGCTGAACGCGTCGCTCAATCAGATCCAGAAAATGTCGGAACCCAAAGTCGAATTAGTGGATTAGTAGAATTATTAAGTAACTACTCAAACCCTATATTAATTGGAGCGGTAGTCTCATTACTTCTAGGAATTATAATTCTCCTGTTTATCGATACATTAGCACCCTACGCGCTAGTGCTGATAGGCCTTGGAATTGTCCTGTTATTTGGGATGGGAGCTATTTCTCTTAGCAAAGTAACCTCAGCTTTCCTTAGCAGGAGCGGGAAATATGGCACCAACACACTAATCATGATTAGTGCTTTCGTCATAATTGTTATAATACTTAACCTTCTCTCAATTGAAAACAATCAGCGCTTCGACCTAACTGCAAACAACCAATTTAGCTTAGCCCCTAGCACGAAAGAATTACTGAATGAACTAGATACGCCTGTCAAGGCGATAGCGTTCTATCCGTCAGACATCAGCGAAAATGTAGATGCTATCACTCGTTTCAGCAAAGCTTCTGACATGCTTAGCGAATTTTCTAAAAGATCTAATAAATTCACTTATGAAATTAGAGACCCTGATCTTGAACCAGATCTAGCGAGATCATATGGAGTGAATGCATATGAATCAATCGTAGTATATACAGATAGCGGCGAACTCACATCCATCGTTCAACCTAGTGACGTAGATTATAGTGAGTTAGAGCAAGATTTATACACTAGCATGCTAATCGCAACAAGCAAGGGACAAAAAACCATATACTTCTTGGAAGGCCATGGAGAAAAATCCATTTTAAGCTCTTCTGCCAAGGGATACTCCACATTCAAAGAAGTCTTAAACCAGGACAATTACAACACTGAAATTTTAAAATGGGACCCTACAGATGACAACGTATTCGTCCCAGATGATGCAGCTTTACTAGTTATTCCTGGCCCAACGATTGAATTGCCTGATTCTCATGCCCAAACAATTCATAAATTTCTGCAAGGCAAGAACCCAGATGACTCCGAAAGACGTGAGTCTAGTCGCCTGATATTTTTAGGGGAACCTGATACCCCTGAGTCTTTCCGAGCGTTAATGGCAATGTGGGGTATTATATTGCAACCAGGTTACATTTTAGACCTAGAATTAGGGGTCACAGACAACCCTAATATCTTGAGAGCAGAACCTATGAACCTGAATCAAATCCGGGCAGAAGATTTCGAATTACTCCCTCCGGACCAGGCCACTATTATGGTGGATGCACTTCGTAGCATTACTAGCCCAGAGAGCGGTCAATTAGGACAAGTTTACATGCCAGGCACAACAGCTTTAGTACCTGTACAAGACGAGCTAAGATGGCCCGTACCTCTGACTGTAACATCTCCTCTTAGTTTCTTAATTGATGATCCAGATCGAACTGACCCTATTCCCCCAGGAGAAGAAAATGCTGATCCTATGGGACCATTCTTCTCATCCGCGTATATGCTGGCGGTAGGCCAACTTGGCTCTACTCCATTAACAGCACCTCCAGACCCGAATCAACTTACCCATGTGGCAATATTTGGAGACTCAGATTTCGCATCAAATACTTTTCTATCCAGAGGAAGTGGGACCAATCTGCTATTAAACACTGTGAATTATGTGTTAGGAGATTATTCTTTGATTTCAATCAGAGACAGAGCATTCGTGTATAGAGAGTTCAACTTGGATGCTAACGAATACGACTTTGTACGATTTTCGTCTTGGTTCATACTTCCCGGCCTGTTAGCATTAGCAGCATTGTCCATGTGGTGGGTAAGGAGGTAGCATGAATTTCAGATTGACAATCATGCTAGTTGTTGTTCTTGCCATTGTTGGAGCAACAGCCGCATTCTACTGGGCTAACAAACCGGATGAAGAACACGTCGCTAGAGAATGGTTATATAAAATTTCTGATTCAGACATTGTAGAAATAGAGGTCCAATACAAAGAAGATCACGTCAAATTTATAAAAAATAGCCCCCCAGGAAGCACATCATGGATATGGCTTATAGACGGAGATCCTCCTGTGCAAGTGTACGGACCTAAATGGAGTGGGACTCCCTTCTTGCTGGGCGGACCTCAGATTAACCGAGAATTAATAGATGTCAAAGAGCCTTTATCTTCCTACGGTTTAGATCCTCCACAGTCAATCATAAAAGTGACTGAAAAAGGAGGTCATGTCTTCGAATTTCATTTAGGAGACACTACACCAAATAATGAAAATCAATACGTAAAACTTATTGACGAAACAAGTATTTTCACTGTAGCTGAAATGTGGGCTCGAGTTATTAATGAACTTGCAGTAAATCCTCCGTACACACCCAGCAATTAGTAAAATCATGAAAGCCGACATACTATCAATTGGTCACGAATTATTGATGGGGGAGCTCACAGATTCTAATGCTGCGTGGATAGCAACTAGGCTTCCAAGATTAGGAATTTCACTAAATCAAATTTCTATCGTAGGCGATGACATCCACAGGTTAGTTGAGACTATGTCACTAGCCCTTTCCAGGTCCGATATCGTTATAACTACTGGTGGACTAGGCCCTACTCAAGATGACCTCACACGAGAAGCTGTTGCACAAGTATTAGAAGAAAAACCTAGTGTCCAGGTTGAAATAGTCAAACAACTTGAAGAATATTTCCAATCCAGAGGGCAAGTAATGCCTAAAACCAATATAAAACAAGCCCAGCTAATCCCATCAGCACAATTTATTCCAAACAAATATGGAACTGCACCCGGGTGGTGGTCTGAAAAACATGGCAAAACGATCATTAACCTCCCAGGTCCTCCGGGTGAAATGAATCCTTTATGGCTAGAACAAATCGAGCCGCAATTACGGCAAAAAACCACTGGGGAAATAACAATTACTAGAACCATCAAAACCTTAGGCATGTCAGAAGGCCGTATAGATGAAATACTCACAGAACATTTTGGACAAATAAACCCATACCTTGGTATATATTCAAAACAAGATGGCATACATTTACGCATAATATCCAAAGGTGATACTGAGAAAGAAGCCCTGGACTTACTTACTCCAATGGAAAAATCTATCACATCTCAATTAAGTGAATACATATGGGGATATGACACTGATACACCAGCGCAATCTTGCTACCAGCTCCTAAGGCAGCAAAATCTTACAGTTTCAACTTGGGACGCTTGTACAGGAGGAATGTTATCCGATCTGATAACACAGATCCCGAGCCATGATGTTTTCTACAAGGGGGGCCTTATTACAGGTCAAGCAGACACAGAACATTTGGGACTCCATGACAATAACGTTCCGGCTGATGCCAGGATCAATCAACAAACAGCTACCGATATGGCAAAGCTTATAAAGAAAGAAATGGGGTCAGATTTAGGCATAGGGATTATTGGAGAAACTGAACCTAGTAACAACACCACTGTGCAATCCGCAAATCTTCATATATCCATAGTTGGGCCAAACACAATTTCTGAAATACCAATCAATGTGCCAGCGAGAAGAATCACCATAAAACGCAGAGCCGCGAACACTGCATTGATAGAACTAGCAAAACTACTTGGTTAAGTTTCGATAGACCATAGGTAGTCGTTCAGGAAGAGACCATATATTATCCAAAACTTCATACCCCATGTCTCCACACATTTCTTTGAGATAATCATGACCAGCCTTATCCACCGTAAGACAGAACGGAATTATATTTTTCCGACGTGCCTCTATTAGAGCCTGATGTGTATCATGGACGGCATATTCTTTCTCTACCCCTTCCCTACTATATCCTCTATCTTGGGGTCTCCCATCACTGATCAAAAACATTATCTTCGTGGTAGCGTCTTTATTTTCTAATTTCGTTATAGCATGCCGTATTGAAGCACCCATTCGAGTAGCATGCAATGGAGTAATCTTATCTATTCTTCGTTTGATTTTGTCATTAAAAGGTTCATCTATATCTTTAATTACATAGAATTCTACATTTTCTCGACCGTATCCAGAAAATCCATAGATACCGTATTGATCTCCAATGGATTCTATCGCCTGTATAATCAGTGCCGCGCTCTCTTTCTCTAAATCTATAATCCTTTTGTAATTTCGCCTAGTCAGGCCCTCTCTCCTTCTCCTAAGCCATACCATATATTCAACTGGGTCATCTGGAGCATCTGTGTCGTCTGAGTTCTGTCTGCCTTCATCAATCGCTTCAGCGGTTGATGCACTCATGTCTAGCAAGAATACGGCGGCTACATCTCTCTCCACTTTATTGCGTCTCCAGTATATCTTGTCTTCTGGGGGTACTCCCATTCTTAAATCTGAAATTGCTTCGATTGCAGCATTTAAGTCAATATCTTCTCCATCAACTAATCTGTAAGTTTTCCTCCACGTTTCTGGCATTATAAGTTCAAATTGACGTTTAATATGGGCAAGTAAACCCGAGTAGTTATTTAAAGCCTCTGTATAAAAAGATTGCTCGCCTTCTTCCAAGGTTTTTTCTTTTACTATGCACCATCTTGGTTTATAGTCTCCCGCTCTAAAATCCCATTCATCATAAGCATAGGTTTTAGGTTCTTGAGCTTCGAGCTCTCCTTCCTCTTCCGCACTCGATAATACAGGGGATTGCCCATCTCCGGGTTCTCCTTCTGGAGGAGGCATACCAGCCTCTTTCATGATGTTTTCAACCCAAGCAGCAAACATCCCAGCATCAATTTCACCTTGTTCCGCATCCAGTTCTAACTCATCAGTCTCCTGTAACAATTGTTCTAACTCTTCTTGAGACAAAGGTTGGTTTTCCCCAGGTTCAGAAGCATCATTTTGCAATTTAGAGATCAACTGTACCATTTCTGGCTTAAAATCTCCTCGATATTCCACAGGTGATGGCGAGTCATAAGGATCACCTTCTCCATCTTCGCCACTCATTTCCAATGATTGTTGCATTTTCTCCACTAAAGATTCGAATTCATCTTCATCAAAATCTTCTAATTGATCTTCCAAATCCTCATCTTTCCATTCTTCTTCTGGTTTTGTTTCATTAATAACCTTAGAAATCAGTTCGTACGCTCTGATCGTGGCTTCTGCTGAATCTTCTACAGTCGATTCAGAGTTTCCAAGTGTGTGTACCAAGTTTGCCAAAGTAATTACTACATCTTCATATTCTTCTGGAACTTTTAGGTCATTGAATTGATCCAAGCTGAAACGTATCAACAATTCAATCATAGCCTCTTTCAATGGTAATTCTGTTATCTCAGGTCTTTTCAATATCGCATCTTCTTGTACCTGTTTTGTTGATGCCTTAATTCCTGGGTATAATGTCTTGATCAGATAATCTAACCTACAATCTTCCATAACAGTAAAAATATCGAAAGCCAATTTGGTCTCATCAAACAAATTAAGGAATTTCCCAATGTCTGTGTAAGTTCTAACATTCCCTACTTCATCAGGCTGTCCTAATTTAGTTAGCTTCTCGGCTTGGGCTTTCTCTGCATCCACCCTACGGTTAGTAAACACTTTCGCTTCTGTATCAAATTCAAATTCAAAACTACCAAATTCCAATCTTCCGACTTGATGAGTAGCAATCACTTTGAACCAAGAAAAATTTGACTGTTTATCGTCGTATTGATCTACCACTGCAGGCAAAAAGACTTGCGTCCCGTCTGTGGAAGCCCAACTCTCATCTACCCATCCAATTCCTTTGTCTACGAGCTCTTGGCTATTACTAATTTCGATATCCTGGCCGGTCAATGCCGTGCAATAAAGCGTAACTATTCCTTTAATAACATCTAAATCTATACTAGAAGATAATGTTTTTAAGACAGACTCGGAAGTATTGGATTCAATTTTAAAGAATGCTAACCCTGCTTCTTTATTTTCTTTGATCAAGTTCAAGCCCGTCTGAAACCATTGATCTAATTGAATAATAGTTATTCCAGCAAGAACTGTCTCTAGACTCTTAAGAAATGGTTGCACAGCGTCATATTCAACTTCTACCAACGTCTCGCATAAATCAAGGATCTTGCCGTGCGTGTTCGGTTGTACTCCGCTCAAAGCTTGAGTGCCATCAGCCATGAACCTCGAGGTATCTTTCATGCCGGATTTAGCAAGTTTTTCACCAAGTTTGAGGAACCTACCTATTTGCATATCTTCCACGTCTTTTGCAACTTTTGGCACTATCTCAAGGCAACTCTTTACTTCCCTCCAACTGGTGTCAGTCAACGACCGAAGCATCGACAGGAACACTTCACGTTCCCTACCCATAGCGGGGAGAACTGTCGTTCCCAAATCCAAACAGTCTGCTGCTACTTCGTATGATTTTCCTGAAATTGACTCTAGTAAAGAAGCGAATATTTCAACATCCCAAAAAGGTAAGTTTCTCACTAGTTCAGGGCTACATTCAAAAAATTTACTTGCCAAATTACCAGATTTCCATGTCCCTTTGTACAATCCTCTTCCTAGACCTACCCATCGAGGTATGTATTGCGGCCGAAGATTAGTCACGATAGATGGACTTACTGAGAAAAATGCAGAAGCTAAAGAAGGAGCATCTTGAGACAAATGTGTCCCGCATCTGGCCCACTGCATAAATGACGGAAATGCAAGCGATTTAACAACCATAGCGCTTACATTAAAATATTCGATTGCTGCCTCCCAAGACCGGACTGTCTGAGTTCCTATAGCCAAGCCTTCTTTGCCCCACAATAAAAGCTCATCATCGCTAAAAATTTCGCTCATTGAAACCTTGGATTCTTCGTAAGCATCACTTACTGAACCCGGCAAAGTATTCAAAGAGGACTCTAATTCTTTCCAAGCCTCTGTACTCAATTGACCTGTCCCTCCAAACTAAAATTATCAGAAACTACATCCAGGAACTGAGATAATATGGTGGCTGTTGCACCATATACCAAATAATCGCCATATCCATAAGAGACACTGTCAAACGAATTCACTCCATCCCACCTAGTTTCCACATATTGGTTTTCTTCCGACATAAGATCTAATATCGGGATTTCTACTACCTCAGCAATTTCTATGTCACTGGGATCAAAATGATATGGATAATCGATGGTGCCTACAAAGACTTTAACGACGAAATTACTTCTGGTTATGGTGTCATCAAGCTGGCCCAAAACAGTGATATCTTTTGTTTTAATTCCCATCTCTTCTTCAGTTTCTCTCAATGCTGTATTTATGAACACACCATCACCCGGATCTTTAGCTCCTCCAGGGAAAGACATTTCACCTTTATGATGTTCTACTAATTGAGACCTCTTGTTCAACAACACACAATATTGATTATCTTTCTTATAAACTAGCACCATCACAGCAGCTGGCATGAATGCGCCATGATCTGTTTCTTCTACAACGGGCCGTTGAGATAATATTTTCCCCAATCCGCCAACAGAAAATTCCATTATATTTACTCGAATATCGAAGAGACTACTTCTTCTATACTCCTCTGGAGCTCTGGTTCATCAGTTAATGTCCATACGATCGCGACCTGGCATGCTCTTCTCGCAGTTATTCCTTCTTTAATTAACCGTCCAGCATAAATCAGAAGTCTAGTACTCGCTCCTTCCTGCAATCCACTGTCTCTAAGATGCCTGATTTTTTCTCCTAGTCGCGCCAGTGACATTGCTTCATCTTCAGTACAACCACTTTCTTGAAAAACTATTTCTGCTTCAACATCCACAGGAGGATAATCGAATTCAACAGATATAAATCTCTGACGTGTGCTTTGTTTTATATCTTTTAGCGCACTTTGGTAGTGAGGATTGTAGGAGATGCATAGTAGAAACCTATCGTCTGCCTCAATAATAGTGCCGGTCTTTTCCACTGGTAAGACTCTACGATGATCAGTAAGAGGATGAATCAATACGGTAGTGTCTTTTCTAGCTTCCACTACTTCGTCTAAATACAATATGGCTCCATTCTTAACTGCTCGAGTCATCGGTCCATCTATCCATTTTGTTCCTTCAGCATCAAGCAAATACCTACCCACCAAGTCGCTCGCTGTGAGGTCTTCATGACAAGCTATTGTAACTAACGGAATCTGCTTTTGTGCTTCATTTGCCTTGCTTTGAGCTCCATTCTTTTTTACAACTGTCATAGGTCTACCAAGTTTCCAAGCCATATACTCAACGAACCTTGTTTTCCCACAACCTGTTGGGCCTTTTAAGAGCAAGGGTATATGCTGATTATATGCCGCGTTGAATAGATCTTCTTCATCACCAACCGGTTTATAATATGGTTTTTCCTTTATCAGAAATTCTTCGATTGCGTATTCTTTAGGCTCTGACCTTGTTCCATCTACCATTTCTTATCTTCCTTACCTTTTTAGTTTATTCCTGACCAAGCATCTAATATAACATTTTTAAATGCATTTAGGTCACCTGTATTTGATAAAATCACATCTGATTTTGCTAGCCTGTCTTCTCGATTCATTTGAGAATCTATTCGTTTTTTCGATTCCGACCGACTTAACCCATTTCGTAATTCTAGTCTGGAAATTACTGTTTCTTGGGAAGCGTCTGTAGTCCATACTGTATCAACCAATTTGTTCCATCCTGCTTCGAACATCAGCGCTGCTTCTACTACTATGATTTCATTGCCAGATTCTTTGTACTCTGCAATGTTTTCCTCGACAAGTCTTTCCATAATCGGATGCATGATTTCATTCAGCTTTTGTAGCTCTGATTCATCTGAAAATACAATTGCGCCTAACTTGGCTCGATCAATCTCATTACTTTCATCTAGGATCCCTTTACCGAATGCCTGAACGACACTTTCCCACCCAACTGAGCCTTGACGGTACGCTTCATGCCCTATCAGGTCTGCATTAATGATGGCAGCTCCCAATTCTTGCAGCATTCTAGATGCTTCGCTTTTACCAGTCGCAATTCCTCCAGTGAGACCTATAACTACCATAACCACCAACCGAATTAAATTATGTTACTCAAATATTTATATTTAGCTGTTTCCCTGAGTCTAAATATTGCCTTTGTCTATCTAGAAACTTACGCTGATAATCATTACTGTGGATCAATTCTGTAGCCATAATAACCGCATCTTCTTTATCATTAGAATAATATCCCTTGCGAATACCATTTTCTTGAAAGTAATATTTCTGATACAGCTTCTGTGCCTGGACATTGGACGCTCTTACTTCCAGCCCCATCATCTGTAAACCATTACTAATCGATATGCGTATTGCTCCTATCAATAACAATTCACCTAATCCTTTTCCTCTAAATCTTTTCTTAACCGCTATTTCTGATATATGCCCTTCACTGCCTTGAAACCATATACCCACATAACCCGCTATATTAACGGCCTCAGAAGGAGACTTAATGAATAAGTTCCTTATTATACCAAATAAACCTGCTACCATGCTCAATTGAGCTGACATGGCAGACTCTGGTCTAGTTTCTATCACAAGATATCTAGAATATTTGTTCCTTAATTGAATCGTGAACGAGGTTCCTATAGTCAACGGATAAAATGCTTCTTTCTCTATGCCAGTTACCTGATCTATATCCTGACTTTTCATATGGCGAAGCACAAATTTCATATAACATTTATCGCACTTATCTTAAAGTAATTCCTTTTAAACGTTCAGCAACAGTTCAGCTAATTCTGCAGGCCTATGCAATGAAACTTGATGACAAGCCTCTATATCTATAACCTTTGACGCCCCTACTTCCTTTGCGACTTGTTGCTGAAGAGAAGGTGGCAATATCTTATCCTGGTTCAATTTCACATATGTAATGGGGATACCATCCGGGATTACCATTGACGATGATTTTTGTTCTAAAATTCCCGAAGGCAGTGCCTCGTAAAACCCAAGATTTTGAATTACATCCATAGGATCCATACCGTTACAAATATAATTCCTGATTACTGCAGGTGATAATTTTGCAGGTCTCCTAAGTAACATAGATTTCAATTTAGCAACACGAAATAAGCTTCTGGATCTCAACGGCAATTGAGATATCAAGCTACCTCCTTGAGTATTAACTACACCACTTATAAGAACTACTTTTGAAGGAGCTTTTACTAGAGAAGCAAGACTCTGGACAACTAAGCTGGCAGAAAAGCCATGAGCCACCAGGACGTAATCTTTTAGTTTATTAGTTTCCACTGCCTTCTCTATTTCGTATACGCATTCTTCTCTAAGAATTTCAGCAGTATCTCCATGATCATTAGATCCATGACCTGGTAGGTCTACCAAATAGACATTCACTGTCTTTTTGAAAAGCGCAGGGGGATGAGTCTTAGGAGCAGTCATCAAAGCCCAAAGCTTGCCCCAGTGCCAAGAACTCTGCCCAGGAGTGTGCACTATCACATAATCTTTCACGAAATATCCTTGTCTTCTATTAAGTTTATACCTTTGACCACAAATACTAGTTGAAAATCCTCTGTAATGCCAGAGTTATATGTCCATCACTTTCTGGCAGTATAGTCCGAGGATCTATAATCACATCATCATTTTCTATTCTAGCTACTATGGGATGGTCAAATTCTCTTAGTAAACTTTGAATTTTCATAGCATTCATTTGCATACTGTGCGCATTGATTTTCAGCGCAACGGTAGGTATTGTTTCCCCAGGCAGACTACCTCCTCCAATAGCTGATTCTGAAGGAAATATCTCCATATAATCCGGAGATATTTCTTCCCATGCCTTTATTCTTTTCATCAAAGATTCATTAGTTGCTGATATCATCTGCCATACTGGAATCTTGGATTCAGCTTCATTTTTGATGTAGTGAGCTAGGGTTGCGCCCAAAGCTGCTAAATTCAACTTATCCATTCTAATAGCCCTCATCATAGGATGTCGTTCAAGAATCGAAATGTATTTAGCTTTACCCACTATGATGCCTGCTTGCGGTCCTCCAAGTAACTTGTCGCCTGAGAAAAAAACTAAATCTGCCCCCTCAGAGACGCTGCTTTGTGGAGTAGGTTCATACGCCAATCCGTAGCGCCGAGTATCTATAAATGCTCCACTACCAACATCATGCATCACTGGTATGTCCAGTTCTTGGCCAAGCGAGGACAATTCAGAAACTCCTACTTCATGAATAAAACCGCTTATTACAAAGTTGCTTGAGTGTGCTTTCAAAAATGCTCCTGTATCTTCCGTTATTGCATTCCTGTAATCTTGTATGTAAGTCCTGTTGGTTGTGCCTATATCTACCAGTTTAGCGCCACTTTGAGACAACACGTCGGGTATGCGAAACCCTCCGCCAATTTCAATTGCTTCGCTACGAGGGACAATAACTTCTCTCCCCAGACATAACGCAGACAAGGCAAGCAACAATGCCGCTGCATTGTTATTAACCACGACTGCATCTTCTGCCCCAGTAAGTTGAGTAAGTAAAGATTTGATAGATCCAAGCCTTCCGCCTCTCTTACCTGTTTGAAGGTCCAATTCCAAATCGCTATATCCTGACCCACAGTTCATAGCAGCTTGAATACTATCTTTACTGAGAGGAGCTCTACCCAAATTGGTGTGAATTATCACCCCTGTTGCATTTATCACTTCCCTTGGTTTCGGAGCTATTACTTTCTGGATATGATTTTCTACTTCTATCGAAATAGTCTGTGCGTCTTTAACCTCTTCTCCTGCAAGCACATCTTGACGATTTTTAGCTATTGTTTCTCTAATAACATCTATCACCCACTCCCTAGGATACGCCGTTATTACAGCATCTAATCCAGGAGTTCGTATTACAGCTTCTACACTCGGTATGTTTCTTAATTGCATATTCCCCACTCTGTAACTTGTTGATAATTTTCACTTAATTAACTTCTAATAAGCACTGTTCCAACTAGCTAATTATTCTACAACGTTATACAATTACTGTACAAATACATAACTAGTAAGGAATAGAATTTAAAGCACTATGAAAATTAGGTTTGTGGCAATCTGTACCGGTTGTATTCTTACCCTTTCAATGGGGGTATCTATCTTCGGATCAATAACTGGTGCTTTAGATGATTCAACCGGAGAATCCTCAAAATATACGCGATCTATCTCCGATTCTGAAGGCTCATCGTACACCAAGTCAGCTTTCCTTTTTGTTTGCCCTTTCCATTAATTGTCCACTGTTACATTCTTTCTGCAACTAAAAGCCTAATCTACCAGACAAGAGAGGATCTATGCCTGACACCAAGTTACCTGAAGAATTAGAAGCACTCAAATTAACTATCCGTGACATTGTAGAAAACGAATGCATCCCGCTCGAATCAGAGTACTTGTCCCACCCGCCACAAGAAGACGATGATACCGGACCGAAAGGTATTGCAGAAACTGTCTTAGGAATAGTAGGAACTCTGCCTCAAGAAAAATGGGACCATCTAGAACGGATATCAAAAGAAACAGGAATATACACTTTATTTGTCCCGGAAAAATATGGCGGCGGAGGGATGGGAGCTTTAGGACACGTTGTGATGGATGAAGAAATTCACCGTAGTATAGTACAAATACCTACCTCTCCAGTTCCAATGATGATGATAGACTCATGCACACCAGAGCAAGAAGAACAGTACCTTATCCCTGCGATCGATGGGAAATTAAATTACGCATTTTGCCAAACAGAGCCACAAGCGGGTTCTGATCCAGGCGGGATGATGCAAACAAAAGCTGTAAAAGACGGGGATGACTGGGTATTAACAGGAACAAAGATGTATATATCCGGCGCTGCATCCGCTGACTTCTTGTTAGTTCAAGCTGTAACTGACGATACCAAGCGCCAAAGAGGGGGAATCACAATGTTCATCGTTGACAATCCTTCTGAAGGCCTATCGTTTGACCCTATACGGATTTGGATAACCCCTACAAAATCTCAGCAGTTTTATGTAAACCTGGACGAAGTCAGAGTTCCTCAAACGAAAGTCTTGGGAGAAGTTGGCCAAGGTTTTAATCTTGGCCAAAAATGGTTGGTACACCATGACAGACTATTAAGAGGGTCCATGGCCACAGGAATCCTCACCAGAGCCCTAGAAATGGCGATAACTTGGGCCAATGAACGAGTGACGTATGGTAGCCCTATTTCAGATAGACAGGCCATCCAATGGATGTTATCAGATGCATACATAGACATCATGAGCTTGCGTGCGTTAGTAAGAGAAACCGCTATTCAAGCTGATGAAGGAAAGGACGTACGAGTAGAGGCTTCAATGATAAAATATTGTGCGGGTGAATGGGGATCTAGAAGTATTGATAAGATCATGCAAATCTTTGGTGGCTTAGGAGAAACTTTAGATATGCCAATATCCCATTGGTTCAGACTACTAAGACATGCGAGAATAGGAGGGGGCACATCAGAAATCCATAAATACGTTATGTCCCGTGCTCTCATCAATGGAAACGTGGATTTCAAAGGCTAAGAATTAACAGAGGGTAACAAATGAGTGTTTTAAGTGACAAAACCATACTTGAATGTATAAAAAACGGCGATATAGTCATATCGCCGTTAAATGAAGATGATGTACAGCCAGCCAGCGTAGATCTACACTTTGATAATAAAGTGTTGGTGTTCAGCAATTCTTTACGCCCATATATAGACGTAAGAGAAACCCTAGAAGATCTAACTGAAGTTGTGGACATCGATGAGAACACCCCTTTTATCTTACATCCTGGTGAATTTGTACTCGGAAGCACTTCAGAACATATAGAGTTGCCTGCCCATTTAGTTGCTAGGCTCGAAGGTAAAAGTAGCTTAGGCCGACTTGGCCTAGTAATTCATTCCACTGCTGGCTTCGTGGATCCCGGGTGGAAAGGCCATTTAACACTAGAACTAAGTAATTTATCAAACTTGCCTATCACCCTTTTCTGCGGAATGAAAATAGGACAAATTTCCTTCTTAGAACTAACTACTCCTGCAAACCGACTGTACGGTTCTAAAGAATTGGGAAGTAAGTATCAAGGTCAGTCCGATCCTACTCCTAGTAAGTATTACGAAAACTATTCTGGCAAACAACAATGATTGTGTAGGTGTTTCGATGAATACACCCGCCCAAAAATTAGCAGTGCAACTCGCAATTAGCCATCAAGGGAATACAAGCCCTAACCCCTCTGTAGGCGCAGTTATTGTTAAAAACGGCCAGATCATAGGACAAGGCGCTACCGAACCAGCAGGCGGGAAACATGCCGAAATTGTAGCTATAGAATCTTGCTCTATCGATATTGCTGGGAGCGATATGTACGTAACCTTAGAACCATGCTGCCATCAGGGGAAAACGGGGCCTTGTACAGAGGCGATCATACAATCAGGGATCCTAAATATCTTCGTAGGATACACAGATCCTAATCCCTTGGTAAGCGGACAAGGTGTCGTAAAATTAAAAGAAGCAGGTATTAAAGTTGCGAAATGGGATGATGAAACAGAATGCACAAAATTATATGAAGGGTTCAGGAAATACATAGCAACCAAGCAGCCTTTCGTAACTGCGAAGTTTGCAATGTCACTCGACGGAAAAATATGTACTAGGTCCGGAGATTCAAAATGGATTAGTGGTCCTGAGTCCAGAAGCCTCGTACATGATATAAGAAGAAAATCTGACGCAATACTAACAGGTATTGGCACGGTATTAGCAGATAATCCTTCTCTAACAGCAAGGGATTATACTGACAAACCTTGGACTGATCGTCAGCCTACTAGAATAATCACTGACAGTAAATTACAAATGGAACACAACCCTAATCTACAAATCCTGAATCAAGTTGGTCATACAATAATTGCAACAACCACCCAACCTCCGATCACACCTATTTCCGACTCTGTCACAGTCCGCACATTTACTCCGGATAATAACGACAGGGTTGACTTAAGCTTGCTTTTAAATGAGCTAGGCAAATTAGGCTACGTGCATGTTTTAGTGGAAGGAGGCAGCACTTTACTAGGAAGCTTATTCGACCAAAACTTAGTCGACAAAGTGCTAGCTTTCATATCCCCAATCATTATAGGAGGAGATGATGCCAAAAGCCCTATTGGAGGCTCTGGTGTTGAATTTATATCGGAATCGTTACATCTTAAAAAAACGGAAGTGTCTTATTCAGGAAATGACATTCTTGTAACTGGGTACATTAATTAGCATCAAGGAGTGAAATATGTTTACGGGAATCATAGAAGAAGTAGGCAAAGTCTTAGAGTTAAGCAATGACGAACTAACTATAGAATGCACTACCGTAGTGGAGGACGCTAAAATAGGCGATAGTATTTGTACTAATGGTATCTGCCTTACCATTACAAAAATGACATCATCACAATTCACAGTTGATTTATCTCCCGAGACCCTTGATAGAACTAATGCTTCACAGCTAGATGTAGGAAGCTCAATTAATTTAGAAAGAGCGATGTCTGTCAACAGCAGATTTGGTGGCCATTATGTGCAAGGTCATGTTGATACTACAGGGATAATCGAATCTATTGAACCCTCGGCAGATTCATACTTCATTACTGTCGCTTTCCCCAAAGACTATTCCATGTACGTGGTAGAAAAGGGGTACGTTGCAATAAATGGTATAAGCCTAACTGTCACAGACTGCACTGAATCAAGATTGACAATATGTGTGATACCATATACTTTTACCCATACTAATTTGGAGTATTTATACCCAAAAAGCCTGGTAAACATAGAAGTTGACATATTAGCAAAATACGTAATGAACGCAACTAAAAGGTAGGATCGCATGGCGTTATGTAGTATCGAAGAAGCATTACACGAATTAAAAACTGGAAATATGATCATCGTTGTAGACGATGAGCAAAGAGAAAATGAGGGTGATCTCTTAATGTCTGCTGAACACGTGAGTCCAGAGGCTGTTAACTTCATGGTAACTCATGCAAGAGGACTACTATGTATGCCTATGGAAGGTGAGCGCTTAGATCATCTCAAACTCCCCTTAATGTCAGATCCTTTGGAATGGGACGGCCAACCTTCTACAGCTTTCACAGTATCAGTCGACTATAAAATTGGGACAGAAACCGGTATCTCAGCACAAGATAGGTCCGATACCGTAAAAGCTCTTATAAATGAAGATGTTAAACCAGATGATTTTGTCAGGCCAGGGCACCTATTTCCGTTAAGAGCCAATCCCGCAGGTGTATTAGCTAGAGCTGGCCATACCGAAGCAACAGTTGATCTATGCAAATTAGCAGGTCAGTATCCTGCAGGAATAATTTGTGAGATTATGAACGAAGACGGAACGATGTCTAGAATGCCTGACCTAGAAGAATTTTCGAAACAGCACAATATAAAAATCTTGAGCATTGCGCAAATCATAGCGCACCGACGACAAACCGAGAACCTCGTTAAAAAAGTAGCGGAAGCTCGGATGCCAACAAAATGGGGTGACTTCACCATAATAGGATACGAAAGTGATGTGGAACCTGGTGAACACATTGCATTGGTCATAGGAGAATGGGAAGAAGGAGATGAAGTGCTTACGCGAGTGCACAGCGCCTGTTTAACCGGAGAATCCTTAGGTAGTCTTAGGTGTGATTGTGGTGAGCAAATAGATCAATCCTTAGAAATCATAGGTAAAAACGGAACAGGCGTGTTCTTGTACATGAGACAAGAAGGTAGAGGGATAGGTCTCCATAACAAAATCAAAGCATACTCCTTACAAGACACTGGCTTGGATACTATAGAAGCCAATCGAAGATTAGGGTTTGACAGTGACCTCAGGCAATATGGAATAGGAGCCCAGATTCTGGCGGACCTCAAAGTTACTAAACTAAAGCTACTAACTAACAATCCTCAAAAAATTGCAGGATTATCTGGTTTCAATCTAGAAGTCACAGAGAGAATTCCAATGCAACCAGCGGTCAATACAGAGAATCACCCATATCTGGACACTAAAAAGTCACGAATGGGTCACATGATAGATATGTAATTATTGTAAGCTTTTAACCATATAAGCTTTTATAAATTCATCAATATGACCTTCCAAAACACCGTCTGGATCTGTACTCACAAAATCTGTTCTGTGATCTTTAACTTGTTTGTAAGGATGTAGGACGTAACTCCTAATCTGATTTCCCCATTCGGGATTTACCCGCTCACCTCTAAGATCTGCAACCTCTTTATCTCTACGTTCTTTTTCTACTGCCAACAACTTTGCATTCAGAATACGCATTGCATATTCTCTATTTTGATGTTGAGAGCGTTCCGTCTGGCATGAAACGACAATACCGCTAGGAATATGTGTCAATCTGACAGCTGAAGCAACTTTCTGGACATTTTGTCCACCTGGGCCACTAGATCTAAATGCATCCATTTTAATATCTTCGCTTCGAATAACTGGGTCAGATTGCGCTGATGCAACAGGCATAACTTCCACTACTGCAAAAGATGTATGCCTAGCGTTATTAGGATCAAATGGTGATTGTCGAACCAATCGATGCACTCCTGTCTCTTTTTCTAAGTATCCATAAGCAAAATCACCTTCTACTTGTACGGTAACAGTCCTATATCCTGCATCTTCCCCATGGGAAACGTTTAAGACCTGGACATTCCTTTTATGAAGCTGACCCCACTTAGCATACATGTTAAACAGCATTTCAGCCCAATCTTGCGAATCAGTTCCGCCTGCGCCTGCCTGTATGGTAAGTATAGCTGATCTATTATCATACTCACCTGATAAAAGTAGTTTGAATTCTTCTTGTTCTAAGGAAACTGTAAGATCACTGAGCTCTTGTTCAGCTGCCTCTCGAAAATCCATATCATTATCCGAAATTGCGAGTTCTATCAAATCAAGTAAGGTATTTAATTTATCCTGAAGTGTCGACCAAAAAGACACGGTTTCTTTTAAGGTTGCCAATTTTTGCATTTCTGCTGAAGCAACCTCATGATCGGACCAGAAAACATTTTGCTCCGATTCTGATTCTATTTTTCTGATTTCATTTTCTTTAGAGGCTAAGTCAAAGCCGCTCCATTAAGTCTGTAACTCTGTGGAGAAGTTGTTGTGTCTTATCTTTCAAGTCTTCCATTAATAACCCTCATGTTCAACCTATTCAACAAGCATATCATAGGCATAGACTCCCTAAAACCTCCTAACATTTAATATTTTTACGGCATAAACACTGAATCTAAAAGATTGTTAAGGTATAATCTACACAACACACTCTATAGGACATCAATGTTAGATCATAGTTCACTAGAATTCGAGGCATTAGATTCTGACTCTGGACAAATTGAGATACTGAGGCAAAAGATCAGACACTCAGCCGCCCATGTCATGGCGGATGCAGTAATGCAGTTATTTCCAGACGCAAAAATTGGAATTGGGCCTCCTACTAAAGATGGGTTTTACTATGACTTTGAAGTAACTCACCCATTTACACCCGACGATTTAGAAAAAATAGAAAAAAGAATGACTGAGATAATCTCGAAGAATCACTCTTTTGAAAAATCCACAATCAGCAGAAATGATGCGGAAAATAAGTTTGAACAGCAACCATATAAGATCGAGCTCATAGAAAACTTAGATTCTGATGTGCCCATTTCAACTTACTCCCATGGAACATTTGAAGATCTATGTCAGGGTCCACATGTAGAAACCACAGCTGACATATGCGCATTTAAACTGTTGACGGTGGCTGGGGCTTATTGGAGAGGCAACGAAAAAAACCCCATGCTCCAGAGGATTTACGGGACAGCTTTTGAGAGTTCTGAAGCTCTAGAGGAGCATCTACACAATTTGGAAGAAGCGGAAAAACGAGATCACCGTATCTTGGGCCGCTCGTTAGATTTATTTTCTACTCACGATGAAATCGGTCCTGGATTAACAGTCTGGAATCCTAAGGGAGCTATGTTGCGATCCATTGTAGAACAATACTGGAGGGATCTACACATCCAACATAATTACCAACCAGTGTACTCTCCTCATATTGGGAGATCCAATTTATGGGAGACCAGCGGCCACCTAGGTTTCTATAATGAAAACATGTACGCACCTATGGAAATCGATGAACAACAATATTACCTAAAGCCTATGAACTGCCCATTCCACATAATGGTGTACAAATCTTCTCTTCGCAGTTACAGAGAACTACCACTGAAGCTTTCTGAATTAGGAACTGTATATCGCTATGAAAGAAGCGGTGTTTTGCATGGCCTAATGCGCGTTAGAGGATTCACCCAAGATGATGCTCATATATTCTGTATGCCAGACCAAATCGAGGATGAAATCGGGAAAGTTCTGGACCTTACTTTTGAGCTTTTAGATGCCTTTGGTTTCAACAACTACTCAATAGCACTATCTACTCGTCCAGAAAAGTATGTAGGCGAGGCAATGATGTGGGATCACGCCACAGACTCATTACGGAAAGCTATAGAATCAAGAGGTTTAACATACACTATTGACGAAGGCGGAGGTGCGTTTTATGGCCCAAAAATCGACCTTAATATTCAAGATGCATTAAACAGAGACTGGCAATGCACTACCGTACAATTTGACTTCAATTTACCTGAACGATTTGACCTAGTCTTCCAAAACGACAATGGAGAAAGAGCTCAACCGTATATGATTCACAGAGCGATCTTAGGGTCTATTGAAAGATTTATAGGTATTCTAATCGAACATTATTCAGGAGCTTTCCCTGTATGGCTGGCACCTGTTCAAGCTATGATTATACCGATATCAGATAGGCATCTGGAATATGCAGACTCGATTCAAAGTGCACTCTCTTCACATGGTATTAGAATAGAAGTTGACAGCCGGAGAGATCGAATGAATGCTAAAATTAGAGACGCGCAAATGCAAAAAATCCCGTACATGGTAGTCGTAGGAGACTCTGAAGCGGAGAGTCAGTCGGTGTCGGTTAGATTACGAGACGGGACAAACCTGGGAGCTATTCCCATACCCGAATTTCAGGAATTGGTTTCACTTGCCGTCACCAATAAAACCATCTAATCATTATTGAGTTAATTCACTGAATAATGAATCCCAGTCTTTAGACGAACCTCTTCCCAAAGATGCTCTGTATACGATTTCGCCTGATTTATCGAACGCGATTTTATTGGATCTTGCCGCTATCTCTAGATTACGTAAAGAATCGCCTATCGGATTAACAAATGTGAGAGTCCTACCTTGCTCATCATTCTTTTCCTGAATCTTAGCTAGGGAGGAAGGTTTGTCCATTGAAATGATGTAAACATCAATTCCAGGATATTGCTTAGATAATGGATCTAAATCGCGTAACTCGCGCTTACAAGTTCCTCAATTTTCAGACACTGACAACATAAACACAGGTCTGCCTGTTAATACATCACTTTTGTTGATTCTAACTCCTGTAGCTAGTTCGAAATCAAATGACCTATCGAACATTGGCGAATAAGTGTCTGTCTCCGCAAGATCGATAGTTTTCTGAGTGTCTTGTTCTTGCGATTTTTTTTCAGACATGGGAACTTCGGATGGAAGGGGGGGAGATGTTGGTGATCCTACAGTGCTTGTAACTAGCGTGTCAGACACAGTAGACACTTGATTATTAGTAGTGTCATTACCAGCGCATCCGAATGATACTACTAGGATTAGCATAAGAGGAACGAGAATCAATTTATACACTATTTAACTTATTACTTCCTATATGTTTTAAACTTGGTTACTATATGTAATTATACTAAACCACAGAGGCTAAAACCACATGCCAAACAATTTAATCAATGAAAGCAGTCCGTACTTACTTCAGCATGCCAACAATCCTGTGGAATGGCATCCCTGGACGGCAGAAGCGCTCGAACTTTCCAAATCATTAAATAAGCCTATTTTGCTGAGCATTGGATACTCAGCATGTCATTGGTGCCATGTAATGGAACAAGAGTCGTTCGAAAATGTTCAAATCGCTGAACTAATGAATGAACATTTCATCAACATCAAAGTGGACCGGGAAGAAAGACCTGACCTTGATTCTATCTACATGGAAGCCGTTCAAATGATGACAGGAAGCGGCGGATGGCCAATGACAATGTTTTTGACTCCCGATTTAAAACCTTTTTTCGCAGGAACTTATTTCCCTCCTGAATCAAGACATGGTATGCCTGGATTTAATGCAGTATTAATATCTGTAGCAGATGCCTTCCAAAATAAGGCTGAAGAGATATCAAAAATATCTGAACAAATTACTTCGCAACTCCAACATAATATGTCCTTAATATCTGAAGATTCTATTTTGTCTGAAGACATTTTATCGACTGCAGTATCGACCCTTAGTAAAAATTTTGATTACCAAAATGGAGGATTCGGTAATTCTCCCAAATTTCCACAACCGATGACTCTTGAATTCTTGCTCCAGTATCATAAAACATATAACGATGAAAAATCCTTGGAATTAGTAACTAAAACATTAGATTGCATGATGTATGGAGGAATTTATGATCAGATAGGTGGAGGGTTCCATAGGTATTCTACTGACGCTTACTGGTTAGTTCCTCATTTCGAGAAAATGTTATACGACAATGCACTGTTAATTCCTCTTTATTTGCACGCATTTCTTGTGACCAATGCACCCAAATACAAATACGTCGTGGAACAAACTATCCAGTATATACAACGAGATATGCTACATCCAGATGGTGGCTTCTTTTCATCTCAAGATGCTGATAGTGAAGGGATAGAAGGCAAGTATTTTGTATGGGATATTAACGAGCTGAGAGATATATTACCCACTGAACTATTTGATGAAGCATGTGAATATTACTCTATAACTGACAACGGAAATTTTGAGGGGCAAAATATCCTCAGCGTACCCGGAAAGAAATTTAGCCTTGAGGCCGAACCAGACACTCCTAATGACAATATTATGCAAACCAATGAGATAATATTGTCTCATAGATATCATCGTATCCCTCCTTTTAAAGATGACAAAATAATCTTAGCCTGGAATGCCATGATGCTAAAAGGATTATCTGAAGCAGGATCTTCACTAAACAATCCAGATTACCTGCAATTAGCTATAAATAATGCTGAATTTCTACTAGCCAACCTGATGTCTGACACAGGTGAATTGCACCGAATTTGGAGAAATGGGACATCGAAAATAAACGGCCATCTGGAAGATTACGCCCTGTTTGCAGATGCTTTATTGACATTGTATGAATCAACTTTAGACGAAAAATATTTAGAAGTCTCCGTTCAGTTAACAGATAAAATGATCCTCCTCTTCTGGGACGATCAGCAAAATTGTTTTTATGACGTGTCTTTAAACGAACCGACAATACTTACTAGACCTCGCACTGTATTTGATAATGCTCAACCATGCGGCGCATCTGTTGCAACAAAGCTTTTGCTAAAGTTATGTAAAGTAACAGGAGGCTCAAAATATTCAGCGATTTCTGAAAAAAGTCTTAGGGGCATGGCTCCTGTATTGCTCCGTGCGCCATCAGCTGCCGGTACTTGGTTATGCGGATTAGAAATGTATCTAAATAGTGGTCAAGAATTCGTGATCACAGGGGAACTCCCTGAAATTACAGACTTGTTGATCGCTGTACATAAGTATTATCTCCCTAACAAGGTCATTGTAGGAGAGGTTAATTATGTTTCTGAGTTACCTATACTAAAAGGCAAAACTCGTTATTCTGGCGCACCTACAGCTTATATGTGTGAAAACTATGTCTGCAATCACCCAACAACCCGAGTAGATGAACTAATAGAACAAATACTCTCCTCTAATTCAAAATAATCGGTGGAGATTGTCGCCTACCAGTTGTATAATGGGCACACGCAAAAGAGTACACCTATTATGGTTACAAAAATATCACTCACTTAGACAGTTTAGGAGATTATTAATGGCAAATACATCCTCTATTATTTATACAAAGACTGACGAAGCTCCAGCTTTAGGAACATACTCTCTACTTCCCATTGTACAAGCCTTTACAAAACATGCTGGTATTGAGCTTGAGGATTGGGACATTTCCCTCACAGGTCGCATACTCGCGAATTTCCCAGAAAATTTAACCCCTGATCAAAGGATTCCTGACTATTTAACGATGGCGGGAGCACTATGTTTTGATTCTGTAGCTAATATAATCAAACTACCTAACATCAGTGCTTCAATCCCTCAACTAAAAGGGGCTATTCAAGAACTACAAGACAAAGGATATGATGTTCCCAATTACCCAGATGAACCTCAAAACGATAAAGAAAGAGCTATATTCGAGGGCTATTCAAAAGTTTTGGGCAGTGCCGTGAATCCCGTATTAAGAGAAGGCAATTCTGATCGGAGGTCTTCAACAGCAGTTAAACAACACGGTAAACGCAACCCTCATCAAATGATGCAGGACTGGCCGGAGGTTTCCAAAACTCGGGTTGCTCATATGCCTGAAGGAGATTTCTTTGGCACTGAAAAATCTGCAACAATTTCAAAATCTGGGGTCGGCACAATTGAATTCCAAGATACAACAGGGGAAACCAAAGTTCTTAAAGACGATGTCGCTTTAGTCGCAAACGAAATAATCGATTGCTCAACAATGAATGTTGCAAGTTTAAGAAAATTCTACGCGAATGAAATGGAAAAAGCTAAAGCTGATAATGTGTTACTTTCATTACATATAAAATCTACTATGATGAGGGTGTCCGATCCAATTATATTTGGGCATTGTGTATCTGTGTATTACAAAGATGTATTAGAAAAACACTCTCAAGTGTTCGAAGAACTAGGTGTAGATCCTGATAATGGTATAGCGGAACTTCATACTAAACTACAATCATTACCCGAAGCTCAACGTAATGAAATCGAAGCTGATATCGCACATGCTTATACGGTAAGGCCTGAATTAGGCATGGTGAACTCAAGTAGAGGTATCACTAACCTACATGTACCAAGCGACATGATTATTGATGCAACAATGCCTGTAATCGTCCGAGACGGTGGACGCATGTGGGGACCAGACAATGAGCTACATGACACCATCGCTATGATTCCTGACCGTTCCTATGCACCAATTTATCAAGCTGTCATCGAAGATTGTCAGAAAAACGGCGCTTTTGACCCTGCAACTCTTGGAAGTGTGGCTAATGTAGGCCTTATGGCTGCTCAAGCAGAAGAATATGGTTCTCACAACAAAACTTTTACAGCCCCAGGAGAAGGCTCTATCCTAGTCAAAGATGAATCAGGAACAATCTTGATGGAACAACATGTTGAAAAAGACGATATATTCAGGATGTGCCAAACCAAAGACGCGCCTATAGAAGATTGGGTAAAATTAGCTGTGAATCGTGCTCGGATTACTGGATCACCAGCGATATTTTGGTTAGATTCTGAAAGGCCTCATGATGCTGAAATAATAAAAAAAGTAAACAAGTATCTGCCTAATCACGACACCGAAGGTTTGGAAGTTCAAATCATGTCACCCGTTGACGCTATGAATTACACTCTGGACCGAAGCAGAAAAGACTTAGATACTATTTCAGTAACTGGGAACGTATTGAGAGATTATTTGACGGACCTATTCCCAATACTGGAACTAGGTACTAGCGCCAAAATGTTATCAGTAGTTCCTCTATTAGCAGGAGGAGGTCTCTTTGAAACCGGTGCAGGAGGATCCGCTCCAAGGCATGTCCAGCAGTTCGTAGAAGAAGGGCATCTTAGATGGGATTCTTTAGGGGAATTTTGCGCACTAGTAGCTTCTTTCGAGCACTATGCCGCAGTTCACAAAAATGATAGAGCGCAAATACTAGCCGACACATTAGATGTTGCCATAGGAGAACATATGGAGCATAGGCGCCAACCTTCTCGTCGTGTCAACGAACTCGACACACGGGGCAGCCATTTCTACTTAGCTCTATATTGGGCCGAAGCTTTAGCTAATCAAACAAACGATTCCGAACTTCAATCAGTTTTCACAAAAGTCGCTCAAGATATAACAGCTAATGAACAAAAGATTGTACAAGAACTAATAGAGGCTCAAGGAGAATCCGTAGACATTGGGGGATATTATCTACCCAACGATGAACTTGCCTCTAAAGTAATGCGGCCTAGTACCACTCTTAATTCCATAATTGACCAAATTTAATTCAAAACACAATAAAAAACCAGGAGAACGAACCAAATGAGACAAAAAGTAACTGTAGTTGGAGCCGGTAATGTAGGAGCAACTGCTGCTCAAAGATTACATCAATTGGGATACGCTGATGTCGTATTAGTAGATGTTGTCGAAGACCTACCTCAAGGTAAATCATTAGACATGGCTGAATCAGGACCAGTAATAGGTTCTGACGGAAGCATAATAGGATCAAATAATTATGCCGAAACAGCAAATTCAGATGTTGTAATTATTACAGCAGGAATAGCTCGAAAACCCGGAATGAGTCGAGACGATTTATTATTAACAAACATGAAAATAACAGGTGCAGTGACTGAAGAAATTGTTAAATATTCTCCTAATTGCATCCTCATTCCTGTAACTAATCCGTTGGATGCAATGGTACACAACATACTCAAAGTAAGTGGGTTCCCTAGGAACAGAGTCTTAGGAATGGCTGGAGTACTAGATACAGCTAGATTTAGAACTTTCATAGCTAGAGAATTAGATGTATCAGTTGAAGACGTACAAGCTTATGTCCTTGGTGGACACGGAGATGACATGGTTCCCTTAGTAAGGTACACCACAATTGGCGGCATTCCCATTTCAGAGTTGCTAGATGCAAAAACCATAGAATCATTGGTACAGAGAACTAGAGATGGAGGTGCTGAAATAGTGGGGCTCCTCAAAACCGGAAGCGCATTTTACGCCCCTTCCGCATCTATAGTACAAATGGTCGAATCAATTCTACTAGACAAGAAACGAATTCTTCCTGCGTGCGTATCTCTTGAGGGTGAATACGGGATTAATGGGCTCTGCGTGGGTGTCCCAGTAAAAATTGGATCTAACGGAATCGAGCAAGTTATGGAAATTGAATTATTACCAGATGAGAAATCCGCCCTAGACAATTCAATAGCCAGCGTCAAAGAGCTGGTAGATGTTATGGAGAAGAATAGTTAACTTATGGCTGAATACTCGAAAATTACTAGTAATCAAGAATCTCAATTATTAAACAAAGCTAATCAATTCCTTCCTGATGGAACTAACGGCAATATAAAAGTTGGTAATCATCAAAGCTTTCTAGTACAAAAAGGACTAGGATCTAAAATATGGGACGTAAGCGGTAATGAATACATTGACTGGTTAATGGGTTCTGGCCCAATGATCTTGGGTCACGCGTTCCCTAGTGTGATAGAAGCTGTAATAAAGGCGGTTGAAGACGGTAGTACATTCTTTGCCACCCACGAAAAAGCTGTTGAATTAGCTGAAATGTTATGCGAAGCAATCCCCTGCGCAGAACAAGTACGCTTCACTGTCAGTGGTACAGACGCAACTTTTCAAGCAATGCGAGTATGTAGAGCATTCACTAAAAAAGAGAAAATCCTTAAATTTGAAGGTGGATACCACGGAAGTAGTGATTACGCGATGATGAGCGTGACCCCAGACGCATCTGTCGAGTATCCTCAAACACAAGCAAATAGCTCTGGAATACCTAAAGCCATATCTGATCTAGTTCTAGCTGCTCCATTCAATGATTTACAAACCACGTCCCAAATTATTGAAGCACACAAAGATGATATAGCCGCGGTCATTGTAGAGCCATTACAACGAGTAATAGCTCCAGAACCCGGATTTCTTCAAGGACTCCGCGATATCACCAAGAAATATAGTATCCCATTGATATTTGATGAAGTGGTAACTGGGTTCAGATTATCTTATGGCGGTGCTCAGCAACATTATGGGGTGACCCCTGACTTAGCATGCGTAGGCAAAATAATGGGAGGCGGATACCCATTGGCAGCAGTCACCGGAATAACCGATATTATGTCCTCTTATGAATCATCTACAGATAGTGAATATTTTGTCCCTCAAACAGGCACTCTCAACGGGAATCCTATTGCTTGTGCTGCAGGGATTGCAACTCTAAAGGAATTGCAAAACAAAGATAACTACGAAAAAATCAATAATACTGGGAAACAAATTCGCGAATTTATACGGGAGGCATCATCAAGACATAACATTCCAGTGCAAATTTGCGGAGAGAATCAAATTTTTGGGTTGTTTTTCACAGACCGTAAAATTTCAAATTACCGTGATGGGCTAGCAACTGATTCTGCACTGCATGCGAGATTCAATTCCGGATTACTGGATCGAGGCATCCTAAAAGCATGGCCTCAAAAATTCTATCCGTCAGCTGCCCATTCCCAAGAAGATATCGAAGTAACTCAGCAGGCTATTGAACAAACCTTCTCGCAGTTGGCTCAGTCTATTTAATTAAGCTTCTTGCAACTTAAGTTCCAGTTTTTGAGTACTTACAATATGTCTTTTCATTCCCAGATCTTTTGGAGCTATACCCAATGCCATTCCAATCATTTGAGGGAGATGAATAATCGGCATATCAATAGATCTTCCCGCTTGAGATGCAGCTTTAGGCTGAAATCCATCTAAATTCAAATGACATAATGGACAGGGAGTGACCATAGCATCAGAGCCAAGATCTTTCACCTCAGCGGTATGCTTAGCAACCATAGCCATAGAATTCTTGGGGTTTATAGTCAATATGGGGAATCCGCAACATCGGGTTTTTCCTTCAAAATCTACCAGAGTTGCACCTAGAGCTTCAATCAAAGTTTCCAATGCTACTTTTCTCTCCGGATTGTCGTCCGTTTGTAGAGCTTCAGTAGGACGGACGATGTAGCAACCATAAAAGGGTGATAATCTCATTCCTTTAAGTGGTTTAGTTACTAAGGGTAACAATTTTTCCAATCCATAATCTTCAATCAATACCCATAAAAGATGTTTTATTTCAATATCTCCTGAAAAATGTAAATCTTCGTCGGCTAGATGACTATTTATTTCTTCAAGGTAATCAGCATCTGCATTCATTCTATGCCTAGCTTGAGCCATAACTCCCTGACATGTGCTGCAGATAGTCATGATTGGTGATCCTATTTTTTCGGCCATCGCAAATGTGCGAGCGTTCAATATATCTCCAAGTAGACGATTTTTTTCCTGAAGAACCCCTGCTCCCGTGCAGGACGCACCGGGCATTTCTTCAAGTTCTATCCCTAATTTGTCACAGACTAAATTAGCTGCGCTATATAATTCTGGACACCCACCTCGAGACACGCATCCAGGGTAAAATGCAAATTTCAATTCAAACCTCTCTTCTTAAAATGGTCTTTTATAATTATTTCTCTAGTTTTTTAACTAAACGACGCACATTTTCTACGCCTTCTATCTTCTTATGAAACAAACTTGGTAACTTTCCTCTACGCAAGCTTCTAATCCCTACAGGTACATAAGACAACAAAGCAGGCACGTTGAAAATTCCTACTGTTTTAACTGGCAATTTTAGTTCATCCAAACTTCCACTATGACCAACTAATTCAACGAAAGCTTCAGCATGTCTAGCTCCATTATTATTAGTTAATCCCGCATCCATAGCCTGTTCCCGTAAAGCCATAATCCTATCCATTGGATCTACCCCCTTAGGACAAGCTGTTACACATGCCATACAACGGGTGCAGTCCCACATACCGGATTTTTGTCCTAGATCTTTCAATCTATCCAAAGATACACCGTCTTCATCTCCATCTCTGGGGTCCGCGGTAAATCTATATGCCTTTGCTAAAGCCGCAGGGCCTAAGAATGTTGGATCCACTTCTAATACAGTACAATCGGAGACGCATGAACCACACATGATACAGGCTGTAACTCCAGACAAATGCAACATTGATTCATTGGAGGCGATGTATTCTGCTTCCGGTTCTGGTCCTTGAGGCTGTAGATAGGGCGTTACTTGGTTAATTTTATCCCAAAATCCGTCAAAATTTGTGACTAGATCTTTGATGACCGGCATATTCCCAGCAGGTTCTACAGTTATCGTGCCATCAATCACAGCGTCAACGGCAGGGGTTTTGCATGCAAGGCCGCCTTGACCATTGATTCGCATGGCACAAGAACCGCAAATCGCGCTTCGGCAAGAGCATCGTAAACTTAGAGTACCGTCTTGATCTTCTCGTACCTGGATTAAAGCATCTAGTACAGTCGCATTATCCGCGACTTCTGTAGTAAATTCTTCCCAGTAAGATTCTGGTTTTTCTGCGTCGGCATCAAATCTTTTTACCTTTATAGTTACATTCATAATTAATACGTCCTCTCTACTGGCTCCCATTGGGTGATCGACACTTCAGATGTAGACAGTTGTGGACCGTCTTCACCTTGAGTAACCAAAATATGTTTCAGCCAATTTTCATCGTCCCGATCAGGATAATCTGTTCTGCTCTGAGCACCTCTGCTCTCTTTACGCTCCAACGCTCCAGCAGCTATCGTTTCGGCAACGTCCAACATAAATCCTAATTCCAGATGAAAGATCAAATCAGTATTAAATATTTTGCCTTTGCTATCAACAGGTACATCCTGATACCTAACCTTCATATCTTTTAGGTCATTTACTGTCTTTTTTATTCCTTCTTCGTCTCTGTATACCGCGATATTATCATTCATAGATGTCCCCATGTCCAAACGTAGCTTAGACACTCTATCACCATTCTGAGGTCTGTCTAATATTGATTGTATACGCGCTTTCTCTTCTTTTATTTTCGCCTGCTCGTCAAAATCAACATATTTTATGTGTTTCACTGCTTCAGCAGCGTGATTGCCTGATCTTTCCCCAAAAACAATTGTATCCAAGAGAGAATTAGCACCTAATCTGTTTCCTCCATGGACGCTCACGTTCGCACATTCTCCTGCGGCATATACCCTAGGTATATTTGTCAGTCCATCAATGTCTGTTTTAATACCGCCCATGATATAGTGCATGCCTGGCCTTATTGGAATTGGCTCTTTAATCATATCTTTACCTACCAAATCCATACCTAATTCTCGGATTTGCCACAATTTCTCCATTATGACATTTTCTCCTAGATGCCGAAGATCTAATAGGACACATCCATCAATTCCTCGCCCTTCATTAATCTCAGTTTGTTCAGACCTAGAGACCACATCTCTAGAAGCTAATTCCAGCATATTTGGAGCATATACTTTCATGAATCTATCACCATCTTTGTTGAGGAGGTATGCTCCTTCTCCTCTAGCCGCTTCAGATAGTAATACTCCACTACCAGCCAATGTCGTTGGGTGATATTGAATCATCTCCATATCCATTAAGCTTGCGCCCGCATTATAAGTCAGGGCCATTCCGTCTCCCGTAACTATCAAAGCGTTGGTGCTTGGCTCAAACACTCTGCCGCAACCGCCTGTAGCAAAAATTACAGTTTTAGCTCGGATTGCAAATATCTCTCCACTCCTAATTTCTAGCGCCATTACTCCAGCAACGATTCCATCTTCAATTATTAACGATGTGACAAACCATTCTTCATAACTTCTAACACCAGATTTCAGAAGCTGTTCAAACATAACATGTAATAGAGCCTGACCTGTGAAATCACCAACGAAGAAGGTTCTTTGCCTTCTCTGACCACCGAAAGCTCTAGTTCCTAATCTGCCTTCTTCATCTCGTGAGAAAGTCACTCCGAAATGCTCCATGT
Organism: Dehalococcoidia bacterium UBA2588; assembly: GCA_002339805.1. Classification (GTDB taxonomy): domain Bacteria; phylum Chloroflexota; class Dehalococcoidia; order Lucifugimonadales; family UBA3495; genus UBA2588. The sequence goes on along the minus strand of DDKW01000035.1, from coordinate 40,345 downwards.
CTATAAGAGACTGGCCAGCTGCCTTGCACATTACTTCTATAGCATCTTGATCGCCTAAAAAGTCACTCCCTTTGATAGTGTCGTAAGCGTGATCTTCCCAAGCATCTCCTCTATCCGACAAAGCCGCATTTATACCGCCTTGAGCGGCATTAGAGTGGCTTCTTACTGGATGAACTTTACTCAATATTGCTGTGTTGGCTCCTCTAGAACTAGCAGCTATTGCCGCTCGCATTCCAGCTAAACCGGCACCTACTACTAACACATCATGTTCCAGCATTAATTCTTCCTCCGTTTTTTAAAAGCATCAAGATAATAGTATCTCATATTCATGACTTCAATCCAATATATTTATGATCTATTGAGATAATTATTTCCCAATGAAATGGTAGCTATGGTCTTAGCATCAGGTATCAATCCTGAATGCACTTCTCTTAATATTTCACTTAATGGTATTTTGACGACTTGTATATTTTCATCATCATCCGCCGGTAATTTTGAATCTGTAAGGTCTTTAGCTAAAAAAGCATACATGTATTCATTACACCAACCAGGAGTTAGCCAAAATCCGCCTAGCTGAATAAGTTCACCAGGATATTTACCAATTTCTTCTTGCAATTCCCTAACTGCCGCCTCTTCAGGTGATTCTCCTTTCTCAATTCCTCCAGCGGGTACTTCCAGCAGAACATCTGAGATAGCATATCTGTACTGTTTCACCATGTGTACATAACCATCTTCATCTAATGGCATTACGCACACAACAGACGCATGTTCAACAACTTCCCTAGTAGTTCTTCGGTCATTAGGAAGCAAAATAGTATCTTTTGTCACCTTAATGATATTGCCATCATAAATCAATTCAGTAGTTAATTGTGATTCTATCCCTCGGTTCTCCATGTCAGTACCGGACCGCCCTAGAAACGTCGAGGCCAAACCCTAGTCTTCTGGTCAAAGTTTCATAAAAATGTTCAGACCCATTAGCTCTCGCAAATCGGGCTTTCCTTTCACTCTGCCGAATAATCACGGAGTCACCTGGAGTTAATGGATAATCATATGCCCCATCTATACTCATTATGGAATCTTGAAGACCTTCGACTACCATTTCTACTGTTGAGTATTCATTCAAAACTATACCTGTAGACAAACCGATATGAGCAGCCACTGGCTTAACGACAATACTCTGTGACAGAGGATCCAAAATTGGTCCACCTACAGACAAATTATATCCTGTGCTACCCGTGGCAGAACTCACAATAACCGCATCTGAGCGAAATACTGTCAGAACCGCTCCATCTATAAGGACTTTAATCGTCACTACCCTGGAAGACGTACCTCTGGCTAACACAATATCATTCAATGCATGGTGAGGCCCCAAATCACCTGAGAACGAGCTAGATTTTATAATGCTTTGTAGCATGTTACGAGATTCAGTATGGAAAGAACTATTTAAATAGTTCTGTATGTTGTCAACAGCTTCTTCGGCTGTGAGTTCAGTCATAAACCCTAATCTTCCCATATTAATTCCCAATATAGGAATACCAAATTGAGAAGTCATCCGGTTAACTCTAAGTATTGTACCGTCTCCTCCAACAGTAATAATAATGTCGCTAGCTTTTATTTGATCTGACAATCCATACACATCATCAGCTGTGTTGAGCCATGTGTGTTGGATTGAAGATATCCGTTTATTGATCTCTTCAGCTAATCCAGCAGCCTTTGGATTCTTAGAATTGTATATTATTCCTACCGAATCCATAATCAATTAACTCCCGATAATAATGAGATGCCCTGTTCCAAGATCGCTATGTACCAGGAAGGTGATACCCCTAACCAAATTGTGCCGGCCGTCGTAATGTACATCGCTGCTAAAGTGAGACCGGGAGCGTCCATTTTGTTATCATCAGAGTCGGTGTTATCTGTCTCAAACATTACTTTAATTAGCCGAACATAATAATATGCTGATATTACACTATTTATCACGCCAACTATTACAAGCCAAGTAAGTTCGTTTTCCATAGCTGCACTGAAAATGTAAAATTTTGATACGAAAATTCCTGTAGGAGGTATTCCAATGAGCGCTATTAGGGCAAAACTCATCATTATAGCCATCTGAGGAGATTTCCGAATAAGAGCCTTGTAATCGGAGATGTTGTCACCCCCCACACGACTCCCTACAACCGATATGCCTGCAAAAATAGTCAAGTTAGCGAAAGCATAAGTCGCCAGATAAAACAAAACAGAGGCACCCCCATCCACTCCTAACCTGAAAGAACTATCGTTTTGAACTATCGCTATAGCTGCCACACCGATTAACAAGTAACCCGCATGAGCTATAGTACTGAACCCTAGCATTCGTTTTATGTTGGTTTGCACCATAGCCATAATGTTACCTACTATCATAGAGGCAGCAGCAATAATAGAAATTAGTAATGGCCAATTCACATATATGTCTCCAAATACTTGATATATGATTCTTAGTAACAACGCAAATGCGGCAGCCTTACTTGCAACAGACAAAAAACCAACTATGGGAGCAGATCCAGATTCATACACATCCGGTACCCACATATGGAAAGGCACTGCTGATAACTTAAACCCAATACCAATTATGATTAAAGAGACAGCTACTAAAAGAATGGTGTTGCTATATAGCGTCACTACTGAACCTTCAGACATAATAGATCTAGACATTTCCGGGATTATAGTGGTACCCGTAAAACCAAATAGGAACGCCATACCGTACAACATTACCGCAGAGCTCAATGCACTTACTACCAGGAATTTCAAAGCTCCACTTGTAGCAGACTTGGTCAAAGTTAATGCAAGCAACAATGCTATTGGCAACCCTGTCAATTCCAAACCAACATAAAGCAATATTAATTCAGATGCACTTACCAAAGTCATCATGCCCGCAGCAGAAAACAACATCAAAGTGTAGTATTCACCTTTAGTCTTGTACCCATCGGTTAAATAGTTTCCCGAAATCATTACCGTGATTGCAGCAGCAAATACTATAAGCATCTGCAACGAAACTGAAAATACGTCCACATTATATTTGCCTTCTAAAAGTCCCGAACTACTGGAAATATCCAGGATATAACCTGTGCTAATCATCTGTAATTGAAGAGCGCCCAATCCCAATGGCACCAAGAGTAAACCTAATGTTGTCCACACCAGGACATTTTTATTTTTGGTAGCCAGATCCAATATTAAAGCTACAAGTCCGATAATTATTACCGACAATCCGGGAGATATGAGGAATAAATCATGAATATTCATTAATTACACTCCTCCAAATTTAGTTACTACAGGCAAAATAGCCTGATCTAGTACATCTATTAAAATTCCGGGGAATACTCCCAAAGCAATAATCATAATAACCAATAAAACTAAGGGGAATGCTTCAATCAGAGTGGCATCTGTTACGTGTTCAACTTTAGGTTTGACTTCTCCGAATAAAACTCTTTCAAGCATCCACAATATATATCCTGCGGCTAATATTATGCCTAATACGGCTAATATCGTAAGTATTGGGAATCCTGAGAAAGCTCCAGTAAATACCAGTATCTCAGACACAAATCCACTTAAAGCGGGCAATCCCAAAGAAGCTAACCCTGCAATTGTGAATGCAACTGCAACCAAAGGCATTCTTATAAATAATCCTCCTAGATCAGGTATGCTCCGCGTATGAGCCTTGTCATAAACTAGACCTACACATAAGAATAAAAGCCCCGTAATAGTTCCGTGAGTAAACAACTGCATGCCGGCACCTGTGAGTCCAGCAGAAGTAAAAGATCCAATACCCACCAGCACCAAGCCCATGTGACTGACGCTCGAGTAAGCTATTAATCTTTTTAAATCGGTTTGCTTTAAAGTCATAAACGCGCCATACAGTACGCTAATGACTCCTAATACAATTATGAAATATGAGTATGCCACTGTTTGCAATGGAAACATGGTGACATTTATCCTCAGTAATCCATATCCTCCCATTTTCAGCATGACTCCAGCCAATATCACGCTAGCAGCAGTGGGAGCATCTGTATGTGCGTCTGGCAACCATGTGTGGATAGGCCAGACCGGCAATTTTATAGCAAAACCTATAAAGAAACAGAAGTACACAAATGTAGCGCCGTAGAATCCCAATTGTATGAGGTTGCCACCGCTGTTTAAAATCAACATAGTCATATCTAGTGTATTAGGATCGGAAGTTATAAATGTCATCAAAATTCCAATGATAATAAATGCACTTCCTAATATCGTAAATATCAAGAATTTCATAGATGAATATTCTTTCCTTCCACTGCCCCATCCCGAGATAAGCATGTACATTGGTATCAATTCAAGTTCCCAAAACAAGAAAAACAGCAGCAGATCTAATGACGTAAATACTCCTAATATCGCCGTCTGTAAAACCAACAGCCAAATAAAGTATTCCTTTACCCTAATATTGATATGCCATGATGCAATCACTGCGCATACCCCTAAGACTGTGGTCAACAAAACCAAAGGAGCGCTAAGACCATCTAATCCAACAAGATATTGAGATTTAAGAAGCGCACTATCAATCCAAGTAACTCTATCAACCCATTGGAAGGCTCCTAATGGCATTTCTTTATCTATGTTAAAAAACAACAGACTAGCTAAAATTGCATCTATAACAGTCACTACTAAAGCTATGTATCTCACATAAGCGTGCTTTACGGGCGTGATCAAAAATCCTATAGCAACTACAAACGGAAGCCATATAACCAGCGATAATATAGCAGGATAATCCATCATATTACCCTCCCAATCCAGGGGTATACATCAAGAGTATGATCAAACCTATGACTCCACCCAAACTTATGACAAAAGTATAAAATTGAACATTCCCATTTTGAAACAATCCTAATACATGCCCCACGTTTTTGACTGCAAAACCCAAAAATAATCCAAGTCCATCAACCACATACTTATCTACAAATGCAATTATGTTAACTATTCGTTTCTGCAAGATATTTCTTACGATAATGTTTTCATAAAGGTCATCTAAATAATACTTGTTATAAATCAATCCATAGAATCCTTTCATTGATTCTAGTGGTTCTTTTTTACCATTTTGGCTAAGCTTGTAATAATATACTGCAATTCCCAGTCCGATTAATCCCAAAACAGTGGACAATATTGCGACTAACACACTGAATTCAGCAGCGTGGTGCCCATGGTGGAAAACTATACTTGAGGATATGAAATCATTCAGCCAATGCTTGTGAATAGGTCCCACATTAACTGGGGGATTTGTCAAAAATCCAGCCAATACTGTGGCGACACCTAATAGAGCCATTGGAGCAATCATCACCCGGGGAGATTCATGAATAGAGTGATCGCCATGTCCATCTCCAACATCATTTCCTCTATATTCCCCATGGAAAGTCAAACTTATCATCCGCCACGTATAAAAAGCGGTGAGTACTACTCCAATTGCTAACAACGCGAAAATTGTTATCTCAAAAACGGATCCATGTAACATTTTCTCCCACGCCGATAACATGATCTCATCTTTGCTCCAGAATCCTGACAATGGGGGCAATCCTATTAGACTCAGGGATGATACAAGCATCAATCCATAGGTCCAGGGCATATATTTTCTTAATCCCCCCATTTCTCTCATATCAAATGTGTGAGTGGCATGATTCACACTACCTGAACATAGGAACAATAATGCCTTAAAGAATGCATGAGTAATCAAATGAAATATTGCGGGACCAAATGCCCCAAGGCCAATAGCAGCGAACATATAAGCAAGCTGACTTATGCTTGAATAAGCCAGTACTCTTTTGATGTCATTAACTACCAATCCCATTGTTGCTGCAAAGACCGCGGTAAATGCTCCTACTCCAGCTATAATTAACATAGTCGTATCAGATGCACTTATGAACGGAAACAATCGAACCAATAGGAATACCCCTGCTGCAACCATAGTTGCAGAATGAACTAGGGCACTAACAGGTGTGGGCCCTTCCATTGCATCAGGCAACCAAGTGTGAAAAGGGAATTGAGCAGATTTACCCATAGCTCCTGATAGAATTCCAAGAGTAATAATAGTAACGATCATAGCTGACATCGTTCCTGCAAGGGAACATATGTCAGGTATGTGAAGCACATTAACATTTGCGGATAGCGGCAAAGCAAATGAATGATTAATCAAGAATAAAATGCCTATTAAGAATCCTACGTCCCCTATACGTGTAATAATGAAAGCTTTTTTAGCTGCGGCTGCAGCCGCAGGTCTTTCGGTCCAAAATCCAATTAGTAAATAGGAGGATAATCCAACTAATTCCCAAAAAGCGTATAACTGGACAATATTAGATGAGATCACCAGACCAATCATTGACGAAGTAAATAGTGCCATCGTAGCAAAGTATCGGCTATAGCCAATATCTCCGTGCATATAACCCATGGAATAAATCTGCACTAACAAGCTGACCACAACGACCACTAATAAAATAGTAGAACTAACTGGATCGATGTACGTGCCCAAATCTATAATAGCTGCGTCATTTATTTTGATCCATTGGTAAGCACTATTGTATCCAGGACCACCTGTATACAAAGTGTCCAGAAATAGCATTACAGACACGACAAGAGACACAGAAAGCCCAGCTATCAGTAGATATGGGCTTATCCATTGATGTTTACTAAAGAAAGGCCGAACAATCAATGAAATGATTACGAAACTAGTTAGAGGAGCTAAGAATACAAGCCAAATAGTTAATGATGACATATCCTATAATTTCCTCAGGATTTCGTCCGCTACGTGTTCTTTACCTTTAGGGATATACACAGTAAACGGATTACTATACGACCATTCAGACAACCCGTCATCTGGCAAGATTTTAACAGGGAGACCTTCTGCTTCTATAGCTTCTTTCCATATCTCAGCAGTCATCAAATTAGGCACTTTTTTGAATTCCATCCACATATTAAGTAGCTCTTCCTATGTCACTACTAAGCTCAATAGATCCATTGACTCGGTAGAGAGCGAATACTATCCCTAGTCCAACTGCGACTTCAGCTGCAGCTACTGCGATCACGAATATGGCGAAAACGTGCCCCGTCATAGCCGTACTCAAATCAGTCACTAAATTTACTGGCATCACAAAGTAACTTAATCCCACAAAAGTCAAATTAACTGAATTGAACATCAATTCCAGTGACATAAACACAGCGATGATGTTTTTCTTTGTCAGAACACCAAATATGCCTATTACAAATAGCATTGCAGCTAAACCTAATATGGTCTCTAGCGACATCATCGTTCGTCCGCACCTCTCATTAAAGACAAAGCTCCCACTAGAGCTGCAAGCAATAAAACCGATACTAGCTCAAAAGCCAAAACATAATCGGTTAATAACAACGAAGCGAGTGAAAAATCCTCTGTAGATTCACTTATTTCTGGATCTACAGAATAGATCTGCACAGTATCTACTAAACTCCTGTTTACATCTGATATTGTATTCCATTGAGTCGACACTACAGCCACAAGTAAAATAGCTAAAATCAACCCGCACAGTAACATGGCTGGAATTTGCAGTTTGTTAGACAAATTAGCGCTTTTCACATCATCAGAAAGCATGACCGCAAATATGATTAATATGGAGATAGCTCCCACGTAAACTAAAATTTGTACGACAGCCAGGAATTCTGCATTCAACATAACGTATATCCCAGCTATAGATATGAACACAGCCACCAGACACAGAGCTGACCTGAACAAGTCCTTTAAGGCTATCATACCGATTGCCGATGCGAGAGCCGCAACAGCAAAAATTCCAAATATCAAGTCTTCAATCATAATACCTAGTCTTGCTTTGGGTCAGGGGTAATTCGCATACCTGCTTTTTCAGTCTTATGCCAGTTCCAAGACTCTCTGCCGACCTCTTTCCAACTTAATTGTTGACCACTTCTTGGGTCATAGTTTTTCGCTTCTAATTGTGGGCGATACCACGTAGAAGGATTCTTCGGGGAATTTCTCAAATCATCTATGGTTATAATCATGTCATTTCGTGTATATTTACCTTCTTCAAAACCGCTGCCCATGAATAACGCATCGTAGGGACAGGCTTCTACGCATAATCCACAAAACATACATCGGAAAAGCTGAATATCAAACTTTTCGAGCTTGTATTTATCGCCTTGTTTCACTGCCGTGTCACTCGGATCAGTAACAATCTCTATAATACCTAAAGGACAATACTTCGCACATGACGCACATCCGGTACATCGTTCTTCATACCAACTAAATTCTTCACCTCTAAATCTAGGGTGCTGGGATACTCGTTGCTCGGGATATTGAATAGTCACTGGTTTCTTCGAGAAGTTTTTCAGGGTGACTAAAAGCCCTTTAACCATTTCTATACCGTACACTAGTCCCCCTGTCCGTCTAGTAATAATTCTCGCTGAGATAATATTTTTGATCCCGAACGTAAAGGATCAACTTTATTCGATATTAATTTGTTCAAAACGATCACTGTACAGACGGTGATTATAGTGTTTATGACACACATTATCCATAAGTCTGCTACACTCAATTGACCGTTGGGTCCCTTGAGTATAAATGTTTCTATTACGACCGCTAATAAGTTAATAAGACTCATTGGTAACAATCCTTTCCAGCAAAAGGCCATGATTTGATCAATCCTCAATCTTGGTAAGGTTGCCCGCACCCAAGTAAACACAAAAACACAAACCAAAACCTTGATCAATATCCAAAACCATCCTAGATATTCTGGCAGTGGACCAGACCAACCTCCCAAAAATACTATCGCTATAATGGCAGATGTAACTATCATAGCTCCGTATTCAGCAGCTTGAATAATCGCAAATTTTATACCACTGAATTCTGTATGAAATCCAGCGATGATTTCTGATTCAGCTTCGGCTATATCAAAAGGAGTGCGATTCATCTCAGCACTACTTCCTATAAAAAACACCAATAATCCCATCGGTTGAACCATTAGGAACGGGATTGCCTGTGCTTCTACGATGTCCAGCAATGACATTGATCCTGAGATTATTACTATTCCTAACAGTGAAATAACTACCGGAACTTCATAGCTAATTAATACTGCCACACCGCGCACCGCGCCAAATATTGCAAACCTATTATTAGAAGACCATCCGGCTATAAAAATTCCCAAAGAAGAAACTGAAGTAATGGCTAGTATGTATAAAACACCCACATTCAAATCTGCCAGAGCAACCCCAGGAGCCAATGGAATAACCCCTAATACCATAATTACAGGCATCATTATCAAAATAGGCACTACAATGAACAGTATCTTGTCAGACCCTCTAGGGATAAGGTTCTCTTTAAATAACAAAGATATCAGATCTGCTATCGGCTGAAGTAATCCGAACGGACCCCATCTGTTAGGTCCTACTCTAGTTTGGAATCTCCCCAAGAGTCTTCGTTCTCCCCAAGTCATCAATGCAGTGCTCACCAAAAATATATTAACCAAAAATAATGAAAACATGATGCCAGTCACAATCGTCGCCGACCAGCAAGGCATTAACCCAGATAAACTACCATGGATAGTTCGATAAATAATATTGGTTTGATAAAAACCTTCCAGTACGCAGATCATCTATCCACTTCTCCCATGTTTATATCAATACTGCCCAATGAAACAATCATGTCAGCTAATTTCCATCCTACGAGCAGACGATCTATAACACTAAGATTAATTAGAGAAGGAGATCTAATTTTCATTCTGTATGGCGAGATACCTCCATCACTAAATAGGTAAAATCCCAACTCTCCTTTAGGAGCTTCTACTTTCCCATAACTTTCGGTACCTTCTGGAGCTCTCAATACTTTAGGCAAATCCAATCTGTAATCACCGGGTTCGATTTGATCCACGCATTGCTCTATGATTCGAAGGCTTTGTCGAACTTCCTGCATTCTTACCCAGAATCTGTCATAATTATCACCTATGGATCCTATGGGAACATCGAAGTCAACCATACTGTAAGCATCATATGGATCCATAACACGAAGATCCATTTTAACTCCGCTCGCTCTGAGTACCGGGCCACTTACGGAATTATTGATAGCTTCTTCAGCGGATAAAGGACTGACTTCACGTGTACGAACCATGAGAATTTCGTTATTAAGCAGCAAATCCTCCATTTCCGCCAAGTCACTGGGGAATTCTTTTAAAAATTCATCCAAAGAAGACCAGAATTCTGACGGAGGGTCCCAAAATACTCCCCCTGGTCGCATGTAACTCAGAGTTATTCGCGCTCCACATAACATCTCAAACATATCGAGGATTCGTTCTCTAGCCCTAAACGCATACATTAACGGAGTCCCTCCGAAAGTGCCTAATTCCTGCAAGAAAAAACCTACAGCAATAAGGTGAGAAGCAATACGCTGTAGTTCAGCAGTCATTGTCCTAAGATATTTCGCACGCAGCGGCGCTTCTACTTCCAGCAGTTTTTCTACTGCCAAACAATACGCTTGGTTATTGGTCATAGAAGCAGTGTAATCTAGACGATCTGTTAGAGTAACTATCTGTACATAGTTTCTCTCTTCTGCAAGTTTTTCTGTTCCCCTATGTAGATAACCTAATATAGGCTCTGCCTCGATTATATCTTCACCATCGAAAGTGACCCTTAGCCTAAACACTCCATGGGTGCTAGGGTGTTGTGGGCCGATATTAATCGTCATAGGTTCCGTTCTGATGCTCATATATGTTCCTACAAAAAATCCTTTCTTAATGGATGCCCTTCAAAGCCTTCCCATAGTAGCAAGCGTTTCATATTAGGATGTCCTAAAAAGGTTATGCCCATCAGGTCCCATATTTCTCGTTCTTGTAAATTAGCGCCACTCCATAGGGAGGTTACTGAATCTATCGAAAGCTCTTCTCTTCCATAAAGACTTGACCTTACAACAATTCTTTTCCGAGTAACCGTGGAAGTAAGTTGATAAATCACATCGAAATGATCTATGAAATCAACCGCAGTAATTGCATTTAAATAGTCCATTACTAAATCTTTATCGGACATCAAAAATTTACACACATCAATTAAACTTTCAGGTTTAATCCATACGTTCATGAAATCTGACTTTTCCACCCACTCGGGATCTATCTCAGAAAGCCTGTTAGCAACTGTGTCGCCATGTAAGTCTTTTAGTAACATGCTCTATTTCATCATTTCTTGTTGTTATTATCTTTTTTAATCTTTTCATGCAATTCCATAATCCCGTATAGCAAAGCATCTGGCCTAGGGGGACAGCCTGGGACATAAACATCGACAGGAATAATGTGATCAACTCCAGGGACCACACTGTATGAGCCGTAATATGGACCCCCGCTAGTAGCGCATACTCCCATGGATATAACCCATTTTGGATCTGGCATTTGGTCATAAATTCGCTTTATAGCAGGAGCCATTTTCCAAGTGACCGTGCCTGCTATTATCAACAAATCAGCCTGTCTTGGGGATGCCCTAAACACTTCCATACCAAATCGGGATAAGTCGAACCTGCTCATAGCCGAAGCCATCATTTCAAAAGCGCAGCAAGCTAATCCAAAAGAAACTGGCCACAGAGAAGATTTTCTACCCCAATTGACTAGAGCATCTATAGAAGTAACCACTAAATTATTTTTTAATCCCTCAGGTACTTCTACTATGTCGGCTGGAATCGGTTCAGTCGAGTTAGCTATCAAATCTTCGATTTCCAAACCTTCTTTTATATCAGTAGCCATTGTTCTCTCAGGCAGAGTCAATCCTTCTTTTAGCCAATCATCACTTAGCATTTTGTTTATCTCCATTCAAGATCTTTCTTCCTCCAGGCATACATCAATCCTATTAACAAGATTCCCACAAAAACAAACATCTCAATGAGCGCGAACAAAGATAAGTCTAGGAATTTCACAGCCCAAGGATATAAAAATATTACTTCAACATCAAAAATCACAAATAATATGGCGTACATATAATATTTGAAATTAAACTTGTGCCAAGGACCCCCAATAGCCTCCATGCCGCATTCATAAGGGTCTGACTTCACATCAGTAGGGTTTTTGGGTCGTCGTCCTATTTTCTCTAGTGACCAGGAAATAAGTATCAAGCTCGTGGGGATTGCTGTAGCCACCACCGCCAAGATTCCTATCATTCCATATTGAACAGAGTATTCAACAGGCATCTTTTAAACCCCTCTCTTCAGTTATAAACCACGGGGAATTATAACATATAGAAAACATCCACAATAGTAACTTCTATCCTTAACTTTTATGATTTGAATTCAAAACATCTCCGGAAATTTGTTAATATATGAGCAAAATCTACAAACAAATCGAGGATGACTTGACACCGACTAGTAAATATATCAAAGCTAATGGAATAACTCAGCACTACTTAGACTGGGGGAATCACACAGCACCACCTCTTTTAATGGTGCATGCAACGGGCCTCTGCGGCAATGTCTGGAATCCCTACGCGAGGGTTTTATCCGATAATTTTCACGTGATCTGCTTGAATCAGCGAGGCCATGGGTTTACAGACCAACCTACCGGTGAATATGATTTTGAGCTAGTAGGGCAGGACGTAGCCGCTTTCATAGAAGAATTAGATTTGAATAATCTCCATGGGATAGGACATTCTTCAGGAGGACTAGTAACGTTAATGGCTTCAAATATGCTACCGGGCAGATATACGAAAATTGCTCTAACTGAAACAACTATTAGAAATAGGTCTTCTATGATAACTCCTGAGCAACTTGAGTCTCGTTTGAACCGTACTCGTAGTAAAAGATTAGTATGGGAATCACGACAAGCAATTTACGAAGCATACAGAAATCGAAACGCCTTCAAAAATTGGTGTGAGGAATCATTTGTAGGATACTTAGATGGAGGAACTAAAACTTTGGATGATGGCAGAGTTGAACTATTATGCCCGCCTGAAGTAGAAGCTCATTATTATCAAACACGTTATGGCATGGAAGTAGATAAATATTTCACAAATTTAAGAGGAAGTTACCTTTTGTTACTAGGCAGTTACCAAGGAGGCCAAGTCGCGGATGACCCTGCTATCCTTCGATGGATTGACCTTGCAGAGAAAGCCAAAGTTAAAAATATGGGTATAGGCAGCCATTTTTTGCCATTAGAATATCCAGCAGAAACTCTAGAAGAAGTGTCAAAATTCTTATTAGAAGATTAGAAAGAGGCAAAAAATGAGCGGACCCATTGAAGGAGTCAAAGTACTAGACATATCCATGATTGTAGCAGGAGGAACTGCTAGTAGTTTAATGGCAGATTTTGGAGCTGAAGTAATTAAGATAGAAAAGCCTGATACTGGTGATCCTCTTCGAAACTGGGGACCTTTTATTAAAGATAAATCGGTATGGTGGACAGTACACTCGCGGAACAAAAAATCTATCACGTTATCTTTAAATAATCCTGAAGGTCAAGCTATATTCAAGGAATTAATTCAAAGTGTAGATATCCTCATTGAGGGATTTAGGCCTGGAACGTTGGAAAAATGGAACCTTTCTCCTGAAGAATTGCACAAAATAAATCCCAAATTGGTGATTCTTAGATTTTCGGGGTTCGGACAAACCGGCCCTTATAAAGATCGTCCTGGATTTGGTACAGTAGCAGAATGCATGAGTGGTTATGTGAACATGGCTGGCTTTGAAGACTCTCCTCCGAATTTACCTCCTCTGCCACTGGCAGACGAGGTATCCGGAATCTTTGGAGCAATGTCAGGGATGATGGCGTTATACAAACGTGACACTTCTGCAGATGCCCTAGGTGAAATAATAGATATTAGTTTATACGAGCCCTTAATGAGGCTTATGATTCCGTTCGTGACTATGTTCGACAAGCTCAATATTAATCGAGGACGATCTGGGAACAACTTCCCGGACGCCGCTCCCAGAAACCTGTATCACACTGCAGATGACAAATGGGTAGGATTGTCAGCAACATCTCAAAACACTTGGGAAACTTTGGCTCGAGCAATGGACGTAGAGTCTTTGCTAACATCAAAAAAATTTGAAACCAACGAAGCCAGAATAACTCACAGGGATGAACTAAATAACGAAATCCAGGCTTGGTTCGATACCAAGACAGCATCAGAAATTCTGGACACTCTAATACCAACAGGAGGTATTGTGGGACAAGTTTACGACTCGGAAGACGTAGCCAAAGATCCTCACATAGCAGAACGAAACAACATAGTTGAAATTGACGATCCATTCATTGGCCCTACAAAAATGGTTGGGGTCATCCCTAAATTTAACAATAACCCGGGAGAAATTCGTCATGCGGGACCAAATTTGGGACATCACAATAAAGAAATCTACAAAGAATGGCTCAAATACACCGATGATCAAATAGATGACCTCACTCAAAAAGGTATCATATAGTGACCAAAGGGATATCAGCGCCATGAAAGAACTACTTATATCAACCCAAAACCCCGGCAAGATGCAAGAATATGAAGCTATATTTACTCCACTAGGTGTACAACTTTTATCTCTAGCAGATATGAACATTTCACAGCAAGTTGATGAATCAGGGTCTACATTCCAGCAAAACTCACTGATTAAAAGCTATCATGGTAACAAGATTACTGGTCTACCTTGCTTAGCTGATGACTCAGGCTTGGAAGTCGACGCTCTAGATGGAGAACCCGGAATTTATTCCGCTAGGTACGGCTCGGAAAATTTTACTGATACTGACCGAATGAACCTTGTGCTGCGTAATATGAGGGATGTCCAATACAATAACAGGACTGCTAGATTTGTATGCTGCATATCGATCGTTGGGTTAAGTCAGGATCCCTTAGTATCGATGGGATCGATTAGCGGGATAATCTCAGAAACTCCTGCGGGAGATCAAGGATTCGGTTACGACCCCATATTCCTGCTACCTAGCATCAATAAAACATTGAGTGAACTACACCCTGATTACAAAAACCTGATCAGCCACCGAGCTGATGCGTCCCGAAAAATATTAATGTATTTAGAGAAATTAAAAGATGTTATCTGATCCTGTATAATTAGGTCGCGAAAGCAAAATAGCTTCGCTAGTAAATTTCTAATTGATTGTTGCATATGAATATAATTGATAAATTTAATAGGCCTCTCAAAGACCTTAGAATATCTGTAACAGATAAATGCAATTTTAGGTGTCCTTATTGCATGCCTAAAGAAACTTTTGGAATGGCTTATAAATTCCTACCTAAAGAAGACATTCTATCGTTTGAAGAGATAACTAGATTCGCTAACATTTTCAGCCAGTTAGGAGTAGATAAAATCCGACTGACTGGTGGCGAACCTCTGCTAAGGATGAACGTTAACGAACTTATTCAGATGCTGACTTCAGTGGAAGGCATTAAAGATATAGCCCTAACTACCAACGCCTATTTACTCCCTAAACAAGCACAAAAACTAAAAGATGCTGGACTTCGTAGAATTACAATTAGTTTAGACTCGTTGGATGATGAAGTGTTCAAGCACATGAACGGGGTAGGATTCTCTGTTGACCGGGTCCTATCAGGGATTAGCGCAGCGCAAAAAGTCGGATTAGACCCCATAAAAGTAAATTGCGTAGTCCAAAAAGGAGTCAACGATCATACCATAGTAGATTTGGCTAAATATTGTAAGGATAACAACTTCATACTTAGATTTATCGAATATATGGATGTAGGAAATCAAAATAAATGGGATTTCAAACAAGTAGTACCTTCACAAGAAATTGTACGCATAATCAAAGATGCCTTAGATATACGTCCGCTAGGAAAGAATTATCCCGAAGAAGTAGCAGATAGATATGAATATTCTGATGGTAGCGGAGAAATCGGTCTTATTTCGTCTGTAACTAAACCTTTTTGCTCTCAATGTTCCAGGGCACGTCTAAGTACTGACGGTAAACTGGTGACCTGTTTGTTTGCAACTGGGGGCATCGACTTAAAAACTCCTATGAGAGCCGGAGCTACCGACGCTGAACTAACAAACCTGATACGGTCATCTTGGAATATGAGAGAAGACAGATATTCAGAAGAAAGATCAACAACCTCAAATGCAGGATCCTCCAAAGACAAAATAGAAATGTTTCATATAGGAGGGTAGCATGGAAGGATCTCAAAACCTCCATATATATACAGACGGCTCTTGCAAAGGGAACCCTGGCCCTGGGGGGTGGGCCGCAGTGATTTTTACTGACAACCAAATCACCCAAAAATTATCCGGAGGAGAAGTCAACACCACGAACAATAAAATGGAAATTACCGCAGTAATCGAAGGTCTTAAAGCTGTAAAATCCAATTCTAAAATACATATTTTCTCTGACAGTAGCTATGTTATAAACTCAATGACCAAAAACTGGAAAAGAAACGTTAACAAAGATTTGTGGGCACAATTAGACATCCAAGCTAACAGGCATCACCTCACTTGGCACTGGGTCAAGGGACATTCAGGAGATCCAGGAAACGAATTAGCCGATAAACTCGCATATGCAGCTGCGGAAGCTGCTAGTAAAGGAGATATCAAATTGAATGATCATCAACCAACCGAAAGTCTCACTCATATTGACGACGCTGGAAATGCCTCAATGGTGGACGTCGCCTCAAAAAATATTACTGTCCGTGAAGCCACAGCCACCGGGTCGGTAACAATGTCTCGAGATACTCTAGAATTGATCAAACAAGGTTTAATCAAAAAAGGGGACGTATTTACTCTAGCGCAGATTGCTGGGATCATGGGCGCCAAAAAGACTTCTGATTTAATTCCGTTATGCCACCCATTGCCATTAGAAAAAATCACTGTAGAACTCAGCATTGAGGATTCAAGTTCTTCCATCTTAATCGAAGGATATGCAAAAACTTCCAGTAAAACTGGAGTAGAGATGGAAGCTTTAACAGCCGTAAGCGTAGCGGCCTTAACTATATATGACATGGCCAAGGCATCGGATCGCCAAATGACAATATCAGATATAAAGCTTGTCAAAAAGTCTGGGGGACGCAGCGGAGATATAGACTTCTCCTGAGGTTACAGAGTGATTTGCTCCGTGTAAGTTAATTGCCGAATTAGAGTGGCAAACAATATTGCAGATTCATATAGGCTTGCGTTTACATCAGTTACAGTCAACGAATTAGTGATTCCTATTTCTGTGTTAACCATAACGTTCATATTAATATCTACCTTTTTTATTGAACCCTGATCATCAACAATCACACAACCTAGATCAACCAAGTTATGCAAGATTTCTAATCCATATACACCCGAGCCTACTACGAGTTCAGGGATAATTATATTTTTAACAATATTGTCTTTGATAATCAAAAATAAATCTTGAACGATGTCTTCGTGATTTTGCATTTGTAAATACTTGAATCAAATCCTTCTATTTCATTGACAGTTACAAATCACAAGGGTAACATCAATTCTCGTATTTGAAAGTTCAATATCCTACTTACGGCGCGGTAGCTCAGCTGGTTAGAGCGGTGGAATCATAATCCATAGGTCGGGGGTTCGAGTCCCTCCCGCGCTACCAAATAGTACGAGACTACTTACTTATCATCTTCTAACTGTTGGCCAATTTCATCCAAAAAGCTCTCAATTTCTGGAGACAGATTTGACGTTTCATCTGGTTCTGAGTCATCAAGTTCCGCTTTCCGGTCAGAATCATACATTGATTCCATCTGCTCAATCAATCCTTTAAGCTCTGAGTTGTTTTCAACCGCTTTAGTCAATTCTCTATACTGCCTTTGACCTCGTCTAATTGGTGACAAATCTTTAGGTATATCCGAGTATATGGATGATAGAACTTCAATCATCCGGGAAACTCCACTGTAATCTTCTTCGAGTTGGGCATATTGCGGAAGATGTGCCATAAAATTTAATGTCTCAATCTCCAAATCTTCTATCCCCACCGCAAGCAAATTCATGATAGTAGTGGGGCCTTGGTAACTGCTCTGCCTCAATCTCAGATTTTCAACCGGTCTAATTTGGGTGATATCACCAATTGATCCAGTCATTAAGATGGGCCTGGTATGCGGAACTGCGTCATACATAGCTCCCACACGGCAATATCGTTCAACTTTGAATTGTTTGACTATATCCAATATAGATTCAACATATTCTTCGCCATTTGCGTGAGGTTCAAACAAGTGCAGGAACAAATAATCCTGTCCATTCTCTGACTTCCCGTGCTTCAGAAAGCTGTTGGGAATCCGCATAGTTCGTTTCCCTTGGACGAATCTCATATTGGGCCTATATCGGGTAAAATCAAAAAATCTACCCGGCTTATGTAATTCCCCGATTTCAGTTGCTCCAAAAAACCGTTCTATGCGGTTTAATGTTAGAGTCCCTACTTTACCTACATCAACCCAAGGTTTGATCATAGCAATTACATACGGGTTGTTAATTTCAGGTAAATCATCTTGTATTTTAAATGCGCCTATGTCCATTAACACATGTTGCCAGAAATATTAAACCTTTTCAAGTTTAATGAATCGCTTCAGAAACAAATATCCATCATTAATAGCAAATAGATATGATACACTGCTTTACCAGTCGATATGAGCATAAAAACTTGAACATTTATAATCAAAGTGTCCAAACATTCAAGTCTCATAATTTCAGGATGTTGTGGACTTCTTCTGTAGCTGCCCACATGTCCGTTGGCATGCAACAGGTTATGCTTGGCTGGATTTCCTACGATATAAGCCAATCCATTGTATTTGTGGGCTTAATTTTTGCTTTAAGACAAGTCCCGTTCGTGATTGGAGGTATGATTGCAGGGATATTGTCTGACATGGTTGACCGTAAGTTTCTAATAATATTCACTTCTGCGATATTAGCTATTATTTCTTTATCTGTTGCCACTATCAATCAATCTATTCCTTTCAGTATGGCAGGACTTAGTGCGTTGGCATTGCTATTGGGCGCAATAGATTCTGTACAACTAACCACAAGGAGCGCTTACGCCTATCAAATAAATGAACATCAATCAGCATTAAATGGTATAGCATTGATAAATCTCGCCTCGAAAGTCGGAGCAATTTCAGGTGCTCTAGTAGGAGGGTTTTTAATAGCGGAATTTAACACAAGTGTAGGATTCTACATCATGGGTGGAGCATATGTTATTAGTGCTGCGGTGGCTTCTCAGATGCACCGAACCCCACGCTCTCCATCATCTAAGCAGTCACACGCACCTTTAACGAATTTAATCAGTTATTTCCTTCTTCTCAAAAATAATAAACAGTTACAAGTTCTATTCACATCATGCACCCTAACAGAAGTATTCGGATTCTCATACCAAGTTCTTTTGCCAGTACTTGTAGCTGAAACTCTTGAGGCAGGAGGCTTCACTCTAGGTATTTTGAACGCAACAAAGCACCTAGGAGGCATTTTTAGTATTTTTATGATTGTTTCTACGCAGGCAAAAACCGGTAACATGAAAATGATCTCTCTACTTATCCTTGGGTTTGGCATAGGTGAACTCATGTTGGCAAATAGTTCAACACTCATATTTATGATAATTTCCGTATTCACCATTAATCTAATATCGGGCGCGACAGATATAGTTCATCAAACCTTAATGCAATCCATAACAGAGACAGACCAAAGAGGCAAAGCGATGGGAACCTGGGTTGTAGGAGTAGGAATTGGACCTGCGGGTCATCTAGAAATAGCCTATCTTGGCAGTCTCCTAAGTAGTCGTCTGGCATTAATCGTTAATGGAGGAATTCTAATAGGTCTGGCTGTGACATTATCTGCTATTCAAGGAAGGTCAAGAACGAAGTCTAGTCCCTGAGTTCTCTATATCCTGCGACAACCGCCATGAAAATGACTGGCACCAATATAGCAACCCTATGAGTTTTGAAGTCTATGGTATACCTCATAGACAACCATTCAACAGCAGAGTTCAGTCCGTATAAATAGCCTAGATAAGCACCTAGAATACCTAGCAAGCACGCAACAAGCAGAATTGCCAAACGTTTTATAACAGAAGATTCAGCATCGAGCCAAGGTAAATAAGCCCCCAATCCAGATCCAAACCCAATAAATGCAAAGTATATAAACAAGTGGATTTCTGGGGCCCATATGTAACCAATTGATCTGTTAGTAAATATTCCTAACCAGCCAATTAAAGCGCCCAATATACCTGATATACAGATACTAGATATCAGCTTAATCCCAGGCATTATGAATGAGTATACATTAAGACCAATCATGTCAGCTCCCGTGTGGCATTATAATCGATTTTCTAGAACAATAACATAAGCTTGTTTGACATAAACAATGTAATTTATACAATGTGGACAATCTAATCCTTCGGAGGGTGATTATGGCTATCACTAAATTCGACAGTTTATACGCTGGTCATATAGACATGGACAACATTGGTTACTCAGGCACACCCGTAAACGACAGACGATTTTCTAACGATCAATTGTGTACTGTATTCGACAAAATGACAGTGCTCGCTCAGCAAATGGATACCGGAGGATACGACACTCTTTGGATGGCTGAGCATCATTTCCAACCTGAAGGATATGAATGTTTACCGAATATAGTGCTTCTGGGTGTGCATTTATCACATTTAACAAAAAATCTCCGTATAGGATGTGGATTTAATGTTGCGCCAATGTGGCACCCACTAAGGTTAGCAGAAGACTGGGCCACAGCAGATGTTCTAACTAATGGCAGAGTTACATTTGGAGTTGGTAGAGGTTATCACACCAGAGAGATTGAAACATTTGGTTCTCCTTTGATTGATCAAGATTCCAACCGAGAACTCTTCGAGGAACAAGTTGAAATTATGTTTAAAGCTTTCAACAACGAATCGTTTTCCCACAAAGGGAAACATTACACCATTCCTCCTGATGTGCCTTATCGTGGATATGATCTTAAAGAAATTACTTTAGTTCCCAGGCCTAAATCTACTCCAGTGGAATGCTGGCAGCCAATTCAGAGTGCATCAGAAAGAGCCTTTAAATTTATGGCTAAGCACGGGATTAAAGGGATCATAGGAGGAGGTTCAGCTGAAGGAGGAGCAATGCATGAAATCATCGTAAGATTTCAGGAAGCATATCAGCGTGCTGGTGCGGACGTATCGCTGGGAGAGAATTTGAGCATAGGTTATCATTTTTATATCGCAGATTCCAAACAAGAAGCCCTTGCTAATGCCGCTGGATTCTATGAAGAAAATCTGAAAATGTTTGGGCCTTTACGACTAGTCCAAACTCTTTCAGATGAACAAATTGAGGCTATGGGTGACCCTAAGTCAGCTCCATATGCTGGACTGCCTACGATAGAAGATGCTGAAACTAGCGGCGGTTTTCTTGCCGGCCCCTCTGAACTGATTGTAGAAAAATTAAAAGCACTGGAAGAAAAATATCCGGGTTTAGACCGAGTCAACGTCAGTCTGCCTATGGGCACCCCTCAAGACGTTCTTGTTGATCAAATGCAAAAATTTTCCGAAGAAGTTATACCTCAATTCAAGAATATAACTATCACCGCAGACTAGTTAATTAGCTGCTTCCTGAATACACTCTTTCAGCAACGCAAGAGCTCTCTGGGTGAATACCCACATGTTGCTTTCTCTATTCGACTCTCCGGTTTCTACAGTAATTGTTTTGGAAACTGGGCCTGCAACAGCTATGCAGGCATGTCCATATGAATCTCCATACCTATTCCCTGTCGGTCCACTGGCTCCAGTCTCACTCAGAGCCCAATCAGTGTTTAATGCCTTCTTAACAGTCTTCGCATTTAACGCAGCATATTCCTCTGTACTTGCTCTCTTCCCTTCCATTGCTTCATCAGGTACCAGCAACAATCCTTTTTGAGCTACCCGTGTATAAACAACTACTCCACCCACGTAGTAACTTGATGCTCCAGGTATAGAAACTAATGTCGCTGAAATTAGACCTCCAGCCGAAGATTCTGAAACTGATAAAGTTTGATTATGTGTTTTTAATAAATCTGCCACTTCCTGGGCTATAGGCTGTAAGACGTTCATTTGAAACTCCTCTAAACTTGTGGTCGGGGTGATAGGATTTGAACCTACGACCTCATCGTCCCGAACGATGCGCGCTACCCCTGCGCTACACCCCGGTTATTGTGAAGATTCTAACATGCCCAATCCTATGTCCTCCAATTTGGACAAATTAATAACTCCAGACCATGCCCGTACGAGATTTTGGTCACCATCTATAAATAGAGTATGCGGCAGCCCGTACACACTATATAGTTCAATTACCGAATCATCCTCGACTCCACCAATCGTGTACGTTATTCCCAATTCATCAACTAGTTTTAAAGCGTCTGCTTTCGAACCCAAGCCAGTATATTTACCAATGTCTATTCCTATAACCACTATTTCATGACCATAGGAATCATAAAATTCTTGAAAATCGGGCATTTCAGCTCTACACGGTGGGCATAAGCCTGCCCAAAAATTAAGTATTATAGGAACTCCATACGAATCTGAAAGTTTGATAGAGGTATTAGTTTCATCATAGAGAACGTACTCAAAATCTGACACTACATCTGATGGCCGAGACTGATTCGACAAACATCCTAATACGCTGATAACCAAAACAATCAACACAAGCGCATAAAAAGTGTATTTACTCGAATTTGATAATCGATTCATTTTATTAAACCATTCGCTCCAATCTATTACGAAATACTTTATACCTAGTAAGTATATTGTCTAACGTGGGAAGTAAGTCAGCAGTTGATTTTAATGGCACTCGTATACTTGAACCCCTAACGTCAACTGTGGGACCTATTGCTTTCTGAAGAGCTAATCTTGCTCCTCCAAAATCTTCTGAAAACCCAATCAATAATGATCCATCTGAATTATTCACAGTTTTAACCCCTAGAGAAGATGCATAATTTCTCACATTAATTAAATTCAGCAACTCACTGACCTCTTCGGGAAGATCACCATATCTATCTATGAGCTCTTCTTTCATATCAGTAACGTCAGACTCATCCTTAGCTTTTGATAACCGGTGATAGATACCTAACTTAGACGGAAGGTGTGAAATATACCCATCAGGGATGAAAGCTGCTATCGGCAAATCTATAATTGCTAAATCTTGGCCGAAGTTATCCGAAGTAGTATTTAAGGGCTCCTGATCTGGTTTTATTTCTTCCACAGCTTGATTAAGAATTTGGCTATATAATTCCAACCCAACGGATTTGATATGACCACTTTGAGCCGAACCTAGTATATTGCCAGCTCCTCTTATCTCCAGATCTCTCATTGCAATCATAAATCCAGCTCCCAAATCAGAAGCCTCCATAATTGCTTCAATCCTTCGCTCTGCATTCTCGGTAATATTGCGTCCCTTGGGCACCATCAAATATGCGTAAGCCCTCCTCTCTCCTCTTCCTACTCTACCTCTCAATTGATACATTTGAGATAACCCAAATCTATCTGCTCTATCAAGTATCAAGGTGTTCACATTTGGTAAATCAATTCCTGATTCTATAATCGTTGTACAAACCAGAACATCAGAATCTCTATTTGCGAACTGAACCATAACTGATTCCAATTCTTCTTCAGGCATTCTTCCATGGGCATAAGTGATCCTAACGTTCGGCATCAATTCGGATAATCGATTCACTACGTCAGGCATAGTTTTTACTCTATTATGCAAGTAAAACACTTGACCCTCTCGTTCAACTTCTCTCATCACAGCATCAATAATAACTTCCTCGCTATATTCACTCGCGAAAGTTTTAACAGGAAGTCTCAGTTCAGGAGCCGTGTAAATAATGCTCATATCCTTTATACCTGATAAGGCCATATTAAGAGTCCTCGGAATGGGAGTTGCACTGATAGACACAATGTCTACCGAAGTCCTCAGTTTTTTTAGCATTTCTTTATGCATTACACCAAAGCGTTGTTCTTCATCAACCACGATCAATCCCAGGTTTTTAAAAGAAATGTCGGATTGTAGTAATCGGTGAGTACCAACAACCAAATCAATCGAGCCGTCTTTCATGCCTGATAATACTTCAGTTTGCTCTTTTCTACTCTTGAAACGACTTAAACTGTCTACTTTCATAGAATACGGACCTAGACGTTCACTAAAAGTATTAAAATGTTGCTGCGCAAGTACAGTCGTGGGTACTAAAACCGCAACCTGCATACCTTCTGCTATTGCTTTAAAGGCAGCTCGTAATGCCACCTCGGTTTTTCCATATCCAACATCTCCACAAACTAATCTATCCATTGGTTTACGGAGTTGCATATCTTCTTTAACTTCTTTAATGGCTGTTAATTGGTCCTGAGTTTCAGTATATAAAAATGATTGTTCAAACTCTTCCTGCCATAAAGTATCTTCTGGATATGCTATACCAGCATGCGCTTCCCTATCTGCTTGAACATCCAGTAATTCTTTAGCTAGTTCCTGCGCAGATTCTTTTACTTTATCTTTTAATCTAGACCATTCGCTTGTACCTAACCTGGTTAATGAAGGTGCCTGATCTGAACTACCCACAAATGGAGATACTCTGTGCAACTGATCTGTAGGAACATACAATTTATCTTCCTGAGCATATTCCAAAACTAGATATTCTTTATCAGAAAACGAGCCCATAGTCGTCAAACCCGTAAATTTAGATATCCCATGATCAATATGAACAACATAAGAGCCTACATCGAGATCTTCAAGAGATTTATAACCCGTTTGGCGTTTTTCATTAGCGCTCTGCCAATTTCCAGAACTCCTACTCACACCGAATATTTCAAAATCTGTATAGATCCTTAATTCAGACGATGCTGTTAGCTTTGCATTCCAGCCTAACGATAAATCTCTTTCTAGCAAGTAACATTGTCCTGGTTCTAAACAATAATCTGTAACGCCCTCTAAACAATGATAGTTATTAGCATCTGAGGACTCCAACAAACTCTTGATTCTGGAGAATGATTGCCTAGTCACAATAACGTTAGTATGTGCAGATCCAATATCTGTAACGTCAGCGATGAATTCTTCAAGATTACCCGCATATTGCTTAGGTGGACCAAATAAATTGTTGGATTCGTCTACACCATATGTATCTAAATTAATTGATTCATCTGGAATAATAGCCTGCTCGAATGAAGCAATAGGGGACACAAATCCTCGTGGTAGATCTCCTCTTTCACATCTAGAAGAAGAGATTTTTTCTATTTTCTCTAGTATTAATTTAGCTTCTTCTTTAATTAAGTTTTGACGATCAAAAACTAGTACTGAATCCTGGTTCAAATAATCAAACAATGTCGAATCATTAAAAAAACCATTATAGAATTCAAAAGATTCAGGATCTGACACTTCTTGCAGTATCTCCAAATCTTGCCTTATTCGATCAGCTATATCACGATTACAATCAGAATAGTTAAGTTCTTTAATTTTAGCTGCAAAAATATCTTCATTTATTGCAGCCTGCAACTGCTCTGAAGACACGATTATCGAGACGTCGGAATCAATATCCTGAACCGACCTCTGGGTATTAACATCAAAGTACCTGATAGATTCTATCTCGGTGTCCCATAAATCAATTCTCAATGGGTAAGAGTGGTTCGGAGAATATAGATCTATGATTCCTCCCCTACTACTGAAAGTGCCCGGGGCTTCTACCATGGTCACATTCTTGTATCCCATATCAACAAGGCGTTCCAAGAATGCATGTGTACTGATTAGATCCTGCCCGGGTGTTATGTTTAAAAAACCGAGCGCATCTTTGTCAAAGGTATCTGGAGATAAAGTTTTTCTTAATGCGGCACCGACAGATGCAACAACGATAAGATGTTTGGGTTGTTTTGCTAATTGAGACAATGTAGTGATTCGTTCATTGGTGGTCCTAGAATCCACTACTAGTCGTTCATACGGTAAAACATCTGCATCTGGCAAAAATAATAATTCAGTGGTATCACCCAAATAATCTAATAAATCATTAAACAAAGCTCTCGCATCGGACTGTTTAGGGCAGAGGATGCACAAAGTTTTAGGGGCGTGTCTATCCCTCAGCAGAGACAGTATCGCTTCCTTCCCTCTGCTTCCTATTTTTATCGATTTCCAATTTATATCTCCAAATTCAGCATCAGCTAATGGTTTTATAAGAGGATCGACATATTGGCCTATACCTGAAAATGTCATAAACCTGTGACTGCCATAGTAATCAGTTAAAATATACTCATAACATGATCATTTTACAATCACAAAAGATGGATTTTTCCCCAAGAGATTTATAAATAGGATAATTTGCAGTAAAGTTTAAAGCATGAAAAGTCAAAGTTTAAATTACAAACGAATAGTAATAAAAGCAGGAACAGCTGTCTTAACACAAGGAGAAGAGCATTCTCAGTTAAATGAACAAAATATTAAAAATCTGGTTGAACAGATCATTTCTTTAATGAATTCAGGGTATGAAATAGTTTTGATATCCTCTGGGGCTATAGCATCTGGTAGAGACATCATTCAAAACAACCTCAATAATCAAAACAAACGGAATATAGTATCCAGACAAGTTCTAGCAGCAATTGGCCAAAGTAAGCTCATGAATATTTATCAAGAGAGCTTTGAGGAATCTGGGGTTTATACAGCTCAAACTCTCCTTACTAGCGGAGACTTAAGTAACCGTCAATCATATTTAAATATTAAAAATACTCTCATCAGTTTACTGCAATTAAAAGCAGTTCCCATATTAAATGAAAATGACGTTGTAGCAGTGGAAGAAATCAGCCACGTATTTGGAGACAACGATCGCTTATCAGCTTTAGTAGCAAACCTGATTGACGCAGATTTACTAATTATACTTAGTGATACCGATGGACTTTTTAATAAAGATCCAAATACATTCCCTGACGCAAAATTAGTCAAACAGGTAACCACAATTGATGATTCTGTTGACAGAATGATTGGCAAAAACATCAATCCTTGGGCCAGAGGAGGCATGGTAACAAAAATCGAAGCTGCAAGGCTTGTAACGTCAGCTGGTATCCCGATGGTTCTATGCAACGGCAAGACCCCTGATATCTTGTTACAAGTAGTGAATAACGACTTTACAGGAACATTATTTGAAGCTAAACAAGAAAGATTAGAATCACGTAAGACGTGGATGCTTGCCATCGCTACAGAATTCAATTCTGCGCACATATGTGTGGATGAAGGCGCTAAGCAAGCATTGTTAAAAAATGCTAGTTTGTTGCCTTCAGGCATCTTAAAATTACACGGTACTTTCGACAGGGGCGATGTAATATATATCACAGACGAATCCGCAGCCAATCCTTTCGCATGCGGTATAACGAACTATTCCTCTGATGATGTCTCCCAAATCAGTGGCCAACAGTCAACTAATATAGAAGCAACCTTGGGTTATAATTATGGAGAAGAAATTATTCACCGTGATAACTTGGTAAATTTGTAATATGAATTCATTAAAATACATAGCCGAACAAACGAAGCTATCATCCTACGAATTGTCTGTCTCTGGAACAGACACTCGTAATCATGTGCTCGACCACGTTTCCCAACTACTAACTGAACGTACAGTAGATATAGTAGCAGCCAATCAGATTGACTACCAAAACGGGAAAACATCAGGATTAAATGATCAAATGTTAGATAGATTATTACTAACCCCAGAAAGAATAGAGGGGATTGCTACTGACGTACAAACGATCAAGAATCTTGATGATCCTGTGGGCGAAATAATAGAGCAAAAAACTTTGGAAAACGGAATAGAGTTAAAAAAAGTAAGAGTGCCTTTAGGTGTCTTAGGATCCATCTATGAAAGCCGGCCAAATGTAACTATTGATATAGCATGCCTAGCCATAAAATCAGGCAATGCAGCCTTATTGCGAGGCGGTAAAGAAAGCGTTAATTCTAATGTGGTGCTGGCACAGGTGTTAAAAGATTCGTTAGCCAGCGCTGGTCTCCCAGAATCTGCTGTCGGTCTTATAACTGATCCTGCCCGAACTATAGTAGACGAAATGCTTGGATTAGATCAGTACATTGATCTGCTAGTCCCTAGAGGAGGAGCCGGATTAATTAAACATGTATACGAAACAGCCACTATGCCAGTGGTTGCAGGAGGAATAGGGGTATGTCATGCATTCATTGATGAAAATGCGGATCCTGAAAAAGTCATTCCGATTATACTCAATTCAAAAACACAGCGACCAACGGTGTGTAATGCTTTAGACACAGTTTTAGTTCACAAGAAGGCAGATAAATTGATGGTTCAAAATATGGTTTCACAACTCGTTGATCATGATGTAGAAATTAGAGCAGATCAACGAATCCTAGAAAACATCCAACAGGATAGCCCTCTAATCAAACCTGCATCTGAAGATGATTGGGGAACAGAATTTTTATCGTTAGTTATCTCTATAAAAACAGTAAATTCATTAGAAGAAGCTCTGGAACACATTAAAATCCATGGTTCGGGACATACGGAAGCAATATTAAGTGAAGATCAAAGATCTCAAGATACTTTCACCAGGACGATTGATGCGGCTGCGGTGTTTGTTAATGCAAGTACTAGATTTACAGACGGTTCACAATTTGGTTTAGGCGCCGAAGTAGGTATCAGTACCCAAAAATTTCATGCAAGAGGACCATTAGGACTTAAAGAACTCACCTCATACAAATGGATAGGAATCGGAAACGGGCAAGTAAGGCCTTAATTAACGTCCTGGAAATCTGGGGGCCAATAATAAGTCTGATTCCCTGACCAAACCCTGTTGAGTTGTAATTGCAATTTAACTACAGATAACAACCCTAATCCTAGCATCAGTGAGGTTAATAAAGTCTTATATTTATTCATTCCAGTAAGCAACTGCCAGCCGGTCGAAGTATGAACTATTAGGAATCCCCAGCCCACCGGATTAGTTAGAGTATATAGCCAATGTTTCCTTTCCCATTCTATTCCGTTCAATTTATTTAGGTCATCGGCTATCAAGTATATCCAGTAAACCCAAAACAGGCCCAGTGTGGAAATCAATAAAATCGTATATGTCCCAACACTTCGGCGGTCTATTAGCTTTTGAATATAAACTGTATTTTGATCAAGCATATCTATCTCGGGATTTATTATAATGATTAATTAATCTCTTGTAGTCCGTCTCTGTCATAGATACATTTTGACTCTAATATGGTTATCGAGTATTCTACGATTAATGCTGATAGACTCACACACTCACATATTCCCTCAAGAATACCGAAAGAGTCACGAGTCCATCCTAAAAATAGACAAAACATATGCAGATCTTTTCCAGAAAGATTCCCCTCCTGCAGACGCAGAATCTCTAGTAGGCAGTATGGAACGAAATAGTATATCTAAGTCTATTGTTTTAGGGATGGGTTGGACTGACTATGGACTCGCCCTAGACATCAATGACTACCTTATAGAATCATCAAAAAACCACCCAGACAAACTAGTCCCCTTCTGCTCTATCAATCCAGCATGGGGAGAAGATGCATTGTATGAATTGGAAAGATGTTTTAATAACGGGGCTAGAGGCATCGGGGAACTACATCCCGATACACAAAACTTCGATATAACCTCAGTAGCTGAAATGGAGGGAATTATGAAATTTTGCGAAGCCAAACAGTTACCCGTACTAATCCATTGCTCAGAACCCATTGGACATTCTTATCCGGGCAAAGGCCAAACTCATCCCAGCAAACTTATTCATTTCATTAATAATTTCCAATCAAACATCATTATCTGTGCTCATTTCGGGGGAGGACTACCATTTTATTCTATGATGCCGGAAATACGTTCCTCTCTGACCAATGTTTATTTTGACAGTGCGGCTGCCCCTTATCTATATGAACCTGGTGTTTATAATAATGTAGAACAATTATTAGGATCCAAACATCTCTTATTTGGAAGTGATTACCCCGTAGTCTCACATAAAAGATCTTTAGAGCATTTGATGAGAAGCGAAATGGATTCAGATAGTTTTATGGATATCACTCACAACAACATAACGAGTATTTTATCCTTATGACGACTAATGCAACTGAACACCTTTACTTGGATATAAATTTACCTTTTGATCTCCAATTAACTGCGGGAAATTCAAACTACAACGGATTGGACCACACCGACAAAGAATTATTCTCTCATACACGGGCGATATTACCCGCCCCTCAGGAATCCCCTGTTCTAGTAAATTTAACCCAAAAACTGAACGATCCTTACAGCCCTGTCACATGCCAAATCATCGCTGGCAATGTAGATTCAGATATGAAATATTTAGTCAAAAATAAGCTTGAATGGATACTCGGTATGGATCAAGATGTCAAAGGTTTTTATGACCTTTGTCAAAATGATCCAGTCATGCGTAAAGTTATCCTCGCTCACAACGGATTTCATAATACCCGAAGTACTGACCTGTACGAATCATTAGTAATATCTGTACTCGGTCAACAAATTTCGAACAAAGTAGCCATAGTTATCAGACGGGGATTTACTCAAGCGTTTGGAAGTCGTATCGAACATGACAATCAATGCTTTTGGACATATCCCGATCCTGTAAAGATTTCCAATTCCACTGTAGAAGAATTGATGAAGCTAAAATTAAGCGGCAGAAAATCCGAATATGTACAAAACATTGCTCAGGCTCAGCTAGATGGATATCTAAATGTAGAACTATTCCAAGACATGAATAACCAAGAAGTAATAGATCACCTCTGTAAGATAAAAGGTGTCGGAAGGTGGACCGCACAGTGGTCATTGTCCAGAGGAATAGGCCGACCTGATATCTTCCCTGAAGGAGACTTAGTCCTTAATAGATTGATAGCCGAACATTATTTGAATACTCAAGAAATAAATCTGGAAGATATTAAAGAATATTCCAAGAACTGGCAGCCTTACCGAACCACTGCTGCTGGATACCTTTACAAAATTTTGACCACACCTGAATTGAATTAAGTCGTTTTTGTTTATAAAACCCGGACATTCTGGTAGATTACCAACAAATAACAGTTTATAGGGAGGAATGATGGCACGATTAACAAAAGGAGACAAATCTCAAGTACCTCAAGGTCAAGAAAATGCTTTCGACGAAATTGTTGAAACATTAGGAGATATACCCGAATTCGGGCCCGGATCTATTCTCATACATGTACCCGAACTCAGCAAACGTGCAACAGCATTAAACAGATATTTAAGATACGAATCTCAGGTTCCTAAAAAAATTCAAGAATTCACTATGATACTGACCGCTAGGCATATGGATTGCCAGTACATTTGGAATGCTCACGCACAATCAGCTATAGAAGCGGGTGTAAGTGAGGAGATTGTCGAATCCGTGCGTGAAGAAAGTGAACTGCCCCCATTAGCAGATGATGAAAGAGCTTTAGTCAATTATTGTCGAGCAATTAACAATAGTCATTACGCTAGCAGAGGAGAATACCAAGCTATGTTAGAACAATTTGGAGAACAAGCCTTCATCGAAATTACTATGATAATTGGGAACTATACTATGCTTGCTCTAGCAATAAACACGTTTGAGAGTGACCTTCCCCCCAATCGTACCCAACCCATACTGCCGGTCTGGTAAAAAAGAAAGTAGAGGGATTGAAAGTTTAAATCCCTCTACTTAAACATTCCCATAAGTGACCTAGGGTTCTTAGTGTTAGCAAATCTTTTCATCATTTTCTGAGTTTGCTTGAACTGATTCATTAGCTGATTGATTTCCTGCGGAGTTGTACCGCTACCCAGCGCTATTCTACGGCGTCTACTTCCATTGATAATCTCTGGATTTTGTCTTTCTTTAACTGTCATAGAGCTAATAATAGCTTCTACATATTTCAGTCTGTCTTCATCAACGTTATTCATCATTCCGTTTTTAGCCATATGAGACATACCAGGTATCATTTCGAATATTTGATTCATTGGTCCCATTTTTTTCAAAGTTTGAATTTGTGAAAGGAAATCCTCAAAGGTAAAGGTATTGTTCCTTAATTTCTTTTCTAAAGCTTTAGCATCTTCTTCAGTGATAGCATCTTGTGCTTTTTCTATCAGGGTTAGAACATCTCCCATACCCAATATACGTGATGCCAGTCTATCAGGAAAGAATTCTTCAAAATCACCAGGTTTTTCTCCCGTACCCATAAGTTTTATAGGAACACCTGACACACTTGTTATGGATAATGCCGCACCGCCTCGAGCGTCACCATCCATTTTTGTCATAATTAGGCCGGTAAGTGATAGTCTTTCATTGAATTCCTGAGCAACGTTTACAGCTTCCTGGCCTGTCATTGCATCTACCACTAATAAAACTTCAAGTGGCTTACATATAGCTTTAACACGTTGGAGTTGATTCATCAATTCATCATCAATACTCAACCTACCCGCAGTATCCACGATTGCAAAATCAACACCTTGAGTTTTTGCTTCTTTAATCCCATTTTCAACAACTTTTTCCACGGTGGTTGAATTAGCTGGTTCTGAGTACACCGGTGCGTCAATTTGTTTCCCCAAGCTGATTAACTGATCGATTGCTGCCGGACGCTGAAGGTCAGCTGCTATCAATAACGCATCATTACCCTGTTTCCTTAAAGACATGACCAGTTTAGACGAGGTTGTAGTTTTACCAGAACCTTGAAGACCAACCATCATAATTACCGTCGGTTTTTCTGATGATTGGCGGATGGAGTGTTCTTCACCACTCAGTATTCCTGTTAGTTCTTCATTAACAATTTTTATTACTTGCTGACCAGGAGTTAGACTATCTATTACTTTTTCCCCGATGGATTTTGTTTTAACATTTTCAACAAATGACTTCGCAACCCTAAAGTTTACATCCGCTTCAAGAAGTGAACGGCGTACATCCGATAACGCTTCATCCAAATCTTTTTCGGTGATACGACCTTTCTTAGTGATTTGTGCCAATGTATTTGTAAGCCGTGTACTTAAACTGTCAAACATCAATTTCTCCAGAAATTGTTAAAATAATATGTAAACTAGGAGGCAATCCTATTACATAACAACACACAAGATTTTATACTGTAAATTGCATCCTAATTCTACTTTATTGCATAGCGATTGTCATATGATTCCAATCACATTAAAACTAGAAAATTTCATGTCTTACCGAGAAGAAGTTCCTGAACTCGACTTCACAGGTATGACAGTTGCCGCCCTGTCGGGCAGAAACGGCCATGGTAAATCCGCTTTGCTAGACTCTATTACCTGGGCTCTTTGGGGTAGGTGTAGAGTCCGGTCAGCGGATGATCTAGTCTCTTTAGGAGCAGACGAAACCCGAGTGGAATTAACTTTCTCCGCGTCTAACCAGACATACCGAGTCATTCGAAGCCACATCAAATCCGGTGGCAGACGAAAAACAGGAATTACTGATCTACAATTGCAAATTCAACAAACAGATCAATTCATACCGATCACAGAAGACAGCGTAAGGAACACACAGGCAAAAATCATTAGTGTGATCAGTATGGATTATGAAACTTTTATAAACTCTGCTTTCCTATTGCAGGGACATTCGGACGAATTCACTAACAAAACTCCATCCCAAAGAAAAGAAATCCTCGCCAACATTCTAGGATTAGAAATTTATGACAAGTTTCAGGAAGAAGCAAGGGCACAACTGGGTGAATTCACGAGTCAGTTACAAAGCATTACTGGAGCTATGCAATATATTGAAGCTGACATGGAAACATTAGACCTTGATGAGGATACCTTAATTAAAAATGTTGAATCAGAATCTGTAGCACTTAATAAAAAAATAGAACAAAAAACTAAATTAGAAATGGAATGGAATTCAAAATCAGAAGAGGTAACCCGATCAGAAATAGAAATAAATCGTCTGAAACAGATGTCTGAAACATTGTCAGGGATAGAAAACGATATAAATTTCATGAACAACGACAGAGATCAAAAGCAAGTTTTATATAAAACTTTTGAAAGCTTATTCGATCAAGAAGAAATTATCCGGCACAATAACATGTTATTTGAAAAATCTAGAAACGAGCTTGACCTGCAGCAAAAAGAGCAAACAACTTATATGGAATTGCAATCGAAATTATCAGAAATAGAGCTCCTTATATCCAGATACCAAGTGTCAATTGAAACTCAATTAAACCAAAAAGAAAGCGAAATACACCGTTATTCAGACCTTGCAAAACAATTACCTGATCTATTCTCACAGCAAGAAAAACTCGAGAATGAACTGCTTGCCACAAAAACAACAGAAGAAGATATCAAGACTCTTCAAAACCAAGACAGTCTATTAACGTCACAAATTAGCGAGGCCCAAACTCTATCAGAAGTGCACGAAAAAGAAGGTCTAGAAATAAAACAGAAACTAGATTTAATCGAACACTCTTCTTCAGATATGCATAGCTGTCCTCTATGTCAGTCTCAACTAGATGAGTCATCTGCTGAAAATCTGAAAAATACTTACCACTCCGAAATCGAATCGAAGCGTACCCAATATGTAGAAAATAAAACTTTGATCGACAAGTTAAGTACTGAGTTAGGGTTAATCAAAGAAAATGTGCGCACCAAAACGTCTCACTTGGAAAATTATAGGCAACAATTAACAACAAAAATAACAGTAACTAATAAACAAATCGAAGATAGTAGTCACGCTGAAACTGAAATCATCAAACTGAAAAAAGAATGTGAAACCTTGGCTGCATCCCTTAACAAACAAGATTTTCTACAAGAAGAACAGAAAAATCGCAAAGAATTGACATCAAAATTAGAAGATAGTGTATACAACGCAAAAACAGTAGAAACGCTGCAACAATACATATCCGACAATCAAAACCACGCAAATCTACACACTCAGCTGCTCACAGCAAAGGCGCAAGCTCCAGAAACCGTAATGCAAATTGGGGAACTAACCAAACGCATAACCCAAAAACAGAACGAACTCGCTGAACTATCTCAAAATATAACAACAATAGATTCTAAAATAGCAGCGTCAGAACAACTAAAATCCCATCTAAATGAAATACAACAATCACTTAACCAAACTAATGAACAAATCCGCAATCAGGAAATCAATATACAAAATATCCAGTCAAAAATTAATCGGGCTAAGGATTCCAAAGAAAAGCTCCGACAATTTAAATCAGATAGATCTGACACCGAAAACAAACACAAGATATACACAGAAGTCGCCAATGCTTTCGGGAAACAAGGCATTCAAGCGATGTTGATTGAAGCTTTAATCCCCCAAATAGAAGAGGAAACCAATCAACTGCTATCCAAGATGACAGATAACAGGTTATACACCACGCTCGAAACAACTAGGGAAAGGCGCACAGGGAAAGGGGACCCAATTGAGACATTAGATATCAGCATCGCGGATGAACTAGGCAAGCGCTCGTACGAATCATACAGTGGGGGCGAAGCTTTCCGGATAAACCTTGCACTCCGTATCGCATTATCAAAAGTACTAGCCAGGCGTAGTGGCGCCTCATTACCTGTATTGTTTTTAGATGAAGGTTTCGGCACTCAAGATTCAGTGGGCAGAGAAAAAATTCTGGATACCATATCGGCAATCGGTGATCAGTTTGAAATGATAATAGTAATAACTCATTTAGACGATCTTAAAGATGCTTTCCCAACGCGTATTGAAGTTGTCAAAGATCAGGCAGGTTCAACTTATACTATAAACTCTGCCTGACTTATACTAACTTACAGGGGTTAATGCATGAGGCTGAATCAGAATTCGAGTATTCCCTGACTCATCCACCCGTTTAGTAATCAATTTATGATTCGCCTGCTCAGCCCAAGCCAGCACATCGTAAATATTCAGAGCATCTGCGAGAATCACTTCAACAAACGAACTGTAATCGGCTTCTATCTGTTTTGCTAGCGCAGCAATGACTCCGGCGCAGTTTTTTCCTCTTCCATCAATAATCGCCCAGCCTGAATCGTTAACAGCAACAACACCATTACCATTGGAGTGCCCGTTGCCATTACTGTAACCATTGGTTCCATTGGAATGCCCGTTACCATTACTGTAACCATTACTACCATTGGAGTGACCGGCATACACATCTATCTGGCCGGTTTTTCGTAAATCCAACTGAGTTTTGAAATGGGCTACTGCTTCCCATGCAACTGTTCTGTCACGATCTCCTGAGGAGCAAACTGCACCTCGGACTCCAACTATATCTGGATTTATCCTGGCTAGTTCATCAAGATTGTCCAATTTTAAGTGTCCAGATAATGCTGTACTTAATCCAGCCTGTTTAGCTTCTAGTACCATTTCTTTCAATTTAGGTTCAGGTATAAAATCAAACAAGTTCCTACCATCTTTTACGAGAGTATCAATCAAGAACCCATCACATTCACCATCCAACGCCAATTTAACCATTAGCAATGGATCTAACCCTTCTTCGTACAGCACATTATCCGCAAACAATGAGCCAATCAATTTAGTACCAAATCCTTGTAGGGCTCTTCGGCATTCTCTTAGAATAAACACTGCGTCATCATAAGTTGTCTCTATGAACCCAACCTTGACGGATGTAGCATCCATTACTGCAGCAGCATGTACTGCCATAGCTACTGTACCAGCTTGATTGGGAACTACTCCGAGAGTCACACTCACGTGCTTTTTAGCTGCAACTTCATTTCTGGCTTGGGCAACCAGGCTAGGATGAGCTGAACCGACTGCAGCTTCTTGTAGATTCTTAACGTCAATTATGTCTGCTCCGCCTTTATCAGCTTCGTAAACCTCATCCATGTTCTGGGCACTGACTAATAACATCATTCCTGATGATCCAGCATCGGCATTATTTAACCAAGCGGCATTGGCATTATTAGTCACTGTTACAACTTCTTCAGGCTTCGTAATCAGGCCAACAGATTCCAAATCTTTCTTCAATTCCGATTTTTCCTGATATGTTAAATCATTTAATGGCTTCCTAACGTGACCCGAGTTTAATCCCATCAGTTCACCCCAATGCTTAATCATCGCAACGGGCAGCGCTCCACCACTTTTTTGTACTGTGTAACCCCACCATTTATCAGAGACTGCTTTAATTTCTGAAATGTTCTTGTCATAAAATTCCTGGTCAAGATCTCCTCTGGTAGCCCTATCTATAAATTGAACATAATTATTTCTACCTGGAAGATCAAAACGCCAATCAGAAGTGTTTGCAAACATTACATGCTGCTGAAAGCCTAATTCTTTGCCTTTTGCAAATATCCATTCATCAGGAGTACTTATAATGGCCTTCGAGCCAGTTGTGATATGTGTTTTAATAGATATTTGCTGGTTAAAGCTCGCTTCTTTAACACCTACGACCGACGGAATCGAACATATTTTATCTAAGCCTTCGGGACTCATAACCATGCCAAATTGCGGGGAATTGTAAAACATAATAGCTAGGTTCGAGTGGCTAGCTAAACCGTTTACAAACTCTATTACTTGTTCTTCTGTGTTGGTCACCATATAAGGAGGTGCCACAACCAATAAATCAAAACCATTATTTTCTGCTCTGTCTGCTAATGCAATCATGTCTTTAAATGAAGTGTGTGTTACATGGGCTGCAATAGGCCATTTCCCTGCAGCTTCTGATGCAACTATGTCCATCACTTGGCAGCGTTCAGCAAATGACAAACTCCAGAATTCTCCCATTCCCCAAGTACAACCTCCTCCGGTCGTACCAAGATCTCGTGCACGTTGAATATTAGCCCTTATGCTTAATTCATCGATATTGTCATCTGAGGTGAATGGAGTTACGAACGTGGTCCATTGTCCTTTTAGTGTCTCCCACGCCCAATCTTGAGCCTCGTGTTTACTATAGTCTGCCATTAATCATGCCTCCGTTAGTAGCATTGTCATTTTATAATCTCTTACACCATCTTTAATTTTATCACAGGTGGTATCAGATATTCACATCGGTTGGCATTCTAAGCAATAATAAGTTCCGCGTGCATTTATCCTAGAGAATTGCATCAGAGCACCACATTTGGAACACGGATCATTTTCTTTTCTCTGTATATCCCAGGGCGTCATACTAAAATATGGCTCGCTATCATCTACTCCTCGGACTAAATCATATTCATCCAGAGATCGAATAAGACTTGTCTTGATTTTCTCAGTCAACAAATCCAATTGCCCCACAGATAATTTATAAATAGGAGTAAATGGATTGATTCCTGCCTGGAACAAACTTTCGTCTGTGTACAGATTCCCCAATCCTGGAATTAATGATTGATCCATTAATATGGATTTGATAGATCTTTTCCGGCTCAATACTGAAAGTCCCAAATCTTCTAGTGCAAAGCCTTCGGCCAACGGGTCGCACAGGACTGATACTTTAGGTGGTTCTCCATAAATGATTTTTCCAAATTTCCTAGAATCCATGAAGCGTAATTCTCTTGAATCATTGAAATGGAATACGTGTCTCGCAAATTTATGTGCAGGGTTGTCCACATTTTGTATTCTAAGCCAGCCGGTCATACCTAGATGCAAAAGAAAATCGCCATTCTCAGTTTGAATTACAAGATATTTAGCAACCCTTTCAACCATCACAACTTTAGCATCACGAAACACAGATAGAAATGCTTCCTCGGTGATACCCATCCATTTAGTAGGACTATCAGTCCACACAGATTCAAATTGCAATCCTACAATACCTGATTCGATCAAATATCTTTTGGTGTTTTCAACTTCAGGTAGTTCTGGCATTTGACTATTACTAAACTTTCATTACTCTGAATTGCAGATTTTCCCCTTCTATATCGAACTCCTGGTCGTATTCAATATCTCCATCAAACACAATTTCCGAGGTCAAAGTTTCTTGTTTCAAAAAATCCGAGAATCGTTCTACTACTGGAACTAAAGTTGCTGGAAGTTTCATATATGTGGTTATACGATCATTTAAATCAAGACCAGCATCTTTTCTGAATCCCTGTATGCGATGTGAAATTTCCCTTATTAAACCTTCATTTTTTAAGTCTTCTGTCACATGCGTATTTACCGCAACTATATAAGCATTATCTTCAATCGCAACATAAGATTGATAGCTAGCGCTTTTTTCTTGACTTAACTGTGATTTTATATCTGCAAGCATGTTTGCATTCTCAAAACTATTAAGAGTTTTTATGTTCAACTCTTCCAGGATTTGGTCACTCACCATGAATAGGAAGCGAGCTTCATCCTCGTTTTTGGGAGAGACCAAAACATCAGACAGTGGTTGCCGTACTTTCAAACCTGCTCTTGATCTCACCGATCGTCCGAGACTGGAAACTTTCATTGCGAGTCTTATAGCTTTCATCAATTCTTCATCAATTAATGATTCATCAGCTATTGGGAAATCACTCAAATGAACGCTATCACTAGCGGAAGGAGCGACTTGTTTAACTAATTTTTGGTATAGTTCCTCAGATACGAAAGGAGCCAATGGAGCCATCAATTCGGATACAGTAACCAGGCAACGATACAGAGTATTGTAAGCATCTGTTTTGTCAGTATCGTTTTCACTTTTCCAGAATCTTCTTCTGCTTCTTCTTACATACCAATTGGAAAGATTATCTACAAATTCTTGAATAACTCTACCTGCGTCTGTAGGGTTATAATTATCCAGTAATTCATCTACTTCGTTTATTAATGAATTCAACTCAGACAAGATCCACCTATCTAACTCTGTTTGGGGCCTCCAATCTGAAGGTGTTTGGGTCGGATCATATTCATCCAATGAAGCATAATTAGTAAAAAATGAATATACATTCCATAGAGTCAGCATCATTTTCCTAAATACTTCCCCTACCAGCCTCTCTGAAAATCTTCTACTTTCCCCAGGATGAGATGCAGTGAATAAATACCATCTCAAGGCATCTGCTCCATGGATTTCTAGTACGGACATGGGTTCTACTATATTGCCAATCCGTTTACTCATTTTTTGCCCTTTTTCATCCAAAATCAGACCCAGGCAAATAACATTGTTATATGCTGGCTGATTTTTCAACAGGGTGCCCAAAGCATGCAAACTGTAGAACCACCCTCTGGTTTGATCGACTGCCTCGCAAATGTAGTCAGCCGGGAACTGGTCTGCAAAGTTATTCTCACCTGAAAACGGATAATGGAATTGAGCAAATGGCATTGCGCCAGAATCAAACCAAGCATCCATAACTTCTGGTATTCGAGTCATGGTCCCGTTGCAGTTCTCAGTTGAACAATTCAGTTTTATTTCATCAATGAACGGCCTGTGCAAATCCAGATCCTCTCCCACAGGGAAATCTTTTGACAGGTTATTCAATTCTTCCACACTACCTACACAGATCTGAGTTAAACAGTCCGGGCATTCCCAAATTGGCATTGGGGTGCCCCAATAACGTTCACGGGAA
>DDKW01000023.1 GCA_002339805.1 Dehalococcoidia bacterium UBA2588 | reverse complement strand
AGAGAAGGAACATTTAATATTATTGTTACTAAAGCTTGGAATTTGAGTGATGTTTTGAAATTTGGAGGGAGTAAAAATTGGCAATAATATGAAAGTTCTCTAAAACTTTTTTTATTGACGGTGTAGCTTTGGTGATGCTAGAATCGCATATCTGAGTTGTTTAATATTTTGGCTGATGTTAACAATAATCAAATGATTGATAAGGTAGGAGGTTCCCCATATGCCTGAAATTATGAAAGGTCTGAAAGACGTATATTTTGATAATACAGAGGCTAGTTTTATTGACGGTGATGTAGGAAAACTTCTTTACCGAGGTTATAGCATTCATGACTTGGCAGAAAAATCTACATTTGAAGAAGTGGTTTATTTGCTGCTATACGGAGATCTGCCAACAAAATCGGAATTAGCAGATTTTGATGCTAAATTACGAGCTAACAGACGCATACCTGACCAGGTAATAGAAGTTTTGAATTTAGTCCAAAATAGTCATCCAATGGATGCTTTAAGAACAGGAATATCTGCTTTGTCAGCATTTGATGAAGATGTGAATGATAATTCTCCAGAAGCAACTATAAGGAAAGGAATACGATTAACTGCTATGGGCCCCACTTTAGTGGCCGCACATCATAGATTACGTCAGGGCCTAGAACCAGTTGCTCCTAACCCGGATCTTAATCATTCTGGAAACTTTTTATACATGCTATTCGATGAGCTCCCAGATCAAGAAACTGTGAATTTATTAGATGTTGATTTTATTTTGCACGCAGAACACGGAGCAAATGCTTCTGCATTTGGTGCTCGTGTGGCAGCATCCACTTTGTCTGATTTGCATTCAGCAGTAACAACTGGAGTTGGGGTATTAAAAGGTCCTTGGCACGGCGGAGCGGCAGAAGAAGTCATGAGAATGGCTTTAGATATAGGCCAACCTGAAAATGCTGAAGAATATTGTAAGAATATCCTGGACAATGGTGGAAGGATAATGGGCTTTGGACATCGTGTGTACAAAGCTGAAGATCCTAGGGCCCGACATTTAAGAGAACGATCTAAAGCATTGGGTGACAAAATGGGACAACCCAAATGGTTTGAAATACTTACATATCTTGAAGAGAACGTTATGTCAAAATATAGAGATAGAGGCATTTTTGTAAATGTCGACTTTTTTGCTGGTTCTATATACTACTTGCTAGGTATACCAGACGACTTATTTATTTCTATATTCGCATTAGGCAGAATTCCAGGGTGGACTTTGCAATGTCTAGAGCAATTCGATGACAATATTTTGATTCGTCCACTGCTAGAATATACTGGTGGGATGGATTTGGAGTATACGCCCATCGAAAGCCGTTAATAAATGATGTGGAGCGCAAAAACAGGGGCTTAAGCCCCTGTTTTTTTGTTTGTAAATGTCTATAGAGAGTAAAATTATAGATTCAGTAAGACTCCATGGTCCTGTTTCATATGCTGAATTTATGCAATTGTGTCTCTATGAATTCGAAGACTCTTATTATCGGAAACAAGACCCCATAGGTTTTCAGGCCGATTTTTATACTAGTCCATTCTTGCATCCTATTTTTGGATCATTAATTGGGATAAAACTATTTTATATGTGGAATGCATTAAAACGACCAGATGTGTTCGAGATAGTCGAATTGGGTGCAGGTAATGGGCAATTATCTACTGATATATTGGACTATGCCAAGCACATCTCTAAAGATTTTTATGACGCTATCCAATACACATGCGTCGAAGTTAGGCACTTGAGTGGTGAGATCCGGGGTTCTCATTCCGATAAAGTTCACTTTATTGGAATGGAGGAGTTGTTATTGTGCAAAATTCACGGATGTGTTCTAAGCAATGAATTTTTTGATGCTATTCCTGTACACAGGGTTTGCAGAAAAAATGGTGAATTATTCGAAATAAAAGTCGAGTGGTACGAATCTGGGTTGCGAGAAACGTTCATTAAATTAACAGATGCTCGTATATCCAAGCATATAGAAAAATGGGATGTAGATATACCTGAAGGATACACAGTCGAAATAAATTTATTAACTGAATCAATTATTGACAATATATTGGGAATATTAAAA
Organism: Dehalococcoidia bacterium UBA2588; assembly: GCA_002339805.1. GTDB lineage: Bacteria > Chloroflexota > Dehalococcoidia > Lucifugimonadales > UBA3495 > UBA2588. The sequence goes on along the minus strand of DDKW01000023.1, from coordinate 89,275 downwards.
GAAGGTTTTATTCTGACTATAGATTATGGAGATTTGCCACAAGATTTGTACGGAATTGCTTCCAGAAAAAACGGGACTCTTCGGTCATTTAAGAATAACATCCAGGTCAGGAATATTTTGGACGCTCCTGGAACCCAAGACATCACGTGTCACGTGAATTTTGCAATATTGATGGACCGCGGCGAGAAATCAGGCTTCAAGCTGGAAGAATTCATTTCTCAACGTCAATTTATGATGGATTTAGGATGCGGAATCATGCTTTCCAAGTTGGACAATAGTGAAATTGAAAGAACAATGTATGTCTTAAATAAACGCCGGATAGAAAACTTGCTAGATGAATCAGGATTAGGGGGGTTTAAAGTTTTGGTTCAGTCTAAATGTGAATTCCCGATTAACATTCCCCTTTCGGAAGATGTGTTCCAAAGGCTACGGTTGCCTATATTAACTACCGATCGTTAACTGTGTCATCAATAGATATCATTTAAATAAATCAATAGGTATTATATAAAAGAATGCATCATGTAAAGGATGTTATTAGTTTTGAGATTAATATGCGCAATTTTATTAAAACCAGTCTCATAGCAGTCGCCTGTACCGGAATTTTGGTATCTTGCGACTTGATAGATACTGGGATAGATCAAGGCGATCAAGAGATAAAAACACAAGAGCAGAGTGCTGAGTCATTTCAATTGGACGATATCTTATCGCCTGATAATTTAGGACAAATTGTAGGTAGTGGTGGTTCTGAACCAGAACAAGAAGGAGAATCTGGTACTAGCACTGTCTTGAAAAAAATGAGTGTCCAAGACGCACAAATTCTGTCATCTAACGGATACATGGATGGAACAGATTTAGGTCGATCAAACGCTTCTAACACCGTAGGTCTTCAGAATGTTGAAGATTTAATTTGGAATTTTGATGCAGGGACTGAAATTGCAAGTACCCCTATTAAAACACCGAATGACTCAGGAGTTTTATTTGGAGATATATCTGGGAAATTCTACTCTTTGAATATAGACACAGGGGAGATTAATTGGGAATTTCAAGCTAAAGGGCCGATAAGCACTACTCCCGCTATTTCAGGAAATGTTGTTGTGTTTGGGAGTAGAGACCAAAATCTTTATGTTTTAGATACGGAATCAGGAGATTTGTTGTGGAAATTTAATGCCGGAGGATGGATTGAATCTTCCCCAGTTATTAATGAAGGAATCATTTATTTTGGTAGTTACGATGGCAATTTATATGCTTTGGATATTTTGGATGGTGAAATAAAGTGGTCATATGACGCTGAATCCGTTATAGCGGCTTCTCCGTCTATTGGAGATGGGATAATTTATTTTATTTCTGATGCTGGAATATTATGGGCGTTAGATTTATATACAGGCAGAGCTAAGTGGAACTTCAAAATGTATAGCGAAAGCCCTGTGCTTTCTGAAGTTGTTACAGAGACTTCAGCACCTATAGTCTTATTTGGTAGTGTGTACGCATCTGGGCTAGATGGAATTGTTTATGCTATAGATGGTAGAACAGGGCAAGAACAATGGGCATATCAAGGGAATACGTTACTTAGCTTAAACTTATCAGCTGCGGATGGAATGGTATATTTAGTTGAATTGGCAGGGTCTGTTACTTCGCTGGATGCTGGTACAGGAGCTAAAGTTTGGGTACTAGAAGGATTCTCCGCCTATAACGATCCTGTTTTTATTTGTGATGGACAGGTGTATTTTGGGACCACAGACGGTACGATCCACACAGTATCTGCTAAGACAGGTGAGAAAAACTGGGAATTTAAAGTTCTTTCAGGTATAAATACATATCCTTCGGTTTACGATGGAGTACTGTACGTAGGTTCTTCTGATGGTCATGTTTATGCCTTAAAAGGAGCTTCAGCGGATAGTAACCCTTTGCAGCAATAAGCTAATTAAAATAACTTAATTAGCTGATTTATATCTTTTAAATTTTGGAGATTCAGGATCATATCTCGGATTTGCTGCGCAGTTTCTTTATCGCAGATGGTGGACGCGCAGTCATCGAATTTAGATATGACCTGCTCTTTGGTGGCTCCCCGCAAAGCACCAGAATAATGTCGTTCGGCTGTATTTGAGATAGTTTTTCCGTTATTTAGCTCTATATCTACTTTATGGAACCCTTCCATCCAAGATTGTTTGCCTTCGTTACCTTGATGCCTAGTCATAATTACTTTTCTCATCAATTCTTGAATTTCCGGCCGTGCTATTTTTTCTTCAGAGAAACTATCCAGACCTATTTGGTGGTCTACTAGCGCGGCAGAAAGTAGATATTGCATACTGAATTTACCTTCAAGTGCGCTTGAAGGGTTGTAATGCACAAGAGAACGTGGGGGATCAAAATCTACCCAGGAAGTTATGCTAGATATGTCATTTATATCCAAGTTTTGAGTTTCGATGATTTTGAATATTGCATCTAATGATAAGTGCGAACTTCCACAGCAGGGATATTTTTTTATCTCAATGCCAGATTCCATCATATGACTTGTTTCTTTCAATGATTCTAAAATCTTGTTGGGGGAATAATTTTGTCCTCCGGAAAACGCTCGGAGAAAGCCGAATCTACCTTCGAAAATGTCTTCGTCTGCTGTGAATCCTGCTGATGCCAATTTTGCAGAGACGACACCATTTTTGCATGCTAGTCCAGGATGAAAAGGTTTAGTCATGGTTCCGAAATTTTGACGCAAACCAGATGCTTGAGAGGCGGCTAATGCCAGAGCGATTGCAGCTTGATCAGTAGTCAATTTAAGTATATTTGAAGCTGTAGCAGATGCTCCGAGAGCACCCAGCGGCCCCGTTGGGTGCCACCCTAAATCGTCAAAATAAGATTCACTTAGGCCTGCTCCTATGCTACATGCTGTTTCGAAACCCACTAAGTAAGCCAACAAGACATCTGCTCCAGATGCACAAGAGTATTCTCCTAAGGCTAAAGCGACTGGTACTAAAAAGACGCTAGGATGGCATTTAATGCCTTCAGTCACATCATCGTAGTCTAGAGCATGTGCCATAGCTCCATTTATCAATGCAGCTTCTTCTGAAGTGGTTTTGAAGTTTTTTGCTAGGACAGTCGAATGAGGGTTTCCTCCATTGTTTAGAGCATAGTCACTTAACAGCTCAGCAATAGGTTCTGTGGATCCTGCCATAAGACATGCCAAGCAGTCCAAGATTGCGATTTTAGCAGTCTCTATGGATTCGTTAGAAAAATCGTCCAGAGTAGCTTGGTTGATGAAGTTGCTGATTTCGGTAGATATGCTCATTTTGGTATTGATACCTCATAAATTTAATTTTACTGGATAAATTAGGGCTCATAAGTTATTGAAACCTCATAGCTTGAGGATAGTATAATGAGAAATAAGGATTTTTGCTATTGTGTAGAGGATCGGGGATGGGGTACAGAAGTCACTCTTTATTATTGTTAGTTATATTCACTATTTTTGCTGGGTGCGTTCCATCAATTAACCAATCAGAGAATAGCACTTCCGCCACTCCGGACATTAATGCTACTTTGGATGCTTCAGTGAATGCATTCATGGAAGGGGTGAGTAAGCTAGAAGTATCTCCAAGTGGCACTCAACCAGAATCAGCATCTGCAGCTACAACGTCATCTCCAGAAATTATTATTCAGGAAGTTCCTGTTGAAGTAATAAAAATGGTTGAGACAGTGAAAGAAATTACATTGCCGACAGCTCCGCCATATCCTACATACACTCCATACCCTACATACACTCCGTACCCTACATATACTCCGGCACCAACAATTTCACCAAAAGATTTGTTTGTGGAAGAACCTGGTTGCCTGCCACGACCGGATACAGGAGATTTATTATTTGCAGTAGCTGGTGATGATAGTATTTCGGTCTTTGTGGATAATCCATTGAGGAAACAGGGTAGCGTGAAAGTTGACGGAATTTCCGCTGAAGAAGGGACTTTAATAACGGCTTATTATGATCCTCCGTTTATGCCCACGATCGAATATCCCGACGGATATTTGGCAGGGCAGACTACGGTCGATTCTAATGGGAGATATGAGATTAGTTTGTATACGTTTGGAGATGAGAAGTCTCATAACAAACAAATGTGGAGATCTATATATTTCAAAATCGATAATTGTTACGCTCGCGAAGTCTCTTGGAAGAGTTTAGGCCGGGGGTTCCCTGGTTTGTTAGATATCACAGCGCAATCATCCGATGAATATAATAAACCAAATATGGCCAATCGCATTATAATTAATGATTATCCTATGAATTCAAATTTCTATGTATCAGATGATACTTATTGGGATGTTAAAGCTAATGTCTCTCCCGTGAACGGAGATTTTGGAGCCGGAGCGACTATAGAATTAACCGCTTCAAAGAATTTTGATTCATGGGGTTTCTGGAACCGCATGAAATTTGAATGGGATGGCGTTGACAAAGTTTGGGGAGCAGATAATGAGTTTGCTAGCGTTACTACTAACGCTTCTGGAAATAATTTCATAACTCTTAGCGCTTATGATCCGGACGCTAAATAAAAATAATGGAACTTGTGGGAAAAAGTAGTATTTGAAATGAGAAAATTTTTGAACATAATATTGGTATCGATCGGAGCGAGTATATTGACTATTGCGTGCGCTTCGATTCCTGAAGATACAACAGATGTTAAGGCGGTTGTTTCTGAGCCAGTAATGGATATTGACGCAACAATTGCGGCAAAACTGCAAATACTACAGAAAGAATTGGATGCTCAATCAGAGCCACAGGCCAAAACAAACCAACAGTCAGAAACAGAACCAACTGAAGTAGTTAAAAAAACAGGCCAAATAGGAGTAAACGTAGATCCTCCTGGTTCAGGATCAGTGGAGTCCTCTATCTCATTTGATGATGAAGGAATTCCAATTGGGACATATACAGCACAGCCTGCAAGTGGATATGTTTTTGATGAATGGAAAGGAGATTTTTCTCCAACTTTGGTGGAAATATGGGCAAACGATTCTGGGACTGAGAATGCTAGAAGTGGTCCTGGAGGTATGGCAGTAGACGTATCAGGCAATTTATATGTGGTTGATACTCAAGAAAACCGTGTTCAAGTGTATGATTTTAGTGGTTCATACATATTTTCGTGGGGAACGAGTGGCGACAAATCAGGTCAATTCAATAGCCCAACTGATATAGCAATTGATGAGGACGGAAGAATTTTTGTAGCAGACACAGGCAATAAGAGGGTTCAAGTATTTAACCAAGTTGGAGAGTATATCACTAGTATAGGTGACGCGAACGTGGATTCTATAAAACTACAAGAACCTACAGCTGTTAGCGTAGATGATTTTGGATTTTTGTATATTGCTGATAAAGGTACCGGTAGTATAAGTAAATTTAGTACTAGTGGGAATAATTCTGTAATCAAATTGTCAATGAAACAAGACAAATCCATTACAGCTAGCTTTCTCACAGAAGCTCAAGCTAAACAAAAGGCTTTGGATGAAGCAGGAATAATTCCTACTGCTACTTTGAGTCCCACTCAAACTCCATGGATTAGATATATATCAGTTACTCCCACTCAAGCTGCGAGTACTTCTACTCCTGTGGTTGGATGCACAGGATCTACGGGAGGGTTGAAGTGCCAATGCATTGGGGGGCGTTGGAAGTACTGCACTCAATAGATATTACTCAGTATGTCTAGGAAGACAACGGGTTGCTACTGTGATAAAGCCAGTATGCCCAATCATTCTGTGGGATGGTCGAGCACTATTTTTTGTAACGTGCCACTGCCTTTGAAGAGTTTCTGTGGTGTCCACAGAAGTGAATAAAATGTGTTCATGAAGAAATGAAGTTAATTTATGTACCTGCAACACAGTGGGTAAAAATGAAATGAGCCTCCCTCCTGGTTTTATTATGCTTGACGCTTTCGATACAAGTTTCCATGGCTCTGGCAGATCTAGAATGATGCTGTCTACGTCATTTCCGGATAATGACCGATTAACATTGCTAGTCTTAATCGTATAATTAGTTTGACCATTGGTTAGGGTTTTGACGTTAGATTCAGCTTGAGGAATAATGTCTCTGTTGATTTCGTAGGACGTAACGTGTCCTTCCTTTCCTATAGCTCGTAATATAGCGCTAGTTAAGATTCCTGACCCCAGGCCTGCTTCTATTACAATACTTCCTTGTTGCAAGTTAGCAAGGCTAATTATCATTGCCAAGTCTTTAGGATAAATGATCTGCGTAGCTCTGTTAACTAGTGTAGCTAAATCTTCAAACGAAGGACATTGGGCAAACAGTAAGTGGTCCTTGCTAGTATGCACCCAAGATCCAATAGGTGTTGATTCAATTGTTTTATGCTCTATAAACCCCAGATGGCATTGAAAAGTCCCTCCGACAGATAGTTGAGCCAGATATCGTCTTCCTCTAGCGTCCGTTAGTAAAACTTGGTCTCCATATGAAAATAGGTTGGTGTTTGACATGATTAATAGTAATCCTTTAGGTGTTATTATGTGTCTGTGTATTGATGGTATTTTACCAATATCAAGTTGTAATAGTTAAGAAAGATCGGGGAGGTAGATATATGAATTTAAAGAACAAAACAGCGGTGATTACAGGTTCAGGTAGAAATATAGGACGTTCTATAGCATTAACACTGGCTTCTATGGGTGCAAATGTAGTTGTTAATTCCAAAGAAAATTTTGAAGCTGCGAATGAGACAGCTGATCAGATTCGGAAATTAGGATGTAAAGCCCTAGTAGTGATGGGAGATATAGGATCGGAAAGCGAGGTGTCTCGTATGGTGGAGGACATTCGATCGAATGTAGATAGCGTCGATATAGTGATAAATAATGGCTCGTTAAGGCGAGTACAAGAATTTACAACTATGACCTACGATAACTGGAAAGAGATGATTAATACCGATTTAGATTCAGCTTTTTTGATGACTCAACCGTTCGTAGAGAAAATGATAGAGAATAAATGGGGGAGAGTGATCAATTTAGCCGGATTGAATGCTATAGAAGGCCGAAGTGGATGGGCTCATGTATCTGCGGCGAAAATGGGATTAATAGGCTTTACCAGGTCATTGTCTAAAGAACTCGTTCCACATGGTATTACAGTCAATTGTGTTTCACCGGGTATGATAGATACTTCAAGAGATGATCAGTCATCTCCCCGACCAGATGATAGGACCAGAGGCATCCCCGCAGGCAGAATGGGTACAGTAGAAGAAATATCGAGTTTGTGTGGTTGGCTGTGTTCGGAATATTCAGATTATGTTAGTGGGCAAACATTTCATGTAAATGGTGGTGAAAAGAATTATTAAAGATTAGTTGATAGGTCTATTCCAACTCCAATCACTTCAATCTGTGTTGCTCGTGCATTTGGGGGATTTGGTTTGAATTGAAACCCTATGACTAGATTCAGTCCTTTTTCAATCGGAATGGGGTGATCTAGGTTCAGTTCATATTCTAGGTTATCACCATTTAAAGATATATTATTAGTTTCAACTATGATTTGTTCACCGTCATACATTAATATTTCATTTACGAACCCGTACTCTCTTGTCCTGAAGCTTACATATATTTTGGTTAAGCTGACGCCAGTGCCATCAATCATGGTAGGATTATTTATTGGGAAGTGGCCCCATGTGTTTTGACCTGATTGTCCTTCTATTCTTACGAATGGGCCAGTATGACGGATGGATGTAATTCTGTTTTCATATTCTATTTGCATATTGGAACCATGAGACCATAAAGTTAGTGTTTTACTCATATTGTCCTCCAGACTCTAAGTTCAGTAAGAATCGTTTCATTTCGGTGCCTCCGGATGTGTAATTGCCTAGTTTACCACTGGATAAGATTACCCTGTGGCAAGGTATGAAAAGAGGTAGTTTGTTATTTTTCATAGCTTGACCAGCTGCACGCACAGCTTTTTTATTTCCAGACGTTTCTGCTAGCCAAGCATAGCTTCGAGTTTGACCTGAAGGTATAGTTTTACATGTATCCCATATTGCCTTAAAGAACACAGGGCTTGTTTCCGGTATATCAATATTAATTTGGGCTAGGCTACTGGAATCCCCTGAAAAATAGTTTTGTATTGATTGTTCGATGAATTCTGAATGCAGTTTAGGAGTGTCCTTAATGTTAATTAAGGCGTCCATACGAATGGTTAGTTGATTAATATCCGGATCTATCAGACAGTGTGTTAACCCAATATTATTAGAAATTACTCCGATCCATCCAATGGGCACATTGTACATGTCATATTTTACATGGTTGAAGGGTTTTGTCATTTTTGAGGATCCTAACATCGAACGGAGTATAGCATAATTGACATAATACTAACCCACGTATAAACTCGAACAAATTGTAGGTTTCAAACTTAATAATGCGTAGGAGGAGAGCAATGGCGGTAAATCAAGACATAACACATGTGGCAGCTACAGCTGAAATGAGTGATTTTGCGGGCCGTTTTGTGAGTTCACTGACCGGTGACCAGCGTTCGAAAACATGTTTTCAATACATGGATGGAGAAAGAATATTTTGGTATTATCCACCGTTAAACCGGCATGGATTAGCCCTTCGAGACATGAATGATAACCAAAGAGATTTGGCCTTTGGATTGCTTGCAGCTGGATTAACTGATTCAGGCAATGCTCAAGCTAAGGCGACTATGCAACATGAAATAATATTGGGAGAAATAGAAAAGAATCAAGGAAAGAGCCAAAGTTCTTTTCGAAGGGATCCTGACTTGTATTACTGGAGAATATTTGGAGACCCCACAAGTGATGAGCCGTGGGGATGGAGTGTTGAAGGGCACCACGTGTCAATTCACTACAGTATTTGGAAAGATAAAGTTATATCAATAACTCCATTCTTTTTTGGTTCTAATCCAGCGGAAGTTAAAGAGGGACCTCATAAAGGTTTGCGTCTTCAGCCTAAAGTTAAAGATTTAGCATTTGATTTGATAGAGGATTTAGATAAAGGACAACAATCGAGTGCTATCATATTTGATGAAGCTCCATTGGATATATTAACTTTTAATGCTGCAAGGGCATCATTGCCAAAAGAACAAGGCTTAGCAGCTTCAAAAATGAATTCTACTCAAAAAGAAATTTTGACTGCTTTGATCACCGAATACACAAGCAAAGTGCGATCAGAAATCGCAGATTCCAGATTAGATACTATACTTAGTAACTTAGATGGAATTCATTTTGCATGGGGTGGTCCTGTGGATAAATCTCAGGCTCATTATTATCGTCTGCATGGTGGAGATTTTGTCGTTGAATATGACAACAGGCAGAATGGTGCCAACCATATTCATTCAGTTTGGAGAGATGTGAGTAATGATTTTGCTGGTGATGTCATGCGAGATCATTTGTATATGTACCATGTTCTCTAGGCTAAGGCGCTGAGAACAATATAATAAAAACCCCGGACTGATTAGTCCGGGGTTTTTATTTACTCTTACATTTTGTACTATTTTCTGTAGGCTCCAGGAATCTCCTCGTATAAATCCCAGTCAGCCACGGATTTTTCTTCTAAGAAGCTGTTGTATTCAGCTTCTGAATATTTGAGTAAGTCGACTATGACTTCTTTGTTATGTTCTCCTACTTTCGGAGTTGTTCCTATCACTGCAGGAGTTCGGCTGAAGTGCCAGAAGTCTCCAGAAACAGCGATCGAACCAGCCAAGAAATCATCAACCTCAACCATAGCTCTTCGTTCCCAAGGGTGTGGGTCTTCCGCTGCCATGGGTATAGTGTTGACTGCTGCTGCTACGACATCATTGTCTGTAAATAGCTTTAATGCTTGTTTCATGTCTAGATCCTCTAGGAGACTATTTACCTTGTCATTTACGATCTTTCCGTTAAGTCCTCTGTTGTGACGAGTATTGAATCGTTCGTCATCTACCCAGGTAGGTTCTCCTAAAGCTTTACAGACTCTTGGCCAATGGTGCTGGTCACCGGCAGAGATTAAGATCCAATTACCATCTGCGCATTCGTACATACCACTGGGAGCGGATTTCTCGTCCCCTTCTCCTCGACTAGGCTTGGTGCCTACTCCATGGTAAGCAGTGATTGGAATTTCAGTAAGGCTATATCCAGTGTCAGCTAGGCAAGTGTCTATAGCTTGTCCTTCGCCTGAGATTTCTCTTTCTCTGAGAGCTGCAAGTGTGCCAATTGCAGAGTGTAATGCCGTGATTCTGTCGATTATAGGAACTCCTGCACGAATCGGGGGCATACCGTCAAAACCTGTAACCATGGCAATTCCTGACATTACTTGCCCTATTGGGTCGAATCCGATTTGTTGAGTGTATGGTCCAAATTGACCATAAGCCGAGACGTTAACCATAACTATTTTAGGGTTTAGGCTTTTGAGTACGTCATAAGAAAAACCCATTTTGGCTATGGTTCCAGGACGAAAGTTTTGTACAACTACGTCTGATACTTTAACAAGCTCTCGGAGTATTTCTTTGCCTGATTCTGTTCGTAAATCCATAGATACACTTTTTTTGCCACTGTTGTATTGAACCCAATATGCACTTTGCTTCTCTACCCAAGGAGCATGATATCTGGTTTCTTCTCCTCCGAGTCGTTCAATTTTAATCACTTCCGCTCCGAGTCTAGCTAGCACTTGTGCACAACGAGGACCTGCTTGGTGTCGTCCTAGATCTATTACTCGAATTCCTTCTAATGGTGAGCTGATTTTAGGCATAATACTTCTCCTTAATGACGAGTTTTATTTTTTAAAGGTACAGCCAGAGATATGCGAGTTTCCTCTCCTAAACTCCTGGCTATGTGACCGTGCCCCTCTATATCTTCGGCGATTAAGACATCTCCTGGAACCATTCTACATTTATTCCCGTCAGCGGTCTCAAATTCTGCTATCCCTTGGATATTAACTACGTATTGTAATCTTGGAGCGTTGTGAAAGTCGGAAAATGTAGGGGATCGGCGTATTCCTAAGGACACTTCTCCTTCGCCAACTTGGTTTACGATTTCGGCTAATTCTTCTGGTGTGACGTCTTCAAAATGTGATTCACCATCAGAACCTGAATACACTCTTACAATTTTCATAGAAAAACCTCCCAAAATAGTTTGTCTCATCCGGCCACTATGATTTATGTCTTCTCAATATAATATGCTTATGACAAATAGGCAACTCAACGTATTTACATGCAAACCTAAAACAAACAAATTTAGGGTTACCAAAAATTCTACCGTCACCGCCGAGATGGAAAAGTTTGGGAATATATTTGTCTGTAAGAGAGTTTATTTAACTATGTTAGAATAATGAAATTGTAGCTACACACTGAATGTTAGTAATTGAATATGATTAGGAGTGATTATGAATTTAACTAAGAGAAGAGAAAATTACCGCTCAATTTTAGAAGGTGACAAATGTGTCTACCCAGGCTCTGTATTCGACCCTATATCTGCGAGAATAGCCGAGGATTTGGGATTTGAAGTTGGAATGTTTGCAGGATCTATAGCCTCAGCGACAGTATTAGGCGCCCCAGATTATATTGTGCTAACTTTGAGCGAATTTGCGCAGCAAATCCATCGGATTTGCCGAGCGAGTGAAATAAGTTTAATGGTGGATGCTGATCATGGTTATGGTAATGCCCTAAATGTTAAAAGGACCGTCGAGGAATTAGAGACAGCAGGTGTGGCAGCTTTAACTATAGAAGACACCTTATTGCCCAAAGCGTATGGATCTTCGGGTACCTCTTTAATTTCGATAGACGAAGGGGTTGGGAAAATGAAAGCCGCATTATCTGGTCGCAGAGACAGTGCTATGGTTGTGGCAGGTAGGACTAGTGCTTTAAGCGTAGAAGGAGTGGAAGGCGCGATAGCTAGAGTTAAAGCTTATGAAGCGGTGGGAGTAGATGCTGTGTTCTTGGCTGGTGCAAAAACCAGAGCAGAATTAGAAGAAGTTAGATCTCAAGTTAAGCTTCCTTTATTATTAGGCGGAGCTAGTGGGGAACTGAATGATAAAGATTTTTTGGCGAGTGTAGGAGTAAAAGTAGCTTTACAAGGTCACTGGCCATTTCAAGCGGCAATCAAAGCGGTCTATGATACTTTAAAGTCCCTTCGAGAAGGAGTACAACCTCAAGACTTAAAAGATAGTGTAGCTGACTCTGACTTGATCGCAAAAGTGACTAGACAGGCTGAATACGATTCAGATATGTCAAGTTATTTGAACTAAGATCGCAGGTTGGAGATAGTATTTTGAGAATATCTATATTAGGCGGAACAGGGCCTGAAGGAAGAGGCCTGGCGGTAAGGCTAGCAATGGCAGGGAATGCTGTCTGCTTAGGTTCTAGAGATGAAACTAGAGCTATAGACGTAGCAATTGAATTGTCCAGTTCTGTAGGAATCCATGTTATAGGTTTGGATAATGCAGCAGCTGCTAAAGATGCGGATGTTATATTTTTGACCGTGCCCTATCAGGCGCAGTCAGAGCTATTGCACTCCGTTAAAGATGATCTAGCAGGTAAAATTATAATAAATGTTATTGCTCCTATGGAATTTGTTAAAAATGTAGGAGCTAAGGCATTGGATGTCAAAGCAGGGTCGGCTGCGGAAGAATGCAGAGATATTGTGACTGATTCCAAGGTCGTATCCGCTTTTCAGAATGTCAGCGCGGAAGATCTTGAAAATCCTGATTTGGAATTGGATGAAGACGTGATAGTTTGTTCCGATGATCCTGAGGCTAAGACACTGGTGATGGATTTGGTTAAAAGTATAGAGCATTTGAGACCTATTGATGGGGGAGGGCTCTCCAATTCTAAGTATGTAGAACAAATTACACCTTTATTGGTTAATATAAATCGTATATACAAAATTCATGCCGGCATTAAAATAACGGGGATTTAATTTATAGGGAGGGAAACATGCCAAGAGCTATATTGAACTTACAGGATTCAGATGTGTTAACTGAAGTAGGAGGGGTATGGAGATTTGCACCTGGTTTTATCCCCGGTCAAAAAAATGAAGGTTTTGAATCTGAGATTGAGGGTAGCCCAGCAAGGCTGGGCGATTATGATGATTCTCACTGGGAGATCAGAGAAGACCTTACCAAATGGCATTCCCGAGGATTTGCATTTGCTTGGTACAGGATCAAAGTAACGTTACCTGGAGAAGTAGATGGAAGAAGTATCAGTGGTGCGAGATGCATATTTGAGACGTGTATAGACGACTATGGAGAGATTTGGATTGACGGGGAATGTGATAGAGACAGAGCCTGTGTTCAGGGTTTTAATGTTCCTCAGAGAGTTGTTATTTCAGCAGAACCAAAAACAGGCGATCAGCACACAATAGCATTGCTTGCAATTAATGCACCGATCGGAGCTCCTGGCGGTGCTGTATTTGTTCGTTATGCTCAACTTGCATTTGAATGGAGAGAACCTGGATATTAATCTCGGGATTGGTTGTCAAAACAAATGGAACATAAAGAATATCAACCTTACTTGAAATTTGCGGCATTTTGCAAAGTGGCCGATGAAGATAACAGTGGAGATTTGAATCTTTCAGGTGTCATAGATTTGGTCGAACTTGAACAACCCTTATCTGATGGAGCATTATTGTCCACAATAGATGTTAATTTAGTGTTTTGTATTGCTGATGCAGAACCAGGAGAGCACACTTTAATGATAGGCATGAAGGCACCAGGTTTACCATTGGACCCTCCAATTCCTCAAAAAATCGTATGGGAGAATGATATAATCTTCCAGAGATGGATAAAGGTGATCCAGATACCAATACAACGTATTGGATTGCATGTAGCGGCGATACTTTTTGATGGCATGCCTGTGGGCGAAGCTAGTTTTTTAGTTCGATATAAGCAATAAAAAATGAATAGGATTGGCAAATGATTAAAACAGGTCAAAGATATGTAGGTCCTAGTGGTATGGAAATAGTTGTTACCAAGGGAGGAGAAGGTGAACTCAGTGATGGTTCGACTCCGTTGTATCTAAAGGGTGAAGAAATAGATTCTGACCCAAAAGATATTGATGAAACTGCCATCGACATGCCACTGGGGAAACGGTTTACTTCTTCAGACGGTTCCATATCTGTGTTAGTAACAAAAGCAGGGAAATGTAATTTGTTGATGAATGGTGAACCAATGGAACTCCAAGAACCTAAGAAACTCCCCTCCTCAGATTAGGGGTTAATAGTTAAATATTGGTTAGATACTTGTTCGCAAGTCATGAATTTAACATGTTCAAATGATTCAATGTATTGAATCAGCCGTTCTAACATTAATAACCTCCCAGGTCTACCGATATGTTGAGGGTGCATTGTTAGGTTAAAGCAACCTCCGTACTTGTATATACCGTCAAATTCGGATTTCCAAGATTCATAGACCTCATTTGCTGTTTTTAACGGCCCCATTCGATTTGCGGACGGTGCATATACGAAATTAGGAGCATCATCGAGCAGCCAATGTATAGGGATTTCTACGATCTGATTAGTGGAGTCTTTATTACCTACTTTATACGGTTTGTCATCTCCCATTAAGCTACTGTCGTAAGTAAATTGATGTTTGATGAGAAGGTCAATAGAAAACTCACTTAACTCCCAGCTCGGGGAACGATATCCTATTGGGCGTTTACCAGTTATAGATTCAATTGCCTTTATTCCTTTGTGAATTATTTCATGCTCTTCATCTTTAGATAAAGTGGCGGGGGGTTCATGCATATATCCGTGATGACCTATTTCATGTCCTCGCCCATTGATATCTTGTACCAACATTGCGTTTGTTTCTACTATAAAACCAGGTATGAAAAAAGTTGAAGATATGTTGTAGTGGTCTAGTATATCTAGAATACGAGGAGTGGCGATTTTTGGTCCGTAATCGGCCATAGACATCAAGCTAGGTAAATTAGCATATTCGGGATTTCTATTGATCCAAGATGACACACCATCCACATCAAAAGTTAGTAATACCACACATTGTGTATCGTCTGGCCATTGACTAGATATTATGGGACTAATGAATTCTGTCATGATAATTCCTATATTAGTGTTGATTGAACCTTAAGCAAGGATTAATTAAACTTATAGTTTAATAGGCATGAACTATTTTTATCATAAACAATAAAATTTGTAAGAAGAATTAGGCGGGAGTTGCTATGAGTTATTTGTTTTCTCCAATTGTAATACGGGGAGAAACTATCAAGAATAGAGTTTTTGTATCCCCGATGTGTCAATATTCTTGTGAGGAGGAAGAGGGAATTATCTCGGATTGGCATAAAGTTCATTTGGGAACCAGAGCTATAGGAGGTTCTGGATTAGTAATGATAGAAGCAAGTGCTGTTGAACCTAGAGGTAGGATTACTCCGTGGGATACAGGGCTATGGGATTCGGTACAGTCAGATAATCTGAGATCAACTATTGAATTTATATCAAAATCTGGTGCGGTCTCATCTATACAGCTTGCTCATGCGGGAAGAAAAGCATCTCATGATAAGCCTTGGAAAGGAGGAGGATACATAAATTCTGAACAAGGAGGATGGGATATTGTGGGACCTAGTGCAATTCCATATGATGACACTTGCGGTATCCCCAAAAGTTTGCAACTAGATGAGATTAACCAGATTGTTGATAAATTTGTTAAATCTGCTGAATTAGCGGTGCAATCAGGTATAAAAGTAATCGAATTACATTTTGCGCATGGGTATTTAATAAATGAATTTATGTCTCCAACATCCAATAAAAGGGAAGATGATTTTGGAGGGAGCTTTACAAACAGGGTCAGATTGCCGCTGGAAATCATTAATAAAGTACGGAAAGTGATTCCAGATAGCATGCCTTTATTCGTACGAATATCTTGTTCTGAACATGTTCAAAATGGATGGGACTTAGATGATTCTATAGAATTTGCTTATTTAGCCAAAGAAGAAGGAGTAGATTTGATAGACTGTTCTTCTGGAGGCAACAGTCATAGTCAGGAAATGAAATTATTCCCTGGATACCAGGTCCAATATGCTGAGGCAATAAAATCTAACGTAGATATTTTAACTGGTGCAGTAGGACTGATCACTCAGCCTGAACAGGCAGAAGAAATTATAGCTAATAATCAAGCGGACGTCGTATTGTTAGGTAGAGAATTACTACGGAATCCATATTGGCCTATACATGCTCAGAAAGTATTAGATGGTCAAGCAGATATCGCTGACCAGTATTTGAGAGCTCTGTAATATCAAGATATTGAGTCAAATCCAGTGTATGGTATTAGGACCTCAGGGATTTTTATCGATCCGTTTTCTTGTTGGTAATTTTCTAATATGGCTATCATTATTCTGGGTATTGCCAGGCCAGAACCGTTTAAAGTGTGAACGAATTGTGGCCTAGATTTTGCGTCTGGTTTATATCTTAGACTAGTTCTTCTAGCTTGAAAGTCGGTACAATTTGAGCAGGTGCTTACTTCAAGCCATTCTTCGCAGCCTGCTGCCCATACTTCGATATCAAACGATTTTGCGGATACAAACGATATATCTCCAGTGCATAATTGCACTATTCTATAGGGTAGTCCAAGTTCTTTGCAGATGTCTTCTGCATCATTCAATAAGCTATCCAGTTCAGAGTTTGAGGTTGCGGGGTCAACAATCTTGTACATCTCTACTTTGTGGAATTGATGTACTCTTTTTATTCCTCTAGTATCTCTCCCTGCGGCAGCTTGTTCTCGTCTGAAACAAGGTGTATGAGCTACATAGTATTTAGGAAGATCTATAGCTTCTAGAATTTCGTCTTTGTGAAGACCTGTAATTGGGACTTCTGCGGTTGGGATTAGCCATAAATCATCTTCATTGTCGTGGTATAAATTATCTCCGAATTTAGGAAGATTACCAGAACCAAAAATTATGTCCTGTCGGACCATATACGGGACACTTACTTCTGTGTAGCCATGTTTATCTGTGTGATAGTCTAGCATCCAGGCAATCAAGGCTCTTTCTAGTTTAGAACCTAATCCTTTAAGTGAGTAAAACCTACTGCCTGATAATTTGGCTCCTCGGGGGAGATCGATTATATCTAGTCTTTCTCCTATATCCCAGTGAGGCTGTAATTCAAAATCATACGAGGGAATTTCTCCTTGTTGCCTAATTATTGGGTTGTCATTCTCATCCTGACCAACAGGGACGTCAGGATCAGGCAAATTAGGGATTCTACTTAATAAATCATTTATGGTGATTTCCAATTCTTTAATATCATTGTCTAAAGACGCAATTTTTTCTCCTACTGTTTTCATCACTTCCATTTCAGATTCATCAACGTCTTCTCCTCGGGATCTGCGTTGGCCAATATTTTTACTTACCTCGTTTCTGTGGTGTTTGAGTTCATCGTTTTCGATGATATGGGATCTTCGTTTTTCATCGTAGGATAGAATATCTTCTAAATTGTTTTCTTCTCCTCGTTTAGATAAAGCATCTATTACTATTTGTGGATTATTTCTTAGTAAGTCTATAGAAATCATAATTTTGTCCCGTTATTTAAGTGTTCGCATGTGGGGGAAAATGATTGCATCTCTGATGCTTGTTTCTTGGGTGATTAACATCACCAACCTATCGATGCCCATGCCCAGTCCTCCTGTAGGAGGCATACCCAATTCTATAGCTGTTAAAAAGTCTTCGTCTAGCCTATCAAGTTCATCATCCCCATACATGTCACGTATTTCTTCCTGTCCTTCTAGTCGAGTTCTCTGAATAACAGGGTCGTTTAATTCAGAGTAAGAATTCGCAATTTCCATTCCTGCAATGTACGCTTCAAAACGCTCGACATAACCCGGTTTCGACGGGTGGGATTTGGCTAACGGGGACATAACTTCAGGATAATCGATTATAAAAGTCGGCTGGATTAAATGCGGCTCTATGAAATCACCTAGTAGCTTGTCGATCAGCCTTCCTCGGTTTTCTAAATCAGATACGTCTACCCCTAAAGTTCTTGCTTTATTGGTTAGGCTTTCATCATCAGGATAGTCGTCTATGTTGATTCCCGCTTTATTTAACAATTCTTCGCGCAGGGACAGGCGAGGCCATGGGGGGCTGAGGTCTATTTTATGCTCTCCCCATGTGATTTCAGAGGTCCCATTGATTTTTAATGCTATAGAATGGACTAATGATTCGACCATTTCCATAACATCATTGTAGTCAGCATATGATTCATAGCTTTCTAAAAGTGTGAATTCAGGATTGTGATTTTGATCTACTCCTTCATTACGAAACACTCGTCCAATTTCGTAGACTTTGTCAAAACCACCAATAATTAGTCGTTTCAAATATAATTCAGTAGCTATCCGTAAATATAAATTTTCGTCTAAAGCATTATGAAACGTGACAAAGGGTTTTGCATGTGCCCCTGCAGGTATTGGGACCAATACAGGAGTTTCAACTTCTATAAATCCCCGTTCATTCATGAATTCTCTAAGGGCAGTCAGCATTTTGCTACGATTTGTAAAGGTTTTTATAACCTCTTCATTAGCTATCAAATCCAGGTATCTTTGCCTATATCTGGTTTCTGTGTCTCTGAGACCATGGAATTTTTCTGGAAGAGGCCTTATTCCCTTGCACAGTATAGTAAAGTCATCACCGTGTAACGTAATTTGACCTGTTCTGGTCCTCATTACATGACCTGTAGACCCTATAAAATCTCCAATATCGAGATGCTCTAGCAGTTCGAATGATTCTCCTAATACATTAGATCTGAACAAAACTTGAATTGTTTCACTGTAATCTCGGATGTCTATGAACTTTGCTTTTCCCATGCCTCGTATGGCTATAATTCTTCCCGCTAGCGTCACTGATTTTTCGTTGTTTTGCGGGCTTGAAGACTCAGATTCTAGGCTCACAAAATCATCGATAGCTGTGGATATATCAGATGTGCGTGAATATCTCGCAGGATATGGATCAATGCCTAACTCTTTAATCTTATTTAGTTTTATTAGCCTACTATTTATTAAACTATTGTCGTGATACTGCATATAAACGAATTAAATTAATTAATGCTCCTGTTATAATAGGGTTAACCTGTTTGGATCAAGGTCCTTAATGATATATGTTATCAAATGATTTACACCAGCTTATGAAGTCCCAAGGGATTAAAATTACTCCACAAAGATTGGCTATTGCTGAAGTCCTTGTGAATTCCACTGATCACCCATCTGTTCAGCAAATTCATGAGAGAGTTAAGGATCATTTTCCTTCCCTGACATTGAATACAATCTATTCTACCATCAATGTGCTCGTCAAACGTGGCTTGATTCAAGAACTACCTTTTGACCAATATTCAAGATATGAGTCGAATTTAAACCCCCATTTAAATTTAGTTTGTACTGTATGCGGAGAGATAAAGGACTCCCATCAAGCGGAATCTCTTGTTAGGGATTTATTAGTAGAAGTGAAAGATACCCAAAATTTTGAAATTGCCTGGCAACGGATGGATCTTTATGGGGAATGCATCAAATGCATGCCTAAAGCTAACTAAGATATTTAGATTTTGAAGAATATAACTGGTGTTGTAGGCGTCGTAATTTGGACTGATAATATGACAGAAATGGTCTCTTTTTATAGAGATACATTGCAATTGCCGGTACATTCTTACAGGCCGAGTTTTGTTTCGTTTGAATTTGGTATTTTTCGCCTTAATATAGGTGAGCATAGTGAAATAAAAGGCCCAGCAAAAGATCCTCTAAGGGTTATGTTACATTTGTCAGTAGAAGATATACATTATTGGCACGACAGGTTGAATTCGTTGGGGGTGGAATTTATTAGAATTCCTGAGAAAGAAAGTTGGGGAGGAATGGTTGCGACTTTAAAAGATCCTGATGGGAACGTTCTTCAGCTTCTTGAATTTCCAAAAGAGACTTAGAGTCACAGAATCAGCATAGCATCCCCATAGCTGTAAAATCTATATTCATGCTGCTTTGCTTCTTCATAGGCATTTAAGATTATAGATTTGCTTGAGAAAGACGATATCATCATTAACAGTGTTGACTTGGGTAAGTGAAAATTAGTTATCATGCCACTAATAGCTTTGAACTTATATCCAGGTAAAATAAAGAGATCATTATCTCCGCTGTAGTGTTCTATTTGTACAGGATCACTATTTGATCTGTTAGCTAAAAATTCCAATACCCTAACACTGGTTGTCCCAACGCATATTATTCTTCTTTGCTCGGATAATGCTTTGTTGATCTCATTAACACTATCAGGATCGGTGGTAATGAATTCTTTGTGGATTATATGATTTCGAGCATCATCTTCTTGTATGGGTTTAAATGTGTCCAGTCCTATATGAAGGGTTGTAAAAGCGGATTTAATACCCCGTTCTTTGAGGTTATGGAAAAGGTTTTCAGTAAAGTGGAGTCCGGCTGTCGGTGCAGCAACACTTCCTAAATTTGTTGAATACACTGTTTGATACCTATCTGTTGGTTCTGTGTTGTGCTTGATGTACGGAGGAAGAGGTAATTCTCCTATAGTCATAGCTAACAATTCATTTTCAAGGGTGATGATTTTACTCCCGTCGGGGTTTGTGTCTATGATTTTTGCTTCTACTGAAGAAATGCCATCAGTCAAATTTATGATATCGTCCTTCTTTAATCGTTTTCCTGGTTTACTCAGTGAATGCCAATACCCGTTAGCTAATTTCTTTAGTAGAAGCAATTCCACTTTGGCATTAGTTCCCATTTTAAAACCTTTTAATCTGGCCGGAATAACTTTTGAATCATTGAGGACCAGAAGATCTGATGGTTCTAAAATATTTGGTAATTCTGAAAATATTGAATGTTGGATTTTGCCAGTATTGCGATCCACTAGCATTAACTTTGAACTATCTCTAGGCTCGATAGGATTTTGAGCTATCAGGCTTTCAGGTAAGTCATAATTATAATCTTCTGTTAGTATTGGTTTCCGATAATTTTTCAAGCGGTATTTCCCGATAAATTATTGGTCCTGATCCATGACTTTATGGTGTTATTCAGCAACATAGTAATAGTCATCGGGCCGACTCCGCCTGGAACAGGAGTAATTGCAAACACGTTGTCTACTACTGAGGCATAGTCTACATCTCCCACAAGTCTATACCCACGTTTCCGAGTTGGATCATCCATACGATTGATGCCAACATCGATTATGGTTGATTGAGGCTTAACCATGTTTCCGGTGATGAAGTTCGGTTGACCCATAGCAGCTATAAGTATGTCTGCTTCTGCAATGATGCTGGCGAGTTCCCGGGTTCTAGAATGGCATATGGTTACAGTGGCATCTGCTCCATTGCCTCTTTGAAGTAGTAAGTTAGCTATCGGTTTCCCTACTATATTGCTTCGGCCACATATAACTACTCGCTTACCACTAATTTCAATGTTATTCCGGATAAGAATTTGCTGGATTCCTAAAGGGGTACAGGGTACAAAAATAGGATTGCCTTGTACCAACTGTCCTAAGTTGAAAGGATGAATCCCGTCTACGTCTTTGGAGGGGTTAATCGAGTTGATGACTTGAATTTCATTGATATGGTCTGGCAGCGGGAGTTGAACTAGAATCCCGTCGACATTTGGATTGGTATTTAATGAGTGCACTAATTGTATTAGTTCCTGTTCACTTGATGTGGACTCCAGGTTGAATGTTTCTGTGATAATTCCCACATCGCTGCATGCTTTCTCTTTATTCCTTACGTACACGGATGAGGCCGGGTCGTCTCCAACTAGGATTACTGAAAGTTTAGGAGATCTTTTGTTAGCTAGGAGTTTGTTCAACTCAAGCTTGAGTTCTGATCTGATTTCTTGTGAAAGGTCGTTACCATCTAATATAATCGCCATAAAGTATCCTCTTAGGTTATTTTATCAATTCGATTCTAATTGTAAATTTGTTTTTTACATGAGAGGTGAAAATGAAAATATGTTCCTTACTACCTAGTGCAACGGAAATAGTTTGTTCTTTAGGCCTGGAAGATCAGTTGGTAGGGATATCCCATGTTTGTGATTATCCAATATCTCTTATTGATAGTGATGCTTTAGTTGTGACTAAGCGATCGTCTGAGATGGTAGGCCTTTCAAGTCAAGCTATAGATAAAGTGATTAAATCGAACAGAGAACGAAAGATTGCAACTCAAATAGTTGATGCAGATTTACTGAGGCAATTGTCTCCAGACATTATTTTAACTCAAGAACTATGCTATGTATGTGCAGTAGAGTATGGCGCAGTTTGTGATGTAACTACAGAAATATTGGATTACGAACCTCAAATAGTGTCTTTGAAGCCTGCAGGAGTGGACGATATTTTAGAAAATATTATTAAAATTGCTGAAGTATGTAATGTGAAAGGGTCAGGAGAAAAACTGGTAAATTCCATACGAAGCCGGATGAATTTTGTGATTGATAAGCTCGCTCAAGCAAGCGATTTAAAAGCTCCTAGAACATTTTGCATAGACTGGTTGGATCCGCTTCGAAATACTGGACAATGGATTCCAGAATTGATTGAAATGGCTGGAGGACGTGAGGAATTAGCTGAAAAAAATGGAAAAAGTAGAGAAGTTTCCTGGGAAGAAGTACTTAAGTATGATCCCGATATAATATTCTCTATGCCTTGTGCATTCCCAATGGATGAGGTAAAAGAAGCCAGCAGATCTGCTTTTTCTGGAATTAGTCATTTCAACGACATTAGTGCGGTACGGAATGGCCAGGTTTACCTTTTTGACGGCCAGGTGCCGAGCAGGCATGGTCCTCGATTTATTGAGGTTCTTGAAAATTTTGCTGAAGTGATTAACCCCCAATTATTTCAAGGATTATTTAACACCAAATTATATACAAATCTAGAGTAGTGCCACTATCTAATGGCAGCAATGCGCAATTAGATGAAATAATACACTTATGAAAACAAAAATATGTATGGTCTCGTTGTTAATCTGCTTGATTATAAGCTGTAATTCAAATCAGGTTGGAAATTCAACTGATGTGGCATCTATTACATCAGCTGATGTTAGTGCAACTATTACTCAGTTGGATAAATTGATTAAAGAAGCTCAAGACAAGACTTCTACACTGTCTGCAGTTATTAATGAACAAACATTAGAGGCATTGGATAGCCATAATCAAATTTACCAACAAAACCCTACGGAAGTAAGCCCTGATATTCCTTCAGAATCTATTGCAATCACAAAAACCGAAGCAGAGCCATTATCAACAAGTCCTGCGTCCGGCACATCCTCATTTGTGATACCAACAATAATATATCCTCCCCAAATAATTTCTGTACCTGCAACAATTACACCAACGCCCACCCCCGCCTACACTGCTGTTCCGTCTAATATGCAAGGAGGAGGATATTCATATGCGGATATGCATACGGGGATGGTTGTTGAAGTTGTATCACTCAATCAGGTAGGCTCCAATGTGAATATAGACTATAAATTAAGGAATACGACTAATAATAAAATTATTAAAGAAGGGTATTTCTTCTTATACTTGAATGATGGAAGTGCCAGCGCACAAAAAGGCTTGGAATCCAACATAATTCCGGGACAAGAGGTATCTAGAACTTATCAATGGGCGATAAGCAACCAACGAACAGCAATTCGAATCGTATATGGTGGTGACCATTCTGAATATTCAGTAGTGAAAGGCAATTTAAGCTGGGATGTTATGAGGTAAAGCCCGATAACATTAAAACTTAATAACGCGTTGAAATAGTATCAGCTAATGTAATATAATAATACATATACTATATTCAAAAATGATAATGGAGATTAAGTTTAATGAAAGTAAAATTGATAATGGCGACCTTTTTGATGGCAGTGGGAGTTTTAATTGCATGCGGCGGAACCGATTCGCAGCAAAGCAGCAAAATGCCCCCTCCTGCAAGTAATGAGTCAGTTGCTGCGCCTGTAGAAACAAGCGATTACGTCGCTCCAACTTCAACTCTTGCTGTTACTGCTGCTGGAGAATTAGAAGCTGATGAGCTAGGCAACTTGTCAGTAAGTTCTTTAGGAGACACGCTGAAATACAATTCTGACGTAATTTCTTTGCCTAAAAACACTGATATCAATGTGATTTTCAAGAATGAGTCTGTGGGTCTGGAGCATAACTGGGTAGTTGTGGATGCTAGTGATAAAGATGCTGTTTTGGCTGATGCGATAGCCGCAGGACCTGATAATGAGTGGATAAAGCCTTCCGACTCGAGAGTTTTGGCTTATACAAAGCTAGTTAAGCCCGGGGAAACTGACAGTTTAACAATGACGACCCCTGCATCAGGGAATCTTGTGGTTATTTGCACGTTCCCTGGTCATGCTGCTGGAGGAATGGTTTCAGAGATCACTTTAAAATAAGTAAGCGGAACTCGGTGGGCCGTTCTGAATAACTAGTCTTTCTTTATAATCATTATCTGTTATTAACGAATGCAAAATAAGTAGGTCGAAACTATTGACATACATTTGCCAGGAAATTAATATAACAGGTAATGGAAAAGTTGACCAACAACTAATATATTTGAAGGAGGCTACTAATGTCGAACAGAGACGAACTTGCCCTTATGGCACACCTGATCAGACGAGCGGGCTTCGGTGCAACTCAAGAAGAACTAGAGGAAAGAGTTGCTAAAGGATACGAAGCTACGGTAGAAGAATTAGTTTCACCAGCTGAAGACCAGCCATCTGGAAACATGGCACTATTATTAAGATACCACCCAGGCAGCTTACTCCCAGGAGGAGTACCAGTGATGGGTCAGGCTAACTGGATGTATAATATGGTAACCACTCAGAGGCCACTGGAAGAGAAAATGGCCTTATTTTGGCACCACGTATTTGCAACAGGGAATTCTAAAGTTGATAACTGCGACCAAATGCTAGAGCAGATAGATATGTTTAGGCAGTATGGGATGGGCAGTTATAAAGATATGCTCTTAGAAATATCGAGAAACCCAGCTATGATATTCTGGTTAGATAATAATGATAACCACAGAGATGCAGTAAACGAAAACTGGGGCAGAGAGCTGCTCGAGTTATTTAGCCTAGGTGTAAGCAATTACACAGAAGTTGATGTTAGAGAAGCTTCTAGGGCCTTTACTGGATGGACGCTTGGAAATAAAGTTCCAAGACTTCCGTATGGAAGATTCTCTTGGAGTTTTGAATACCGAGAAGAAGATCATGATGATACTGATAAGACTTTCTTAGGTCATACAGGTAATTTTGGTGGTGAAGACATCATCGATATTATTATGAAAGAACCAGCTACATCTAGATTTATCTGTAGGCATCTATACAACTTCTTCGTGGCAGACGAGCCTCAAGTTCCTGCTTGGACCATAGAGCCAGCACGAGATGAGGATGCACTGGAATCCATGATTGATGTTTTTGAAGAATCCAACTATGACATGAAAGCAGTATTGAGATTTATGTTCAATTCTGATTTCTTCAAAAATGCTAGATTTGAGAAAATTAAGAGCCCTGCGGAAGTAGTAGCAGGCACCTTAAGAATGGTAGGGCAATTCCAATTCCCTGAACCAGGCATTAAAGATATTGGAAACCAACCAACTTACATGGGCCAAGCTTTGATGGATCCTCCTAGTGTAGAGGGATGGCATACAGGTAGCGAATGGATCAATAGTGGGTCTTTATTAGCTAGAATTAACTTCGTGGCTGATAGAGTAGCTGATACAAACCTTCCTGGAGTCAAATCTATTGTAGATAAAATGAAAGGCGACGGAGTATCCAGTTCCGAACAACTGCTAGATGCATGTTTGGACAATATGGGATACTTAGTGCTGAACGAAGATACCAGAGCACACCTTTCCACGCACGCTTCATTAGCAGGAGATGTGGACTGGTCTGACGAGACATTAACCTCAGAAAGAATTGGCGAGATGTTGGCACTAATCAGTGCTACCACAGAATTCCAATTTGCGTAAATCTTAGAGAAAAAGGAGATATAAAATGACAAGTACTAAAAAAGATCCAGTAATAGTAGTACTCCAGTTAACTGGCGGTAATGACTACTTCAATACAGTAATTCCTTACAATGAGTCACTGTACTATGATAATAGGCCTGCATTGGCTTTACCTCAAGAAGATATGTTGAAGATTGATTCTAAGCTGGCGTTCAACCCAGCGATGGCTCCGGTCAAAGAATTGTATGACGCAGGAAAAGTGGCTGTAATCCATGGAATTGGATACCCAGATTCTCCAAGGTCACACTTCAGATCAATGGATATTTGGCACACTTGTGAGCCTGATAAAGTTGGCACTGAAGGATGGGCTGGCCGAGTTACTCGAGAATTAGATCCAAACAAAGAAAATGTTTTAACGGCAATTAACTTTGGTCATGGATTGCCTAGAGCTTTGGCAGTACCAGGTGTACCTGTAGCTTCTATAGCTGACCTGGGCACATATGGGTTACTGACAGGAATTTCTGATAATTCCCAAAGAGCTAAAGCTTTGGATATATTCTCTAAAATGTATAGCCCAACTATTGGTGGGAGTTTTGTAAGCGATTATCTAAAGAACACAGGTATGGACGCTATGATTGGAGCTGACATAGTTAAAGTGGCACCAGAAAGGTACTCTTCGACTGTAGAATATCCCAATAGCTCAATCGCACAGCATTTACGAGACATAGCTCAAGTATATTTCGCAGATCTAGGAACAAGAGTGTTCTATACACAACATGCGAGCTTTGACACTCATGCAGGTCAAGGTCCAGCTCACCCACAACTATGGAAAGATGTTTCTGAAGGTATATCCGCGTTCTTCCAAGATTTGGAGGAACATGACGCTGGAGACAACGTAGTTATGTACTTATTCTCAGAATTCGGAAGAAGAGTACATGATAACGGGTCTGGTACTGATCATGGTGCAGCAGGTGTATCCTTTGTGATTGGTAACCAAGTTAAAGGTGGTATGTACGGTGAATATCCATCAGCAAAGGCTGAGGATTTGGAACAGGGCGACTTGGTTCCTAACTATGACTTCAGAGGGGCATATTCCACAATAATCGAAGACTGGATTGGTTTGGACTCCAACCCAATCGTGAATGGTAACTTCGAAAAGATGTCTTTGTTCAAATAGACCGAAACGTCGGATTTATTGGGAAGATCTGATTATAAGCTCTTCCCAATAAATGGAACCAGAGATTGGAACAGAAAAATTACTGATTTCGGAGGAGAGATGGCTCAAAATACGGTCGCCTCAGGGCGAGCATGGCTATACAGCCACAATATAGGAAGAAATGCGGTAGCAGGTATGGGATTCAGTTTGCCTATAAGTGTTGCTTGTGCAGATGATGGAGTATTGTATGTTGCCAACCGAGGCAACGAACAGAACCCAGGAGGGGTCAGGTTATCCAAGTTAACGGTTGATCAAGAATTCATAAATGAATTTGGTCGAACAGGGTTAGCTTATGGATCTGAATCCAAAGAAGGGCCACTGTTTAAAATACTTACAGGAGTAGCAGTAGATTTAGACGGAAATATTTATGCTACTGATGAATGGTATAACAGAGTTACTATCTTCAACCCAGAAGGAGAAGTGATCGGTCAATGGGGAGAACAAGGTGAAGAAGATGGCAAATTCAATGGTTCTGGTGGAATTTGTTTCGATGCGAACGGAGATGTTTGGATTGTAAACACGTTTGATAGTAAAATTCAAAAATTTTCTAAAGATGGAAAATATATTTCAGGATTCGGAGTAAAAGGAAGTGGTGACGGAGAAATGGAGATGCCATACGGTATAGCCATTGATGATAATGGAGATATTTACATTGCCGACTGGGGGAATGATAGATGTTTGAAGTTTGACCCTGAAGGGAATCATTTACTTACCTTTGGTGGACCTAGTGGTCCAGGTTCTTTGAAGAATCCTACTGGTGTTTGCGTAGATGGCGATGGCGATGTGTATGTAGTTGACTGGATGCACGAGAGAGTCGTTATATACGATGTAGACACTAAACCCTTAAGCTATTTATACGGAGATGCTTTAGAAGTGTCCAAATGGGGACAGATGTCTATTGATGCTAATCCTGACATGAACAAAGCGAGAAGACGGGTTCAAAATCTTGGAGAGCAACAACGTAGGTTTAGAATGCCAACAGGGTGCACTTTCGATCGAGCTAACAACCGCTTGATTGTGTGTGATACTCAGAGAGGCAGACTTCAAATCTACGAAAAAGATAATAGTTACTTGGATCCACAGGCTAACTTATAATCCTAGATCCAATAGACTTAATTACAGGGGCGCCATAGGCGCCCCTGTTTTAGTTTTGGGAGAGTATGTTAAAATCTGCAGTTGTTAATCAATAACATGGATTTAATATGAACATCATTTCGATAACAGATTTAAGTAGCCAACAAATATTAGATATAGTAGATCGTGCAAAAGCTATTAAAATAGGGGACTTTAGTACCTGTCTGGATGGGAAAACTTTCGCTTTGCTGTTCGAAAAGCCTTCATTAAGAACTAAGGTAAGTTTTCAGTTAGGTATAGAGAAACTGGGGGGATACGGGATATATTTGGGCCCTGAAGAAATAGGATTAGGCAAAAGAGAAAGTATAGAAGATATATCAACCGTTTTGTCATCTTATGTGGACGGCATAATTGCAAGAGTTAACTCTCATGACGCATTGTTGGAAATGAGTAAATTTTCCTCCGTTCCTATAATTAATGCGTTATCAGATTTGGAACATCCGTGTCAGGTAATAGCAGATCTCCTAACTATCAGTGAAAATAAAGTTATTGAAGCAGATACCAAATTAACGTTCATAGGTGATGGTAACAATGTTTCGAGGAGTTTAGCTTTGATATGTGCTGCGGTGGGGATCAGCTTTGCGATTGCGACACCTAAAGGATATGAACTGGATGAAAATAGTATGTATGTAGCCAACCAAATGGCTCAAAAATCTGGTGCGAATATGATTTTCTGTAACGATCCCGAAGATGCTGTTAGACAAGCAGATATAGTCTATACAGACGCGTGGACCAGTATGGGCCAAGAAGAAGAATCTGTAAAACGCAAAAAGGATTTCTCCGGATTTACAGTTACTGACCAGCTGTTGTCCTGTGCTGCTGAAGATGTAATATTTATGCATGACATGCCTGTGCATTATGGTGAAGAAGTACCTGAAGGTATGTTAAGCTCCCCTAAGTCAGTTGCTTATGATCAAGCTTATAACCGACTGCCTGCACAACAAGCAATATTAGAATTTTTATATAAAGGCTGAAGTATGGAATCATCAGAGTCTAATATGCCTACAGTAGCCATAGTCGGCAGACCTAATGTAGGTAAATCCTCATTATTTAATAGGATTATTGATAAACGACATGCCATCGTGGCCAACGAGGAAGGGACAACTCGCGACAGGTTAGTAGCAGTTGTGGACAGATATCCTAAGAAATTTCTATTAATTGATACAGGTGGATTAGATTTAGGTTCAACCGATCACATTATAACCAAGGTTAAAGATCAAGCAAGGATGGCTATTTCAGGAGCAGATGTGGTGCTATTCGTGGTTGATTGTGATGCAGGATTAACACCGACAGATCAAACAATCGCTGATCAATTGAGGACTGCTGATGTCAACGTCATTTTGGTAATAAATAAGGTTGACAACGATGGAAGACGTAATAATATCGCTGAATTTTTCAGCTTGGGCTTCTGGAATTATGTTTGTGTGAGTGCTCATCATAATATAGGTATGGATGATTTGTACGGCTTGGTATCTGAATTGTTACCTTATAGTTTAGAAGATGACCAAGAGGATTCAGAAGATAGGTCAATTAAAATAGCGATAGTTGGACGACCCAACGTAGGAAAATCCGCATTGGTTAATAGCATTTTGGGAGAGGAACGTACTATTGTTAGTCCGATAGCAGGAACAACTCGGGATGCGATTGATTCTGATTTGACCTTTGGAGATAGGCAACTTACTTTGATTGATACAGCGGGTATTAGAAGGCCCGGCAAAGTCGGCGTGGGAATAGAAAAATTTAGTGTATTGCGTGCTATGTCAGCAGTTGAGAGAAGTGATGTAGTATTGATGGTTGCTGATGCTTCATTACTGGCGACTTCACAAGACATTCATGTTGCAGGTTTAGCGTGGGAAATGTGTAAAGGTATCATTGTGGTAGTCAACAAATGGGATTTGATTAATAATCCAACTGAACACTCTCAAATCCGAGCTATGAATAGAGTTAGAGATCGCATGCATTTCATGAGTTATATCCCAGTGTGTTTTACCTCCGCATTATATGGTGAAGGAATTGATGGTTTATTAAAAACGGTATTGGACTTACACGAGGAGCGTAATATGAGAGTTAATGAAACTAAATTGCAATACGCTTTATTTAATGCTTTAGCTAATCATATGCCCAAGGCTCCGAAGACTAAATCCAGACGAGGAATAAAAATTCGTAAGATGGCTCAAGTTGGGGTTAATCCTCCGACTTTCACTGTATCTGTGAATAACCCAGAGTTATTGCATTTTACATATAAGCGGTATTTGGAGAATCAGATACGGAGGGAATTTGGGTTTGACCGGACTCATTTAAGGCTCATATACAAAAAAGGATGATTGCATCAAAAAAAATATTCATTATATTTATTGGAGGTTTCATACCTCTTTTATTAATTTCATTATTATGGATGGCTTATGATGGTCCAATCCTGCAATTGCCTCTTTTGTACACAATCTTGGGGTTGCAGCTGTATTTGTTAGGATCCATCCCTTGGGGCTACATACTATATAGAATCAGAACAGGTAGAGACATTAGGGACTATGGTAGTGGGAAAATTGGAACGTCTAATATGTTCCGCACATCTGGCAAATATGTGGGAATGGTGGTGTTGGTACTTGATTGTTCGAAAGGGATGATTGCAGTAATGGTCACTTCTCAATTATCACTTGATCCATGGGTGACTGTCGTGATGCTGTTATTGATTGTATCGGGACATAATTGGTCTGTATTTTTAGGTTTTAAAGGAGGTAGAGGTATCGCTCCTGCATTAGGGACTTTATTGATATTGACCCCAGTGCCTGCCGCTTTGGCAATGCTGGTATTTTTACCTGTCACATTTATATCAAAATACCTATCTTTGGGGTCTATATTAGGAGTAATCACCGCGGTAACGACCGTGTGGATTTTTATGATATTGGACTGGTACCTAATCTTTGAAGCGACTTATGCGGCCATCGTAGGTGCAATGATTTTATTTCAGCATCGGGATAATATGCAAAGAATATTCGCAGGTACTGAACGTAGAATAGGTCAACCTGCTGAAAAATTAACGAGCGATTGAGAATAGTGAATAATGTAGCTATTGTAGGGGTGACTACCTGGGGCATTACTTTGGCTATTATGGCAAGCAAATCCCAGAACAACAAGATTACTTTATTAAGCCGAACTGAAGCTGAGGCTACCAATCTTTCAAAAGAAGGTGAATGCAGTCGATTTTTGCCTGGTGTAAGGTTCCCAAATTCATTTACTATTACCTCTTCAGTTAAAGATGCAATTAGTAATGCTAATATAATTATTTTAGCAGTCCCTTCTCATAGTTTTCGGCGGAATATAGCTGAAATTGCTCCTGCGATACCGAGTCATTCTATATTAGTCAGTGCTACGAAGGGATTAGAGATGCCTAATAAACTTAGAATGTCAGAAATAGTAGGCGAGGAGCTGTCAAAAGAAATTTGTGAAAATCTTTGTGTTATTTCAGGACCTAATCTTGCGAAAGAAATTGTTGTTGGGAAGCCATCATCTTCTGTTGTAGCAAGCAATAACATAGTAAATGCTCAACTGGTCAGGGACGTGTTAATGCAACCTACTTTTAGGATTTATACCTCTGATGATGTCATTGGAGTTGAATTGTGTGGAACATTAAAAAATATTATTGCTATTGGTGCTGGAATTGTTGATGGTTTAGAACTAGGTGATAATTCCAAAGCGGCTTATATTACCCGTGGAATCGCAGAAATTTCCCGATTAGGAACTAGTCTGGGAGCTTCCGCACATACTTTCGCAGGATTAGCAGGAGTGGGAGATATAGTAGCTACTAGTTTTAGTAAATTGAGTAGGAATCGTCATCTCGGTGAACAAATAGCATTGGGAAGAACACTTGAACAAATTACTTATGATATGCAGAATGTAATAGAAGGACTAGAAACTACTAGGGCAGCAGTAGAATTAGGAGAACTTCTTGGAGTGGAATTACCGATCACCCAAGCAATATACAAGATTTTGTTTGAAGGCATGCAACCTCAGCAAGGTATCCAAGAATTAATGAATAGACCGCCTACTTCAGAATAATTACTCGTTGCTTTTCTTATTTATATCTATTATTTCCCATATAAAAACGAATCCTCCTATTAGAAGAACGCTAAGGTATGTAATAGACCTATCTAATAATATTAATGCGATAGAATTTTCAGGTGTCATGTTGAACAATAATGTTCCTAATCCTGCGACACCGGATTCTACAGCTCCTATCCCTCCGGGGGTTGGCACTAGTGTTAACATCGCGTGAACAAGCGATAAAATAGATGTATGGGCGAATTCCAGATCAAATTGTAAAGCTGATGCTATGAAATATACTCTGACAATTTCACACACCCAAGCTAATATGGACATCAGAAATGCAGGTACTATATTTTTTTTGGGGATCTGAGCTCCTTCTTTAGCTTTATGTATGAGATTGGTTAGTAATGGGAATTTGGGAATCTTTTTAATTTTGATTACAGCTATGAAAGCGAGTAATAATATACCTAACAAAATAATAGGGAATACAACAATCATTTGGATTTCTTTGTTAGCTGTCTGGAGAAGTACCTGCCCAAATACACCCACTAATATAGCCAACATGACACAGTCTAATAATCGCTCGGTTATTAATGTGCCTAGCAAATTAGTGAATCCTTTGGCATATTTCCTATTAAAGGCATAAACTTTGTACAGGTCACCTATTCGGAATAGAGATGCAGAATTTATAAAGTTACTCAAGAATATTAATTTTACATATTCAAACGAAGATGGTTGTTTGTGATGATTGACAGTACCTACTAAATATTTCCACCTAAGACCTCGGAACACAAAGCTCAGGTAATGAGTGAGAAATGCCAAAATATAGGGTACTGGTCCTGCCTCAAATATTATCGACATAACTTTTGCCATATCTATATCGAATCCAGTGACTAATATAACGATTATGCCACTAACTATTACAAATGTTATAAAAGTTGGTATCGAGAGGATGCGTTTTAATACTTGAGAGACATCAAGGGTGTTTCTTGGATACATTAACCTACCATTAGACTTTATGACTATATTAGTTAGATAATCCCATCTCGGATAGTGAAAGAGATATCTTCTTCAACTGTGCTTAAATAGGATATCTTGGTTGGTTCGAGAAATGCAATGATGTCTTGGACTAAAGATTCTGGAGTGGATGCTCCGGATGTAACTCCTATAATTTGTCGCTGTGAAACAAATTCTGGAGGAATCTCCGTGATATTATTAACCAGCATTGCAGGTATTCCAAGGCTAAGTGATAATTCTTTTAGCCTATTGCAGTTAGAGCTGTTTTCTGCGCCTATCACTAATATTGCATCAACTTGTTTTGCCATATCTTTTACAGCGCTTTGGCGATTAGTAGTTGCATAACAGATATCGTTCCTGATAGTGGTATTAGAATATTCTGAATCTATTTTGTCAGTAATATTCTGTGTGTCATTCACTGATAAAGTGGTTTGTGTAAGTACTACCAAGTCAGTGTCAGTATCCCAATTAGGGATTGACTGAAGATCTTTGTCATTTACTAATGTCATGGGGGTTTGGCCCATAGTTCCTTTTACTTCTTGATGTCCTTCATGGCCAACTAGAATTATTTTCTTACCAAGAGCAGCGTATTTTTTTGCTTCATTGTGCACTTTAGTTACCAGAGGGCAAACTGCGTCAATTACCTTCAAATTTCTTTCTCTAGCTTTGGCAAAATCTTCAGGGGGTGAACCATGTGCGGAAAATACAACATGAGAACCTTCAGGGATTTCTTCAACAGTTTCTACTGTGATCGCACCTTTGCTTTCAAGATCTTCAACTACATGGGGATTGTGAACGATCTGATGCTTTATATAAACTGGAGCACCATATTTTTCAAGAGCTAGTTCAACCATATCTATAGCGCGAACTACTCCTGCGCAAAAGCCTCTAGGAGAGCTTACAAGTATTTCCATTACTTTTCGGAAACCAATTCAAGGTATTTATAAGCTGAGCCCGTGTTTAATAGGATAACTGTTTCGTCTTGCGAGACCAGGCCTTTGTCTAATAATTGCCTCAATCCTACTAATGTTGCTGCGCCTTCTGGGCAGATCACTACGCCTTCATCACTAGAGATTTCATACATTGCATCTACCATCTCTTTGTCGGTTACAGAAAGAGCTGTGCCACCAGTCTCACGCAATATTTTCAAGATAACGTAGTCTGCGAAAGGGCCTGGAACTCTTAATCCGTCTGCTACTGTAGCTGCATTAGTCCACATTTCACTACTATCTGCACCTTCATTGAAGGCCTTAACGATAGGTTGGCACCCCTCTGCTTGTACCGCTATAAATCTGGGTTGTTTACCAGTTACCCACCCTAGTTCCAGTAGTTCATTGAATCCTTTATGCATTCCTATGATTCCGGTACCGCCACCAGTGGGATAAACAATTACATCAGGAATCTTCCAACCTAATTGTTGCGCTAATTCAAGAGCCATAGTTTTTTTGCCTTCCGCTCTATATGGTTCTTTCAAAGTTGAGAGGTCAAATAAGTTTTCTTCTTTTGCCACTTGACTTGAAATTCGCCCTGCATCGCTGATAAGACCATCTACTAGGTTTAGCTCAGCTCCAGTAAGTAGAGACTCCTTTTTGTTTGCTGAGGGAGCATCTTGAGGCATATACACCTTTACGGGATGTCCTGATCTTGCTGCGTAAGCAGCGACTGCACCAGCGGCATTTCCTGCTGATGGCATTGTGAAGCCTTTAACTCCGAGTTCGTTGGCTTTGGATACGGCAGCGCCGATTCCTCTCGCTTTGAATGTCCCAGTAGGGTTCAGTCCTTCATCTTTAATGTATAAATTGTTTAGGTTTAACTTCTTACCAAGGTCGGTAGTGCGTAATAATGGCGTGCCACCTTCACCCAAGGTTACTACATTAGCTGGGTCTGTTACAGGCAGGAGTTCTGAGAAACGCCACATATTAGATTCTCGTGAAGCGTAAACATTCTTATTAACTTCTTTCTTTAGTTTCTGCAAATCATATCTGGCGAACAAGACTTTGGCACAGCATTCGCTGATCGAGCTAATTTGATCATGTGGAAATTCTTTTTCACAGACTGAGCACTCTAAATGTGATATGTAACTGTACATAGTTCCGCCTTCATTTTGATAAAGATATTCTACACTAAATGCAGAAATGATTGTTGCTTTTGGCTGAGATAAGGCCTCTGGGTTTGTTAAATTTCGAGATGGAAATGTGACTTAAAATTTCATCTTAAGTTTGCTTTGACCCTGTGCTATAATTCAGAAGCTCATAAGGGGGGGCAATGGCTGATTATAAGTATATCTTGCTTGAAAAAGATAAAGACTCACATATTGCACGTATTACTTTAAATCGTCCTGATAGAAGAAATGCGTTGAATGATGTCATGCAGGATGAATTGGGAGATGCCCTCGAGGTTATTGATGAAGATGATTCTATAAGAGTTTTAATCATTACTGGCGCAGGCAGTTCTTTTTGTGCGGGTGGAGATTTATCCGCGTTGCGTGGTGGCAGTGAACCTAGCGCCTGGGTGTCAGATAACCCTGATGACATCAGGAGATCATTCAATCGCACTCAGAGGTTTATGCTAGCACTACAGCGTTTAGAAAAACCTGTTATAGCTATGGTAAATGGCGTTGCAGTTGGAGCTGGATTAGATTTGGCCGCTGCATGCGACATTAGAATAGGTACGCCTAGAAGTCGGTTCATGTGTGCGTATATTAAAATCGGATTATTCCCAGGATTTGGAGGTACTTGGTTATACCCGCGAGTTTTGGGTAGTTTGGGTAAAGCAGCTGAGATGTTATTCACAGGTGATTTCATGGAGGCTGATGAGGCAAAGCAATTAGGTTTTTTGAATAAATTAGTTGATGAAGAAGATTTGGAGAATGAGGTCATGTCAATGGCACATAAAATTGCTGCTGGGCCCCCTATTGCAATACGACTATCTAAATTGATGCTGTACAAAGGTCTTGAATTTGATTTAGAAACAGCTATGAAAATGGCTGCAGCTGCGGAGACCATCACGTTATCTTCTAAAGATCATTTGGAAGGGGCCGATGCTTTTAGGGAAAAAAGAAATCCAGAATACAGGGGACATTAAATGGGACCAGTAATTGACGATCTTAAAATTTTCAGCGGTAATGCTCACAAGAAATTGGCTCAGGATGTATGTGACTATTTAAATATACCTTTAGGTAAAGCGGAAGTTTTTAAATTTTCTAAT
This sequence comes from Dehalococcoidia bacterium UBA2588, assembly GCA_002339805.1. GTDB lineage: Bacteria > Chloroflexota > Dehalococcoidia > Lucifugimonadales > UBA3495 > UBA2588. The sequence goes on along the minus strand of DDKW01000023.1, from coordinate 52,793 downwards.
GATAATACTTTCACTAACATTCAAGAGAATGTTAGGCAGCGAGATGTTTTTATTGTCCAACCAATCACCTTTCCTGTAAACGATCATTTAATGGAACTGTTGATCATGATAGACGCTTGCAAGAGAGCTTCTGCTGGTAGAATAACCGCTGTCGTTCCTTATTATGGATATGGTAGAACTGACAAGAAAGATCAGCCGAGAGTTCCGATTACAGCTAGGCTAGTTGCTGATTTATTGACTACTGCAGGTGCTGACAGATTGTTAACTATGGATTTGCATGCCGGCCAAATTCAAGGATTCTTCAATATACCTGTGGATGAGTTAACAGCATTGCCGATATTGACTGATTATGTGAAAGCCAAAGAAATCGATGATTTGGTAGTAGTGGCAGTCGACATAGGGATAAGTAAAAAGGCTAGAGATGTGGCAGCTAGATTGAATGCTCCGCTGGCTATCATAGAGAAACGACGTATTGGAAATAATGACACTACCGAAACTTTAAATATTATTGGGGATGTTAAAGGTAAAACTGCTTTAACATTTGATGATGAGATTGACACAGGCGGGACTATTGTTGGAGCTGCCGATACTTTGTTGGAACGAGGAGTGAAAGAAGTATTTTGTTGTGCCTCTCATCCAGTGTTTTCTAGAAATGCTCATGAAAGTCTGGCCAATAGTAGTTTCACAGAAGTTGTTGTATCGGATAGTATAGCTATTGACGCATCTAGAACTAATGGGAAAGTTAAAGTATTAACTGTGGCGCCATTGTTGGGTGAAGCAATTTATAGAATACATAAGGGTCAGTCAGTAGGAGCTTTATTCAGCTAAATCAATCTGTTCTTAGGGAGTAATGAATGTATGATCTTTTAGTTACGAATGGCAGGGTGATCGATCCATCTCAAAATATCGATGGGCAAATGGATGTAGCGATTCAAGATGGCAAAATAAGCAGAATTGCCAAAGACATATCCGTTGATGATGCTAAAGAAATAATGGACGTCAAAGGCTGCATTGTGATTGCAGGAATGATAGATGTCCATACACATGTATATGCAGGAGTAAATCAGAATGGAGAGGAGCCAGATGTGGCTGGAATCCGTTCGGGTGTGACTACAATTGTTGATGCGGGTAGCTCAGGATGTGATACGTATGGAGGGTTTCCTAAGTACATTCTTCCTAATGCAAAAACCGAAATTCGGCCTTTCTTACATATTTGTCGCACAGGATTAGCTTCGACTCCAGATATTATGGCTGAAACAAGTATAGATTTAGAAAATACTATACGGGTTGTTCAAGAAAGTAACGGAGTCATAAAAGGTATCAAAGCTCGTATGGTGTCTCCAGCTTTGGAAATATTTGGTATGGAAATGCCTAAACTAGCCAAGCGGGCAGCTAGAGAAACTGGTGTAAGACTGATGGTTCATATAGGTGATACTGAGAATAGATATGACGAGTCAGTGATTAGTAAATTATTACCGATTTTAGATGAAGGAGATATAGTAACGCATTTATTTACAGCAAATAAAGGCGGTATTATTGATTCAGACGGTAAACTGGTCCCTGAAGCTAAAGAAGCGAAAGAAAGAGGAGTGTGGTTAGACACTGCTCATGGAAGATCTAATTTCAGTTTTGACATTGGGGATAAAGTTTTGGACCAAGGACTGATACCTCATTGTATAAGCACAGATCTGACCGTCCCTGGGAGAATTAATACAGTTCATAGCATGACGGAAATGATGACTAGATTTTTAGCTATGGGATTCAAATTAGAAGAAGTGATCAACATGTGCACGAGTAATCCAGCACATGCAATCGGGGAACAGGATAGATTGGGAACTTTACATGCTGGCAAGCAGGCTGATTTATCTGTATTAAAAATAGAAAATGGAGATTGGGTTGTTTATGATGTTCTTAATAACCCGAGAAAAATTGATAAAGCAGTAGTACCTGTGGCATGCGTTAAAGAGGGGATCAAGTACACTGCGGATTGGGGACCTCGTGCTTGGGGATGGTTACCTGATTCATCTAATTAAATAATTTGCCTATCTTTTTGATTACTGGGGTTTTTGAAGACATATTAGTTGTGATGTAATCGGCTAGGCCAGACTTACATACTATTACGGAGTTGGCCCATTTCTTTAATTCAACGACTAAGTTCGGTTCGGGGTTCCAGTTATTTAGTAAGGGTTCCGTGGACCTCCACAGTTTTCCATTGGGTTCTTTTGTAATAGATTCTCCTCCTGCTTCTTTGACTATTGCTATGCCGCCAGCTACATCCCATAGTTTGGGAGCTCCAAAAATAGAATATTGAGTAGAACCCATCGCACATAGGCAACATTCATAAGCAATACTACCTGTCCCTCTAGGCTCCCCAAATTTCTGAGCCATAGGTCCTGTAAATTTATGATTCGACAAGAAAAATCCTGGTAATCCTATCAATTTGCTAGCTTCTGTATGATCCACTGGCTCATTTAGTATCGGAGACTGATTAACGTGACATCCTTCTCCAGATATTGCGCTTAATACCAATCCATTTTCTTTATTGGGCCATGGGATATATATCCATCCAGCAATTACGGACCCTTGATACATTAGGCCTACGGATGATCCAAACAATGGAACGTTATTTATGTAGTTTGTGGTACCATCCAACGGATCTATAATCCATAGATAGTCAGATGAATGTTGGTTATAACCTTCTTGTTCTTCCTCTTCGCCGAGCACATTGTGAGTAGGTACTATCTTAGATAGAGCTTTTATTATTTTGTTCTGAAGTTGTTTATCAATCTCCGTAACTGGGTCAGATTTACGGTCATTTTTATATTCTACGTCCAATGAAGTTCCAAAATTATTTATAAGAATTTCCCCACATTCCCACATGATGTCTGTAATTGGTTTCCTTAATGATGTAACTTCCAATGTTTCTGTCATAAATATTGTCCAAGAATAGATGAAGACTATTATACAACGGTGTTCTGTTATAATCGCAAAAATCAAAGGTTTTGTGTAGAAATCGGTTAGGAGAAGGCTATGGATTTAGAACTTAGAGGTAAAGTCGCCATTGTGGGCGGTGCAAGCAAAGGACTAGGCAGAGCTTGTTCGGAAGTGTTAAGTGAAGAAGGGGCTACGGTTGTTATGTGCAGTAGAACTTTAGCCGACTTGGAAAAATCTGCTGAGGAAATTAGAAAGTCTACTGGTGGGGAAATTATGGTATATGCTGGGGACTTAGAAAAGCTTGAAGTAATTCAGGATTTGATTAATCAAACAGTTAATAAGTATGGGCATTTAGATATTATGGTGAATAATTCAGGAGGCCCTCCATTGGCTAGATCATTTAATGCTACTGAAGAGCAATGGGAAATAGCGGTACAACGGTCATTATTATTCTTCGCTAGGATGTGTAGGGAGTCAATACCGCATTTGAAGGCAAGTGGCGGCGGCCGAATCATTAATATACTAGCTAGCACAGTATTTCAGCCGATTCCTAATTTGGCTCTGTCTGGAGCAACCCGAATGGGGGTTGTCGCATTTGCTAAAAGCTTATCCCAAGAAGTCGGGAGAGACAATATATTGGTTAATAATGTGTGTCCCGGATCGATTTTGAGCGACCGAATGATGTCAAATGTGACAGCTAGAGCTAATGAACTTGGAATGAGTGTAGAAGATGCTCTTGGAGAAAGAGCTGAAGACACAGCTGTAGGTCGTTTAGGAGACCCTAAAGAGTTAGGCAATTTAGTGGGTTTTCTAGCTTCTTCAAAGTCAAGTTATATTACAGGTACAACTATTTTAGTGGATGGCGGTCTAGTTCAGTCTGTAATGTAAGCTTATGACACAGGCTTAAAATATGGGATGGTGATAAAGTTATTAGCTTTTACAAAGGTAACTTCTACATCCATTCCTATTTTAACTTCCTTTGGATCGCACTCAATTATATTAGTAAACATTTTAACGCCTTCATCGAGTTCGACTAGCGCTAGAACATATGGGACATCCTCTGCAAACCCTGGGGTTCTATTTTGATATGTAATGGTATAGGTCCAAACCTTGCCTCGGCCAGTGGAATGTACCCATTTGATATCTGTGGTCCAACAGTTCGAGCATATGCCTCTAGGATAAAATTGGTAATCATTGCAGGTGTCGCATTTTTGGATTATTAGTTCACCTTTTTTACAACCATCCCAAAAAACTTTTGTTTCTCCAGAGATGGTTGGTAATGGTTTCTTCCATTCCGGCATGTTAATTCCTCCCCAAGATAACTGTTCCGCCACTATGACGTGACCCTAAAGCTCCGCCAGTGCCGTGGCATAGAGCAATATTACAGTTAGGTACTTGTCTTTCTGTTCCTTCGAATTCGTGTCTAAGCTGTCTAGTAGCTTCTAATAGTAGGAAAATTCCCCGCATACCAGGGTGATTACTCGATAGTCCCCCTCCGTCTGTATTCAAGGGTAGTTCACCACCTAATTGGATTCTTCCGTTTGACACGAATTGTCCCCCTTCGCCTTTTTCACAAAAGCCTAAATCTTCCAAAGTTTCTATCACAGTGATAGTAAAAGAGTCATAAACCATAGCCATATCAATATCTGAGTGTTTCACTCCTGCCATTTCAAATGCAGGTCCATGGCTTTGCTTGGCTGCTATGTACATTAGATCTCTTTTTCCTGCGCCTTGATGTGCTAAGGCTTCACCAACGCCTAATATCCATACAGGTGTTTGTTTGCAGTCTTTTGCAAGCTCGGGTGATGCTATTACTACAGCTCCTCCTCCGTCGGTAATAACGCAGCAGTCAGGTAAATGTAATGGATCAGATATTACTCTAGAATTAACCACATCTGAAACGGTTATAGGATCTCTGAATTGTGCTTCCGGATTTAATCCTGCGTGACGCCGCATAGCAACAGCTACTTCAGCTAATTGCTCTGATGTTGTGCCAAATAATTCCATATGCCTACGGGCAATCATTGCATATAATCCTACAGTGGTTAGCCCATAGATTTCTTCAAAACTATCTGGAGAAGGGTCTAGTCGCGGATGTCCGAATCTAGCGACTCCTCCCGTTCCAACAGATATCCCTCCAGATTTCGCTAAGCTACTGTAAGTAATTACAGCACATTTTATACGTCCTGCAGCTATCGCTGTGAGAGCGTGAGATAGATGAAACTCGAAAGAGCCACCTCCTACGGTGGTGTTATCAACATATTTTGGATACATATCCAAGTAGTCTGCTAAATTTAGTCCGCTGTTCCTGATAGTGCTCGAAGCTGTAAAGAGACCTTCGACGTCATTTTTGGTAAGTCCAGCATCTTCTAATGCTTTAATTACGCTTTCACCTTGTATTTGTAATTCACTTTTGTCTGGAGCATAGCGTGTTTGGTGTTCATGAATACCAACAATTGCTGCTCCATGGTTGAGATTTACCATGTTACCCCCAGTTGCTTGAAAATAAAGCCGAATCACCTGATTGGATTAATAAATCCTATTATATCCGAGGTGATTAAATAGGCAAGTTAAGTTCTATTTATGGATGAAGAGTCTATAAGTTTTTGAGAAAAATCAATAATAGCCCCGGAGGTTAATGACAGATCTGGAGTGATGGGAGTTATTGAAATATATTTATTATCGATTGCGAACAAGTCAGTCCCTGGATGAGCGTTTTCAAATAGTTTTTGATCTCTTGTGAAATAGTAGGAAGTTTCGCCGTCCGAATGATTTGTTTCTATGCTTTCAGCCCAGGAACGCCCTCCTAATCTGGTAATTTGAGTCCCTAGGATATCTGTGATAGGTAAACTTGGCACATTAATATTTAATAAAATGTGCGGTGCAGTAGGATCAGATAGAAACTCTCTACATACTTTAGATGTGAATGTTGCAGCTGTTTCGAATATTGGCTCTTCTATGGAAGCTATAGAAACAGCTATTGATGGTATATTTCTAACGTATCCTTGAATTGCCGCTCCTACTGTACCAGATACAATAGTGTCACTGCCCACATTTGCTCCTTTGTTAATACCTGACACTACAAGATCAATTTCTGAGTTTTCTTGAATGCATTCAATTCCTATTATGCAACTATCTCCTGGAGTTCCTTCAGATGCGTATGCGGTTAGTTTGTGTTTAGGCTCTTTTGTGATATATGGCGATGGATCGATTTGCCTGGTAACTACAGTTTTACGAATTGAAACAGAGGATGATGCTCCGCTAAAGTCTGTTGAAGGAGCGGACACTATAATATTGAAGTGAGGGGTAAGTGAGTTTACTAATGACCAGATTCCTGGAGCTTCGATACCATCATCATTTGTTATTAACAGTGTCTTTGCCATAACTCACTAAGTGTGTAATATACTACTTCACAAGTTTATATTATAAGCAAGTTGTAGGTAACCCTAAAAAGTAGTTTATTTGTGTGGTTTGTGGGCATAATTTTATTAACAGATCAATTAGAGTTACCATTAGAATGAAAGAATCGTGAATATGGAGATTAAAATGTTTGTAAAAAAAGTGTTTCCTGATACAGCGAGCACGACGGAGACAGGAGAACTGAGTATAGGAGGTATGACCAGTACTGATTTGGTTCAGCAGTTTGATACCCCCCTGTACGTGTTGGATCAAAAAACTATTGAGTCTAGATGTGAGTCTTTTGTAGATGCATTTACTAGCTTGCATCCTAATACTGACGTGGTTTATGCATCCAAGGCTTACATTAATGCTTCCCTAGCCTCACTTATAGCTTCAAAAAACATGGGTTTTGACGTTGTTTCCGGTGGTGAACTAGCGATTATAGCGTCTAGTCAAGATGATCTAAGTAGAGTGTACTTTCATGGGAATAATAAAACGGAAGATGAATTATCATATGCTGTTAGTTCCGGAATAGGCAGAATTGTAGTTGATAGTTTTCATGAATTAGGCTTGTTAAATGAAGTTGCAAAAAGTCAAAACGTAGTGCAGGGAGTGTTGCTCAGAATATCACCTGCTGTAGATCCTCATACTCATGTATATACAACTACAGGTATATTGGACTCTAAATTTGGGTTCGCTATCGACACAGGTGATGCCGAAGCAGCAATAAAAGAAGCGGTCGCAGCTTCAAATATTGACTTAAAAGGCGTACATTTCCACCTAGGATCACCTATATTTGAAATTGAACCATATCAAGTGGCTGTGGATTTAGTGCTTAGGTTTGTAAACAGATTTGCAGATGTGTTTGTTCTTGAAGAGTTTAGTCCGGGCGGAGGCTTTGCTATAGCGTATACCAGGAACGACAATCCTCCAGAGATCCAAGAATATGCACAAGCCATTGTTACTACTATGAAGAGTACCTGTTCAGATTTAAATATTGATTTGCCGAAGCTTATTATTGAGCCAGGTAGATCTATAATTGGTCCAGCTGGGGTAGCACTTTATACTGTTGGAGCAATCAAGGACATACCTGGAGTACGTAAGTACGTTAGTGTTGATGGAGGGATGGGAGATAATATAAGGCCTGCGTTGTATCAATCTGAATATGAAGTAGTATCTGCATGTAAATTAAATGATGAAGATTTTGATATGGTAACCATAGCAGGTAAGTATTGTGAATCAGGAGATTTATTAGCGAAAGATGTTTTAATTCCGAATCCAGAGGCTGGAGATATTATTGCTATCCCTGCTGCAGGAGCTTATTGTCCTTCAATGTCTAGCAATTATAATATGAATCCTAGACCCCCTATAGTGCTGGTTAATGAAGGACAAGCAAGAGTGATCAGACGCAGGGAAACTTATGAAGATCTTATGATTTTTGATAGGTAGTTGTCAGGTGTGGAATACTATAGGGCACACTACTGTAATTGAAAGATTCGAGTCTGCCATAGTTAACCATAATATATCTCATGCATACATTTTTTACGGACCCAGGCATGTAGGTAAAATGACTTTTGCTTTGGATGTTGCAAGAGGATTAAATTGTGTTAACGATTCTGAGGTTGCTTGTGGTGAGTGCTCTCAATGTTCTAGAATCCAAAAACAATTGCATGCTGACGTTCACGTAATATCTACGCAGAATTCTGAAAATAAGACGTCGATAGGAATTAGTGATGTTCGAGATATACTACATGTTTCTCATATGAAACCCTATGAAGGCTCTTACAGAATCACTATAATTGACGACGCAGAGCTCATGACTATGGAGGCGTCTAATGCACTATTAAAAACATTAGAAGAACCAGCAGAACAAAATGTGTTCTTGCTTATAACTTCTAATGAAGAAACTTTAATTCCTACGATAAAATCTCGGTGCCAGGCTATTTATTTCTCAATTTTAGACAGTAAATCCATAGCAGGTTATTTATCTGAAAACTTTGAAGCTTCGAATGAGAAATTGGAACTATTAACAGCCTTGTGTTCTGGACAATTAGGATGGGCTGTGGAAGCAATACAAAACGGAGATTTACTAGAACAACGAGACACTGCTATCGGATTGTTTTGGGATGTAATGCACGGTGAATTGTATAAATGCTTTGAAATTTCTGAGCACTTAGCTAGCGAATATTATAAAAACTCTGCATATGTATTAAAAACTCTAAATTATTGGTCTGATTTGTATAGAGATCTACTGATTATGAAAAAAGCAGATATTAGCCTCATTCATAATATTGACAAAAAAGAACAATTATCAGAGTTATTAGACTCATGCCAAGACAAACAATTGACGGATAATATAGGATTTGTATTAGAGTCAATAGAGCAACTGCAGCATAATGTGATTCCTAGACTGTGCTTGGATAATTTGATTATGAAAATAAATAATAAAAGAAATTAGGGAGTTAATAATGTCTTACAAATTAGAGGGAATACATTTTATGTTGCCAACGCCTTTTAAACAGGACCAATCGACGGACATTGAATCATTTGAACCGTTAATCGAATTGGCTAATACTTCAGGTTGTGTAGGAGTTGTATGCTTAGGCGTAATGGGAGAATCTAGTAGGCTTTCAGATGCTGAACGAGTGCAAGTAATGCAGACTGTATTATCTATGAGTAAGGCTAGACAATTGAGTGTGGTAGTAGGAGTGAGCTCAGAAAGTATTCATTTGGTCTGTGAACGTGCTAAAGAGGCTGAAACGTTGGGAGCTGATGCTTTAATGATAGCCCCATCTAGGTTAGCTAAACCTAATGAGGCATTTTTGGAGCAATATTATACTTCTGTTCATGATGCATGTGACATACCGATTATTATTCAGGATTACCCTGCAGAGAGTGGGATTTTTATGTCTCCAGAGATCATTGCAAAGTTAAATCAAAAACTAGAACGCGCACATTATTTGAAGCTGGAAGACTCCCCTACTCCTCCTAAAATAACTAGAATAGCCGAGTTAACGGGTGATAAATTGGGGATTTTTGGAGGCTTAGGCGGTTCTTTTTTGTTTGAAGAATTGCAACGGGGAGCTATTGGAACGATGACTGGATTTGCATATCCTGAAGTCTTGGTCGCAATGTATAACTGTATTAAATCAGGAAACCCGGAAAGGGCTAGAGAAATTTTTTATGCTTGGGTTCCATACATAAGATATGAGAACCAACCTGGTATTGGTTTGGCGATTCGAAAACATGCTATGGCTAAACGTGGTGTGTTGTCTGAATCTATAGTGCGATCGCCAACGCCAGCGTTGGATGCTGCAACGGTGCAAGAACTAGATGATATTTTGGCTAATATACCCTCGATAGATGATCTGTAGTAACAATGGGTGCTTTAATAGCACCCATTGTTACTGTTTTAGGCGAGATTCTTGTTGAAGAATTCTATTATTTTAGGCATTACATCAACCGCAGCATGTTGTCTATAACTATCTCGATCTCTAGCTAAGAAACCATGCCCTGCTCCATCATAGCGATGGAATTCATAGTTTTTATTATGCTGTTTTAGTAAAGCCTCGGTTTCATTTACTTCGTCCGGATTGGGTCTCGCATCATCATTTCCGAACACTCCCATTAATGGGCATGACAGATCTGCAGAAAATGTGTGCGGTGATACCGGTTGAGCGGGAGTTAGATCACTATCAGGAGTGATTACTCCTCCGCCCCAGCAGTCTACAGCAGCATCTATCCCTGATAATGTGCAGGCTGCGAGATAGACTTGTCTTCCTCCTGAACAATATCCGATGATTCCTACTTTTCCGTTTGAATACGGTAAGTTTCTTGCAATTTCTATTGCAGCTGATAAGTCTGCCATGGTTCGGCTATCGGGCATTCCGCCTTTTCCTCTAATAGAGTCACTTCGATCTTGAGGTGTTACCCCTTCCTCTCTATAGTGGAAATTAGGGGCTAAGGTTACGAATCCTTCTGATGCGAAATCTCTGGTTAGTGAGTGGACCCATTTATCCCAACCTGGCATATGGTGAATATTGATGATCGTTGGGTAAGGTCCCGTTCCATTTGGTCGGGCAAGATAGCCGTTGATTAGGTCTCCGTTATCTCCACGAAAATTGATGGTTTCAGCTACCAATCCTTCGTATGTTATTCCTTGATAAGCCATACATTCTCCTCCTGCAGTATATTATATGGTTACCATAATATATTTACTGTGGGAAGTCCAACCTAAGATCTACTATTTGGTCCACAGATACAGAGCATACGGACGGTTTTATCTGTATAAAGGCTTGAAGAAAGAGTGTAAAAAGTTATTTCGATGAGCCCAAGAGTGTACTCGCTTGACCACATTATCTGGAATTGACTTGGCATTTCTATTTGTGATTCGAATGGTTTCATAGTCCCGTAATTCTGGTGGGGCATCCATAGTAAATATCATTTCGCAGCTTTCTGAATCGGTGAATAATTTGAGCCCATCAAATCCTTTCATTCGCCCTCCAGGAGGTCTGTAAACGTATAGCTCGCTGCTTCCATACAATTCATCAACATGGTCATTACCACTGCCACGACCGCCACCTTGTCGGATCTGACTCCTGCTAAATCTTCTATCTCCAAGATTCATGGTTTCTTAACCCACTCTGTATTGTTCTAATTGTTTGTAATTTGGAGTAATGCCAAACCCCGGAGCATCACTGGGAGATACGTATCCATCTTTTATCATCAGGGTTTCTTCATACATTTTGCCCCACATAGGGTTAGTGGAATCCCTGTAAAATTCAACTGTGAGCCCATTAGGTATAGCTGCTACTAATTGGACATGTACTTCTTGATTACCATGAGGAGCGATTGGAAGATCATGGGATTGTGCCATAGCGGCGACTTTCATGAATTCTGTTACTCCACCCATGATTTGGGCGTCAGGTTGAATTATTGCTGCGCAACGATTTTCGATAAGATCTCTAAATCCATATTTAGTGTATTCGTTTTCCCCTGTAGCAATCGGTACAGTAGTAGCTTGACTGATCAATTGATGCCCTTTGTAGTCATCAGGCTTGACAGGTTCCTCGAACCAAGTGATGTCATATTGTTCAATCCTCGTAGCTAATTGGATAGCTTCATAGTAACGATAAGCGCAATTAGCATCAATCATGACTTTTACATCAGCTCCTACTGCTTCTCTTACGACTCGTACTCGCTCTACATCTTCATTGATAGGAGCTCCTCCAACTTTCATTTTGACCGCTTTAGCCCCGATGCTTAGACTGTCTTGAACTTCTTCTGCTAACTCTTTTAATCCTTTGCCTTCTTCGTAGTAGCCGCCTGCTACATATACCGGTACTTTGTCAGCATAACCACCAAGTAATTTATGCACTGATTTTCCTGTTGCTTTGCCTTTTAGATCCCATAAAGCCAGATCTATAGCGGCTATGATTCGAGTCGTTATACCTCTTCTTCCGGTTAGTTTTGGCACCCACATCTTGTCCCAGATCCTTTCGGTATTGAAAGGATCTTCTCCGATTACGAACTTTTTGAAGAAATCGACCATCGCAATGCCAATGGCGGGTGCTTCTCTAATGTCTCGGCCAATGCCAATTCCGGTGATACCTTCGTCCGTTTCAATTTTTATGACGTTTAAGTCGTATTCACTATATACGTGTAAGCCGTTTCTTATAGGTACTTTCCTGGGCCATCTATAAGCTTCTGCTACTACATCTGTAACTTTCATTCTAAGGTCCTTTAAGAGATTTTATGGATAAATAGCCCAACCAGTCCTATCAGTGTGAGCTTTGAAGAAATGACCCTGTGTGCTAGTCACATAAACGGTGCTGTAGTCGGGCCCTCCAAAACAAATATTTGTCGGACGATTACATGATATTGGATGAGTTTCAAGAATTCTTCCTGTTGGGGAGAATACATATATCATTGGTCCAGGTCCGCCAAGTTCCCAGCCTGCAGTGGTCAGTATATTTCCTTCTGAATCAAGGCACATACCGTCAATACCTCTGTGAACAGAGTATGAGTCTTTGCCCCATGCGTGGAGAAGTTTGTATGGGGCTAAGCTACCATCAGCTAATATCGGATATCCTCGGAGTTCACGGTCAATTTCATTATTATCACTGTTGCTTTCAGCAACATATAGAGTATTTCCGTCCGGTGATACTAGGACTCCGTTCGGCATGGTCGTATCGAAAGTCACCCTGCTGAGTTTGAATGTACCATCAGACTGAGGGTCCCCTCTTAGAACGGAACGGTTATCTAATTCTTCTTTTTCAGATGGATCTATGTTTCCACCGTTCCACGGATTGGTGAACCAAATTCTCCCTAAGCGGTCAACCGCTATGTCATTAGGAGTATTCAGTTTTTGACCATCTACTTCGTTGGCAACTACAGTGTTTGTTCCGTCATCATTGAATCTGATGATAGCTCTGCCTCCCGAACAACATCCGTATAGTACCCCTTCGGTTGAGAAAGCGAGACCGTTGGTATGATTTGTGTTAGATATATATTCGCTTATTTCGTCCGTTTTGGGATTGCATTTCAATATTCTGCTAGTCGGAATATGACTGAACAAAATATTCTCCCCGTCCCAAATAGGTCCCTCTGTAACCCCGCCATAAGGCTTTGCTAATAATTCAAACTGCCAGCTCATTTGATCCTCCCTTTTAAACCACTCTGTAATACGTGGATTGTAACAAAACTGATATACTGACTCAAATGGGTATAAATAGAGAAATATATCAACTAGTTATCGTGGGATTAGCCATTTGGATAGTACTTAGTGTAACTATACAAAACTATAGGGTTTCTGGGATAAGTATGGATCCTTTCCTAAGTGCAGGTGATTATTTGTTGGTTGATAAATTTAATTATATGTATTTAGATAGCGAGATTATCGACAAGATAGTGCCATTTAAAAATGCTCATAATGATTTGGAATATTCCTTTGAAATGAATGCGCCACAACGAGGAGATATTGTAGTTTTCCAATATCCTTTGGATGATAATCAATATTTTGTTAAACGAGTTATTGGAATGCCTTATGAAACAGTCACCATTGATTCAAATTCCATATATATAGACGGATATGAATTAATGGAACCATATATTGACGATGTGGGCTATTCTTTTGAACATCAATATTTCTTAGGTGAAGACGAATATTTTGTGCTGGGAGACAATAGGGAAAATAGTAACGACAGTCGTCATTGGGGATCAGTACATAGAGGGCAGATATTGGGTAAGGTAATGTATAAATATTGGCCATTAAACTGATAGAACTTCACAACTCGGTCCAATAGTTTAATTAAGCTCTATCAGTTCAATAGATGATTGTTAAAGTTTTTCTGGTCCTATGAAAATATTATTATCTTCCACAAGTACTTCAAAAATCCGAATAGGTTCACTCGCTGGAGGGGATAGCGGTTCCCCTGTGATTAAACTGAATAAAGCTCCATGAAGGGGACATTCAATTTGGTCTCCGTCTAAATCTCCTTCTGATAGCATCGCATAGGCGTGGCTACATACGTCGTCGGTAGCATAGATGTTACCCCCAACGTTAGCTACTAGGATTTGATCATCTCCTACTTCCACGGATATAGTGTCGCCTGCCGATAGATCATCTAGACTGGCAACTTTTTCAAAATTAGCGTCTGCCATGATACTTCCTCTCTTATTGGTTTCAGTCATTGTATTAGTTGTAGTATTTCCATTCAATAACATATGTGTTAAAATTCCAACCGATTAATAGAATAAAGAAGAAAGAATAAATGCTAGATACCGAAACGAAAGCTAGACTAACAGAAGAATTTAAGATACACGAAACCGATAACGGGTCTACTGAAGTGCAAGTTGCGCTGCTTACGGAAAGAATTAGACAAATTACCGAACATCTACAATCGAACAAGAAAGATGTTCATTCCAGACGGGGTCTTGTAGGTCTTGTTTCACAACGCCGTCGACTATTGAACTACCTAAATAAAGAAGATATCAACCGCTATCAAACATTGATTGGCAAGTTGGGACTTCGAAGATAGTTAGAATAAGAACCGTATACTTCTAGTACCTTTAGTACTCTGCCCTTTAAGAATTCTTATTTATATCTACGAATCACAATTAATGTATAGAGGTAAATTCCCAAAATGTTTGATGTAACCACAATATCCCGAGAAATTGCGGGTAAAACTATTTCCATTGAGACTGGTAAATTGGCCGGTCTTGCTGACGCAGCGGTCACAGTGACCTGTGGCGAGACCGTAGTACTTGCAACTGCAGTGATGAACAAAACTCCCAGAGAAGACGTAGATTTTCTACCACTAACAGTAGACTATGAGGAGAAATTGTATGCTGCAGGTAAAATTCCAGGTAGTTTTTTTAGGAGAGAAGGTAGACCTACTTCAGAATCCATCTTGTCAGCTAGATTGACTGACCGCTCAATAAGGCCCCTATTTCCTAAGAATCTACATAATGAAATACAGATCGTTTTAACGGTGATGTCTGCTGATCAAGAGAATCCTCCTGAGATATTGGCTATGATAGGAGGTTTTGCTTGTTTGACTATTTCTCAGATACCATTTGATGGCCCAATAGCAGCTAGCAGAGTGGGATATCAAGATGGTGAATTCACTATTAACCCTACTTTTAAAGAAATGGATTCAAATCAGCTTAATATGATTGTTTCCAGTACTAAAGAAGCTGTAGTGATGGTTGAGGCTGGCTGTGATGAAGTGACTGAGACGGTGATCCTTGAAGGCTTCAAGAAAGCACAAGAAGCTAATTCTGAAATTATTGACATGATAGATGAACTACGAGGATTGGTCGGCAAAGAGAAATATGAAGTTGCTCCAGGAGACCCTGAAGCATTGAAACAAGAAGAAGAAATTAGCAACCTGATATCAGAAGAATTAACACAGATATTAGATAAATTCCCGACTAGGTTGTCGAGCGAACAGAGTTTGGATGAACTTAAAGACGAGGTTGTGAACTCATTATCAAGTAAGTACCCTGCTTCAGAGTTAAGCGGTGCTTATCGAAATGTATTGAAACAAAAAATTAGAGACCGGATATTACAAGAAGGGGTAAGGCCTGACGGACGTAAAGTAGATGAAATACGACCAATTAGTTCAGAAGTAAATCTTTTACCAAGAGTCCATGGTTCAGCTTTATTTACTCGAGGTCAAACTCAAGTAATGTCTATAGCTACCTTAGGATCCTTAACACTGAAACAAACTATTGATGGAGTATCTCCAGATGACACCAAGAGATATATGCATCATTACAATTTCCCTGGTTATTCTGTAGGGGAAGCGAAACGCGCAATGTCTCCTGGCAGACGAGAGATAGGTCATGGAGCTTTAGCAGAGCGGGCTATAATGGCTTGCCTGCCTACTGAGGAAGAATTCCCATATGCAATTAGAGTTGTTTCCGAAGTACTAAGTTCTAATGGAAGCACTTCAATGGCGAGCGTGTGCGGAAGCTCTATGTCTCTTATGCATGCTGGAGTGCCAATGAAAGCTCCTGTGGCAGGTATAGCTATGGGATTAATTTCCGATCCGAAAGGACATGCAGTTTTAAGTGATATTCAAGGACTTGAAGACTTTTTGGGAGATATGGATTTTAAAGTTGCAGGCACTGCGAATGGTGTTAATGCTCTTCAAATGGATATAAAAATTAAAGGTTTGACAGAAGAAATTCTTTCTCAAGCATTGGAACAGGCTAGAACAGGTCGTTTATTTATATTAGATAAAATGAGTGAAGCAATAAGCGGAACGAATGAAAATATTAGTCCATATGCCCCTAAAATGATAAGAATTAGTGTCCCAGTAGACAAAATTGGAGCAGTGATTGGTTCAAGAGGGGCAACTATCAAAGGAATAATTGAAGAAACAGGTTGCAGTATTGATATTAATGACGAGGGAGAAGTTACTATCGGTTCCAGTAATGGGGAAATGATAGAGTTGGCTAAATCTCAGATTGAGAATCTCACTAGGGAACTGGTAGTGGGAGATATCCTGACAGGCAAGATAGCTAGAATTGTAGACTTTGGTATATTTGTAACATTGATGCCAGGGAAAGACGGATTGGTGAGAAATGAAGAACTAGGTGATATAGAGCAAGACGATGTCCAAGAAGGCAAAGAAATTACCGTACTCATCAAAGAAGTTGATCGAATGGGTAGGGTTAATTGTTCTCGTAGAGCTTTATTTGAAGGGGATGAACAGCCTGCAGTAACAAATAGATACAGTCCTCCTCCTAGATCAAATGACGGACCTGGGAACAGGAGAGGTAATTTTAACCGGGATAGGAATAATCGAAATTCTGGCTCCAGGCCCAGAAATAATAGATAATAGGGCGGTTTAACATGGCAAATGTCAGAGTTCTAGTGAGTGGAGCAACAGGCAAGATGGGGCAACACACTATCAATGCTGTTAATCGAGAATCTCACTTAGATCTAGTAGGCGGAACCTGTTTGACTGATAGTGGTACTGAAATACAACTTGCTGACGGTACATCAGTGCCATTAAGTACTAATTTGGGAACTTTACTGGATTCAACTAAGCCAGACGTTGTAATAGATTTCACAAATGCGCATGCTGTTATGGCTAACGCTGATATGATTATTTCAAAAGGCATACATTGTGTAATTGGGGCGAGTGGAATCAACTCATCAGAGCTTGCAACTTTAGAACAATTGCAGGTAAAGCATGGTGTTGGGGTTGCTGTGATTCCAATGTTTGCTATAGGAGCAGTAGTGTTAAAAAAATTAGCATCTGAAGCTTCTAAATTTTTTGATTACGTTGATATTATTGAGGCTCACCACGAACAGAAAATAGATGCGCCATCTGGATTCGCAATGGATTTAGCAAGAATGTTAAGCGAAACAAAGGAATATGATCGCAATCAAGTTGAAGTTGAGAGTATACCTAATTCCCGAGGTGGAGAATTAAATGGCGTGAGCATACATAGCGTCAGATTACCGGGTCGTTCTGCTCATCATGAAATAATCTTTGGAGCCGCTGGTCAGACTCTTTCTTTAAAACATGATACATTGGATAGAGAATGTTACATGCCAGGTGTGATTCAAACAGTTGATTATGTATGTAAAAACCACAGTTTTGTTGTTGGTTTAGAAAACATATTGGGTATTTAGAATGGTAAAAAAAACGATTTCGGATCTTCATATAGCAGTGGTCGGAGCTACTGGAGCTGTTGGAACAGAATTTTTGAATATACTTAAGGATAATTATTCTGATCTCCCTCAATTAACGTTATTAGCGTCCGCCCGTTCTGCTGGGAGTACTATAGAAGTTAATGGGACATCTGTAGTAATACAAGAAGCGACCCCTGACTCTTTCACAGGTGTTGATATTGCATTCATATCCGTAAGTTCGGAAATAAGCCTTGATTTGGCTCCGCACGCAGTCAAAGCAGGAGCAATTGTGATAGATGATAGTTCAGCATTCAGAATGGATGATACTGTGCCATTGGTAGTCCCTGAAGTAAATGGAGATGACTGTAAATGGAATGAGGGAATTATATCTATTCCTAATTGTTCTACGACGCCTTTAGTTATGGTGCTTCAGGCTTTGAGAAAATTAAGTGATATCAAACGGGTGACCGCTTCGACATACCAATCTGTATCTGGAGCAGGCACCGCAGCAATGGATGCTCTCACATCTGAAAGTGCTGATTTAATGAACGATAAGAATGTTAATCCAGAAAAGGATCAGATAGGATTTAATGTTATACCAAGAATCGATGACTTCCTAGATAATGGATACACGAAAGAAGAACAGAAAATGATTGATGAAAGTAAGAAAATTTTACATTTGCCAGATCTTTCAGTTTCCGCAACTTGCGCAAGAGTGCCTGTTTACATCTCGCATTCGGAAGCAGTACATATAGAATTCGACAATTCTATAGACTTGAGTGACGTCTACAGCCAGCTAAAAAACTTCCCTGGGATTACTGTAATGGATGATCCTGAGAATGATATATATCCTATGCCATATGACATAGAGGGCAAAGATGATGTATACGTCGGAAGAATACGTAAAGATGCTTCTGTTGAGAATGGAATAGTAGTGTGGATAGTGTCAGATAATTTGAGAAAAGGCGCAGCATTAAATTCTTTGCAGATAGCTGAGACGTTAGTTGAACAAGAGTTAGTATAATCTATCCAGCAGATTCCATATGATGATAATATCCTTGATTTGATGTACAATCGCAGAAATTAGTAGTGGTAGGTGAATGCAATGAGTGATTTAGGACGCCTGATTACTGCCATGATTACTCCTTTTGATGACAAAGGTGAAATTGACTACGAAGAAGCTGGGCATTTAGCCAATTCATTGATTAGCTCGGGTAGTGATGGAGTTATAATTTCAGGGACAACAGGAGAATCTCCAGCGTTGTCTAAAGACGAGAAAATTCGATTATTGTCTGCAGTAAAGGAAGCTGTCGGGAGCAGAGGCTCTGTGATTGCTGGTACTAGCAACAATAATACTCAGGAAAGTATAGAAATCAGCCAATTAGCTGAAAAAGCTGGAGCTGATGGATTACTTTTAACGGTACCCTATTACAACAAGCCACCGCAACAAGGCTTGTATGAGCATTTTAAAATAATTGCAGAAAGTGTAGATGTTCCGTGTATGCTTTATAACGTGCCAAGTAGAACTAGCACTAACATGACAGACGAGACCACAACCAGATTAAGTCACATCGAAAACATAGTTGGAGTCAAAGAAGCTAGTAGTGATATGGCCCAGATTTGTAGAGTGATTGAGAATTCTAAACCAGGATTTAAAGTATGGAGCGGAAATGATGATGAAACTTTCCATATAATGTCCATGGGAGGATATGGAGTGGTGAGTGTTTTATCTCATTTGGTGGGGACTCAAATCAAAAATATGATGGGAATGATACTCGAAGGAGATATAGAAACAGCTGCTGCCGAGCATCGCAGGTTATTCAATATATTCAAGATAATGTTTTCTGTTTCTAACCCAATCCCCGTAAAGCATTTCGTCAACCAAGCTGGATTTAATGTAGGAAAACCAAGATTGCCTTTGGTATCCCTTACAGAAGAAGAAATGTCAGTGATAGGTGCAGTAGTAGCTGAATACGATATAGATATCAAGCCTTAGCTATTTGTACACACCTCTAAGCTCCAGTGGCAAGAGAAATGCTATGCGTTCCATGATCGTATCGGTGATCGAGTTCAATACCTCGTTGCTGATATTCCCTTGTATTACAGGTGGAGTAAAAGCTGTTCCGATATTTACATGAATTGTCTTGAGAGGCATCCAAAGCCTCCAAGGTGGGAAGTGGTTTGTGCCAATTATGCTGATTGGTAATATAGGACATTCAGATTTCACTGCTAAGTAGCTGACTCCGCTTCGTCCTTTTATTAACCCTCCGGTATCACTTGTAGTACCTTCTGGGAATATAACAACAACTTGGTCTTCATTTAATAATTCGATCGCTGATTTTAATCCAGACAGTCCAACTCCAGTCCGATCTAAAGAAATCACATTTACATTTCTCATTACGGATCCTAATATTTTATTTTTGAACAATTCTTTTTTCCCAAGGAAAAACACTGGTCTTGGGAATATAGCAGCAATATATGGAGGATCGTTATATGAGATGTGGTTCGAAACAGCGATAAGAGGCCCATAAGGTGGAATATTCTCTACACCTTCAATAATTGTTTTACTGAATAATTTAAAACATACCCTAGCTAGCCCTCGCAATAGGTAGTACACCGGGGATATATGCTTCTTATTTTTTTGCATGTTGAGTGATTATTTCAGCAACTTCGTTTTGGTCTAGACCATCTGTATCAATTATGATTGCATCTTTTGCTGCTATTAGCGGGGAGTTTTCTCTGGTTGTATCTATCAGATCTCTTTTCCGTATCTCTTCTATCATATCTGGCAATGTAGTAGGAGATCCTATTTTTAGTCGATCGATTACACGTCTTTGCGCACGATTTGTGATGCTAGCATCTAAATAAATTTTCAGGTCAGCGTTTTTTAAGACGACTGTGCCTATATCTCTTCCTACCATTATTATCCCTGTACTATTTTCAGCTATGCAACGCTGTTGTTTAACAAGAAGCTCTCTAACAATATCAATTTTTGACACGTCTGAAACAAGTTGGTCTATCAAAGGACTTCTAAGTTCTGATTCAAGTACTTTTCCGCCTAGGCTTACTTGTGTCCCCATTCTGTTTAATATACTTATAGGGTTGTTGGTGATTTGATTTTCTAGAACATCGCGCTGTTCTAAATTGATTTTAGCAAAGCACGTCAGCCACGTAATTGCTCTGTACATAATGCCTGTATCCAGGTACTGGAAATTTAAGTTTTGAGCAACAAGTTGGCCTACAGTACTTTTCCCAGATGCAACGGGACCATCTATTGCTACCGTAAGGATTTTGGGATTATTGGTATTTTGAGTAGTTGCCATATTTATTGACCGAACACTAGTGAAATGTTTTATATAATATTGGATAATTATAAATGAAATATAAGAGCACAATCTATGAATTTAGTTGATATATTCGTATTAACCACTATATTAATAACAACCTTTATTGGTTTTAAGAACGGTATTATCAATATGATAATACCAATTATAACTGTGATTATTGGATTATCATTCTCTTCTAGAGTCTCAGAACCTCTTGGTAATCTTGTAGCGAAAGTCATAGATTTGGGAGATTTCCAGCAGTATCTCGTATTTGCGTTATTTTTTATAATACTATTGATACTTGGTACTTGGATTGCAAGATTCGTTAAATCTATAATTGTTTTAGTTCCATTTGGTGGGCTGTTGAACCGTTTGACAGGCGGAATCGCTGGGTTATTAGTTGGTTTGCTGATATGTACAGGATTGATCTCAGGGATTCAACATTTCGGTTTCAATACCAATGCGGAATTATCTAAGCCCATTATTAGGGGAACGTCTGCAGTAATGCAGTCTACTAAAATATTACCAGCGAGTTGGCAGCAAATTAATAATAGTCAGTAAATATTATCCTATTCAATAGTGTAGTGGGGGAGTCTTTATGGTGATACAAGATAAATCATTTGCATCTGAAGAACTTTTAGAACTTGCGCAAGTGGGACATCGTGACCCAGTTTATTTACATGATAAAGTTCTTGTACTGAACCTGAACTACGTTCCCATCAATATTAGTACTTTAAAGCGATCTCTGATATTGATTAGTAAAGGGAAGGCAGAAATTCTGGAATGTAGGGATGCTGCGATACATACGATTGATGATGACGTATTAGCTCCCTCCGCGATTAGACTAAGTTATATGGTTAAAAGATCTTATAAGAAAGGACCTTGTAAGTTATCTAAAAAAGAAGTGTTCCTTAGAGATAATTACACTTGTCAGTATTGCTCTATAAAAAGCAATAAAATGACTATAGACCACGTTATCCCAAGAAAACATAATGGGCCTAACACCTGGGAAAATGTTGTGACTGCATGCTCACCATGTAACTTGAAGAAAGCTGCTAGGTCCCCAGATCAGGCTCAAATGAAGCTCCTTAGAGAGCCTAAACCGCCGCAGCCTAATCCATATCGGTTACTACAAAATCAGAGATTGAGAGATGAATGGAAAGTATATATACCTTGGGATTGCTAAATTAGCGATTCAGGTGTGATTATTCCCTCGAAGATCTTATCTGTAGCAGGGGATTCAATTTTTATTTTCAAATAATCATTCATATACATATATGTTTGTTTCAAATGATGTGTACTATGGCTCAATATAATAGTTAGTAATTCTAAGACCGTAACTTCCCCTCCATAGTGAGCCGGAACAACTCTATCAAAGGAGTCATAATCATTTGAATCCAAGAATGCACCTATATTAGCAATGACGGTATTACCATAGGCTTCTATTTGACTTGGGGTTGTTATGTGTTTTAGGTTATCGTAAGAGGCTCTCATGTCTTCGGTGGACATGCTACCAGTTGAATGGCTGGCGTATGCTAAGTCTGGGAATGATATGATGTGCTTCATGTGGTCTAATAAGGTTTGAGGGCGCCAAGGTAATATTGTTTCTAGTTGCTCTATGCTGAATTGTTTGGAGGCAACGATTGAGGCACCAAGGATAGCAGTATATTTTTCTTTCAACCATTCAGTTTTAGCAGATAAGTCCAATTGAGTCTTGATGTCTAATGTTGCAATAAGTTTCTTTGGGTAGAACCCTATGATCACTTCAGAGTCATCCACTATAGTAATAGGCGCAGATTTAATCCCTTTGGATTCGATTAAAGCGGCAGCGTCCTTATCAGATGCGAGATCAAAGTGCGTGTAATCAACTCCATGAGTCTTCAAGAACTCTTCCAGAGTTCTACAACTGAATCAACCAGGGTGAGTAAATACGTCAACTTTCATAATTGTGCCTCTTATTTAATTTAGCCCTTCGTTTGAAAAGAACATTTGTTCTGAATACGGGTTTTCTTCGTTTAAAACATGGTATGTGTACATTTTATTAGCTCGAAAATGCAGTAGCAATATAGCGTTAGTTATCTCATATCTGGGAGGAGTAATATCGTACCCAGTTTTTTTGATGAACCATTTCTTGAATCCAGTTTCGAAGAAACTTTCTAGGAATGGAGTCGGCTCCGCATCATGGGAGCATTCTTCTAAGACCTCCAAGGGGGCATCTTTGCAGAGGACATCTGGATGTTCCTCTGCAAATTTTAATAGTTCATCTTCTTGAGCCTTGTCCATATTGGGTAATCCAGAACTTAAAGATTAAGTTGTGGAACCATATAGCTGGACAGTTTGTTATAGATTTGTAACCTCTGTCTTTGGCAGTCTGCTATTACAACTCTGCCATTTTGCTCGTCGAAAGCAATACCTGTGGGTAGAACGAAGGACCATTCAGATTCGGTCGATTTTACTTCTCTGCGGCGTCGTAAATAGTCTGTATTAGCTGCAATAGTCATCTCAGCCCATCTTGATAACTGCTGTGCGTCGCCAGCGAGTGAAACGATATATGTTGCATCTTTGGAGAATATATGAACTTTACCCCAATGCATGTCATTGGGAGCCCAGTCGCTAATGTATATGTCTCCGTTAGTATCGACGGCCACTGCTGTAGGGTGGTCTAGTTCACCAAATTTGTTTCCGTAAGAACCTATGGCGCTTTTAAAATTACCATTTGTATCAAATAATTGCACTCTGTGATTCTTGTGATCAGCCACATATATAGTGTTCTCAGAGTCAATTGTTATGCCCCAAGGTCTATTTAGTTGTCCTTCGGCTGTTCCTTGTTCTCCCCATGATGAAATTAGGTCTCCAGCGGTAGAGTATTTTCGGATTTGACTGGCAAAACTGCCGGTGATGTACAGATTGTCTTCATTATCAATAGTTATACCGGCTGGTCCAAAGGTGCCAGGTTCATCTGTTAAGAAGAATTCAGAAATGAATTTCCCATCTAGATCGAAGCTTAGTATTTTGTCCATATGTTCATCAGTTACATATAGCGTGTCGTCACTTGAGATAGCTATATCAGTTGGCCATATAAACTCACCTTCGCCATTACCGTACTTGCCAAATTCACCGGTAAAGGTTTCTTCTCCATGTCCGTCGCCGAGCGTAATCATACTTACTCGGGCTCCAACTCCTGTTTTGTTCCAAGGAACATTACTGATCGTTTCGGCTCCGCGATTTATAACGTAAGTAATCCCATTAGGACCGAAAGCCATTCCGCACGGGTAATTGAATCCCATGCCTGACTGAGCGCCTCTACCTATTGAGTGACTGTAGTCATAAGTACGACCATTTGCGGTTGTAGTTAACATTGTAGTCTCCTAATACTGTAAGGGTTTATCCTTACTTCATATAAGCTAATTTTTCAAAGTTTCCATTTACTATCGGATTTGCATCTAGGCCGAACCAATCTTCAACCATGGTTGAATAAATACCCCTAAAGTCTATGTTTGGAACTACGTCCCCTTGCTCGAGGTGTTCTGGTTTCATGCTAGGGAATTCCCCATATTGTCCGCCTTTGATTTGATCCCCAAGAGCGAATGCTACTCCACCTGCTCCATGGTCTGTGCCTGAACCATTATCAATAACTCTACGCCCGAATTCAGAGAACAGGAACATAATTACGTTTTCACTAGCGTTATGCTCTCTCAGGTCAGCAAAGAATGCTCTAATGCCTTCTGATACGTCTTTCCAAAGTTTGTCATGCATTCCTACTTGGTTCGAGTGGCTATCAAAGCTACCGTGATCACAGTAGAAAACCCGAGTTCCGAAGTTTGCTAAATGAACTTGGGCAATTCCTTTAAGTTTTTTAGCTATCGTACTATCAGGGTATTCGACTGTAGATGAGTAGACTTTGGGAGCTTCTTTCAGGATGTCTGCACCCTCTAGTGTGTCTAGTCCGGTTTGGCCTAAGTAGTCCATTACAGCTCCCGTTCCAATTGTGGGAGAGTACATCCTAGCAAATCTGTCTAATATTTTGTTTCGTTGCTCGTTTGCTATACCTGGGAGAAGTCCGTAGTTGTCTAGGTCATCTACACAAGCCACGGGTACTCCTGGAAGAGCTAATGCTCTTGGTAAAGCTGCCCCAAAACTTACGGCAGTTAGAACGTTTTCTTTATTAGGGTCTAGTTCTCTTGTTACTTTGCCTAACCATCCTTCTGTGCCGATTTTGTCTGGTTCGCATGTGTGCCAAATGTCCATAGATCTGAAGTGGGATCTAGGAGAATCTGCATAGCCTACTCCATGAATGATAGCCATATCCCCTGCGTCATAAAGTTCTTTGACTGGGGCCATTTCTGGGTGAAGTCCGATGTGATCATCTATTTTGATGACTCTATCTTCAGGGACTCCAACAACTGGTCTTGAGTCCCTGTAAATGCCATCAGCATATGGAATGGTAGTATTCAGGTAGTCATTGCCACCAGACATCTGGAGTACTACGATTACTGGGTCTTTTTTTGTACTAGTCATTTCTTTCTCCTAAATTACGCGTATTGAAATTCTCGTAAAGATACTATCAGTTGCAACAGTTCGGTTATCCTTACTTCACAGTTAGCATCAGTTGAGCAGTCTAAGTCTCCTGCTTCTTGCGCATAAGCTACTAATTCAGTTTTTGAGGCCTCTGTTACATCAAGGGGGCCCATTAGATCTAAGCATGAATCTACTAATTGCTCTGGACTTAGTTTACCGCCTTGTTTAACCCGGTTAACTATGTTTTGTACCCCAGGCTTGGATGCATCTCCAAACATATCTGCAGTGAAGTTGATTCTTCTCATTAATGAACCACTGTTAATCCATTCTGCACCGAAGTGCCATCCTTCTACAGACGGAACATTCAAGAGGTCTTGCCCCATATATCCGTATTGTCGGCTCATATCACCAAGGCCAGGGAATGGTTTTTCGTATCCTCCGACCATTCTGAGAGTAGACACAACAATTTCTGCAGGATTTTTGATTTTTTCGAATCTTGCATTCTTGAAGAAGTCTGAATTAAATAGGACTCTTAATGTGTGTTTTATATCATAGTCTGTTTCAATCAATGCATCAGCTAACATTTCTACAGCATCTTCATCTCTAGGAGGAGTTACTCCCCATGCAGGAACTTGGACTTCATCAGCGACGAAGAAGTTATATAGGTGTCTTGCTAGGAACTGTGCTGTTGCTGGCTGTTCTAATATAATCCTAATAATGTCATCGCCATTTAAGTTCCCTGTTTGACCTAGGAATGTCTTCTCACCCTCGTCGTGCAATTCTGGTTTATATGTGAAGTCTTGATCATGTCTGCCCACTGGTCCTCTTGGGAGCATTAAGTCATAAGTCCATCCAGTAAATGCTCTGGATGCTTCCCGGACGTCAACTTCAGTGTAGTTACCAACGCCCATTGAGAATAGTTCCAGTAACTCTCTACCCCAGTTTTCATTCACAGCGGTAGCAGTATTTTCAATGTTGTCCAGGTAAAATAACATGCCTGGGCTTTTAGCTGTTGCAAGTAGAATATCCTCGAATTTTCCCATACCAATGTCTTTGAACTCATGGATTCTTCTGTTTTCATTTTGATAATGGTCCGTTTTTGCTACCCCGGTTGGTATTAACATGTACCAAAATAGAGCTAGTTTTTCCTGTAATGGCCGTTTTGAAGCAATCATTGCTTGCAACCATTCAGCGCTCCCAAAGTTTTGAATAGTTCCGCTTCTGAAAGCCCATGGTTGGTATCGCATGATTTCCCATCTGTCTACTTCTGGTTGGCTTTCGGGATCTAATAATTCTTCTACTGTGGCCTCGTAGCCTACGCCTACTCGTTCTTCTAGTTCTTCTCTTGTAGCTCCAAAACCAGCCCGTCTCATAAGGTGGGCCATTAATTCTATATCTGCTGACATATTGACTCCTCCACTAATAGTCTCGATTCTCGCGATTTTATCTTAAACGTGGAAATTTGTATACCTAAAATAGTGTCCGGATAGGGTAATGAATTTTGGTGATTGGTGGGCGATCCAGGATTCGAACCTGGGACCTACGAATTATGAGTTCGGTGCTCTAACCAACTGAGCTAATCGCCCTAGTTAAATCCTCTTGGATTGGAAAGAATATTGTAACAGTTACTATTAACTTATCAAGCTAAATTCCTAGATTTTTCTTGTAATCAGGGTCCCAGTCAGCAAGTGTTTTTGCTTCTATTCTTTTTAAAGGGTCAAATGTGGCCGAAGGCTCACGGTCTCCGGGTATATCTGCAATTAATCCATTCTCATACATAGTTTCAAATTCTTCATCGCTGATTCCTAATATGGTTTTCAGATAATACGCATTATGCTCCCCAAATTTAGGAGCAGGCTTTGTTATATGGAGTGGATGATTACTTAATTTGTATGGTCTGCCCAAAAACATTCGGGTTCCCATGTTCCGATCCTCAGGATATGCTACTTTTTCTATAAAGTTTCTAGATATGAAATGTTCATCATAATGAATGTCTTGACTATTGATCACTGGTCCGGCTGCAATCCCGTTTTCCTGAAGCAAATGCATTACATCATATTTAGTCTTTTGACGAGTCCATTCAGTTATGACAGCATCTATTTCTTCGTGGTTTTTGATTCGATCATTCAAATGAGCGAATTTGGAATCCATGGACATTTCATGTTTATTCATTAACGAGCATAGCGTTTGCCATTCTTCGTCACTATCTACTGAAATTGCGATCCATTGGTCATTTCCGATAGTCTGATAACAATTTTGTGGAGCTCTGTTGGGGCTTTTATTACCAATTCTTGCAGATTCTTGACCATTTAATTGTGCATCAAGCAAATATTCCGAGATAAACATTACTCCAGTTTGGTACATCCCGATATCTATCCATTGGCCTTTACCTGTCTCATTACGATATTTTAAAGCGCCACCTAGTGCGAATAGGGCTGTCCAGGTAGCTAAAAAGTCAACAAATGAGGCTCCTGCTTTCGAAGGTGGCCCATTTTCATACCCTGTAAGATTGGCCATCCCATGACTTAGTTCAGCTGTAGTTGCTTGGCTAGGATAACTTGAATATGGGCCTTCTCCGTGCCCATATCCAGTGTTACTTATCATTATTATATTGGGGTTGAGCTTTTTCAGATTAGGATAATCTAATCCCCAGCCTTTCATTACTCGAGGAGTGAAATTTTCCATTACGACGTCGCTGATTTTGACCATTTCTTTGAATAGTTCCCTGCCTTCGGGGTCAGCCATGTTAATTACTAAAGAATTTTTGCCACGGTTTATTAAATTAAATGTCGAAGGCCGGTTCCACCAATCTTCACCATGGTCATTGTCTGCGAATACACCAGCATACCCACCAGTCCTGGTTACGTCAGGTCGAGATGGACCTTCTATTTTGATTACCTCTGCTCCTAGATCAGCAAGATGTCCCCCGGCGTAAGGAAGTGCAAAAACATAAGTGGAATCTAGTATGCGCAATCCGTCTAATGGTTTTGGATTATCCATTTATATTACCCCGATTTGGCGTAGCTTCACGAGTTGTTGAGCCGTGAACCCTAGATTTTCTATATAGATCTCTTGGTTATGCTCTCCAATAGTAGGAGCAGGGTATCTCATTTGAAATGGGGTAGCACTATATTTGAACAGTTCAGCTGGTACGTTTACGTTGCCCATGTATGGATGTTCTATTTGGTGATAGAAGCCACGTGATTTAAGTTGTTCGCAATTGTTTAATTCTGTCGCGGTTTGTGCTACTCCAAATAGCATTCTCGCCTCAGACGCTTTACGGAATAATTCCCATTTTCCCTTGGTTTTCATGTAACTTTCTACTATGTTGTCCAGTTCAGTGCCATTCGCTATACGTTGTTCGCGTACTGCGAATTTAGGCTCTAGCAATTCTGGAGATTCAAAAAAGTTTGCTATATCTTCCCAGGAAGCACCTCCGCCTGTTTGCCATACCACCCAGCCGTCGTTGGTTGCTTGGGCTGCTTGTTCTGAGTTGCTACCTTCAGCTTTTCTCCGGGTCTGGGTCCCTCCAATAAATGGATATATGGATTGAGTAGCCATCATAGTAGAGGCGACACATTCTGTGATAGATACGTCTATGTGTTCTCCGATGCCTGTTAGGCTGCTTTTGAATAGCGATATACTGGTTGCTCCAGCTCCAAACAATCCTCCTTCGTACTCTGCTTGCATGCCAGCGTGTTTTAGAGGTTGTTGGCCTTGAACTCCGCTAATACTCATTATTAAACTCATCGCGTAATTAATTAGCTCGGATGACTTAAAGTTTTTGTATGGCCCGGTTTGTCCGAAAGGGGTAATTGATGTCATGCTTAATTTGGGGTTGATTGTTTGAAGTGTTGCGAGATCTAAGCCTAATTCTTTCATACGGCCAGGCTGAAAACTTTCGATGATGAGGTCTGCTCTGGATGCCAGATCCTTAAAAATGTCCTTGCCAATGGCACTTTCAATATCAAGGGTTATCCCTTTTTTGTTGAAGTTATGAGTAAAAAATGAAAAACTTTTTTCAGAGTGTGGGTCATTTTCGAAGAAAGGGCCCTGAGTGCGTAATTTCGCTCCATGAATAGGTTCTATTTTTAATACATGTGCTCCGTAATCGGCGAACAGTCTTGCACAGAAAGATCCGGAAACATCTTCACTGATGTCTAGTATTGTCAGGTTTTCAAAAACATTGTTAAGCATTAGTAATTTTGTTAGTTATGACAAATTCTTGTTTAATAGAGTCCGGATTGTATCTGAACAATATCTTTAAGGCAACTTCATTATTAAGTACAATCACTTATGTAATTAATATGTCAGAGGAGATAGATATGGTAAGAGAAAATAAAGTAAAGACAGTGATGAATTCTGGAGGTTTGGCTTTAGGAACATATGTAGGCCTAGCGGATCCCCAGATTGTAGAAATAATAGGATTAGCTGGTTATGATGCGGCTTTTATTGATATGGAGCATACTACTTGGGATCTTTCAACAATAGGAGAAATGATTAAATCTGCTGATTTGGTAGGTATAACCTCTGTTGTTAGGGTTCCAGGGAATGATGAAAATTTAATACTGCGTCTTTTAGATATGGGCGCCGAAGGTATCATAATTCCTCATATCGAAGGATTAGAAGGAGCGAAGCGCGCTGTGGATGCAGTGAGATACCCTCCAATGGGAACACGAGGTGCTGCTGGTAGTAGCAGAGCTGCAAGATTTGGGACAGTAAAATGGGAAGATCATGTTAATACTTCTAATGCTCAAATTTTGCTGTCTGTGATGTGCGAGGATGATAAAGGGATTAGCGAAATTGAGCAGATAGCTGCTTTGGATGGGATAGATCTAGTATCTATTGGTCCTACCGATTTTTCTGAGTACATGGGAATTCGAGATCCTAAAGATGATAGGCTCAGAGGCAAGTTAAACGAACTAGCAGAGGCCGTAAAAGCGGTCGGGAAGGCTAAACTTTCCGTGCCAATGAATCATCCAGCACTTCCTTTGGATTCTAATGATTTGTTGGAATTGGGAGTTGGATACACTCATGTAGGGCCACCTCCAGGTTCTATTTTGTATCAATCATTGACTAGTAGGCTGAAAGATATTCGTTAATTGAACGATATAATGTATATATGAAATCATTATTGTTTGTTTGTTTGATCACCTTGACATTATTTACCAGTTGCAAAATTGCTCAGGTAGATTCTTATGATTGGGGTGATCATTTGGGGAATTCTGTTCAGATAGGATTGAATATTGTGTCTGTCGATATTGCTGATACTCAGGATCTTCGTATGACAGGTTTGTCGAATCATGAGGAACTAGAATTAGATCGAGGAATGTTGTTTGTGTATTCAGAGGCTTCTCCTCGAGGATTTTGGATGAAAGGTATGGAGTTCCCGATAGATATAATTTGGATAACCGAGGAATGTAAGATTAGTAATATTACTGAAAATGTTCCAATTCCAAGTATGATAGCAGTGAATAATGAAGATTATGAAATATATACTTCTGGAGGGCCTGTTGAGTTTGTTTTAGAAGTTAACGCTGGTTATGTACAAGACAATCAGGTTTTTGTTGGTGATACAGTGATTTTCTTGGACGAATTAGCTGTTAGATATAAATGTTAAGAGGTTTGGTATGAAGGTTTTAGTATCTGGATCATTAGCTTATGATCGGATTATGGATTACGGAGGAGTTTTTGGTGATCATTTACTTCCAGATAAACTGGATGACATCAATGTTAGTTTCACGGTAGATAATTTAACAGAAAATTTTGGAGGCACAGCAGGGAATATAGCGTACGCGCTGCATTGCTTAGGCGAGACTCCTTTATTACTTGGGACTTTAGGATACGATCATCATCGTTATTCAGCGCGTTTGAAAGAATTAAATATTGATACAACTTACGTTAAGATCATTGATAATGATGCCACATCCTCTGGATTTGTCACTACAGATAGCCAAGATAATCAGATTACTGCATTTAATTTGGGAGCTATGAAGTATGAATGTGATTTTAATGAGGATTCTATGGACTTCTCAGATATTATCGCCATTATAGCTCCAGGCAACATTCAAGATATGGTAAGACTATCTAAGATATATTATGAAAAAGATGTGTATTCTATATTTGATCCCAGTCAGTCGCTTCCTGTGTGGGCCAAGGACGATTTGATAACAGCTATAAGACAAAATGATGTAACTATAAGTAATCTCTATGAATTATCTTTGATTGAAAGTATTACCGAATTAAGGAAGGAAGACATAATTGAACTTGCGGGGACTTTAATAACAACTAAAGGCGATGAAGGATCAGAGTTTTTTATGACCGGGAATCATAGTTCTATCAATAGTGTAAGTGTTGTTGATGTAGTTGATCCTACTGGAGCGGGAGATTCTTATAGAGGGGGGTTGTTGAAAGGACTAATGGAAGGATGGACTTTGGACAAGAGTTGTAAACTCGGATCAATTGTAGCAAGTAAAGCAGTAGCTAGCCGAGGCACACAGAATTATTTTATAACCTTTGAAGAATCATGTAATTGTATTTCTGATTAATTGATTTACTTGTATGTATTTATCACGTTATTTAAAGTCTATAACTATCCGTTATAAACTCGGAAAGAGCAGAGATAGTATGTCTAAAACCTTACCTGCTAATGCAAGGTTCTTGGTGATTCCTGACGAACAAACATCCAATTATAAAAAAGGTGACGTAATAGTATTCCAAGACATTAGGCCTAGCATCTCTCATATTGTTAAGAGAATTGCGGGATTGCCGGGTGAAGATATTCTGGTTGACGGTAAGACATTTTTCTTAGGCCCATCAGAATATTTTGTACTGGGTGAGTCAGACATTTCTACTCCAGGTCATGTCCCTTATGATAGTAGGTATTTTGGGCCAGTTCCTAAGAGTCACATAATTGGCAAGGCATGGTTTATATACTGGCCATTAAGTCGAATAGGTGTAATTTCTTAGAAATTCCAGAAGTTACCTACTTGGCAAACTAGGTCTATTGAATGAATGGATTCTGCTTCCCATCCGACCATGTTGATCCAGTCTTCGAAATGTTGTTGTTCAGCTGCTTCGCATTCAGATACTATCTTGCCATTGTCTATATCCGCATAGACTTTTAATATGGTCGTTCTCCTATCTGGTCTCCATTTTGCTACGCCTTGTAATTTTTCTTTAAATTGTTCCTCGGTTATCCCGGGAACATTATGTATTGCCATAAATCTAGACATTGTTTAACTCCTCTATTCTTGTGGGGGTACGAAAGGGTACGGTATTTCTTTACCACCTCGTATCGGCAGCACAACCGTGGCTGTACCAGGCATGCTTTCAACCCCATCTTGGGTTTTCATTCCGATTTCTAACTCTATGATACCCATTCCGTCTTTTTCAGATTTGTCGACTACGGTACCCCACATTATTAGAACGTCATTAGGGGTCAACATCGCTCGATGTTCAAATCTGGCCTTCCATGGCCAACCACCTGGGGATACCCAGTCTTTAAGGAACTGAGGGACGACGGATTGTTTCCAGGAGCCGTGAACCAGGATGGTAGGATTCTTATCATGATTTAAAGCAAAGTCTAAATCATAATGAATCCTATGGAAGTTTTCTATACTTGCTGACCACCTGAATAAGTGGGTAGGAGTCTGTCTATATATGTATTTGGGTAGCTCTTCCCCTACTTGCACATCATCATAATATATTTGTTGTTTGTTTCTAAGTGTTTTGTCATCCGGGCGCTCGTTATGTTTGAGAATATCGTCCGGATTCATGTTCAATAAGTCATCGACTGTAACCATGTTATTACCTCTAAATTAATTATCTTCTAATTGTTGTT
Source organism: Dehalococcoidia bacterium UBA2588 (assembly GCA_002339805.1). Taxonomy (GTDB): domain Bacteria; phylum Chloroflexota; class Dehalococcoidia; order Lucifugimonadales; family UBA3495; genus UBA2588. Next base: position 19,621 of record DDKW01000023.1, on the reverse strand, counting down.
GCTCTGGTGATGCACAATAAATGATCATCTTGATTATAGAATTTCGTTTCTCTGGTGATCAACAGGAAGGCCTTTCCTTCTCGGCCTACTCTTTCCCGTATATCAGAATATCTATGTTGAAATTTTATTCTGTCTCCAATAGAGGGATATTCATACAGTTCAAGTTCATTACCCCCGTTTACGACTCTTACCAAATCAGTTGGTACGTTTGGTAATTCACCGAATTTTTTAACAGACCCTATGCCATCAGAGAAAGGGTTCTCTTCGAATGCCTGGGTGACCGGGTCTCCTCCTCCCAGAGGAATGCGACTACTCATATAAGAGACCATTATAGGAGGTACGGTTAACTGTCCAAATCTACTGTTTTTTGCCCATTCTTCATCCCAATACATTGGATCTGGGTCCATTAAAGCCTGTGCAAAACGTCTTAGATATTCTTGATCAACCACTCCCATCATTTCTACTATGTCACCTTCGACTCCGATCATTGCTTGTACTTCAGGTGTCATTTTGGTTTCTGCTGGATTACTACTCATAATATTTCTCCGTTAGGTGTTTGATTATAAAGGAAGGCTAATTTCTTGGCCTGTTTGCCAACTACGGGTGACTGCTTCAGTGAATTCCATGTAGTGAACACCTACATCAAATGGAGTTCGTGTTACAGGCTCAATGCCTTTTATGGCGTTTATAAATTCTTCTTCTACTCTCCAAAAGGCTTGTTTTTCAGTTGGGTTTTCAATGGGCTCTAGAGTTGAATCTCCTCTTTTACCTGCAAACACGTTAAGTTGGTTGTCGACTTTAACGGTTCCTTCGGTACCATATATCATAACTGAATTCCCTGCAGATAATCCTGTTATGGTGCTGAAACTCAGTCTGGCTTGCGCACCATTAGCGAGCCTCGCTAATATATCTACGTGATCAGGGATAGTGATTCCGGTATAGTTTCCAGACTCGTCTTTACGAGCAGGCACATTTATTGATGCCATTGCAGATACAGATTGGGCTTCACCAACCCACCTAATCATAGCTTCATACCATATCCCCATATTCATTATGTTGAATCCACTAAAACGTCTTTCATTCCTCCAATGGAGAGGTGCATCGCAATCCAGGAATCCTGGTTGTAATGATTCAACATGTATGGCTAATAATTTGCCAATATATCCATCATTGACTAATTCAGAGACTAAATTATCAATTTTAAATGATAAAGGAGAAGGAACAATTTGGGCTACCAAATGCGGATTTTCTCTAGATGCTGCTAGCATTTGATGAGCATCTTCTGCTGTTGCCGCCATGCGAGCTTCACAGAGTACATGTTTTCCACTTTCTAAGGCATTGACTGTTATCGTCGAATGCATATAAGGCCATGTGCCGATGCATATGGCATCTATGTCTGGATCTAACAATAATTGTTGCCAATCACCATATACTTTTGGGATGTTAAATTGATCAGCCACAACGTTCCCAGATTCTATTGATCTGTTCGCAACTGCGACTAATTCGACTCCTTCGACTTTTTGGAATCCTGGTATATGTCTATCTCGGGTATTGCGACCAGCTCCAACTAACCCCACTCTAACTTTTTCTGCCATTTTGTACTCCTATCCAATCTACTTTCTAACAACGGCATTATATTGCAGGTGGGAGTGGGAGTCTATATTTAGGGAAGTTTTCTTAGAGTGCCTGCTCGTAAGGATTTGAATAAGCCAGACTGTATACCTGCGACTATGGCACCAGATAACATTGTAAATATTACTATTGAAGTCGCTGTAGAGAATCCTTCGCGGTATATGTTTTGATATTCGGTCAAGGATTCAAGCCTTAATTTTTCAAGGACACTAGCGGCTGGTAATGCTAAAGCCATTACTGTAGCGGAAATAGTTGATCCAATTGTATGGCCGAGCTGCCTGTCCATTTCTAAAGTACCAGAAGCGAATGCTGAATCTTCTTCTAAATTATTCATCACATTGGCATTTGAAGCAGCTTGAAACGCATGAGTCCCTAGGAATGCAATCATGAGTAGGAGAGCTATTCCCCATACTGGCACCATGTTTGAGAAGATTGCAAGGCTACCTATGCCTAGTACAATCAGCAATAAAGATCCTGGCCTTAACCAAGGGGGATCGTTTTTGTCGAATATAAATCCTGCCAAGATTGGGACGAATAGTCCTAATGACTGCCCTGGTACTAAGACCCAAGAAGCAACTAATGGTCCATACCCTCGGCCTTCTTGTACTAAAATAGGGATTAGAACTACGGTGCTCATCATGCTCATATGGAAGACGAAATCACTAAACACGGCCATGCTGAAACCAGGTCTTTCTTTAAAATAGCTGAATCTGAAGAAAGGAGTTTCATCGTTTCTTTGAAATATAATGAAACAGATTGTTAGCCCTATGAAACATAGGATAATAGGAATCTGTAAATTCATTGAAGCGAGGTCTACACCATTACTTAAATCTGACCACAACGTGTTGATACCTGATGAGGCGTTTCTGAACCATCCAGATGCATTAAGTGATACTACTAACGCTATAATCATAGAGGAGAATAAGAAAGCTGCAAAATAGTTGATTGATACAGTCTTGGATTTATCAGGTTTTAGGTAATCAAATTTTACTAATCCCCTAACGTTCCATAAGCACCAGAGACCAATTGGCAATCCAGTAAGGAAGACAAACCTCCAACTACTGAATTCGAGTAGAGGTCCGAATGCGATCATGCCCATTAGCGTTCCAACTCGAGCGGCTATAATTGGGATTGAATATGCTTTACCTCTTTCATTAGGAGCAAAAGTAGCGGTCAAAATAGGGTTTGCCGTGGCTGTTATCATAGCAGCCCCGAGGCCTATGAAGCCGTTAAATAAAATTAAGAAGTATATGTCAGGAGATACTGCTGCTAGACCAGAGGCTACCGTGATTAAGATGGCTCCCCCAATAAAAATGGGTGCATAACCGTGTTTTTGCCCTAGTCTGGCGAATAAGAGCACTGTACTGCTTAAAATTAGAAGACGGATTATAACTGTCCAGCTCGCCGTTATTAGATCAGTTTCAAAAAAATCTTTTACAGTAGGAATAGTAAGAGCTACAGGAATAGTAGAAATTTGAACTAACAACTGGGTCGCGGCCAGAGAACGTAATACTGCTTTTTTCTCTGAAGTTGACCCCATTACTTTGAAGGCCGAAACGATATTTAGACTGTCGAAAAGTTTCTTGAGCATCATATATCCGCATTTAGGATAGTTCAGGAGAAACAGTATCATAGTGTTGCATGTTTGTATATGCAACGACCTATATTATTAAGACTTTTAATTTATTCTACGTTGATCTCTGTAATTGGGACTTATGATCGGGAGCCAGTCCACCACCATACCATCTACTAATCGAGAAGCTATTCTAGGTTTTGAACGTTCTAATTCGTCCAGACTTAGCGATGAGGTTAGAATAGTAGGCATTCGAAGTTCATGCCTGTGTACGATAATTTGGTACAACTTCTCTTCTGCCCACGGAGTGCTACTTTCTCCTCCTAAGTCGTCCAGTATTAAGATTTCACTTTCTTTTAGGGATTCAAAAACGGAGTCAAAATTCACATTACTCGTTGGTGAAAAGCTCGCTCTTAGATAGTCGAGTAAATTAGGCACAAAAGCGTAGTACACTGATTTATTGCTGTTTTCCAGCTCATTTGCTATAGACACTGCTAGATGCGTTTTTCCTGAACCATTAGGTCCAGTTAATAAAATCCATCCTTCAGGATTTGTAGCGAATGTTTTACAGCCATTTAGTGTCTGTAGTAGCGCATTTTGTTGTTCAAGGCTTGAATTTGAGTTCCCTGACGGATCAAATTTCGCAAATGTCATTCGGGAAGACATTTGGCTTGGCACCTTTCCTAGACTATTTTTACCTTGTTGCGTTTTTGCTGCGACTTGGATTAATTTAGAAAAGTCCCCGTTAGGCATGAGTTTGGCTGAAATGGATTCTTCAAGGGCTTCAAATGGATCCCTTATGGTGAATACGGTAGGCAATTTATAATTGAACCTATGATTTAGAATTTGCAATAGTTTTTCGTGGGCCCAAGGGGTAGATGAATTTGTATTTACATCATCCAATACAAGAAAGGGTACGGATTTGATTTGTTCAAATAAAGAATCATATTGCGAATCTGTGTCTGGAGCAAACGCGGATCTTAAGTGATCTAATAATTCAGAGACAGAGATAAAGTAAGTCATCACATTCTGTTTTATCACCTCATTAGCTACGCATGCAGCTAGATGAGTTTTGCCAGAATTGTGTGGCCCAATAAAAATCATCCAACCTGCAGGATTGTTTGCGTATGCGGTTGCTTCAATTAGAGCGCTTTTGAATAACTCATTATTCGAGTCATCTTTATGATGGTCTAGTGATGTGGATTGAAGGTTTATTGATGATAAGGGTCCTAAGTTACTTAATGTTTGTAATGTGGCGAGCCTATTATGTGAGCTTGTTTGTTCTTGGCAAGCACTACATTGAAATGCAACTCCGAACTCGGGATGACCAAATGGTAATTGTTTACTAACCCACCCGATATCGTGGCAGATTTTACAATTAACTTCGTTCTGGATCCCTATTTCTGAGTCGCCGGTACTCGGTAATGTACTTGTTATTGTCAGTCTCTTTAATATGTCTCCTAAACTTTCCATCTTTTTTTCCTTCCAAATTCCATCTTGATAGTATTGTGCTTATATATCTCCAATTATTTTTTTCAGATGCCAAAGCGATTTTGAAAGCTTCTGTAATCCATTGAGGATCGTATAGTCCTTCGGCTTCTTTGAGCTCTTCGGAGACTGATGGTGTAATGGTACCAATATGCTGTTCATAAAGTCGATATATGTTGATTTGTTCATTAATAAGCTCTGTGCTGATCGTAGGCTTTTGACTTGTCGAGTCTGTACTAGCTTCAGCATAATACCCTAGTAAGTTGGCGGCTTTAAGCCATGGTTTTAGGTTGACGGTATAAAAAGGTTGTTTTGATTCATCATTTTGGTTATACATTTTTATAATTGCTTTATCTTGAAGGGCGGAATTAATACCTGTTCTAATACTATGTTTATTTAGTAATAGTCCTTCATTAAGGATGTCATGATTAATTAGGTAGTTCTCGTCAATTGGCTTAGGTTCGTTATCATCTATCATTGAGATTAGTGTTAGGGATACTTTCAATGCTTTTACGTCTGCTACTCTACTTATCAGGTAGTCAAATAGTGAATCTTTAGTAAGATGACTATCCATGTTATTAATTTGCCTGCATGCGAGGTAATGAGTTAAATCGTACATAGTTTTCATTGAATACTAAATTCATGCTTCCAGTCGGACCGTGTCGGTGTTTGGATACAATTATTTCAGCGATTCCTTTGGGATAAGGCTTATCAGGGAACATGCTATCCCATTCTGACTCGGTGTAGTACACGTCTTCTCTGTATATAAAAAATACGACATCAGAATCTTGCTCGATTGATCCAGAGTCTCTTAAATCTGACAATTGAGGCCTATGGGAAGGGCGGTTTTCAATAACTCTACTTAATTGAGATAAAGTCAGGATTGGTATATTCAAGTCCCGAGCCATACCTTTTATAGATCGGGAAATATAGCTGATTTCTTGTACTCTATTAGTTACAGCGGAATTGGAAGTTCCTTGGATAAGTTGCAGGTAGTCAATCACTAACAAATCTAAACCATGTTCTAACTTGAGTCGTCTACTTTTAGTTTGCATTTCTAAAATGGACTGAAATGGTGTGTCGTCAATGAACATAGGAATATCAGAGAGCCGTCCAATAGAATCAGTTATTCTCTGTTCATCAGCCTCTGTAACCAGTCCTAATCGGAGCCTATGAGCGTCTACTTCGGCTTCTGAGGCTAGCATGCGCATAGCTAATTGTTCTCTGCTCATTTCGAGACTAAATATACCTACTTTCAGACCATTCTTAGCTGCTGTGACAGCCATAGTCACTGCAAGAGAGCTTTTCCCTAATCCTGGTCTAGCTCCTAATACGATCATGTCAGATCGTTGTAACCCTCCTAGTAGTTGGTCAAAATCTTCGTACCCAGTCATGATAGGGCCTGAAGTGATATCTAAGTCATCAGCGAAAGTGGCACGGTCTTCAAGATATTCGTCAAAGATTTGCCTGAGAGGTGCAAAACCTCTATTAGTAGCAACGTCACTTATCTTAAATATAAGATCTTCTGCTTGTCGAATAGATATATCTACATCTTCATTGTCTGCGTATCCGATAGCAGATATTTTAGAAGCAGCATCTATTAGTTGACGCATCTTAGACGCCCTTGAGATCAAGTTTGCATAGTATTCAGCATTGACGGATGTTGGTGTTATTGCTATCAAATGACTTAGATAAGCCATTCCACCCACAGCATCTAATTGGTCATTTCGATTAAGTTCTCGTGACAGAGTAATTTGGTCTATTACTTCACTTCGTTCTATAAGCTTGGTACATGCTGCAAAGCAGAGTCTGTTTTTTTCTCGGTAAAAATCATCAGGGTTAATTCGATGTGAAACTTTTAAGAAAGCGTCGCTGTCAATCAGTATAGAGCCTAAGACGGCTTCTTCGGCTACTAGATCATGTGGCAGAAGTTGTTCTGCATACATGGTTACTCTTCGGAACTGGCTATAATTTGGATATCAGCTGTGATTTCGTTTGCTAGCCTCAGCGTGACGTTGTATTCTCCGGGTTCTCGGATTGCTTCCATGACGTCTAGAAGTCTGCGTTCTATGGTCCTTCCTAAAACTTCAGTGAGTTCATCTGCAACTCTAGTGCCGGTAATCGCACCATAATATCGTCCAGTAGGGGTAACTCTTCCTGTTATCTCTATTGAGGTACCTTCGATAAGTTTAGCTAATTCAGACATTTCTTCTGTTACTTTGATTCTGGCTACGTCTCCAGCTTGCTTGATTTTATGGAGTCGTTTGATAGCATCTTGAGATACTAATTCTGCATATTTTTTGGGAATTAAGTAATTTCTGGCATAACCATCAGCTACATTTTTAATCTGTCCTGCCTCAGCAGTGCCTGGTACATCTTGTAAAAATACTACTTCCATATATAAACCTTCACGAATTTATGAGTCACCATTATACATTATTGATTAATAAATGGGGGAATTAAACTGATTTCACACATTTCATCACAATGCAAGGCCAAGCAAATTGGATATCATTGTTGCTGAATTGAATATCGAATGCTTCCTGAATTTCTGCATCTGCATCTATGAATTTTTGCTTCAAATATTCTATGTAAGATGTGGATACTCCAGTCCTATCAACCCAACTTTTAAATGACAGATGAATTTTAGTTGATTGCTGCTCAACTGTTTTGAATCCATAGAGCTCTAGAATCATATTTAATTCTGACAGTTTGCGATTTTTGATATGAGATGGGTCTCTTTCCAGTTCGATTTGATTGAGCCAGTCCTCTAGTTTGTTATTTTCTGGACTAATGCTATCTGCTAGCACCAAAATTCCTTGAGGTTTTAATATCCGTGAACACTCTTTTATGTATTTCTTGAATTCTGGGAAGTGATGGCCTGCTTTACGACAGGTTACAAGGTCAATAGAGCAATTTGATAAAGGAATCTGTTCAGCAACGTTTTGAATCACGCTAATATTTGGAGAGTTAGTTTTCATGCTCGCATCCAGGGTCTGCTCCAGCATAGGGCGCGTAGGATCGCTTGCTAATACAGTTTTGGAAATATTAGATATACTTAAGGCCGTAAATCCAGCACCAGTCCCAACGTCTATGGACGTGTCAAAACGATAACCCGATAACATTTGTTCGATTATATCCAAGCTATCGTCTCGCACATGAACAGAGCTGTTAGCATAGGCTGACGCATTATCTCCAAATATTTGTTGTGCTTTAGATCTGGACATATTATTTCAGTTATTCAACAGATAGATTCTCACGCAATAGTATAATAAAACTAGGCCGAGCGTGATTATAGAACCTAGTAGTAATCTTAATAAGTTAGCTTTATTCATATCAACCACTTATTAGTTTTTTTAGCTTGGGTACATCAACGAAAAAATAATTGTAATATTCAGAAATGACCGTCCAGAAACCGTCATTGTCAGTTTGGCTCCCGTCGACCTCTCCAAACCATACAGGTAGTTGTGCCTGTAAGTCAGTGAGAACATTCTGACCATATGATATTAAGTTTTCTAAACCTACATTGGTTATGACATATTTATTAGATGATGTCTTAGTGAACATGTTTTGTTCTAAGAGGGAATTCACACATGTTTCTATGTTCACCGCAAGACTTTGAGTTACTTTGGTTTGTAATTCTGAATGAGTTCCTTTAGCAATGATCTTATCAGCGGTGGATAAAATATCATTGTAGGATTGGCCCTCTTTAGGGTGGTTGAGTGCATTATAGTTCAGCACAAACATTTCGTAATGTTTATTCATTGCTTTATCACTAGCTAGTTCTAATTATGGTCGGGGTGATAGGATTTGAACCTACGACCTCCTGTTCCCAAAACAGGCGCGCTACCCCTGCGCTACACCCCGATATGTTGGTACCCCCGGAGAGGGTCGAACTCTCGTCTCAGGCTCCGGAGGCCAGCGCTCTATCCACTGAGCTACGGGGGCCTAGAGCTACTAAGAATATCATGGCTCTCAAATACTAACAAGAACTTTCATTTTGCACTCGTAGACAAATTACTGTGCTGAATATAGACTAGGTTTGATTTACAAGGAGGGTACTATGCCAAATTTTGAACCGGATCATTTAGAGAAATTAGCCTTTGCTATTTACGTTGCAAAGGGCACGCCAGAAGAAGAAGCTAGTGTCGTGGCTACACATCAAATTAAAGCGAATTTGGTTGGTCATGATTCTCATGGAGTGATACATATTCCTGAATATTGTGAACGAATAGATAAAGGGCATATAGTGCCTGGAGCTCCGTTCGATGTTGTTAGTGAGACGGATTCCACGGCCGTTATAGATGGCAATTGGGGATTTGGATTTGTTGTTACAGAGAAAGCAACGAAAATGGCTATTGAAAAAGCTAAATCAACAGGTGTAGCAACTTTAACAGTTAGGAGACAGAGCCATATAGGGAGACTCGGTGACTACGCTACTATGGCACTTAATTCCGATATGATTGGTTTGATAACAGCCGATTCAGGTGCTGGTCCGAAAGCAGTAGCTCCTTTTGGAGGTAAAGCTAGAAGGTTAGGTACTAATCCAATATGTATAGGGGTTCCTAGTGATCTGGATGGACCTGTTGTGTTGGATATGGCTACGAGTGCTGTTGCAGCGGGGAAGATTAGTTTGGCCCGAAATCGAGGAGAACAAGTTCCATTAGGATGGATAGTAGATAAAGATGGTAATCCTACTACTGATCCGAATGATTATTATGCGGGCGGTGCAATATTACCTGTAGGAGCGGATCAGGGTCATAAAGGATATGGATTGTCCTTCATGGTAGAGATGTTCTCAGGTCTGTTTACTGGTTTGGGTTTTGGAATAGACCCTAAAGCCAGACATAATGATGGTTGTTTTATAAGTGTATATAACGTGGAATATTTCCGTCCAGTGGATGAATTTAAAACTAGTGTTAAAGAATTTGCCGAATTCATTAAAACATCTCCTCCAGCTGCGGGTTTCTCTGAAGTATATTACCCCGGAGAAGTAGAGCATATTACGGAACAGAAAAGACGTGCTGAAGGGATTTTTATTGAAGACGAAACTTGGAGACAGATTACAGAATTGGCTCGATCTTTGAATGTGTCAGAAAGTATAATTAATAATTAGATTTTACTACTTTCGGAGAGATGGCTGAGCGGTTGAAGGCGCCGGTCTCGAAAACCGGTATATCCTTTTGGGTATCGTGGGTTCGAATCCCACTCTCTCCGCCAGCATTATTGAGGTATACATGACAACTCGGTCTATTCATTGGTTTAGGGAGGATCTTAGATTATCTGATAATCCTTCATTGTTTGAAGCTTGTAAGAGTGGCCACGTGATCCCTATATATATTCACGATAATTGTTCTACTCCGGAATTAGGTAAGGTATCTAGATGGTGGCTACACCATTCCCTTGCTAAATTAGATAAATCCTTGGATGGCAAATTAAGGATTTTCACTGGTGATACAACAGATATTTTAATGCAAGTAATAACTCAATACGGAGTACATAAAGTTTTTTGGAATAAGGTTTATTCTCCAGAGCAATTTGATTTAGATGTACAAGTCATTTCATTATTATCTGAGAAAAATATACTGTATGAAACTTATAATGCTTCGCTAATGTGGGAGCCGTCCCAAATTTTGAATCAGAGCGATTTACCATACAAGGTTTTCACTCCCTTTTTTAAAAAAGGGTGTTTATCCGCTCCAGAACCGCGTTATCCTCTTGGCTTACCAGATCTGAAAATGATCGATGATGTACCGGTCCCTCCGAGCAAAAGTTTAGACTTGGTGGGGGAAAATGATTTGAACAGGACACTTGGGTCTTATTGGTCTGTTGGTGAGGATAATGCCGTTAGTCAGTTGAATATGTTTATTACCCGGGGCCTTGATAACTACAAAATAGGTAGAGATTTTCCTTCTCTTTTTAATGTTTCTAAACTTTCTCCGTACCTACATTTTGGAGAAATTTCTCCTAATCAAGTTTGGTATACAGTTTTGAAATCCAATAAGGAATTTGGAATGGACGCAGATAAATTTCTATCCGAATTGGCCTGGAGGGAATTTTCATACTATTTGCTCTATCATTTTCCATCTTTGCCACAGGAAAATTTACAATCTAGGTTTAATTATTTTCCTTGGGAAAGCAATACAGAAAATTTGGTGAAATGGCAAGCCGGCATCACTGGCTATCCAATTGTGGACGCAGGTATGCGAGAATTAATGGAAACAGGGTACATGCATAATCGACTGCGTATGATAGTTGGTTCTTTTTTAATCAAAAATTTGTTAATACATTGGCACCATGGCCGAGACTGGTTTTGGAATCATTTGGCTGATGCAGATATTGCTAATAATAGCGCAGGTTGGCAGTGGATAGCTGGATGTGGAGCGGATGCAGCCCCATTCTTTAGAGTGTTTAACCCAATTTTACAAGGTAAAAAATTTGATCCGGATGGCGCATACACAAAAACTTACATACCAGAGTTACAAAATTTACCTGCGGAGTACCTGTTTAATCCTTGGGAAGCTCCTCAAAATATCTTAGATCAATCAGGTATTATTTTGGGTAAAGATTATCCTTTACCAATTGTGGATCTTAAGATGTCTAGGATCAGAGCTCTAAAGGCTTTTGACCATATAAAGATTGATAAATGATTTGTATAATATATACTCCTGAAGAATCAAATTTTAATTGGCAGGTATACGATGAAGTTTTCTAATTTTCTTTTCCCGGAAAGTAAAACACCAGGACAAGATTATGATGTTATAACAGAGTCCCTAAGAGAAGCTCAACTATGTGATAGATTAGGTTTTGATACTGTATGGTTGGCTGAACATCACTTTGATGGAGGTTGTGCGTATGTGGACCCTATGACATTTGCTTCTGCAATAGCAAGCTCTACTCAAAACATACGAATTGGATTTGCGGTTGCTCAAATGGCACTTCATCATCCTATAAGGTTTGCAGAGCAAGTGTCTGTTATTGATAATCTGAGCAAAGGACGTATAACTGTAGGAATAGGTAGAGGCACTGCTTATAATTATTATGAATTTCGAGGATTCGGAGTGGATCCGTCTGAATCTGCAGCACGCCTTTCAGAAATAGAGGAAATACTTTCCAAAGTTTGGACAACCGAAAATTATAAGCATGCAGGTGAATTCTGGGATATTGATTTGCCTTTGTTGAGACCTGCTGTCTACCAACACCCGCATCCTCCGGTTATCCGAGCCTGTTCTGGAGAAGAGTCAATTAAGGAGATGGCTAGTACAAACCGTCCGTTTTTGATGAACGTACAGACAAATGAGGTTACGGCTTCTCGTGTAGATGCTTATAGAGAAACAATGAGGTCTAGTTCATATGATGAAGACCAAATTGAAAAAAATCTTAAAAATTCTTGGGTATGGCGAAATATAGTTGTAGCAGATACAGATAAAGAAGCTGAAGATATAGGTGTTGAAAGTTTTGTTAATATGCGCAAGTTTCTTACAGAGAATAGGACCAGGTATAACACACAGGAAGAAATAGGTTCTCAGGTTGCTGTGACTACTAAGAGAGCTCTTGACAGTGTTGAGCATGGGCTAATCGTGGGGTCCCCTGATACGGTATCAGAGAAACTACAAGCGATTAACAATACTGGTATCGGAGGAATGATCATTCATTTCAGGTTAGGAGCTATGTCTTGGGAAACTACGGAAAATAGTTTGAAGTTGTTTGCCGAAAAAGTGATGCCTAATTTCCAATAAATTACAGAACTTGGTCTGGTTGCACCTTAAGCATTATAAAAAACCCAATTACAAAAAGAATTAGGACTGATGCCATACCTGCTTGAGGTGATGAAAAAGCAAATGATACCGTCCCAAATAAAATAGGGCCTATGAAAGCACTGACCTTTCCTGCGAATGAGTAAAAGCCAAAGAATTCATATGTTTTTGTATCAGGTATCGCTTTGGCGAAGTAGACCCGGCTAGCAGATTGGACAGGACCAAAGAATACACTCAGTGACATGGCTAGAATGATAAATAGCGTTGCGTCTGAGATAGCTAGAATGGTTAAACTGATCCCAGTCATGCTTATCAAAGAAACTAAAATGATCTTTCTAGAACCTATATAATGCTCCAGAAAACATAGTGTACTAGCTCCTACACCTGCAGCAATATTAGTACCGATTGCTAAAATAATTATTTGCTCAGTATTCATGTCAAATACCAGAGTGGCGTATATGGCTGCTACGGCAAAAATAGCATTAATTCCATCAGTGTAAAACAGACGGGATAATAGGAATATTGCTAGATTTTTATGTTTACGGATTTCTTGGCACGTTGATAATAGGTTTATGAATGGTGCTTTAATGTTGAATTCAGTCCGTAGTTTTGAAGGTTGGTGTTTTAAACATAGGAATAGCGGTATGGAAAAAATAATTATCCACAAACCAGTGATTACAAAACTGATTCGAATGTTTTGGAATGTTTCATGATTCAAATTGAATAAAGATTCTTGAGGCAAGAAAAACAGTACATAGTAAGCACCAAAAATGATTACAGTGCCAGCATATCCTAATGCCCAGGCTAATCCAGATAGTTTGGCGTAATTATCTGGTATTGTTATTGTTTTTAATTGCCCGTTATACAAAATCTGAGAGATTTCATAAGCGATATTCCCTAAAAATATAATTGTAGCGAAAATAATTAACGGTGAATTTCCGGGTACAGCGAACCATAATCCGATGGATATGATGGAGTAGAGACAGGTAGTGATAAATAGTCCTTTCTTAGAGTTATTTGAATGATCAGACATACTACCAATGATGGGGCTAATCAAAGCTGCTACAAAACTGGACAGACCGATGGTCCAAGTCCATACCAATGTTCCTGTATTAGGGTCTGTGGCTAGAACGTCTACGAAATACCGAGAGAATATAAATGTAATTATGATGGCTGACCAGGCAGAATTTGCCCAGTCATATAAGGACCATGCAAATCTAAGGACCGGAGTGCCAATAGAGTTGTTGGATGTTCGTATCATAAGCCCAGAAAGGATAGTGGTGTATGTATCACAATATTAAGTCCTCATTAATTGTTCAGCAACATATTTCCCCATGCGTACAGCGTAATTTGTTCCTCGATCTTCCGGATAAATCTGGGCAGTATTTGCTACGTACAGATTCTTCAACGGAGATGCATGCTCAGGAATATTATGAGAGTAATTTACTCCCATAACTGGCTGTGCTCTCCCTATTTTGAAATTGAAAGTTTCTATTATCCAAGATTCATTGAAGTCTGGGTTAATAAGCTTTACGAACGGGATATAAGTTTCCAGTAATTTTCTTTCATCCATTTTAAAAATAGGATGATCTGTTGATACATAGTTAGTTATGTAGACTATATGCTTCCCATTGTAGTTCTCTGCAGATATTAAATTAGTATGTTCAATTACTCCTAAGAACGGGAATTTAGCATCGGCAATATTAAGCCAATATACGTCAGATATTGGCTTCTCAAGTATCAGAATTTCTACGACAGCTGATAGGTATGAAATGCTGTTTAACTTCTCTATGTATTTAGGGTGGTTTTGTAACTGAGGGACTAAGTTCAGTAGAATATCATTACTCACGGTAGACAATATTTTATCAAATTGTTGCTGTGTGTCCTGTAGAGTTATAGTCATGGTATTGTTATGATTTTCGATCTTATGTACTGGTGTGCTAAGGTGAATTTTGACTTGGTTTTTATCTAGAATTTCTAGCAATTTATCTAATATCACGGCAAAGCTACCGGATGGGTATCCTAGTAATTCCCCACTAGCTCCAGTTTCCCGAGATTTAACCCGAGTATTTAATTTACCCCAGATCCAAGACATAGGGACTTTGTCATAAAGGGTAGCCCCAAATTTCCCTAATAGAAGAGGTTCCCATAGCATTTCATAAGCCTGCTTGCCTAATTTATTTCTTAACCATCTCGCAGCGGTCACCTGTTCGTATTTTCTCCAATTTTTTTGTAATTGGAGATACTTAAGCACGAATCCTAACCGTAACCTGTTTATAAATTTCAAAGGGGATAATTTAAGCAGATCTAACGGAGAATTTAACTTATAGATAGCACCTTTAGCATAGATACCGACTGATGATGGCATCCATTCAATTAGACTTGGTAAACCTAAAGATGCAACAAGTTCTTGTATATCGGTATCGCTAGTAAACAAATGATGGTAACCACGTTCTAATATTCCGCCTTGTACCTCAAAGGTGGATGCATGACCTCCTGCGAAAGGAGCATGCTCAAAAATTGTTACCTCATGCCCTTGATTACTTAAATGATATGCTGCTGTCAAACCGGTCATCCCGGCTCCAATGATTCCTATACGCATCCGTTAACTATACATGTTTTTGAGAATTAAGGAGTGTTTTTTACTACGACAAACGCATTGTAGTTTTCTAGGTTGGGAACAATATTTGTATCCATATCAATTCTTACGATCACAGGGAAAGTAATTATTCCCCTCTTAGTGAGAGGCTGATCTTTTATTTCCTGAATGACACCAGTAAATGGATTTGTTTGTAATTTAGGTATGTGCACTTCTACTTTTTGATTCACCCGGATATCATCTAGATAATCTCCTTCTAATGATCCGTTGAATATTAAGGATTTAGGTTCAACAAGCTTCATGACAATAGAGTTTTGGTTTATGGAATCATCTAAGTCCGCATTAACTGTGTATACTGTGGCGTCCGCTGGTGACGTTAGAGTTGCTTTAGATACATCTGCCACAGCATCTGCTAGGTTCTGTTTTGCGAGTCTTACAGATGCCATGTGGAGTTCATATTCGCTATTATAAGGGTCTTCGATAAGCTCGTTTAATTCAAGTTTTAGTTTTTCAAGATTAGTTTGAGAGTCATTAACAGCTAGTTCATTAGGGTTGGTGCCAAGATCTGCTATGTCACGTATATATTTTGAAACTTGCTCTTCAGCTACTTTGACTGCGACCATTAGTTCTTGGTAAGTCAAGCTTTCTGAACCATCGGTAATATTTTGAAGATTTTGTTTTGCTGTAATTAAGTCATCATTGGCTGTTTCAAGGTCGTTTTCTGCGACTGTTAATTTGTTCTGTAGGTCAATTTTGTCTAAGTCTTCTGGGTCATCCAACAAGTTTGCTAGATCAGAATTAGCTTTGTCTAAATCTTTTTCGGCTACATCGATATCAGCTTGGTATCTGTCCACTTTGTCAAAGTCAAATTTTCCGTTCCGAAATGGCGCTTGAGTTTGCAACCAGCCAACTTTAAGAGTTTGCATCGCGTCTGTAGCATTCTGTAGTGTTAGTACAGCTGCTTCCTGTGTCTTTTGAGCAATAACAATTTTTTGTGCTTTCGTGATGTCTATGTTTGTCAGATTATCTTCTGCAGTTTCAATCTTTAGCTTTGCAGCAGAGATGGATTGTTGAGCTTTACTGACTGTCTGCTGGGCTTTGGCAATTTTAGCTTCTTGGGAATGTTCAAAATTGTTTAGGTTTTTTTCAGCAGTATCCAAGGTGGAATTGGCTGTAGCTAAAAGTTTTTCATTATCCACCACTTTTTTATTATGGTCATTGATCAGCTTGTTGTATGTAGTTGTTGCGGTATCTAGAGAAAGTCTTTTCGCAGCTATTTTGTTTTTTAAGGTGGCTTCGTATAAATTCAGTTTTTCCAATTCAGAATCTAAGTTAACTTGAGCTTGTCTGGCTTTTTGTTCTAAAGTCATTTTGGTAGTTGCATCCAATGACATCAGATGCTGCCCAAATGCTACTTGGTCTCCCACTGCCACTGGGATCTCTCCTATATCACCATTGGTATCGAAAGATAGGATATGGCGAGAGGGGAAGTAAAGATTGCCCTGAATAGTTACGGTTGGATTTGTTACGGCTTCGTTCTCTTGTTCGGATTCGGTGGATACTGGGTCTGAGGAACACCCCGACACGATAACAATCGCCAATAACACTCCTGGGTAAAGAATGAGTTTTGACTGTAATTTTGCTAATTGCTTAAAGCTGTTTATTAATTTCATTTGTTATTGAGAATCTCCTTTATCTTGAGAAAACCTTAGATGTGGCATTTTTTACTCTTGTTAATATGCTTGGTCCGTTATTTTGAAATAATAGATAAATCGCTGGAATTACTAGAAGGGTTAAGAAAGTGTTACTTACAAGTCCTCCAATTACTACAGTAGCTAATTCTGCTCCTATTATTCCTCCATCCCCTGTGGAGGACAAAGCTAATGGTAGCAAAGCGAAAGTAGTTGTGAATGCGGTCATTAAGATGGGGCGTAAACGGATTCTTCCGGCTTCCAGTATGGCATCGTAAGAGTTCAAACCTTGTTCTTTTAACTGCTCTACGAATGTTAATAGGACTAAGGCGTTGGTTACGACCACTCCTATTAGTAATAAGAAGCCCATCAAAGCAGAGAGACTTAGGCTTCTATCCGTGATTGTTAGTGCTACCAAGGCACCAACGATAGCTAGAGGTAAGCTGAGCACAATTATGAAAGGGTTTTTAAGTGATCCTAAGCATATAACCATTACTAGATATACCAGAATTACTCCTACGAACATTGCAAAATACAGGTCCTGGAATCCTTCGCTGATTTGGTCAAACACTCCTCCTGTTTGCACAGTAACGCTAGGAGGTAGTTCCGCAGAGTCTATTACTGCATCAACTTTCCTCCCTACTCCTTGGGTGTCTTTGGCAGTGATGTTTCCACTGATACTGATAGACCGCTCGTTATCGTATCGTGTGATGGAAGTAGGTCCATCTTCTATAATTATATCTGCTAGACTACCTAATTTTGTTTGTCCGATGGGTGTTTCGATATTTAGTCCCTTGATGATATTTATATTGTCTATATCAGGTATGTCTGCAATGATCAGGACGTCCAAAGTTGTGTCATTAATATCAATTTCAGATATTTTCCTACCTACTAACATCTGGTTAGTTTGTGATGCTATAGAGCTAACGGAAGTTTGCTGAGCTGTTATTTCTTCTAGGTTTGGTTTAATAACTATTTGAGGTTTTGAATCTTTTACATCACTGGTTACATTTTTCACACCAGTTATAGTTGATATTCCTGTTACAAGTGTATTAGCAGCTTGGTTGATTTCAGTGAAATTGGTACCAGTTAGTATCACTTGTAGATCTTCTGCGGGTGGGCCACTGCCGATGCCTTCAATGTTTATTTCAGTAGTACTATCAAGTATCAAATTATCATTTAAGTAATCCACAGCTTCAGTTTGGCGGGTTTTATCTACTGTCAGGAAGAACCCTGCAAGGTTATACCCTGCGCTTGCTGCGTCGATGCCCTGCAGGTTTGAGGACGCTCCCATGGTTACCTGGTAGGTTCGGACTATCCCTTCTTCTTCAAGCTCAGAAAGCATAGCCTCAGTCTTAAGAACTTCTTGGAATGTTTGGCCGATAGAACTGCTAGTGGGGAGTTTTAGGTCAAGCGTCACATATTCAGATTCTGTTGGAGGGAATAATGTGGCAGGAATAAAACGCAACAGTCCGAGACTTGATCCAGAAATCACTACAGCAAAAACTATAACAAGGAGTTTGTGATTTATAGCCCAGCGCAGAATAGGTATGTAGGCGTTTTGGGCATAAGTGGAACTATCGGAGGTTAGATCGTTAGAAGACCGGATCTGTTCTGTATTTAAAACAAATATACTTAATACAGGAACAACGGTTAATGCTACGACAGTTGATGCCAATAGAGCAAAACTGACTGATATTGCAAAGGGGGTAAAAAATTGTCCTACCAAGCCTTCAATGAATGTTAGGGGTATGAAAACAGCTACAGTAGTCAATGTGGAAGATACGATTGCAGCCCCAACTTCTTTAGTTGCATCAATAGCGGCCTGGTATTTTGATTCTCCCATCTGGATGTGTCTATAAATATTTTCCAATACCACAATGCTGTCATCAACGACTCTTCCAACTGCGATCGCTAGACCAGCTAAACTCATGAAATTCAGAGATATACCGTATAAATTCACAAATATTACCCCAGTTAAAACACTTAACGGAATTGAGCAGGCTATTATGAATGTGGGTCTAAGGGCTGTTTGAGCACCTTTCCAAATACTAGGTCTGAAATTTAGTAAAAATATGAATACCACGGAAATGGCGAACAAGAATCCTACTGATCCTTCACCAAATAATTGTGCTAAAGATTTTTCTACTTCAGGACCGTCATTTTGGAGAACCAAAATGCTAATATCTTCCGGTAAGTTGGGTATGTCCTCTGTAATTGCAGAAATTCCATCAGTTACATCCACAGTGTTTGCATCTGGATCTTTAAGTATAAATAGTGTGAGACTGGGTTTTCCGTTAGTTCTGGATATAGTTGTCGCATCATCTGTGTCTATAATGACATTTGAAACATCAGACAGATATACTGGGCGATCCGTGTATGTCCGCATGGAACGAGTAACTGGATCGATATGTCTTTCATGTCCTATGATTAATTCTTTGAGTTGTTTGAGAGAAGTTATTTTGTTCGAAGTTTTGATGGGGTACTGTAATCCTTGATCAGTTAAACTACCCGCAGAAGTATCTATATTACTGCTTTGAACAGCTGCGGTGATATCTGACCTTGTGAGCCCGGCGTCTTCCAGTTTTTGGTCATCAATTTGTATTTCGATTCTTTCATCTGTTTGACCGGAGACATCTACTCTGAATACACCTCCGACAGATTCAATTTGAGGAATGATCATTTCGTCTACGACTGTTTGTAGTGAAGGAATGTCTCTATTTCCAGCAATCGTGAGCCTCATTACAGGAAATTGGTTATTGTTGATCCTATTAACTTGAGGATTGGTGGAAAACTCAGGTAGATTTACGCTAGAAATGCTACTTTCGACGGTTCGTTCTGCTTCTTTCATGTCTTCACCAAACTCAAAAGTTGCAAGTAT
>DDKW01000028.1 GCA_002339805.1 Dehalococcoidia bacterium UBA2588 | reverse complement strand
CACAGCAACTTTCGAGTTGCCAATTAAATAAAACACGAGGAATTCATATGAATGACAGTTTAAAAGATAAAGTAGCGATAGTAACAGGGTCCGGTAGAGGCGTAGGTAAAGGAGTTGCCCAGTTAATGGCAGAAGAAGGCGCTAAAGTAGTAGTAGTCGATCCTGGAGTGAATGTAGACGGATCTGGAGAAGATCAGTCAATCGCAGAAACCGTTGTGGCCGAAATAAAAGCTGCCGGAGGAACTGCTGTCGCTTGCACAGAATCTGTTGCAACAATGGAAGGAGGAGAAAAAATTGTCCAAACCGCCATTGATGAATTCGGGAAACTAGATATTGTGGTAACTTGCGCAGGCATACTGAGAGATCGAATGATTTTTAACATGTCTGAACAGGAATGGGATGATGTAATCTCAGTCCACCTTAAAGGAACTTTTACTATAGTAAAACACGCCTGCATATTATTTAGACAACAACGGTCAGGAAATATTATCACTTTCTCATCCACTTCCGGGCTATACGGCAACTCAGGGCAAGCAAACTATGGGGCTGCCAAAGACGGCATTGCTGGTTTGACTAGGGTAGTAGCAAGGGACATGGGTAGGTATGGTGTACGCGCAAACGCTATATCACCAAGTGCCAACACCCGCATGAGCGGAACAGTTCCTGATCAAGCTCGAGAATTAAGAGCAGCAAGCGGAATAATCATGGGCTCTGCCCCCGCACTAAGAGGAGAAGCGGAAGATGTGGCTCCATTCGTAACTTGGCTTGCATCAGACCAATCTGAACATGTTAATGGAAGAGTTTTCCACGTTACCGGTGGATTAGTTTCTCTTCTTAATGAACCAGAACCTGTCAAAACAATTAGCACAGAAGATAGGTGGACAGTAGAAGAAATAGCCAGAGTATTTCCTTCCACCATAGGAATGGAGCTGTATAACCCTGCTCCACCACCTACCCCTAGCGCATAAAATATTTTATTAAGGAGTCATTATGATTAAGAATATCAGTGCATCCTATGCAGGACACATAGTAGATAGTGAATTAGGATTGTCTGGCACACCTGTCAACGACCGGAAATACTCCAGTGGTGAATTATCACAATCATTTTCTTGGGCATTAGAGCTCTCCAAATTAATGGATGATGCAGGATATGATGAATTCTGGATGGCCGAACACCATTTCCAGCCAGAAGGATTTGAATGCATCCCGAATTTAGTGATGTTAAATTTATGGCTAAGCACCCAAACAACCAATCTCAAATTTGGTTGCGGATTCAACATCGCGCCTATGTGGCACCCTCTGAGGCTAGCCGAAGACTTTGCCACAGCTGACATTCTAAGTAATGGAAGGCTGATTTTCGGAGTTGGCAGAGGATATCATAGTAGAGAAGTTGAAACATTTGGCGCTCCATTGAAAAACTCTGACGATAATAGAGAATTATTTGAAGAACAAGTGGAAATAATAATCAAAGCATTCAACAACGAAGAATTCTCTCATCAAGGCAAACACTATACGCTCCCTGCTCCCGTAGAATACCGCGGGTATACGCTGGAAACACTTAGTTTAGTACCTCGGCCTCTATCCACTCCTGTAGACATTTGGCAGCCTCTCGTAAGTGGTAACCCTAAAGGAATAGACTTCATGGCAAAACACAATATCAAAGCGTTAGTTGCAACAACTCCTAAAGATGCATTAAACGAACGTCTCACAATGTACCAAGATGCATATGCAAGATATGGCAAAACCATCGAATTGGGAGAAAATATTGCTCTTGGGTTCAGGTTTTTTATAGCAGAGACCCAAGAAAAGGCTATAGAACAAGCTAGGCCTTATTTTGAAGAAGCAATGAAATTTGCTGCCCCCTTAGGTTTGCTCCAGTTATCTGAAGAGCAAGTTTCAGCAGTCGCAACCAAAAATCGAGCTTCCGTTGAACTGCCGACTCTAGAAAAACAAGTAGAGAACGAAACTTGGCTATGCGGTCCCCCTGAACAAATAGCAGAAAAAATCCTGGAGATTTCAGAAAAATACCCAGGTGTGAGTAGACTTAATTTGGGTTCAACTATGGGCACGCCACTAAATGTTTACAAAGACCAACTACAACTATTTGCAGATAAAGTAATGCCTAAAATCAGAGGCTAAGTCATTCTGGATATTCTGGATGGGTCAGTTTGTAAAATGAAATTGACCCTCTCCAGCCCATCAAAAACACAAAAGCGCAAACAAAGATCAACATGATAGCTCCAGGATTTGAATTACCAAACCCTAAAATAGTCATCAACCCTTTAACCAACACATAGTACAGAACTAATCCTGTACATGCCAATCGATTTTGCTTCCACGCGCCAATCGAAAACAGAGTTAATAACATCCCATCGATTAAACAAAAAACAAGCCATCCAACAGGGATGAAATCCTCACCGCCCAACGAGGCTATAGGAGCAGCTATATTCAGTAAAGCCGCTATAAAGCC
The DNA here is from genome assembly GCA_002339805.1 of Dehalococcoidia bacterium UBA2588. GTDB lineage: Bacteria > Chloroflexota > Dehalococcoidia > Lucifugimonadales > UBA3495 > UBA2588. Next base: position 1,828 of record DDKW01000028.1, on the reverse strand, counting down.
CACTACTGATGCTCGCCTCATCCATTTTACTGCGGGCAGAATCTCCATTGATTCTAACCACGATTTCATAGCTTCTTTCATATCAACGAATTAAATATATCCTGAGTAATCCCTTTAAATAACTTCTCGCCTACTGAAATAGCATAGTTGTCAGTCATCCCAGATACATAATCAGCAACCGCTCGATCCATCGTATCAGCATGATCAAGGTATAGATTTGGAACTTCTTCCTTGTTATTTAGATAGTAATTATAAAGCTCTCCAATCAAAGCAATAGCAGCTTGTGTCTCCTTATTTTCTCCTACGGGCAAATAAACGTTTTGAAACATGTAATCTCTTAATGCCAACATCGCTTCAGTTATTTCGGGCGACATTGATATAGTTATATGCACCGAGGCGTCTTCTTGTTCCAAAAACTTTTCTGATGTTTCTATGGTATTTGTAACCAAAGTATCAACTCTTTCAGAATGAGTATTCCCTAAAGTTAATAGAATTTCTTTAGGTAAATCTTTTTGCACAATCCATCCGGACCGTAAAGCGTCTAACACATCATGATTAACATATGCTATAGCGTCAGACAAACGACAAACTTGAGACTCTAATGAGATATTCTCTTGCTCTGCAAAAAAGTTACCTTTAGGCTTTGAATGATTTAAAATTCCTTCTTTAGTTTCTTCGGTAAGATTTAATCCTCTGCCTTCTTTCTCTAAAGTTTCAACTAACCTGATACTCTGAGACGCATGAGAAAACCCTCCTGGCACTAAAGTGTTTAAAACATCTTCGCCTGCATGCCCAAACGGAGTATGCCCCATATCATGACCCAGGGTCATGGCTTCCACCAAGTCTTCATTCAAACCCAGCGCTCTAGCGATCGTTCTTCCTATTTGCGATACCTCCAGGGTATGAGTCAATCTGGTTACATAATGATCTCCTTTTGGGGCTATAAAAACTTGAGTTTTATGTTTAAGTCTACGGAATGCATTTGAATGAATAATGCGATCTCGATCCCTCTGGAATTCAGTCCGGACATCACTCTTTGGCTCATCAACGACTCTAGAAGATTTGGAAGAGCGTTTGGCATGAGAACACAATAAATCTTCTCTGATTTCCAATTTCTCTCTTATAGGTTTCACATTATCGCCCATAATTTAAGTATAGTCCCCTGGCAATTTTCCAGCATCCGTTTGATTCACTTTTCTATAAATGGGAGAACTCCCCAAAATATCTTTTGCGAATCGTAGTTAGAAAATTTATCCTCAACAATATTTCGGATATCCTTCAGTGTGGAATTGGTCTCAGCTGTTATACACATCCATTCTGGCTCTTCAGGAATCCAATAAGGCGAATTAATTCTTAATACTTCACCACTATCAGCATTGAAATATATCCCGAATTTGTTTTCAGGCATTTGTTGCACAAACTCCTAATTGATCTGATCTAATATGATCGTTTCTTCTCGTCGCGGTCCTGTTGAAATAGCACTAATTCTGCAACCAACTAATTCTTCAAGCTTTTCAAGATACACTCTAGCCTTAGTAGGGAGATTTTCTAGTTTTGTGGTTCCGTATGTGATTTGCTCCCATCCATCTAATTCCTCATACACTGGTTTAACTTTGCCCAAATAAGAAGCATTAGGAACAAAATAATCCACCCTGTCTCCATCAATTTCATAGCCTACGCAATATTTAATCTTAGGAAATGTGTCTAATATATCCACTCTAGTTACAACCATAGACGTAAAGCCATTAATAGATTGACTGTAGCGCCCCGCTACTCCGTCAAACCAGCCTATTCTTCGAGCTCGGCCCGTAGTAACACCATATTCCCC
>DDKW01000012.1 GCA_002339805.1 Dehalococcoidia bacterium UBA2588 | reverse complement strand
GCACAATGCGTTGGGGCGGCAGCGCTAGGTGGATTTACGACAAGCCGGTTAGCTGGTCTTTACGGCGCAGGTGACACGATGATAATCAATCAGAGCATAGCTTTTGTATTATTAGCGGTGATATTGATATTTACCCCATTATTAAGAAACCGGACTTAAGAACTTAGGGTTAAGTCTGATAAAAAACGTCTAATTCAGGTGTAATAGGCCAATTTAAGCCTTCTCCCGAGGTTATTCTGTATTCATCCCAAAACACCCAATTTTGAGGCTCTCCTACGCAGTCTTTGTAGTAGCAGTGTGCAAACGGAGATTCAGAATATTCAGCTACTCCAAGCAGAGACTCGAGTTCGGAGATTACTTCTTTGACTGTTTTGAAATTGTTTAAATTGATGATGTTATCATTTGTGAATTCTAGATATGACGCTCTTTCACAGGTGGTGCAAAAAATGGAGACTTTCATTATTACTTAAAATAATTCCACTAATTCTATCCAGTTACCATCAGGGTCCTGAGCATATAATGCTTTTCTTAACAATTTACCATTCTCGTCATGCAAGGATACCGGTGGATTAACAGGCTTTAAACCATTAGCTTTGGCTTGGGTATAAAACGTTTCAATGTCCTCTACTAAGAATGCGAGGTGCGAAGCTCCTAGGTCATTTTTTTCAAATTGGGCTCTAGAACCAGTAGGGGTTAAATATTGGATCAATTCTAATTGATGTCCCTCTCCTAATTCCAAGAAAGCGTTCTGGAGGTGCGCTTCAGAGTATCCAAGTAATGTTTCAGCGAATGGTCCACTTCTCTCTCCTCTACCTGCTAGCGACATGCCGAAAACAGAGGTATAGAAATCGATACTTTTATCAATGTCTTTGACTATGAACCCGGTATGAAAGAATGACTTAAGCATTAAGGAGCCTCCTTGGCATTGAATTGTAATTCAGCGTTTTCAATGGCTTTGAGTAATGCTCCGGACTTGTAATAGGTTTCAAGGTACTCATCCTCATCGGTACTGTCTGCCACTACACCACCGCCTGCTTGTATATAAGCTGTACCATCTTTTATAACGCTAGTTCTCAAAGTTATACAGGTATCAATATTCCCGGAGAATGAGAAATATCCGACTGCACCAGCATAAGGTCCTCTTTTTTGTTGCTCTAATTCGGAAATAATCTCCATGGCTCGTATTTTAGGAGCACCTGAAAGTGTGCCTGCAGGAAAGCATGATCTTAATGCATCAAAAGGGTTAAGACCTGATTTAAGTACCCCTTTGATATGAGATACTAGATGCATTACATGTGAGTATTTCTCTATACTCATTAGGTCAGTCACTTCGACTGTTCCTATTTCACTTACTTTACCTACATCGTTCCGGCCTAAGTCAACCAGCATAATATGTTCTGATGTTTGTTTTTCACTTGTACGTAACTCTTCAGCTAGAGCGTTGTCTTCTTCTTGAGTTTGTCCTCTCGGCCTGGTGCCTGCTATAGGATGATAGTCTATAAGTCCATTCTCTACTTTTACTAAAGTTTCAATTGACGCACCGACTATATGGAAGTCCGATAAATGTAAATGATACATATAGGGCGAAGGATTCAAAGCTCTTAATGACCGATAAATATCAAACGGTTTTGCTTCCGTTTTTCGTTCAAATCTTTGGGACAAAACGATTTGTATTGCGTCCCCCTGATTAATATATTCAATACATTTGTTTACCGCTTGAAAGAATTCTTCTTTGCTGAAATTTGATTTCACTTCATGTTTAGTAGGTTCAATTTCTGTGATTATATTGTGGGATTGTGGGGGAAGAGGAGCGGTTAGCTTAGTTACAATCGATTCGATTTTTGAAACCGCTATTTGATAAGATTCTTCAATATCATCATTAAGGTTTACGTGGCTCACTATTTTGATATCGTGTCTTAAATGGTCAAAGACTAATAAGGTGTCTGTAAACATTACTACGGAGTCGGGTAGACTTATATCATCGTTTTCAAGCATCGGTACCCGTGGTTCAAAGTAGTGAATATTGTCATAAGAAAGGTATCCCACTCCACCACCGTTGAATGCAGGCAATCCTTCTACTGACACTTCTTGGAATTTGCTCAGTTCTTCCTGAATCAAGGTTAATGGATCAACTGGGCCTTGGGGTTGGTCTTTGCCAGTTTTGATAACTTTGTATGGAGTTGTTCCTATAAAGCTATATCTACTTAACTGCTCCCCACCTGATACGCTTTCTAATAGAAATGAGTAGTCTCCTTCGGCTACCTTAAGATAGGCAGATACAGGAGTTTCGAGGTCTGCATTGATTGTTCTATATATTGGAACTAAGTTCCCTAAACTTCTATAAGATTCAATGTCTTTTAATTTCGGGTAGTACATTATCGTTATGGTTGCCTTCGAGATTTAGTCCGTTGTAAACCACTATATTGTATCAGTATATTTTTTAGATACATCATTTATTAGACGGTTAGTATAACTTTACCGGTAGTTTGCCTCCCTTCTAGTTTCCTGTGTGCTTCTGCGGCGTCCGACAACGGTAATTTAAGGCCAATTCGGATTTTGAGTTTACCTTGTTGAACCCAATCCAGAACTGTAGTAGACCTTTGCAGGAGTTCTTCTCTTGTACTTGTGTAATCTCCAAGCATAGGCCTAGTCAGGAAGATAGACTTTCCTCGTAATAAATTGGTGTCAAAAGGAGGTACTGGAGCGCTTGCGGTGCCATAAAGAACCATATGTCCCCGTGGTTTGAGGATATTTAAACCTTTTTGAAAAGTAGTGTCCCCTACTGCATCATAAACTATAGCAATTCCCTTTTCATTTGTCTGATCAAGTATTATCTTTTCGAAGTCATCTGTTGTGTATTGGATTAGACAGTCAGCTCCAGCTTCTTTTGCTAATTTCGCTTTGACTTCTGTTGAGATAGTTGTGTAGACGTATACATCTAGCATTTTTAGCATCTGTATTAATAATAATCCTACTCCTCCCGCTCCGGCATGAACTAGCGCTCGGTCTGATGTTTGGAGTGTTGTTATGTCATTTGCTAAGAAATGAGCTGTCATAGCTTGCAATAATATAGCTGATGCTGTTTCAAAAGACATGTCATCTGGAATAGGAACAGTTAACCAAGCAGGGACAGCTGCGAATTCTGCATAAGAACCAGTAGCCATTGCATAAGCTACTCGATCTCCCACTTTTAGATCATTCACATTTTTTCCTATTTCTACGACTACACCAGATGCTTCTCTCCCGGGTATCCAAGGAAATTGTTCCGGCAAATTGGTCCCTCGTCTACTTGCTACGTCGGTGTAATTAACTCCGATAGATTTTATCTCTATCAAAACCTCGCCGTTTTTAAGCTTGGGTGTTGGGACGGTTTCTAGTTGCATAACTTCTGGTCCACCAGTTGAATGAATAGTAATAGCTTGCATATGTTCTTATCCTCCTAGTATAGATACTAATCCAGTAATATCATGGATGTTTTCTAGGTTACTTATTTGGTATATGGCCCCTTCGATATGATCAGGTGGCAATATATATCTTGAGCAGTACAAAAATTTAGCTTCTAATTCGGTTGAATCTAATGGAATTTCTGAGGTGCCTCGTGCAAATTCTACAGTGGTTTGCACATTTTGTCCGTTATTTAGATTTATTGACACCTCAGTTGCCCTTGGCGTAGAAGGGTTAAAGTTTGTGTTTTTAAGTACAGTTATTTTGTTCATGCATTGGTTGATCGCTTCGTCATAGAAATGAGTGGAAGTAAATTGTTCTATAAGTGGCTGTCCGTAGATTAAGGCGGATGCTGCTATGAACGGTAGGCTGTTTTTTAATTCAAATTCTGTTTTGGGTGGATCACAGTTTAATTCTTCTAAAGATCTGGAAGGCACAGATATTTTTACTTCTTTTATGTTTGTGTGGTCCAAATCGTAGAGCTGCAATAATTGTAAAATTGCCTCTATGCATTCGTGAGAACTGGCTGGACATGGGTATAATTTGAAAGAAAGCCCGTCCCCTGCTAAGGAAGAGTTACTGGCAAGGTTACTAAGTATATTATTATGAGTTTTAACATTTAGTCCCAATTTGTCTAAATTATGATTAATTGTGTCTGATGAAAAGTCGTCAATATTGAAATTTTTCGATAGAGTGAGACTAGCTGTAATTGTATTCATTGAGACTTTTGCGTTTGTGAATAAATTCATCCCAGAATGTCTAGCTACTACTGGTGCATCGGGGCTATTAAGGAGCATGCAAATACCTTGATGAAATTGATGATCATTAAGCTTTAGTAATAGGGAGGCGGCCAAGAATCCTCCTAAACTCACACAAGTGTAGAAATTGCCCCCGGTCTTATTTAAGAGATGGTTGGTATATTCCAGTCCCAGCAGGTAAGCTCTGAGAACTTCTTTACCTGTGTATCCGTTAGCTTCTCCTAAGGCTGTAACTATTGGAAACACTACAGATGATAGGGAATAATGAGAGGCTGGAATTTCTTCAGTGTAATCCAATATGCTGATTATGGCGCTATTTCCAAATGCCGCATAAATAGGGGATGTTCTGACACCCATTCCAATCAAGGTACATTTGCCTATGCTACCCATTTCTTGTACTAAGTTCGACATTGATATAGCTTGTTGTTGTGAAGCGCCAGCTAGCCCGGCTGCGGATGCATTTAGCATCGATTGTTTCCCGATTGTTATGCAGTCAGAGGACAAAGCTTCAAATGGAATATTATTTTCTAAAAATGTTATGCCTAGATGTTCCATTGATCTAAACCTATTTTGGAGTTATTTTTGATTTGGGATTCTAAGGAAAGTTCTGTTGCAAATACTAATTATACAGTAGCTGACCATACCCTGAGGTTTACATTGAAACTCAGATGTGATTTATTTGTACAGGTGATTATAGAAAACAAATGGTTGGAGGAGGACATATGTCGTACGAAAATATTTTAGTAGACCAACAAGATCGTGTTGGTATTATCACATTGAATCGCCCTGATGTCTTGAATGCATTGAGTTTGCAACTAGTTACTGAGGTTAACCAAGCAGTTAATGACATGGAAGTCGATGAAAATGTCGGCGCTATTATTGTTACTGGAGCTGGTGAACGAGCGTTTTCAGCAGGGGCTGATATACACGAAAACAGAGAATTTAGTCCGGAGCAAAGAAATAGTTCACAAGACAAGAGAGCCGAATACACTTGGCATATGGCAACTTCGTCCAAGCCTATAATTGGTGCTATTAATGGATTATGTTACGGAGGCGGCACGGTTATGGCCACTTCATTAGATTTCTTAGTTGGTTGCGAAAAGTCTAGTTTTAGATTCCTGGCTGTTAATTATGGCCAAATGAATGCAACCTGGAGTCTTCCAATGTTAGTAGGCATCAATAAAGCTAAGGAATTGTTATACAGTGGAAGAGAAGTGTTTGCTGATGAAGCATATCATTTGGGGCTCATTAATCATTTGTTTGACTCTAACCAATTAATGGATAAAACAATAGAGATAGCTAGCGGTATAGCCAAAAACCGCGCTCAAGGTGTGGCTAATATAAAACAGATGGTGACAGAACATATTGGAGAGCCTCTTAGAGACCAATTCCAGGCTGAAGTGGAAGCTAGAAAAGGAAGGTTCAAAGGATTGTCAGTTGAAGATGGATTTAGTGACTTTCTCGCAAGGAAAGGCAGAAAACCTAAAGCCACTAAATAGAAAAAAAAATTTAAAGGTTTGAAGAGTATGAGTACACAAAAAGCAGAATTAAGTCCCGATTTAATTATTAATGAATTTAAGAAACAAGGTGTAACACATATCGTGTGGTTACCGGATAGTGAAACTAACTTCTTATATTTACTTATGGAGCAGGAGCCATCTTTAACGTTGGTCCCTGTTAGTAGGGAAGGGCATGCCTTTTCTACTGCAGCTGGATTATCAACAGGAGGAGCAAAACCCGTTATTCTTATACAAAATACAGGACTTATGGAATCAGGAGATTCCCTTCGTGGATGGTGTATGGGCATGAACATTCCGGTAGTATTAATGATTGGTTACAGGGGTTACACCAGGCACGGTCGGAACGCTGATACTGCTGCTACATACACGGAACCATTCTTGAATGCTTTTAATGTTAAGTATTATTTAGTTGAAAGCAATGATGATGCCGACCGTATATCTTGGGCTTTCGAGGATGCAGAGAAAATCCAAAATCCAGTAGCAGTGCTTATTGGGGATGAATTCCACGGTTTTAATTAGACTTTAATGATAGGAGATTTAAAATGATAGATACTTTGGAAATGTTCAAAATATTTAATAAATATCGAGGGAATAGTATTGTTCTCTCAGGAAGAGGAGGAAGGCATTGGCAATCTGTAAGTGAGCAACCTGATTTAGACATTGCTCTCGGTGATCCTGCCATGGGTGGTCATTCTTCGTTTGCGTTGGGACTCGCATTATCTAGACCTAATGAAAAAGTGATACAGTTTGACTCAGAAGGCGATGTACTTATGGGCCTGGGAGCTTTGCCAACGATAGCAGACAAAATGCCTAATAATTTCTATCATTTTATGCTCGATAATGGGGTTTATGGAACTACAGGAGGACAACCAGTTCCTAACGCAGAAAACATTGCATATGACATGATTGCACGTGGATCCGGATATCCAAACACTTACGCATTCGATAATATAGAAGACTTTGCTTCCAGCATAGAAGAAATCCTAGCTCTGGAAGGACCAGTGTTTATTGCATTGAAGATAATTCCTGAAGTCACAAATGTACCTATAGGTCAAAGAGTAAAATGGCAGACTCGTACTAGAGACCAAATAATTTCTGATTTTAAGAATAGAATTGGGGTAAATAACTAGTTCTATAGTAATTATTTCTAATATGGAAAAGAATTATGACGTAGTAGTGATCGGCGCGGGGGCTGTAGGTTCCTCTGTAGCTTATTATGCATCGAGAGACGGCCTTTCAGTGGCATTGCTTGATGAAAATGCGATATCTAGTGGTGCGTCCGCTCATGCTACAGGATTTTTATCGAATACATACGATTATGATCCAGGAAATAACATTAACGATTTATTGTTCGAAAGTAGTAAATTATTTGATCAAGATGTTCCTAGAATCAATGAGTTAAGTGGTATCGATTGTCTTTCAGTTGTAAAGCCGGGCTTAAGATTAGCTTTGACTGAATCAGAGATTGAAACGTTGAAAGAACGTGCTAATTTTACTTCTGTGCGTCAACGTTATCCTTTCTACTTTATGTCCGGAGAAGAGACCCGCAAATTAGATAATAGATTATCCCACAATATTTTAGCTGCAGGTTATATCCCACTGGAAACTCAAATAGATAGCTATAAATTTACCTTGGCATTAGCTGTGTCTGCGGAAAAACAAGGGACAGATATTTACCAAAGGAAAGCTGTTGGACTGATTAAGAATAACGATCGAGTGATCGGAGTTACGTGTCAATCAGGAAAGATTTATGGTGATAATATCGTTGTTTGTTCTGGTATAGGGTCTAATCCATTACTCCAAGAATTGGGGCTTGGAATTAATATTAATCCTCTTAAAGGTCAATCTATAAGAATGAGCTATTCTGGTGAGCCCTTAGGGTTCCATTTTGGGGGAGTAGAATCTTGGCACTTAATTCATAGAGGAGATGATTTAATAAGTGCAGGCAGCACTTCTGAGTTTAATAATTATGATGAACCTCCCAACCATAAAGCGACGGAAACAATTTTGAATTGGGTGATGTCAGTAATGCCGTGTTTGGAAGATGCCCGGATCGTTGAAACAATGTATGGGTTTAGACCAATGTCTCCAGATAATTTACCAATCGTAGGCGCATTGCCTACTCTTAAGGGTATTTATCTTGCTATTGGACATGGTCACAAAGGAATTCATTTAAGTTTAGTTACTGGTGAAATCATTAAGTCACTGTTGACAAAAGGCTATGCTGATTACAATATAGGTTTTATGAATCCAGGCCGTTTCATTAATTCATAAATAGGAAGGCTCGTAATTTCAATAAGTAAAATATCAGGTGTATCAGGTGTATTGATTGCAGGTGTTGCGGCTTTGCTGGTCGCTATTTTTGCGGATATAGACTTTCAGACAAAAGTATGTGTTATTGTCATGATGATTGCAGTAGCGCTTTGGATTACAGATTGGATTTCTGCTGTAACTACGAGTTTTTTCTGTATTTTGCTATTAACTGTTGCTGGTGGCGTAGATTCCTTTTCCGACGCATTGGTGGGATTTAGTAAGCCCATATGCTATTTCTTAATAGGCATTTTAGCTATGGGTTTTGCCGTCAGAGTTTCTGGTCTGGCTGAAAGAGTTGCCAGTTATATCATAAATGCATCTTTAGGTAATCCGATACTTATGTATTTTCAGATGTTACTGTCGTTTGTACTTTTGACATTCGTGTTGCCCTCAGCTACTACCAGAGGTGCAATTATTGTGAACATGTACGAAGAAGTTTTGGATAGTTGGCACATTCCTAAGACTCATCCATTTCATAAAATGCTGATGATGGCAATGTTAGCTCTAAACCGTTGTGCTTCGACTGCGTTGTTAGCAGGAGGAATTACACCAGTGGTGGCATCTGGACTATTAGGAGATTTTTCCTGGATAGAATGGTTTGTAATCATGAGTGTTCCTTTCTACCTGAATTTATTCGTGGGAGGGACTATTTTATATTTCTGGTATTTGAAAGATGTGCGAGGATTACCCATTCAAGAATTGAACAAAAGTAAATATGGCCCACTTAAGCCTCAAGAAATCAAAGTAATTATTATCATTTCGATTACAGTGATTTTGTGGTTCACTGATTTCATTCATGGGTTTCACGCTTCTGTACCAGCAGTATTAGCTTTCGTGTTATTGATGTCTCCTAAAATCGGAATATTAAGTTGGGATGAATTACAGAAGGGAATAGCTTGGAGCAACTTTTTCATAACAGCAGCAGCACTTTCACTTGGATTAGCGTTTTTGGATAGTGGAGGGGCTCAGTGGATGGCGACAAGTATTTTAAGTCTTGGATTAAATATAACTGAGAATAGTAGTGCATTATTGATCCTGGTAATGGTATTGATTGGATTGGCTAGGATAGCGTTTAACAATATATCTGCATACTTGGTTATTATGATTCCGTTGACTATGGGTTTTGCGAGTATTTTGGGATTCGAACCTATTGTTATTGGATTTATTACTGTTGTAATTGGGGATTCCGTGATATTTTACTGCGCTGGGACTGGATCTGGATTAATTATATTCGAACGCAGTGGCTTAACGAATATGGAAGTGTTCAGGTTTGCATGCGTAATGATGGTGTCTGTGATACTGATAGCATATTTTATTGTGTTACCGTATTGGAATCTCATTGGATTTGTTGTTTAGATATTGACAATATAAAGTACCTAAATATGTGGTACCGTCCAAACATTAAAGATATATTCGTTGCATCTATTTAGTTTGGAGATTGTAATGGCGGATGTGGTTAAACAAGGAGATAATGTAAAAGTTCACTACACAGGTAAATTGTTGGACGGCAATGTGTTTGATTCTTCTGAAGGTCGGGAGCCATTAGAGTTTACTGTGGGTGCGGGACAGATGATTCCTGGTTTTGACAAAGGGGTTATTGGAATGTCTCTTGATGAAGAAAAAGAGATCACAATCCCTCCGGAAGAGGCTTATGGTATTTATGACCCCGCTAAAATAATAGCTGTTCCAAGTGACCAATTCCCCGATGATTTATCCTTAGAAGTTGGGATGGAAATCTCTGCAAGTCAACCCGATGGAAGTGCAATACAGTTTACTGTCAAAGAAATAGGAGAACAGGACGTGACATTAGATGGTAATCACTTCTTGGCAGGTAAAGATCTTATTTTTTCTGTGACGCTAGTTTCTATATCTTAATATTTTTGCTGATCTAGAGTGCTATAAGTTACCGGGCTTGTTGCTGCTAGGCCAGCATCTACTGGCATGGTTACTCCGGTGACCCATCTAGCCTCGTCACTAGCGAAAAAAAGCGCTGCATATGCTACATCCCAGCCAGTGCCTTCTGTTCCTAATGGTGCAGCATTTTTTCGGGTTTCTCGTAGGTTGTCATTCATACGAGGAGCAACCATTGGAGTATAAGGTAGGCCTGGTGCTATGCAGTTTACTCTTATGCCGTCTCTACCATGATCAGCAGCCATAGAAAATGTGAGTCCTATTACTGCCGATTTAGAAGCAGTATATGGTGTACTGCTATGAGCCCTGAGTCCTGCTATGGAAGATATATTGATTATAGAACCTTGTCCGTTTTCCTTCATTGCAGGTATGGCAAATTTGCTCGCTAATACTATGCTTTTAACATTAACTGCCATTACTTGATCCCAGTCTTCCTCTGAAACCTCTAAAACTGTTCCTCTTCTAGATATGCCAACATTGTTATCTAAAATGTCCAATCTACCGTACCTAGACATTGCTGCATCTACCATTGCTTCACAATCTGAAGCGCTAGTAACGTCGGCTTGAAATACTGAAGCGACTCCGTTTTCTTCTTGTATAAGCTTTAGAGTTTCTTCAGCTCGATCTAATTGGGAATCAACTACAAGAATTTTTGCTCCTTGTTGAGCAAATAACATGGCTGTTGCTTTCCCATTTCCGATCCCTGGTCCACTTGAACCGGCTCCTGTTATGATTGCAACTTTGTCTTGCAATCGTAAGTTACTTGTCATAATTACACCTTTAATTTTGTACTAATGATTGAGTTTATGATTTTTACGTATCTAGATTATACGTTGATAGAATCTGTTACATGATAATATATGCAATAACATAACATATCAAACGATATAATTTAAATATGTTACGCAAATAATAAGAATAAGGATTTTAATGAATAATGATTTTGTGCTAGGAGATGTAGCACTTTTTATAGACTGGGAGAACTTCAAAATTAGTTTGGCAGGCGGCAATAGAGTTCCTAATGTTTCTGCTCTGAAAGAAGAAGTATCTAATCATGGTCGTGTAGTTGTAGCTAAAGCATACGCAGATTGGGTAACACGCTCTCCAGAATTGAAAGGAGCGAGCCAATTCGTAAACGACCCACCAGCATTATATGCTTCTGGTATAGAGCCTGTGTATGTACCGACCAGATTACAGCTAGGGAACTCCACTAACAATACTCGTACTCAGAGAGTAAAAAATAGTGTAGACGTCAAAATGACTGCGGATTGTATAGAATGCGCTCACTCTTATCCTAATATAGAAACTTTTGTGGTTGTATCTGGGGATTCAGATTTCATACATGTGATTAATGCCCTGAGAACTATGGGGAAAAAAGTGATTATTATAGGAGTTTCGTGGACTACTTCTAGGAGATTGTCTGCCCTGGTAGATGGCCTGATTTTTTATGATATTGATGTTGACCAAGACTCAACTAATACAGCAAATACCTTTAATTCTTCTACTACCCGTAATAATTATTCAAAACAAGATGTCCCAGATATTTTGCAATCTATAGAAAACATCGTTGTAAGAGAACGGGAGAGTGGACGAATCCCTTTGTTAACTTCTGTGAAGCAACGCCTAATACGCCAATACCCGGGGCTAGACGAGAGAAGACTTGGATTTCCAGGATTTAAAAAATTAGTGCAAGCAGCGACTGATCAAGGGAAAATACAGATGGTTACAGTAGG
>DDKW01000016.1 GCA_002339805.1 Dehalococcoidia bacterium UBA2588 | reverse complement strand
CCTACTGATTGTGGCTCTGTAGGATTTATATTATGGGTACTATCGGAGTGCTCTTTGGGGACTGTTCCAATAGTGGAAGTGATACGCTCTGCACTTGATAAACTGTCTGAGATTTCTTCTGCGCATCCTAATATTACGCTAGCTAAAAGGATTAATGTAATTCTTATGTTTTTGGCCATTTACATACTATTTTACCAGCATGTAGGATCACTGATAAGTATAATTCGTACAGGAATATAAATTTAATTTAGTGAGAGCTTCTATGTTATTTAAATTTTTAACAGGTAAAGAAATCGGGCATTTGCAGACAGGGTTAATCTTGTCTCAATTCGGAGGGTTCCTGATAGTGTTTACAGCATTATTATTCATGTCTTCTCCGAATGATGTAACCACTGGTGCAGAACCTCCTGTTATGATCTTCGTGATTGCAGGATTGATTAAAATGGTAGCGCCAATTTTAGTAGGGAAAGGAATCAAAATAGCATTTTGGCTGGTGGTAGCATTAAGTGTTTTGAAATTAGTTGAATGCGTATTAGCCACTATAGATCCCAATCCAGAATTCGCATGGATAATTGGTACTGGGATAATTGAAGTGGGAGCACTAATTTATCTATTAAACCCTAAAGCTAGGGCTGAATTGAATGCTTAAAAATGTTATAGAAATGCGAAATTTTGACTATATACTTAATAAAAATAATGTATTGTTATAAAAGACTAAATTCATAGGATGAATTATCACAAGTGGTACGTGTAGTATTACTCATCTCAATGTTAATAGTGAGTTCTATCGCCTGCATGGTTAGTGAAGAAAGTGTCACTAACCATGCAGGTTCTTCGACTACTCCATCTCTATTAACAAATGCGTCGCTTGCTGTGGAGCTAACACCTGTACTGGTAACTCCTCAATCTACTGAAGTTCCACTTATTGTAAAACCAACAATACCAACTCCAACTCCTGAAATTAAAGCTGTTCCAGAAGAGGCTAAACCTACAGCTGTACAGAAGGAAGTAAAAACTGTATCAGCCCCTGCAAGCCCCTCTTGGGGAGAAGTAATTACGGGTACTCCTCCTGTATATGCGGCCATGGATATTGATCAAAGTACTATTGATCTAGCCACGAAATGGTATAACGTCGCCACTGATGCTTGGGGTAATTATGGGCCGACGGAAATTTATATAATTGGCACTGATATTGAAGCTGCGAGGCAGATAGAGGATGAATTTTGTGATCGGCACAAGAAATTGGATAGTGGATGGAAAACAGAATGGGATTGCGCAAATGCGAATTATCCATTGTTTACACGCTATGCCAAAGAAGGATCTGCTGGAGTAAGTACATACAATCGTGACTACTTGAATTATTATTTTACGACTGTGTCACTATCTACTCAGCGCCCATCTCCAGATGAAGAAGATTATAAAGTTGTCACTATGCATGAATATTTTCATGTTTACCAACATGCACATATTTCAGACACTGATGTAAATGGTGACAAAACCGGTAGGGAGAACAAGAGCGGAGGAGAAGGCAAGCCTTGGTTTGCTGAAGGAACAGCAGAATTCTTCGCCCAGCTTTTGTATTCTAGGCAACCAGGAGTACGTGCAAATTACTTGGAAGAAATAATGACTCGCAAATACACGTCTTCCATAAACGGATACTTGGCATACGATAAAGGATTAAAGGACTTATCTTATGCAGATCCTGTCGCGTGCAGTTGGGGCTATGAATGCTGGTTTGATACCTACGGTGTTGGAACTTGGTTTATAGCTTACTTGGTGGATCAAGTAGGAGAGGAAACTGTTAGAGTGGACTATTATAAAGACCTTGATGAATTAGGATTTGAAGCCTCGTTCGTGAAACATTTTCAGAAGTCGTCAGATGAAATGGTAAGAGATTTTGACGTATTCTTATCCGGCGGTCTCAATGAGGCGCTAAAAATACTTCCTTAGCTTGCGAGATCACGTAGATTAGGAATAATCTAAGCAATTCACTGACCTTATCCCTAATCTCATCTATCGTTTAACTACCGAACCACACTCCGGAATATACTTGTCTTTCTGGTGGTGCTGCCATTGCAGAGGCCATTCCAGAAAAAACTTTCGCTACAGTTTCAGCGGCATCATGGGCGTTTTGAGTTCGCTCATAAATTCCTGTTACGGTTAGCTCATCTTCTCCAGTTACCGCTACTGCAAAACCTATCATTCCTTCAGTCTCATTAACTAAATGTGCTTGTTCATCTACGTATTTGGTTACTTCTTCCATTTTTCCGGGTTGTAATTTAACAACTGTTTGTGATATTCCTGCCATCTTGCTTCACGTTTCTCCAATATTTTGAGCTTAAATGCCTAAAATAATTATATAGAATTCTTAAATTGAAGGTATAATACTCCGCATGAGAAAAAGTGTGATATTTGTTGTTGTTTTTTTGGTAGTGGCCTGTAATTCAAAAGATCCTTCTGGAGTGAGTGAGAGTGTTTCCAATAACATGTCACAAACTTCAGTTGAAACGGTTATGAAAGATAAACCCGTTTATATTGATACTGACAAGTCGTCTAATATCGATCGGAGCTATGGTGGACTAAATGTTGGTGATGATACGAATACATCTGATGATTTCGCGATTAGATGGGGACAAATGGGAGATTCAGAAAAGCAATATTTTCTAAATCAACTCAACAAAAACATGGGGACTTCTTTTGATTTTAAGAAAGTTAATGAAGATCCAAGTAAGTTGTTTTTAGCAATGTCTGGTATTCAGGATGTTATGGGTATTGGAGAACTGAGAGACATGGTTCCTAAATCTGATACTAAAGACACTTTTGAGTTATTGCAAGAACATAGTTCCGGTTATAGTGTTCCGGAATTGCAATTTTTTGCGACCAATAAAAGTGACAGATTTCTGGTGGATTTTGAAGATATAGTAGCTGGTCATCCCTTGGTCGGAGCGAATTCTCCTAGGCCTCATAATGATGCTCAAGTCTATTTTTCGAATTCCGATAGCCGATGGATAAATGCTACTAACCCTGAGGATTACCCGCCGATTTATGCTGTAGCTGACGGGTTTATAAATATGCCAAGTTTAAGTTTTTATAACATTGTTGACCATTCAAACTCAAATCCTCCATGGTGGCATGTTGCTTACGTATTTACTCTTCGCATTGCAACACATAATGGGAATAATGTGGAATTTCTATATCAAATGGAACCATACATGATTCCAGAATTGGTTGGTAAACCTAAAGATTTTTATAGGCAATTCATTAAGGTTGAAAACGGCCAATTTGTTAAAAAAGGAGACATATTAGGGTATATGTATGTTCCCACTTTGGAAGAAATGGTGGGAAACAAAGAAGCATCTTCCCACATAGCTTTTTCGTTGATGAAACAACCATCGACGGTATTCAGCCCAGCTATTTTTTCTGAGAATGTTGTACAACAATTCGGGAATATTTACAGGAATCCTTCTGAAGGATGGGAGAGTAAAAGTTTTGGGAATGATTGGAACAGAGGCAGAGGTTTACCTGATGGTATGGGTTGGATGATTAGCGGTGCTGAGAATCCATTTTCTGATAATGATGCAGGTGTGTTGATTCACGATGGAATAAAAGATTTGACTCTTGATCATCGAGCTATGGTAAAACCACGTGAACTAGGATTTGATTCCGATAGGATTCTATACAGTGAATTTGGTTGGGGCGACACGGTGCTAGAAGATGTAGAAATCACTGGAGATTGGCAGTTATTATTTGCTGGGATAGGTGGACCAATGACTATCACTTTTACAATGGATGACAATGGTACAAGTAGAGATAGTCAAGTCTTCGAATTACGTGATGGACAGAATTTTAGATTAGATCATAAGGATAAATTTACAGGAAATATTGATAAATTCGACATATCGATTAACGACCCTAAAAGCTGGGGTTGGAGCTTGGCATTTGCCGATGCGGAAGCCAGTTACACAGTTCCAGGAACAACTAGAGACATTAAAAATGTTTGTCCTCCCGGATGTCCTCCTAGTCCTAATCCATATAAACTAAAGAAGTAGATAGGTGATTCGTGTTCTCTAATCAGCTGGTGCTAGTAGAGGAGTTGTTGGTGTTCTAGCTTCTGGAGGCAATGATTCTTCCCAGTCTCCAATTAACGTTTTGTTAGTTGGAGCCATACTCATTAAGATCAGAGCGCCGGTTATGCTAGCTACTGTTGATAATATTATAACTGGAGCCCAAGATCCGGACATGTCAAACAAGACACCTCCAATCCAACCTCCGAAAGCCATTCCTGACCCTGCTCCGAATTGCTGCCAGCCGAATGATCTCCCCATAGGGCCTCTGCCGAAATATTGTCGATTGATTATAGGAAATGCCGACCCTTCCCCTCCATATCCTATTCCGAATATGACGGCCCAAACGTAGAAGTGCCATACTTCATGAGTAAAAAATAGTAAAAGTACTGGTAATCCTTGCAGTATGAACATGATGGCCATACACCATTTAGATCCTACAAAGTCCGCCATGACAGGTGTGATAAATCTGGTTAATACGCTTACTCCTGCTAATGTACTCAATACTCCAGCGGCTGTTACTAAATCCAATCCAGCAGATATTGCGATTGGAGTAATGTATATAATTACTATGGCGTGTCCAACACACCCAAAATGGTGCACTGCAACTAACTTCCAAAAAGCGCTAGTACTTTGCATGCGCTTACGATACGTTTTTGACCTTAGTGCTGTAATAGTAGGATCCAACTTTTTCTCTATAGGTTGGTCTTCTGGTGCGCCGTACGGTCGTACATTAATATCTGCAGGTCTACTCCTAAAAAGGAATAATAAGACAAATAGTATTCCGCCCCCAACTAATGCAATTCCCCAAAAGGCAGTCGTCCAAGCTACTACTGTTAATAGTCCGCCCATTACAATTGCCATTATTGCAGGCCCTAGTCCATGCGATGCTTGCAGGAGACCTATACCGAATCCTAATCGCTTTTGGAACCACAGACTTGCAGCAGTTAGTATCGGCACATTAAAACATGCTTGGGCAACACCTAAACATAGTCCATAAGAGATCCATATATGCCATACTTCTGTCACAAGACCGGTGATAATTGCTCCTAGAAGGAAGAATACAGCGCCGATCATAATTACAGGTCGAGCCCCGAATCTATCAGTAGCCATTCCTGTAAACGGAGCCAAAAATGCTCCAGTTAGACTTGCTATTGAATATCCCAAAGTTATTGCTGTAAAAGACCATCCCATCTCTGTTTGCAAAGGGACGATTAATACCCCGAAAGCTTGTCTGATTGACCCACCAGTCATGTGTATAAAGGCAGCAATAAATATGATTATCCAAGCGTAATGTATTCCGATTTTGAATCCCAAGGGATTCTTAGGTTGTAAAGTATTGTTTGATGATTCCATGCAAAATAATAACCACTTGATGATTTGGTGTTCCAGTTAGTGCATTCTATCAGAGTTTTGTTTGATTCAGTATGTTTATTTTATTTTTTTTGGGGTTTACCGAGAATACGATGCCTTATGATACCGTAACTTGATAGTAGAAGTACAATTACTTGGAAAGGTATACCATATCTCGCATTCTCACCGTTTTGAAAAAGGGCTTGAAAAATGGAAGATAATAGAACTATGTTGCCAAGAAAGAAGATGTAGCTGTTTATTAAGATATTATTTTTCTTGTACAGTCCGTACCCTGCCCAAAACATAGTTAACAAGGAAATAATATACATAGAGATTATAAACATATGTTGAAGATACCAAGTAGCCACGTAAACTTCGGTTAAGAATCCAGGTTTGACCGGATCTAGGTCAACAAACCATCCTCCGTGGCCAAACTTTAACCATGCGATAAATACACCTTCTGCATATAAATGAGGATGTTTTAATATGAGACGAAGATTTAGCTTCAGCATTTCTGAGGATAGTTCTGCGGTTGATAAACCAGTTACTTCTAGCATCTCATCGTATGCTCGGAAAACTGTTCCATCTTGGTGATTCCATCCAGATGGACGTTTAATATCTCTGTCGTAAAGTTTATCTCTATATTTGAGATAAATATCTCGCAATTCCTTATCAGTTTCTTCAGCAAATTCCATAAAGCCACCCGTATTCTGTGAAATACTATATCCAAGAAGTGAGGTGTATTGGAATGACCCTGTTTTCATTTTATTAAATTGGGACCAACCGCTGTAAACTAGTATTGACGGGGCTATAACAACAAAGCAGCTTACAACACAGATAAGGGTACGGTATTTTAATTGCCATCTTGTAATAAATATAACCCATACTAAAAATGGAACCAAAAGGATTATCATGTTAGGTCTGGTTAGGAGTAAATATCCTAGTATGATCCCCATGCTTAGTGATAATGTGACTAGTTTCAAAGGGGATTGTACCAACTGTAATTTATAGCTAAGCCAGCATGCAGTAATCAAGAGTAAAGTGCACAATGATTCAGTTAATACGGCTGCATCCATGAACCATATGTTGATGCTAAATAAATAGATTAAGCTAATCCCAAAAGCTATCTTTGTACTCTTGAGAATTTTGTTGGATGTATCAAAAAGCATTAGGGATACCAATATTCCAAACACTGACTGAATGATCATGATTGCAATGGTGTTTTTTTGAAGGGCTAGCATCATCAAGGGATATCCAGGGGTCCGAAAGGCTTTATACCCTTCCCAATTGTCATTAACAAGCCTGTTTGCTAAAGAAAGATAACTTCCACTATCGTCAAACCATCCACTGTTTATGTAGGTAGCTAAGAACAGTATTTTGATGGCTATCCCTATCATAATGAGCATGAAAACTGATTTTGAATTAGCCTTACTAAATATTTTGGTAATAAGAGTAGTAGTCATCATATGTCCTTGCAATCACTATGGTCTCTCAGGGTATGTTAACACAAGGGCTGGCTTCTATATTCAAATTCAATCTGCAAATCTGATAAAAAAATACTACAATGAACATGTAAAATATTTATGTAATGGAAGTGATAAATGAGCGTTAAAGTGATAGTTTCTTTTGAAGTCGAAGATTGGGATAATTTTAAATCAAAATTTGACAGTTTCGAGCCTTTTCGTACGGAAGCAAATATAACCGCTAATGCGTATAAGCAAGTCGGAACTGGGGAGACAGTATATATTATTGGAGATGCACCTTCTATAGAAGCATTCCAGGCATTCTCTGGTTCTGATGCACAAGCAGAAAGAATGAAATCTGCAGGCGTCAAATCAGCTCCCAATGTCGTAGTTTTAGAATGATAAGCGCCTAAACTCACAGTATTACGATATTGAATATCAGGATTCTTTATCGTAATACTAGTATAATCCCTGCGTAATCCTTAGGTATTATTTATATTTATTTTTACGTGGAGGTGTTTATGAACACACGAAATGTCACTGGACTTACGTTAATTATTGCGCCCATAGTGGTGATTCTAAGTTGGATT
>DDKW01000047.1:13541-34715 GCA_002339805.1 Dehalococcoidia bacterium UBA2588 | reverse complement strand
ACAAATGGACTTAACTTCTCGCCCCATTCCTTACACTGTTTAAATAGCTGCTCTTGATTAAGCTTCTCTTTTCCGTAGATTTTAGTAATGATGTCATTCTTTCCAGAAAAAATCCCAGATAACCGTTCTATCATATCTGCGTCATTTAATGATGCCAACCGTGTCAGGTCGCCAATTTGAATACCAGATCGGCCAATTTTATCCATATAGGCAGGACCGACCCCTCTCCCGGTAGTACCAATAGATGCATCCCCTCGAGCTTCTTCTTCTAATGAATCTATAAGTATATGATACGGCATGATCACATGTGCTCTATCACTAAGAAAAATATTATTGTCAATCAACCCCATAGCTCCCAATGAATCCAATTCTTTAAATAACGCATCCGGATCTATAACTACGCCATTGCCAATAATACTTATTACTCCTGGAGAACATATGCCCGAAGGTATCAAATGCAATTGAAAATCTCCAGTAGGGTTTTTAACTGTGTGACCAGCATTATTCCCGCCCGCGTAACGAACCACAAAGTCCATTTTTTCGGCAAACAAATCTACTATTTTCCCTTTCCCTTCATCTCCCCATTGAGCTCCTATAACCGCATAAGCTGGCATGCACACCTCATTCCCTAATTTGTATGTTTTTTATACGCCGAATGAGTATACCAAAACCTAATGGGACACAAAAGCGTATACATTGAATTACCGATTTGATGTAATGAAATTAAATGCAGATATTGCTGCTGTAGCGCCATCCCCTGCAGCAGAGATTAGCTGAGACGAAGAATGTTCTCTGATATCCCCAGCTGCAAAAATCCCTTGAATTGAAGTCATCAACTGTAAATTCACACAAATATGGCCACTTTTATCCATTTTCAAGAGACCTCTATAAGTATCTGAATTAGGGTTTAATCCTACATAAACAAAAACACCAGACAACGGAAAATCATTCTGTAAATTGGTCTTTATATTTTTAGTAATTAAGCCTTCCACTGAATCTTTACCATAAATACTTACTACTTCAGTATTAACCAATATCTCAATTTGAGAGTTTTTCCTCACTTCATCTTGAAGTGCTTTATGGCCAGTTAGATTCTCAGATTTACAAACCAAATATACTTTGCGAGTATATTCCGTTAATGTCAGGGCTTCTTCCATTCCTGAATCCCCAGCCCCAATCACTGCAACTTCTTCTTTCATATATAAAGGACCATCACAGGAAGCACAATGCGACACCCCTCTACCGTCAAATTCATTTTCTCCAGGAATCCCCAGTGATTTTAATTCAGAACCCGCAGAAATAATTATTGCCTTTGTTCTGTATTGCTCACTATCCCCTTTAACCATTTTGTGGTCTGGAAATTGCACCACACCCTCAATCTCTTCATACACAAACTCAGCACCTGCCGACATAGCTTGCTGCTGGATTATTGGGCCTAATTCAGCTCCGGAAATACCGTCCGGAAAACCAGGAAAATTCAGTATATTCTCCACATTGATGATTTGAGAGCCCGGCATCAATTTATCAGCTACAATGGTGTTTAACCCATACTTTGCGCCAAACAACCCTGCAGTGAGCCCTGCAACACCTGCCCCCACCACCAATAAATCACATTCACGCACAACATTCCCTCCAGGAAAACTATTTCTTCAAATATATCCACCCATGATATCCAGTGTCAACGTAACTAAGTCCGAATCTATCAAACAGATAGACTTTACTCCCAATCACTAGTATGATTTTTAGGTAATATTTGTGTGCCCGGCTACTTCAGTTTAGAAAGTGCATATGTTGAACATTAAACAAGAATTTATTGATCTACAAAATGCAATACAATACTTGCCCGAAAAGCAAGTTTTGAGCATTGAAAAAGCCTTTGACTTCGCTGAAGCAAGCCATCAAGGTCAGCTACGCAAATCCGGAGAACCTTACATCATTCACCCTCTAGCAGCAGCGCACACCTTAGCAGATCTCAAACTAGATGCTGAAACATTACAAGCAACTCTTCTGCACGATGTAATAGAGGATTGTGGGATTACGGTAGAAGAACTAGCAGAAACATTTAGCCCGGAAGTTGCAAAATTAGTAGATGGAGTAACTAAGCTCACACAACTAGACCTCCCCACCGCCACTGAATCGCCCGAATCAATCAACAGCACGGATCCAATAGATGTTCATCTAGAAAGCCTCAGGAAAATGTTTATCTCCATGGCTGAAGACGTAAGGGTAGTTCTCATAAAATTAGCTGATCGGCTCCATAACATGGAAACCCTCGAAGCATTACCCGAAAACAGTCAAAAACGGATAGCACAAGAAACCCTAGATATATACTCCCCTCTAGCTCACCGCCTGGGCATATATGAAATAAAATGGAGATTAGATGACTTAGCTTTCAAACATCTAGATCCTAATCAATACAAACAAATTTCGCGATTGTTGGCAGTAAAACGAACAGAAAGAGAAATCTACATTGCTAATGTAGTATCACTTATACGATCACAATTAGAAACAGCTCAAGTGATCTGTGAGGTTAGCGGCCGGCCTAAAAATATTTATAGCATTTTTCAAAAACTCCGAAAACAAACCGCCTTAAAACCAGATATCGAGATCGATGAAATTTATGACCTATATGCACTACGAATACTAGTAAATTCGGAAGAAGATTGCTATAAAACACTAGGAATGGTTCATAAACTGTGGAGCCCTATCTCTGGTCAATTTGATGACTACATCAGTAACCCTAAAGACACCTTATATCAATCATTACACACAACTGTGCACTGTGAAGAAAACCACCCTCTAGAAGTTCAAATCAAAACATTTGACATGCACGAACTCGCTGAATACGGTGTTGCCGCGCATTGGAAATACAAACAAGGAATGCACTCACAAAACGACTTTGACAATAAAATGGATGGGCTTAGGCAAGTTCTAGACTGGCAAAGAGATTCTGAAGACACCGCGGCATTTGTCGAATCAGTCAAAGACGACCTTTTCCAAGACCAAGTATTCGTATACACACCAAAAGGCAAAATCATTGAACTTGCTACGGGGTCTACCCCTGTGGATTTCGCCTACAAAATTCATACAGAATTAGGAAATTCCTGCATTGGCTCTAAGGTTAATTCTAAGCTAGTCCCTCTAGATTCCACTCTAAACAACGGCGATACTGTAGAAATATTGCTATCCAAAATACCTAGAGGACCCAGCCACGATTGGCTGAACCCTGATTTAGGCTATGTGAAATCTGCACTTGCTCGAGAAAAAGTAAAGCAATGGTTCAAAAAACAAACTCGAAGCGCAAATGTACAAATAGGAAAAGAAATAGCACATAAAGAACTCGACAAACTAGACATTCATCTCAGTGAAAATGATTTGATATCCCATTTTAATTACTCACACATATTAACATTCTATGAGGACTTAGGATCTGGCAAATTTCCAGAAAACCAACTTAAACAAATCCTAGAACAAGCACAAATCATCCCAGATATCAATGCGACTAGATACGATCTTCCAATATCCAGTCCATCATCAGGAATCACTATCGAAGGAACAGGATCGCTTCTCACCCGCATAGCTCGTTGCTGCGCCCCTACTCCCGGAGATGACATAATTGGATATGTCACCCGAACCCGCGGCGTTAGCGTACATAAGCCATCTTGCTCCACCCTAGAATCAGCGACCAACACTGATCATCTGATCAATGTATCCTGGGGAGAAGCTAAAAATTTAGTGCCGGTACGTATACGGATCACATCTGTCGACCGCGTGGGTTTATTGAGAGACGTAACTACAAGGGTTTCAGATCAAGGAGTGAATATCGCGTCTGTTATAACACAAGAGCACTCAGATGGATCGGTAACCATGGATCTCACCATCCACGCAAACGGAGTTCTCCAGCTGAATAACTTATTTACAGTCATCCGTAGCATTGTCGGGGTAGAAGATGTTACCCGCATTCACTTTCGAAAAGACTAATCTTTAACCAATGATCTCTGGATACTTATTATGACTATGCCCAACCTAAAAAACAAAGTTGCAATCGTAACAGGATCAAGTAGAGGCATCGGGAAAGCCATAGCCATAAAGTTGGCACAATCAGGCGCAACAGTAGTCGTAACAGCAAGAACAGGTATTCCCTCGGACTCCTCTCCTGGATCGCTACAAGAAACTTGCGAAGAAATTAAAAATCTAGGAGGATCCGCTTTCCCCATAGTGTGTAATGTCCGAGAAGAACAAAGCATAATCGACCTAGTGAATAAAGTAACTGAGAACTTCGAAACTATAGATATTTTAGTTAATAATGCCGGCATCGGGAATTACCAATCTTTTACTGAGTCCTCTCTGAAACAGTGGGATTTAGTATTAGATATTAATCTGAGAGCCCCTGTCATCATGATGCAACATGTCCTACCCATAATGATAAAACAGCAATCAGGAAGCATTATTAATATTTCGTCGCATGCCGCGACTAACATATTTAGCTCAACCCTAAGTTCAGACAACTCCGACGACGTGAAACTTATAGGACAATCCTACGGAGCGTCTAAAGCTGCTCTAGAAAGACTAAGCTGGGGTCTAGCCGCAGAATTAGGAGAACATAACATTGCCATTAATGTTTTAAAACCCTTAAAGCCCGTTGTAACTGAAGGATTTATCGCTCAAAGGCCTGATGGAGACTATTCGAGCTGGAGCTCTCCTGATGCTATGGCGCTAGCCACAACAATACTTGCGGCTCAAGAAAAACCAGATGGGTTCAGTGGTACCATTTATACCGCTGAAGAACTATTATCATTATATAAAAATCTTACCTGATTATTTAGCTAACGGCGTATCTTGTAAGTTAGCCCATTCACCCATTGATCCATCATAAACTCGTGCCTCTGATTGTCCGATCAATTTAAGAACAAAGTTTGCATGCGCCGCACGCACTCCTGCCTGTCAATAAGTGTATATAGCTTTGTCCAACGCAATACCATTTCCAGATAGAGTTGCCCTTATGTCTTGCTCAGACTTAAATAAATGAGTCTCTCTGTCCATTAAGTTAAACCATTCTAAATGTACTGATCCAGGGACATGTCCGCTTCGAGCGTTATTCCTAGTTTCCGTACCTGCAAATTCGCCATCACTGCGAACATCCCAAACCAAAGTGGAATCTAAAGAACAAGCCTCTAACAAAGCATCTTTATCAGCATATCTGTCTAAATTAGACCCAGTTGTAAATATTTTATTTTCTCTAATGTTTGGACGACTGAAACTGCATTCATTAGTCTGCTTAATCCATTGTCGCCATCCTCCATTTAGAACTCTCACTTTATCATGGCCATAATAATCAAATACCCACCACAATCGAGTAGCATACAAACTCTGAGAATTATCATAGGTGACTACCATTGTGTCGTTATCAATCCCTAAGCCAGAACACATAGATGAAAATTCATTCTCATCCATCACGAATAATTTATCCTTTGCGCTTTTAACATACATGTGTGTAGGTAAGTGAACTGACCCGGGAATATGACCTCTGGCATAGGCATCAGCAGAGTCACAATCTATGACCACTACATTCGAATCAGATACATTTAAGGCTAGCCACTCCACGTTAACTAATAAGTTTTTATCAGGATACTCTTCCATTTCCAACTCCAAAATGCATTATCATCTTGGATTTTATGGCCTTGGTATCCATAGGTCAACTTATAACCTTCAACTTGCCCAAGAAAAATGATACATATAGAATAGCAATATAGAACTTCACTGAAAAAAGGAGGATTCCATGGTACAAAAGGGACAAATAGACCACTTACTCCAAGAATCCGACATTATATCTCCACCTCAAGAATTAAAACTCAATGCAAATCTGACAAATTATGAACAAGAGTACCAAAAATCTATCGACAATCCCGAAGCTTTTTGGGAGTCCGTAGCAAATGAACTTCATTGGTTCTCCCCATGGACAAAAACTTATGAAAACTCCTTTCCTACTTTTAAATGGTTTTTAGACGGCAAATGCAATATCACATATAACGCTCTTGACAGACATTTAGAAGAGAATAAAAACAAAGTAGCTTTGATCTGGTTAGCAGAAGATGGGAGCGAACGAACTTTTACCTATGGAAGATTACACTCTCTTGTCAGTAAATTTGCTAATGGACTCAAATCCTTGGGAATTGCAAAAGGCGACCGCGTAGTCATATACATGCCTCTAACACCAGAAGGTATCATTTCTATGCTGGCTTGCGCTCGAATTGGGGCCGTACATAGTGTCGTCTTTGCTGGTTTTAGCACTACCGCCTTGGCCGATAGAATAGATGACTTACAAGCCAAAGTGTTAATTACCGGAGACATCGGCATTCGCAGGGGCAATCACGTGGATTTAAAAACCATAGCAGATCAAGCACAAATCCGCTGCAACACTTTAGAGCATACTGTCGTTTGGAGGCGCTTAGGAGAACAAACCCCACTTATAAACGGTCAGGTTGACTTTGATGAATTGATTAAAAAAAGCTCCTCTGATTGTCCAGCAGAAATAATGGACTCAGAGGATCCCTTGTACATACTTTATACAAGCGGAACGACAGGGAAACCCAAAGGCGTCCTACACGTGCATGGTGGATATATGGTAGGTACTTATTACCACTTCAAAACCTTTTGGGATATCAAAACAAATGATACATTTTGGTGTACCTCAGACATCGGGTGGGTCGTTGGCCATAGCTATATTGTTTATGCACCATTAGTTGCAGGCTCCACAACAATTTTCCGAGAAGGTACTATAGATTACCCCCAACCCGACACCTTCTATCAGATTATTGAAAAATACAATGTGAATGTCATGTTCACCGCCCCTACAGTATTACGTATGCTCATGAGATACGGAGAAGAGGCCGCAGAACAATATGATTTAACATCTTTGCGGTATCTCACATGCGCAGGAGAACCATTAAACCCCGAAGCACTAAAATGGGCATATAAAACTCTTTGTGGAAACGGTACTTGGGGTCATATAGTAGATAATTGGTGGCAAACTGAAACCGGCGGTCCATGCCTAGGAACTCTACCTATCATGGATGTTAAACCTGGCCGAGTAGGAAAACCTTTGCCTGGCGCAGAACTCGATATTGTTGATAGCGAAGGAGTTAGCGTAGAAGAGCCAAATAAAGGAGGTCTCCTAATCATAAGAAAACCTTTCCCCCATTTTTATAGAACCGTATTTGGCGATCCTGAACGATATGCAGATAGCTGGAACACCATACCCGGGGTATATCTCACTGGTGATGTGGCCTTAAAAGACGAAGACGGCTATTTCATGGTCGTAGGAAGAGCCGATGATGTTTTAAACGTAGCAGGCCATAGAATCGGATCGGCTGAAGTAGAAAGCGCTTTAGTGTCACATGAATATGTTGCTGAAGCTGCAGTAATTGGATTACCCGACGAGCTCAAAGGAGAATCAATCAAAGCATATGTCACACTTATGTTAGGAATCGAAGAAAGCACAAAAATTGAATCAGAGCTAAAAACCCATGTTCGAAATGTTTTAAGCCCTATAGCAGTCCCATCAGATATCGATTTCCTATCTGTTTTACCTAAAACCAGATCCGGCAAAATAATGCGCCGTCTCTTAAAAGCACAAGAACTGGGATTAGACCCCGGCGATATCACCACTCTCGAAGAATAATTTTGGAGGCTCTAAGTGAAAACTTTCTATTTTAGCGAATTCCCCTATCATGAATACCCTGACTCAGAAGGAGATAAATATCCTTCTCTGAGACTTACTTTCCCGAATAGCTATTTTGACCCCAACAAAGCTAATGACCTTTTCAAGCGTTACTATGATGAATGTGTTTATGCTGACCAACTAGGCTTTTATGGGATCATGTTAAATGAACACCACAACACGCCTTCATGCATGAACGCTGCTACTAATTTATCAGCAGCAGTCCTCGCAAGAATAACGGAACAAGCAAAAATATTAATTCTAGGAAATATTCTTCCTATTCATGATAACCCCATAAGGCTGGCAGAAGAATTAGCAATGATAGACGTAATATCTGGAGGAAGATTGATTGCAGGGATGGTACGGGGAACCGGAGTCGAAACTATAGCAACCAACGGAAACCCTGTAAATAACAGAGCTAGATTTGAAGAATGCCACGATTTGGTAATTAAAACATGGACAACTCCTGGGCCTTTCCGCTGGGAAAGCGACCATTACAACTTCAGAGTCGTCAATCCCTGGATGGTACCCGTACAAAAGCCACACCCTCCAATATGGGTGCCTGGCTCTGCTAGTCCTGAAACCGCCTACTGGGCAGGAGAACACGGATACACATACTGCGCTTTTTTAACAGATGTAGATGTAACACATGAACTTTTTGGATATTACCGAGAAGCAGCTGACAAAGCTGGACAAACAGCCTCCCCTGATAACTTTGGCTACTTACTCTGCTGTTACGTTGGAGAAACTGAAGAAGAAGCAGATGAACAAGCAAAACATTTCATGTGGAGAATGGGTGCGACTTTGCGTGGACCGCGCGAATATATGAATCCCGTAGGGTACAGATCCACTAACGCTTCTGCATTAGCCGCCCGAAGAACCGGTCCTAAGCCATTAAACCAACAAACATTCGAAGAATTGAAAGCGAATCACCATATAGTCTCTGGAACCCCTGATTCAGTCTTGGAACAACTAGAATATTTGCATACCAAATTAGGAATGGGTAATCTGATTTTTTACGGACAAGAATCTCGCATGTCACATGAAGCCACCATGAAAAACATAGAACTTTTTGGGAAACATGTGTTACCCGTTGTAGAAAAATGGTAACATTCTCATTACTTGACGCGCCAAGACGATTAAAATTAAAATTAACTAAAGATTAATAGAGGTTGCAATCATGCCTATAACCAAAGATGGTGAAGACATTACAGTTAAAATTACCGAGAAAGCAGCTGAAAAAATTAAATACTTTGCCAGTAAAGACGACAAAGATTCTGAAGTAGGTCTCAGAGTCGCTGTAAAAGGCGGAGGATGCTCTGGACTTACATACGACTTACAGATTACTGCTGAAGCTACAGAAACAGACAAAGTAGTAATGCAACACGGGGTCAAAGTAATGGTAGATAAAAAAAGCTACATTTACCTTGTTGGGACCACACTAGACTTCTCCGATGGGCTAAATGGCAAAGGTTTCACCTTTGAAAACCCTAATGCAGCTAAAGCCTGCGGCTGTGGAACTTCATTCGGAGTCTAATTCCGTGACATCTTCCGATAAAACCACACTATCGGCGTTTCGAGAAGCTAATGACATTGGTATTTTAAAGGTAACTGGCAACGATACCCTAGATTTACTCAATAGATTGTCAACCAATAATGTGCTAAATATTGAACCATACAACGCGTCTCACACCATATTAACAAACGATAAAGGCCGTATTATCGATATCATATATGTCGTTAACATGGAGTCTTATTACCTTCTAATAACTAGTCCAGGGCAAGACCAATTAATCATGGACTGGTTGGATAAATACACGATAATGGAAGACATAGAATATGCCAATAATACTTCTCACTATAGTGTATTCCATATTCTTAAAGATGAACTTTCCCCCATATTTGAAACATCCAATAGCGCGCCTAATACCTCTCAAATTATAGAAGTAAACACGCCGATTCCCGATTCCCTCCTAATACCCTACCAATTAGGGGATATCCGCTCATATCTGTTAATAACTGAACAAACAAACCAGCTCTCAGCGTACAACCATTTATCTAATTATCTTACTTTCTGGGATCCCGCCCAATATGAACATTTCCGAATTGGGCAAAAGATTCCTCTACACGGCAGCGAACTTTCAGAACAACACAACCCTCTAGAAGCAGGGCTCATTGGAGCTATCGATTTCCATAAAGGTTGTTATATAGGACAAGAAGTTATCGCCAGATTAGATTCCTATGACAAAGTGCAAAAACATCTGTCATTCATAGAAATAAACACCGAAGGTAATGACCATTCAAACAAACAATTATTCTTTGACGGCAAATCTGCTGGCATCATTACATCTGCTCAACATAACGAAAATAGTTTTGCTCCATTTGGAATGGCTTATATTCATAAAAACTACTCTAAAGCAGGAACCACCTTACTAACAAACGATGGTGGCAAAATTTTAGTCCTCGAGAATCCATTATTTTTCGGGGAAGAAAAATAACTTTTAAATATCACTAATAAATTCGCCTTTGTCATTAACATACACCAACGATTCAAAATTGTATCCTCTGTTCCTAACCTCTTGAGACCCGCCTTCATTTCTATCTAAAACGACCATTACCAAATCTACTATAGCTCCTTGGCTTTCAGCAGCTTCAATCGCATGAAACAATGATCCCCCTGTAGTGCAGGTATCATCAACGATTACCACGTGATTTCCTTCATCCAATGAGCCCTCTATCAATTGATTCATTCCATGTTGCTTCGCCTCTTTCCGCACAATAAATCCAGGTAATCCAGAACTTCCATCAAAACTTTTAGCACACACCGCCGCCACAATTGGATCAGCAGCCAATGTAGGACCTCCAATCCCGTCTAGATGTCTTTCTTTCATTACATCCAACATCACATCTGCTATTAAATTTATACCCTCTGGATCTAAACTTAATAATCTACCGTCAAAATAATAATGACTTTCTTTCCCAGAAGACAACACAAACTTGCCTGTTTTTAAA
This sequence comes from Dehalococcoidia bacterium UBA2588, assembly GCA_002339805.1. Lineage (GTDB taxonomy): Bacteria > Chloroflexota > Dehalococcoidia > Lucifugimonadales > UBA3495 > UBA2588. The sequence continues at coordinate 23,983 of DDKW01000047.1, read as the reverse complement.
GCACCATTTTCGTAAGCGATCTCTAATAATCTACTTATTTTAGAATTCATCCTTCACTCTCAATATATATATTTTCATCTTTAATAAAATTTTCTACCTCGGGAAGCAAACCCTCAATATTACTCTCCCCGTTCAGTAACAATTCCCTAATACGCGTAGCACTAACTTCATATTCTTCGCCTACAATCCTCTGTATCCTATTCTGATATGGAACAAGAAAATCCGGTAATGTAGTAGTTGCCCCATTGTTTCCTGGCCGCCCATATATTACTAATGTACATTCATTCATGATTTTTTTATATTTATACCATTCTTCAAATCTCTGGAGCACATCAGAACCTATAATTAAGTATGTATCCTTAGCATCACTTTTATATATTTTTCTAATTTCTTTTAAGGTATCAAACATGTAGGAAGGTCCAGTTCGATTCAATTCAATAGAAGAGATCTGGAATTTAGCGTGCGATTTAATAGCAAAACCTAGCATTTTTGATCTTTGATCTGGAGTAGCTTGAGGAAGCTTCCCTTCCCTTAACTGTGGGTTTTTCGCAGGAACAAACAAAACCAAATCCAGTAATAACCTTTCACATACAGCTTGAGCTACAGAAATGTGGCCTTCATGCACCGGATCAAACGTTCCTCCGAATATCCCTAACCGCAATTAAATCCACTCCATTTCCGCATTTCCAATTTTAATCACATCCCCTGGTTGAATACCCGATTCTTCCAAATGTTTCGAGATTCCCATTTTTATCATTTCTGACCATATCTGAATTGCAACACGATGATCTTCCATATCAGACATCGATGTAAGTCTCTCTAATCTCTTAGAGTTAACAACAAAGACACCATCTTCCAACTCTGTGATGACCGGGACTGTTTCTACAGGAGGGAAATAATTTTCATCAAATTCATATTGTTCTGTCTCTTTAGGCATCAGTTCTAATAATCGATTACAATCACCTATTAAACTATTCAATCCTTCACCAGAAACAGAAGAAATAAAATGTATCTTATTCATTATTTCTCTTACTGTTTCATCTACAACAAGGTCATCATTATGCTCTTCTATTCTTTCTTTTAAGACTTCAAATATCATATCTTTATATTCATTGACTTCAGTTACATCCATTTTAGTAACAGCCAGAATTTGTGGCTTTTTAGCCATAGATTCATCAAATTGTTTAATTTCGTTATTAATCATTTCCCAATCTTTAAGATGATTTTCTGATAGTCCATCTATTAAATGTACATAAAATCTAGCTCGTTCGGCATGCCTTAAAAATTGAAACCCTAAACCAACTCCTTCGTTGGCTCCTTCTATTAATCCAGGAATTTCCATCATAACAAAGCTATTATTGCCATATTCTACTACCCCAAGAACAGGTTCTAATGTTGTAAATTGATAGTCGGCTATTTTAGGTTTTGCTTTAGTGCTTCGTGAAATAAAAGTAGACTTTCCTGCATTAGGCTTTGCAAGTAACCCGACATCTGCTAAAAGCTTTAACTCCAAGAATAAAACCGTTTCTTCACCCTTTTCGCCAGTTTGCGCTAGTAGTGGTTCTTGGTTTGTAGATGAAACAAATCTTTGATTACCCCATCCACCTAATCCACCTTTAGCTACTAAAACTTTCTTATCTTGATCTAAATCAGCTACAAATGTTTTAACACCATCAGAATTCATTTTCCATATAACAGTCCCTAAAGGAGCATATATAGTAGTGTCCTTAGCATTTGATCCTCTTTGTTCTTTTCCTTTACCATGCTGTCCATTAATCCCATAAATAGTGCTATTGAATTTCAGATGAAGTAAAGTATTAAGTGAATTATCCGACTCAATAATTATATCGCCGCCATGTCCACCGTCCCCACCATTCGGGCCCCCTTTAGGATTAAATTTTTCATGCAAAAAACTGACGCAACCATTTCCGCCTTTACCTGCAAATAAATTCATTCTAACTGTATCAATCATATGATTCTCTATACTAATAATAATAATAATGTTGGTATTGTGGATAACTAAGGATTTTTAGTTTGATAATAGTATATAACGGGTGTTTATAATTTAGAAATATCGTGGATATCTTTGATTGCTGAGGGGAATGGTTTTATTTGTGTGTGAATAGAATTCTATTTCTGAATTTTATGCATAGGTTATCAACCTGATAAGTTGAATTATCCACAGTGTTATTGGTTGTTTGAGTGCTGCTATAAAACGAAGATGTATGAGGGGAGATTTCCATATATTAGTGAAGTGTTTTAATAGAGGGAATTTTGGATATCTTTGATTGCTGAGGGGATGTCTTCAGTGATTTTGTTGATTCCGTGAATTACTGTTGAGTGGTTTCTTCCGCTGATAAATCTTCCTATTTCTGCAATGGTTAGGTTTAGTTCTTGTTTTAGTAGGTACATGCTAACTTGGCGTGCTGTTGCTACAGGGGCATTTCTTTGTTTGCTAAGGATTTCTTCAGGTGTTACTTGGTAATGTTGTGCAACAGCGTTGAGAATATTTTCTTTTGTTAATGAGGAAGAGCGTTGTTGTTTTGTGCAACTTTGAATAATAGATAAAGTATTTTGATAATTTAATGGAATGTTCATTAGGGTAGTGTGGGCGAAGAGCTTATTGAGAATGCCTTCTATTTGTCTTATGTTTTTAGGAGTGTGTTTAGCAATCATTTCTATTATTGAGGTTTCTAGTTTTAGTTCAAGTCTGCCGAGCTTCTGCTGTATGATCGCAATTCTGGTTTCAAGAGAAGGTTTTTGAATATCAGCTATTAGTCCGGATTCGAATCTAGAAGAAAGACGTTGTTGGAAATTATTAAGTTTTTCAGGAGCCTGGTCTGAAGTAATAACAATTTTAGTACCTTTGTGTTGGAGATCGTTAAATATATGGAAAAAACCTTCCTGTGTTTGTTCCTTGCCGCTTATAAACTGGATATCGTCAATTAATAAAAGATCAACGGATGAATAAGTAGACTTGAATTGTTCGGTTGATCTAGTTCGAATTGAATAAATAAATTCGTTGGTGAATTTTTCACCAGTTGTGTAAATTATTTTAGAACCCTCTGTTTGTAGCGTGTGCCCGATCGCATGAAGCAGATGGGTTTTTCCTAATCCTACGTCAGAATATAGGAACAAGGGATTGTAGGGGTTATCTCTGCTGGAGGCTACGGACAGAGAGGCGTTGAGAGCTAAGGAATTGTTGTCACCTTCAATAAAATTTTTGAAGGTGAATAACGGATTAAAGCTGGTTTTAGTATTTGTGTTATCTGTCGGCAGGTGCTTGGAGGTGTTCGAAGAGTTAGTCGAGTTGGGTGATTTGATTACAAAGTTAATAATGTATTTAATCCCTGTTATTTTCTCCAAAGTTTTTTCAATGCTTTGATAACATCTACGTTCAAGCCAATCTAGAGCAAATGATGATGTTACGGATATATTAACGTTTTTGTCTTTTATCGATGCTATGGATGTGCCTTTTAGCCAAGTGTTATAAGAATGTTCTGGAAGATGCAGTTGAAGTTCTCCTAGGACTGCCATCCAAAGTTCTTCTGGGTTAATAGTTGTTGTTGAATGAGTATTGACCAAAATTGTGCCTATTATTTTAATTTAGTGTCATTAAACAGGCGTAAACGATTTGCTAGTCAAGGACAATTTTGGTCTAAAACAATAGATTTTATTGCTTGACAAAGCCGCATATGAACCGAGTATGTATAGTGCGAGGAAGTTACTGTTCTGTTATATCTGTACGGTGAAGTCAGAAAGACAAACAAGGTCCCCTAAATGGTTTTCGCCGGTCATTCTTCCTGTATATATTGTGGCTTCATTATTTTTTTTCAAGTCTTTCATCGTGCCTGAAATCGTGATGCGGTCACCAGCGTTAACCGGCGTAATTGCTCTCATCAATAAAGAGCCGTTGTTATATATATTTGATATATCGAAGTTTCTTTCTAGCATTTGGGCGTTGTAAGATAACGTTGCAGGGCCCGAATTGACAGCGGTACCAAAAATGTTGTTTTTTGCGAATTCCTCATCAACATGGATATTGCTGTCTCTCTTCCCGCCAGCTAATCTGAAATCATTATGTCTTAGAATAATTTCTTCAGATTCAGATATAGATAATGGTAGTAGAGCTGATCCAATTTCCACTGTGGCTAGATCTAATTTTGATGTGCTTTTCGTGACTTCTGGAAAAGGTTTTTCAAATGGAGGGGAGGCAGTTTCTTCCCTTTGGGTTCGTTGTCCTTTTGCATATTCAAAGATGCATGTGTAGTAATAGGTCGCTACGTTTACGTTGTTTTGGTTATAAGATGCTACTTCAAAGGTGACAAATTTACTTCCTCTGCGTTCGTATTTTTCAAATACTTTGCGAGTACTTCGTATATTATCTCCCGCTTTTACAGGATGCCGCCAATCAACCTGGCATTTGGCAAAAGGTGTTTGTTTTCTCATGGTTTGAGAGTCTTCATATGCAACAAATCCATTATTTTTTGCTATTTCCCAACGGAGTAAAGGTGCATAACTAAGCGCCATGGAGGGCATGGCAGTTAATGATTTGTTTGATAAAGATATAGAGTATTGCGGATCATAATTTTGGCAAATATCGGCATATTCTGCGATATTGTCGTTTGTAATTGGCACGTTAACTTCCGGTCCTGATTGTCCGATTTGTATGCTGTCGTAATGCCATAAATTTTCTAAATTCATTATAAAACCCCTGCGATTATAGAATTGTTGTATAGTAAAAGTGGTTCAAGAATAATTAGACAGATTTTATCACAAAGGAATGAGGAGGCAGATATGAACGTAGGTTTTGTTGGGGTTGGAACAATGGGCAGCGGAATGGCAATGAATGTGATTAAAGGAGGGCATCATCTGACTGTGCATGATATCAATAGAGATTCAGTAATAGAGCATTTGGAAGCAGGCGCAGCGTGGGCGGAGTCTCCTAAGGAGGTTGCTGAGCAATCAGAGGTTGTCTTAACTTCTTTGCCGGGGCCTCTCGAAATGCAGGCCGTTTGCTTGGGCGAGCAAGGGTTATTACAGGGGTTGAGTGCAGGGAAAGTGTATTTTGACTTGAGCACGAACTCGCCTTCGATGGTGAGGCAGACGGCAGAGGAATTCAGTAAGAAAGGAGTGCATTTATTGGATGCACCGGTCAGCGGAGGACCGAGAGGGGCTCATAGCGGGCGTTTGGCTGTTTGGGTTGGTGGGGATAAAGAAGTGTTTGAAAAAAACAAACATGTATTAGATGCAATAGGAGACCAGATATTTTATGTTGGTCCTATTGGAGCAGGTTCTGTAGCTAAATTGGTACACAATTGTTCTGGATATATAATTCAATGTGCTTTAGCGGAAACCTTTACCATGGGAGTTAAAGCTGGTGTTGAACCGTTGGCTCTGTGGGAGGCTGTTCGTAAAGGAGCACAAGGAAGAAGAGGAACTTTTGAGGGCTTAGCTGAACATCTTTTGCCTGGGAAATTTGATCCTCCTGATTTTGCCTTGAAGTTAGCCCGGAAAGACGTAGATTTGGCTGTTGCTGTAGGGAGAGAATTTGATGTCCCGATGAAACTTGCCAATTTAGCTTTGGCTGAAATGACTGAGGCTATGAATCGAGGCTGGGAAGGAAGAGACTCTAGAGTTGCTATGCTACTACAGGAAGAACGAGCAGGAGTACAGGTCCGGTCTACCGAAGAAGCGATTAAAGAAGTTTTGGGAAAATAATTAATTACTCTCTACAAACTTAAAAAAAGAGATCTGGTTTAGTGTTTTTGTTGATCATTGTTCAGCAAGGGTTATTTTGCACTTATGGCGAGGGTTCCCATTTTAATTGCGGCTCGCGCGCGGCTTTAGCTTCGTCTAACTTGGACACAGGAGTGGTGTGTGGTGCCTCTCTTACGAGTTCGGGTTGCTTTGAGATTTCTTCATTTATGGCTTTCATGGCATCTATAAAGGCATCTAAGGTCTCTAAAGTTTCTGACTCTGTGGGCTCAACCATTAATGCTTCTTCCACAATTAAAGGGAAGTACATGGTGGGCGCATGGAACCCATAATCGAGTAGGCGTTTGGCAATTGCTAGGCCGTTAACGTCTTGATCTTTTTTGGATGAAGCTGAAAATACTACTTCGTGCATGCACGTACGTTTATAAGGGATATCGTAAATATCTTTAAGGGATTCCATTATGTAATTGGCGTTTAATACCGCATTGCCACTTATAGATTTAATTCCTGCAGCGCCTAATGTTTTTATGTAAGTGTATGCGCGGACTAATACCGCAAAATTACCTTGGAATCCGCTGATTCTTCCTATCGAAGATTTAGGTGTAATAAGTTCAAACCCAGCAGAAACTTGTTTAACGACTGGAGCGGGTAAAAAATCGTACAAAATGGATTTAGCGCAGACGGGCCCAGCCCCGGGTCCCCCTCCACCGTGAGGCGTGCTAAAAGTTTTGTGCAGGTTTAAGTGGATAACATCAAATCCTAGGTGACCAAGTTTTGCTCTGCCGAGAAGGGCATTCATGTTTGCTCCATCTCCGTAAACTAAACCGCCTGCTTCGTGAACAATTGAACATACTTCCGCGATATTAGTATCAAAAATCCCTAGAGTGCTGGGTAAGGTAATCATAGCTCCTGCTAAGTCAGGCCCTGCGATTGTTTTCAAGAAGTCTATATCTATATTGCCTTCATCATCAGAAGGAATCGATATAACATCAAAGCCAGACATAGCAGCAGAGGCGGGGTTGGTCCCGTGTGCACTGTCTGGTATGGCTACTTTCGTTCTGTTTAGATCTTTATTGTTTTGGTGAAATGCTCTTATCATTAGCATTCCTGCGAATTCTCCGTGTGCACCAGCAAGAGTAGACAATCCCACGCAATCCATGCCTGTTATTTCCTGTAAGTAGCTTTGGAGTTCATGCATTAAATTCAATGCGCCTTGTGATATGGTTTCATCTTGGAGTGGGTGTATATCAGCAAATCCAGGCAAAAATGCGATTTCATCATTGATTTTTGGGTTGTATTTCATGGTGCAGCTACCTAAAGGGTAGAAATGAGTATCTATAGAAAAATTTTTATGACTCAATCCGGTAAAATATTGGACAACTTCAGGTTCAGAAACTTCGGGTAGCTCTAAGTTCGTTCGTAATAGGTCGTCTTTAGGGGACGGTTGAATAGGCACATCAGAGTCAGGAACAATAGCTCCGACTCGGGTACTGATACTTCTTTCCATCAGTAATTTTGAAGTGTTACGGTTTCCGCCTTGTTGCATTTATAAATCCTTTAATGCCATTACAAGTGCATCAATATCATTTTTTGTGTTCATTTCTGTGACGCACAGTAACATGCTATTTTGTTGAAGATGGCTTATGTCTAGCCCGCCTAGAATATTTTGAGCAATGAGTTTTTTGTTGATTGCTTCTGGCTTGATTGGACAAGAGATAACAAATTCTTTAAAGAACTCATTTTGATTCTGAACCTGGAAACCGGGAAGCATTGCTATTTCTGAAGCGGCATAGTGAGCTTTTTGATAACAAAGATTAGATATTTTTTGAATTCCCGTTTTGCCAAGTAGCGCTAGGTATATAGTTGATGCTAGGGCATAAAGAGCTTCGTTGGTACAAATATTGCTGGTTGCTCTTTCTCGACGGATGTGCTGTTCCCGAGTTTGTAAAGTGAGGACGTATCCGTCTTTCCCTTCTTTGTCGCTGGTCTTGCCAACTAATCTACTAGGCATTTGTCTTATATATTGTTTTTTGCAGGTGAACAGTCCTAGGTAAGGTCCTCCAAAGCTAGGAGGAATTCCTAAAGGCTGACCTTCTCCTGTGGCTATATCAGCTCCATAATCGCCTGGGGATTTAAACATTCCAAGTGCTAAAGGGTCGGCAGACATTACTAATAGTGCTCCAGCGTCGTGGGCTATATCGCTTATATCTTGTAATCGTTCTATTCCCCCATAGAAATTCGGGTATTGGACTACTGCACAGGCAGATTCCTCGGATATTTCAGGATTGTCTGGATTGAATGTAGAGATTGTAATCCCTTGGGCTTGGCAATAAGTTTCAATGACCTGAATATACGCAGGGGATACTGTGGAGGATATGCTAGCGTGGTCCCGTTTAGTTACGCGGCAAGCCATTAGGACACCTTCAGCTAAGCTAGTGGCACCATCATACATTCCGGCGTTTGCCACTTCCATTCCGTATAAATTGCTGATGAGAGTTTGAAATTCGTAAATGACTTGCAGGGTTCCTTGACTAACTTCGGGTTGATACGGGGTGTATGCGGTTAAAAATTCACCTCGGGTTATGAGGGGCTTTATTGCCGCGGGAATAAAGTGATGATAGGATCCGGCCCCTAAAAATGAAGGACCACTCGATAATGTTCTGTTTTGAGCCGCTAGAGATCCTAATTCCTGCATGATTTGCATCTCGGATAATGGACTTGGCAGGTTTAGGGAGGGATTTCGGTATTTTTCTGGAATATCTGAAAACAAAGAATCTATGTCTGGAGCATTTAGTTTATTTAACATAAAATGCTGCTCTTCCAAGGTGTTGGGTATGTAGTGAGACTGGAATGGAACGGCGTTGTCCAACTTAGTATTTCTCCTAGCGTATGGTGAGTTTTAAGATGTTAAGGATGTGTAAGCATCTGAAGTCATTAGGTTTTCAAGCTCTGATTCATTTGTTAGCTTCACTTTTACAAGCCATCCGGATCCGAAAGGATCTTCATTGACTTTTTCTGGGGAGGTTAGTATCTCTTCGTTTTGTTCTAATACTTCAGCGGTTACTGGAGAGAACAGGTCAGACACTGCTTTAACGGATTCAATTTCCCCCATCTTTTCCATGGATGTTATTGTTGTCCCATTGTCTGGAAGTTCTACGTAGACAACATCCCCGAGTTCGCATTGTGCATGATCAGTGATGCCAATAATGCCGATGCCAGGCTCTTCTATTTTGATCCATTCGTGTTCTTTAGTGTAGTATCTGTCAGCTGGATTCAATTTAGTTACCTCGCTTGTAGAATGGAGTGTTCACTAGGTTAGCAGGGATTATTTTCCCCCTGATATCTAACTCTAAATTAGTTCCTTCTATATATTGTACAGTGGAAACATATCCCAGCGCTATACTAATATTTAAGCTTGGAGAATAACTTCCAGAAGTGATCGTACCGATGGTTTGCCCATTTTGTAGGATAGGGTAGCCTTGCCTGGGGGCGCTTTTGCCCATACAAGAGACACCAATTAAGATTTTATCTGTGCCATCTTTCAATTGCTGGTGAATTGTTTCAGAGCCGATGAAAGACGTTTTCTTTTTGATAAATCTGTTGAGACCTGCTTCCACCGGACTAGTATCGATGTCTAGTTCATGTCCATAAAGAGGTAGAGCAGCTTCTAGCCTAAGGACATCACGGGCGCCTAATCCACAAGGGACAACGTTATTTGACATTAAGGAATCCCATAATGTCTGAGCTTGAGAATTGTCGATGATGAGTTCAAACCCGTCTTCTCCTGTATAACCGGTTCTTCCGAGGAATACTGGCTTGCCAGAAATATCTCCGTTTGCTGCCCTAAAAAACTTCAATTCGGATAAAGTAGTGTGGGATTTTAGATTAATTAATGGGGACAATACAGATTCTGATAATGGGCCCTGGATGGCTAACATTGTGGTTTCCTCAGTTTTGTCAGTAATTGTTACAGAATTATTGAAGAATTTTGCATTGGTCGCCCTCATCCAGGTAATGACCGGAATTCGGTTTCCTGCATTTGGAATGATTAGGTAGTCGTTTTTGCCTGTTTTGTAATAGATCGTGTCATCAATCACCCCTCCGTTCCCATTGCAAATCAAGCCGTATCGTGCTTGGAGTATGTCCATATTTAGGACTGGGCTGGTTACAAGCATATTCATAAACATGTGAGAATCAGGTCCAGACACATATACTCTCCCCATATGCGATACGTCAAAAATCCCACAATGCTTGCGGACGGCATCAACCTCGGATAATATTCCGGAATATTGGATGGGCATGTCCCAGCCACCAAATTCTCCCATGCGTGCCTTTAATTCTGTATGATCCTCATATAAGGTTGTTCGCCGGTTTTGTGATTGTTCCAATCGAAGCTCCTGTGGATATTAAATTAATGATACTTTGGGGTGACATGCTGAATCAATACTAGAGAACTCGGTGGCTGGATGCCCCAAACCATTTTAAGTTAAGTACAAAATTAAATATTAATTGAACTTAGGTCCCACAATTGGATGCTTTCAATGCATTCATCCCAAATAGGTTTTGCTACTGGATTATTACCGGATGATAATTCTTTCAAACCTTCCTCGTTGTGAACAGAGAGTTTAAACATAATGTAACTTTTATCTGGAGCTACTGCAGGAATTGTTTTCTCAACATGAGCGATACTTTTCCTTACTCCCATTCCTTCATCAGATTGCATC
>DDKW01000047.1:12156-13217 GCA_002339805.1 Dehalococcoidia bacterium UBA2588 | reverse complement strand
TGCATCCATCCCATGAATTTTTCAAACGTTCCGTCTCCCGATTTAAATTTTGCTAACACAAGTATTTCTTTTTCCATATTTATATCCTTTTTAAATTCTAAACAGTTATGGGCGTTTATCCTAGTGCACAACCATTCAATGGTGCAGAACATAACACATTTTTAAAAATGTGCCAAAAGGGGCGGTTCTGATTTGTTTTTGATGAAGCAATGATTGCACTTGGGATACAAAATAAAAGAGGGATTCTAGTACCCGACCAATTCCATAAAACCATATCCGGAAATCGGTTTGCTTTCGATTGTGCCGCTGATTTTTGTACTTCCTTCCCAGTATGAAAACACTAATTCTGAATCGGGAGAAAACTCGGAATCTTCGGTAACTGCTGAAATACTTAATGTGAGGTCTAAAACGGGAATGCCAAGCTTCCATTTAACGGGATAATTGGATAGAGTTATGGGGCTTTGCCAGTCCTGCATAGCTTCCAATGTGAAAGTCTCAGAACGTAAGTGCTGAGAGTTGCCATCAAGGTCTATGTAGGTCCCGTAAGATGTTATGAACTCGTTGGTACTTGTGTTCCTAACATAGGCGATCATTAATTCGTGGCCATTATCTAGATGAATACTAAACCAATCCCACCCGATTTCGAGATTTTCTAGAAAATCTCCCCATTGATGGTCCATCCATGAAGTGCCAGTGATTTTTGTTTGAGTGTCTATATTAGTTATGTGCCCATATGCGTCCAATGAAGAATAGGTGTAGTAATAAGTTTGTCCGGCTTCTTTCATGTCTACAAAACCTGTCCCATCATGCATGATAGGTTTCTTACTCTTGCTCAAATTCAATTCAACAGAATAATCTTGAACATCGAAATATAAGACAAATTTGTCTTTGGTTTCTTTCATTTGCCATGCAGCAACACGGAAGTCAATATAATTTTCTGGAAGATCATCATACTGCTGAAATGATTTTTCTGAATGGAATACTGTTCCTGCTTGATGGTCGTGCCAGCTAACATGAAATAGCTGAGGGTAAGAGCCATCTAGATCTTGTTGGGTCTGAAA
>DDKW01000047.1:0-11804 GCA_002339805.1 Dehalococcoidia bacterium UBA2588 | reverse complement strand
TAGCTAAATTCATTTCCTTGAGTATCTGAGACATGCCCATTGAAATACCACCATTCAACAGGCGCATCATGGGGTAGGCCATCTTTGGGCAATACAACCTGCGGGCCTTCATTTGTTGGTTTATTTGCGTATGCGGTGGGAACTTTATAATCGACGCTAGGAACTGAATAAACTTCGTTTGATGGTGAAGTACATCCTACCGTTGCTAAAATAAAAATGAGTAAAGTTATAAATTGGAAATAAAAATTCATGAAATTTAATGCCGGAGGCGCCACCCTCCGGCAATTTTGATTTAATTAAAAGTTTCTACTCCGGCTCTTACGGCATCTTCATCTTCTTGTGATGATCCGCCACTTCCGCCTATAGCTCCGACTAATTGACCATTTTTAAATATAGGGAGAGCTCCTTGGCCTGGAATGATTTCTCCACCCTCTTTAATCATGATTGCTTGCATAATTGGAGTGTTCAATCGTTCGGTTAAATCTGCACTTGATGCTCCGTAACATACAGATGCTCGTGCTTTACCTCTAGAGAATACTGGACATCTCCAAGGAGCGCCGTCCATCCATACCATGCACTTTAAGTCACCTCGTGCGTCTACCACTGAGATTGCTAGTTTCACTCCCATTTCTTCTGCTTTAGCTTTAGCTGCTTGTAAGGCTTTTTCAGCCTCCGCTAATGTTAACTGTTCCATGTTGCACCTCCTATTGATATATTCTATATTATCAGATTGTGGACAAGAATATTTGTATATGTGAGGGATAGTATGAAGTTCGGATTTTATTTGCCAAATCATGGGCCTACAGCCAGGCCAGGGCCGTTAGCTGAGATCGCTAAAGCAGGAGATGCTGCGGAATTTGATTGTATGGTTGTTGGGGATCACATAATTGTGCCTAAAACTATAGATTCTCCATATCCGTATACAGTAGGCGGGGAATTTCCTGGTGGAGACACGGGAGAGTATTTGGAACAATTGACCCTGCTTACGTATTTATCAGCCATTACAACAAACATAAAAATTGTCCCTAGTGTGATGATTGTCCCGTACAGGAATCCAGTCTTGACAGCAAAAATTTTAGCTACGATGGATTTACTTTCTAATGGGAGATTAATTTTGGGGGTTGGAGTTGGATGGATGGAAGAGGAATTTGAAGTGATGGCCTCTCCTCCTTTTAAAGAAAGAGGCAAGGTAACTAATGAGTACCTTAAGATATTTAAGGAATTGTGGACATCAGAATCTCCCGATTATGAAGGAGATTATTATAAATTTTCAAACATTCATTTTCTCCCGAAACCTTTACAGAAACCACATCCAAAAATTTGGGTTGGTGGACAAAGCAAGGCTGCCATTAGAAGAGCTGTCAATTTGGGCGATGGTTGGCATCCTGTAGGAGCGATTCCTGCTGCTCCGCTCCATCCAAATCAAATTTCATCTGAGCTCTCCTATTTAAGAGAATATTCGGAATCAGTTGGAAGAGATCCAGAAGAACTCGATATTGCGATGAAAGCCCCTTTGTACGATGCCTCTAATGAGGGCCCTAGACGGAAATTTGCAGGGACTGACGAAGAAATTTTGATGGATATACAAGAATATACTGATTTAGGTGTGTCTCATATTATATTTGATATGAGGAGTACAGACTTATCTCAAACTTTAGAAAAAATATCCTGGTTTTCTGAGCAAATTATCAAGAATACATAGTTGGATTGTAATATTTAATTGATACAATGGTATGTACAATTCTAAGCATATTGATTGAGGAGATAAAGTGGATTCGTTAGAACATAGATATCAGGTGGGTCAAGAAATGCGAGCCAAATTGGCAGGCAATAACCAAGGTCATAATTCGATTCCTGGAACAGATCAATTAGCTCCAGATCTTCGCCGTATTATAGATGAGTGTCTTTTTGGAAAAATATGGACCCGTCCTGGTCTTGATTTAAAAGAAAGGAGCATATGTACTATTTCGGTTTTAATGGCTAATGGGCAAATGCTTCTGTTAAGGCGACATATTGAAAGAGGCTTAACAGTAGGATTGACTCCTGCTCAAATTGTAGAGGTGTTCATCCAATTGACTTTTTATGTGGGGATACCGCAGGTTGAGAATGCTCTCTTGCTTACAAGAGATATATTTGAAGCAAACAGTGTTGATTTTGAAGCTACTTTTGATTATGACATATCAAAATCAGTAGAGCAGCTTTACCAAGAAGGTATAGCAAAGCATGAAGAGCATTATCAGGATATCGATGCTTATTTGGACGCTAATGCTAGTGACGCAGAGATTGAGATTGAACGACTAGTAAATGAATATCACTGGGGTGCGATATATACAAGGCCTCATCTGAGCTCAAAAGAACGGGCTATGTGTAGCTTAGCAGCATTATCAGCTGTAGGGGTGTATGACAGGCAAGTTAGAAGACGAATAGAAGGAGCGCTTGAATTAGGCATGAAGCCTGTAGAAATTTTAGAGGTATTCATTCAAGTAATGCTATACGGCGGTTATTTTGGGACTAGATCAGCGATACGAGTGGCTAGGTCAGTGTTTACAGAAAAAGGCCTGAGCGTTTAGAAGATTGTCTGTTGAAAGGTAATAATGGGTTCATTTCATATAGCTAATCCGAATATCAGAGGGCACTGGGGACGCTATTTAGCGCAATCAGTTTTAGCCGTTTTTGCCATGTTGGTTGTGTTACTGTTCATAGACTCCGTCGCAAATGCTGCATTAGTAGCTGGATTAGGTTCCACCGTGGTTACAGCATTTCTCCATCCTCAAGCTTCATCAGGAAGATTAAGGGCTATTATTGGCGGGCATTCTTGTGGTTTGATTGTTGGCTCAATTTTGGCACTGGTGTTTATAAATTATGAATTAGTCATAATTACTTTTGCTTACGGAGATATTTTGGTTATGGCTGGAGCGGTCGGGTTGACAATATTGGCTATGGGTTTGACAGACACTGAGCATCCTCCTGCTGCAGGCATCGCATTGGGTATGGCGGGTAGACCATGGGAATTGAATATTTTTGTATATATACTTATTGCAGTTTTAATATTAGGAATAATCCGGTTTATTTTTAATAAATTGATCAAAGAAATCTAAAGAAGAGGAGAGACAAGATGGCAGATTCTTTAACTAGGGTTTTCAGTCGGTTTGCCAAAAATTTACGTTATGAGCAACTGCCAGATGAAGTTGTAGATAAATTGAAGGCTTCTTTGTTACATGCAATGGTGGTTTCAATTATTGGGGCAGGTACAGAACACGGAAAGAATGCTATACAGTTAATTAAACGAGAGGAGCCACAGAGTGAAGGCTCCACTATTCTTTTTGATGGTTCTAAATCCACTAGATCTGGTGCTGCTTTTGTGAATAGTAAGTTAATGCATGCAACAAATCAGTCAGACTCCTATCGAATGCTATTGCACCCTGGTCCTTGTGTTATTCCTGCTGCTTTATCAAGTGCTGAGTTGGAGAACAGCACAGGCAAAGAATTACTAGTTGCGATGGCAGCAGCTTATGAGATTCAAGCACGTATAGGTAGTGATTTTATTCCTTCTACACAAGCTAGAGGTTTCAGATCCAGTGCTGTGTATGGCACTATTGCGTCTGCTATTGCCACCGGAATGCTTTTGAATCTTACAGAAGATCAATTGGTTACATGTATGGCTTTGGCATGCACTTTTACAGGAGGAACAAATGAAGGGCCTCGTTCAGGAGGAAGGGAGATGATGTTTCATGAGCCTGTTGCTACGAGAACTGGAATTATGGCTGCGTTGCTTTCGCAAGAAGACGTTAAAGGATCCGAAACATCCTTAGAAGGTGATGCAGGGTTTTATAACGCTTTTGTTGGCAACAACACTGGAGAACTTTCTTATGTTTTTGCTGGACCCAAACAAGTTAACTTAAACTCAATTGTAGAAGGTTTGGGCAGTAACTGGGAGTTACTTCATATTACTCCTAAGATATATCCTACAGCAGGATACAATAATCCAGTAATTGAATTAATGACGGACATCAGGAAAGAGCATGTTATAGAGTTTGATCGGATTTCCAGTATTCATGTCGATATGAACTGGCTTGAGACAACGTATCCCTCTCCTGCTTTCCCAAGTAGCGCTCGAACATCTCCTGGGATTGGTAGCACGCATTATTTTGCGGCGTACACTTGTTTGAATGGATATTATCCTCCGCTAAAAGAGAGAGTAGATCCAGAAGTGGCCAGTGATTTAAAAGAAGAACAGGTGCTTAAATTGATGGAAAAAGTCACTATTGAAGGGCACAAAGATAGACTAGCATTTTCTCCAAGAATAACTATTACTTTGTTTGACGGCACGGAATATAAAGGCGAATACCAGGGAACTGAGCTGGAATGGGACTTCAAAACAGAATGTGATCGTGTGCAGCCATTGTTTGAAAACATGGATTGGCCTACGGAAAAATTAGATAAAATGATAGAGATTGTACGCAACATTGAACTGGAAGAATCTGTACATGAAATGATTGCACAGGGTTCTTAATTTGAATAAACGACTTTTAATTTGCGCGCTTGGTTTTATTGTTTTCTTAAACTTGGCATGCAGCGGAACACCATCTCCTGTTCAAAAATCCCAAAATACTAACATGGTAGTGGCCACAACTTCTGATGTGACTGTAGGGGACAATAGAATCGGTTTTTCTTTGTTTGACTTTGAAGGAGAAAGTATTGTTGTAGATCAAGTTTTAGTAGAAGCAATTTTTTATCCTCCTAATGAAAATGAAGGAGTAATTAAAGATACGTCCACAGCTTATTGGATGAGTATTCCAGGGGTGGCTGGCAAAGGGTTGTATGTAACAGACATTTTCTTCGATGTATCGGGTGCTGGCACTCAAGAGAATCCGAACTATTGGGAAATAGTCGGTTCTTTTGTTTACGAAGATGAAAGCACATGGAGCAAAGCCGCAATTGTTGTTAATGAATATTCTTCTATTACATCCATAGGTGAGCGTGTGCCTAAAAGCGTAACTTTGACAGCTGATAATGAAGCGGACTTAAAATTTATATCTACTGATCCAGATCCTGATGTAGATTTATATCGTTTGTCGATTGATGAAGCTGTTACGAACGGGAAGCCATCAGTGATTGTTTTTGCAACTCCTGCTTTGTGTGTCAGTCAAGTGTGTGGCCCAATTGTAGATATGGTGTCCACAGTAAAAAACAGATACACAGATCGAGTTGATTTTATTCATGTAGAGGTTTTTGCGAATCCTAATGATTTGGTAGAACAAGGACGCTTTAGCGGCCAGCAAGTAGATGCAGTGTCAGAATGGGGATTAGTGACAGAGCCTTGGTTATTTGTGGTTGATGCAGAGGGAAGACTTGCGGACAAATTTGAGATTTTTGTTACCAGCGAGGAAGTAATAGAAGCTATAGAGTCTGTTGTAAATTAATCAGTGATTTCTGTTGCTACAAGAAGACTGCCCTCACGAATAAAAGTTACAGTTACGGGTTCCCCTGTTATTTGGTGCTCTTTAATGTGAGATGGGGTGAATCCAATAAAGCCGTTGGTTTCAAAACGGTAAATTGTTCCTGCAGAGGATTTAACTTCAAATGAATCGACCTCAGATATTGATTTTGCCACCACTGACATTACTTTACCGTTGATAACATTGGAATTTTGTTCTTGATTAAGATTTGAACACGCTACTATAAAACACAATATAAACGTAAGGCTTACGTATTTAAGATTAATTGAATTTAAATACACGCGTGGCTATTACCCCGGTTAATAAAATCCATACTAACAAAACAGCAATTGAGGGCCAAATAGCTATTAATGACATCTGGCTGAGAGCTACTTCTCTTAGTGCTTCTAGCATAGGTGTTAAGGGTATTATCGCAGATAATAACGGCAGTGGCCAAGGGAGGTATTCGACGGGGAAAAACGTTCCAGACAGAAAAATCATTGGGAATATAACCGCGTTACCTAAGCCAGATCCAGCTGCTGGAGAGTTTGCCCAGGAGGACAGGATAAATCCTATGTTTATGAATACTATTGTTCCAATAATAACAATCACATATATGTACAATATATTTCCGTAGATATTTGCTCCAAAAATGAAGCAGCCAACTATTAATATGACGCTTGTTTGGACTAGGACTAGCACCAAATGAGAAAGTATTTCACAGAAGAAGAACTTCCAGATTGGTAAAGGAGTCGCGAGAAGGCGTTTAAGGATATTTTGATTTCTATATGTGCTCAATTGTATGGTTATAGAAATCACAGAGTTTACAGTTATTGCAAGGCCAATAATTCCCAATAGAACAGTATCAAAATAATTTGCTGGTTCTTTGTTGATACTGTCGCCGATTGTGGTCACCACGTAATTCGGGTTTGTTAATTGTTGTATAGTATCTCTTGTCGTAGCTGCTATTACTTGATGCTCTGTATCATTTGGTGAAGCGTATTGCACGGTAACAAAAGGATTTTCTAGAGAAAAATTCTCTGGAATGTAAATTCCGTACTCTAAGGATCCGGTTTCAAGGTCGGTCTCCAGCGATTTTGAGTCCGTTTGCGAAGATATGCTCCATCCTTTGATGTTACCGAGAGAATCTATTAATTGAGTCGCCAATTCATCTTCTGAGGAATTTAAGATTCCTATTTTGGACTTGCTGTATTCAGTCATGTTAAATAGGCCGAAAACTGTGACCAATAATAATGGAAAAAACAAAGCCCAAAAAGCTGTTTGGCGATTTCGGTACATTATTTTTAAATTGCTGATAAATAATTGAGTCATAATTCTAATTTTGGGTAAAATTAATAAAGACATCTTCTAAGGTGGGTTCAGATATTTCTAAACTAATGGGTTCGATGTCGTTGTTAGATAGCATTTTTAATATGGTGCTGAAGTTTCCAGGCTCAGTTCCTATTTGCATTTTGTATTTGCAGGGTTCTATTTGCTCATAATTGGGATCTATTTTTTCTATATGTTTCAGTTTATTGTTATTTAAATTCTCAAGTGTAGTTATTGTCATCGAATTGGTCGAATTTAGTGACTGTTTGAGGTTGTCTGGGCTATCAATAGTTATGATTTTGCCATGATTCATTATGGCTATTTTGTCACACAATGTATTGGCTTCTTCCATGTAATGTGTGGTTATGAGCACTGTGGTTCCTTTTTTGTTAATGGCTTGAATCATGCTCCAAACTTCTCGGCGAGAATTAGGATCTAAAGCGGTTGTGGGCTCGTCTAAAATCAAAATTTGCGGATTATTTATTAAAGCAGCAGCAAGTGTAAACTTGTGAGTTTCTCCTCCAGATAGTTGCTTTAATCGGCTCTGAGTTTTTTCTCCTAACCCCACTTCTTCCAATAACTCCCGAGCGTTTCTGGAATTTTTATACATGGATCCAAATAAGGTCAATATCTCTTTTAGGGTGAGGTAATCAAAATATGCTGATGATTGCAGTTGTATACCAAGGATGCTTTTAATAGACTTGGAATCTTTTTTTAAATCCATACCGCGAATCGTAACGGATCCTGATTGGTAAGATGTTAGTCCTTCTATGATTTCTAATGTGGTCGTTTTGCCCGCTCCATTAGGTCCTAATATTCCGAATATTTCGCCTTCACGAACGCTAAAAGAAACATCATTAACGGCTAGGAATTTGCCGTAGGACTTATTTAAATCAGTGACCTGTACAACGGGATTCATGATAATATTAAATATAACATAAACTGCTTTGATTAGCAGATACTCGTATAAATAGGTGTAGTGACAAGTGACCGACAAGAGAATAAAAATAACATCAAATTTGATGATAATCACGGCTTTGTCTGTGTTGGTATTAATAACAGTTGGCGGAATAGTTAGGACTACCGGCTCAGGATTAGGGTGCCCGGATTGGCCTTTATGTTACGGGAAAGTTCTGCCCCCGTTCGAATATCATGCCATTATTGAATACCTTCATAGATTTATCGCTTCGATTATAGTTGGACCACTAGTTTTGGTGAATTTCGCCTTGGTCGTGCTATGGATGAGGAAAGACAAAGCTTTGCTATGGATAAGCTTGGTTACTGTTGTATTGCTATTAATACAGGGTGGCCTAGGAGCGATTACTGTTTTAAATGAACTACCGCCTGCAATAGTTGCCGTACATTTGTCTACAGGGGAGTTGTTTTTTGCTTTAATAATCACTCAAGCCACTTTAATGTACAAATATCGGCTTGTGAATGCTAATTCATTTGCACTGTCTCGGAAAATTGTGGTGCTGACTATTTTGTCTGTTCCTGTAATGTATTTTGTTTTAATCAGCGGATCATTGGTCACCGCTAATGGGGCATTGGCAGCATGTCTATCTTGGCCTTTGTGCGGGAATAGCGGGTTTTTAGCGTCCATTCATATGGGTCACAGATGGGCTGTATTGGTTTTGGGATTGTTTGTTATCTATGTGGTACATTTTGCTATTAAAAACAAAAGCTTCCCAGGTGATGTTAGGAAGATTGCAATGTTAGTGGCTCTAGTTTTTATTATTCAGATAGCTGTGGGAGCTTTGATGATCATGTTGCGCTTTCCTATCTACCTAACAGCAACACATGTTGCTATGGCATCAGTGGTTTGGGGTGCAACAGTATGGTACGCTGCGCAACTTATTCTATGTAGGCGTATTTCCGCATAGTAGTTATGGATTCAAGAGGCATACGTAAATTCAATATTAAACAAGTACTATCTGATTATTTGGAGCTTACAAAACCTCCAATAATGTTTCTTCTGCTAATTACTGCGAGTGGAGGAATGTTTCTGGCTCAGAACGGAGTTCCTGATCTATGGTTAATGCTGGCCGTCTGGCTAGGAGGAGCAACCGCTTCTGGAGGGGCGAGTGCATTAAACCATTATTGGGATCGAGATATTGATCTGTTAATGGCTCGAACAAGCGATAGGCCTGTCGCAGCTAAAAGAATATCAGGTCTTGCAGCAGTAGTGTTTGGGGTTACTTTAAATGTGATATCGATGGTGGTGCTATTACTGTGGGTCAATTGGCTAGCTGCCGTTTTAACGTTAGGCGCCACCTTGTTTTATGTTGTCATTTACACGATGTGGTTGAAACGTAGCACTCCTCAAAATATTGTAATTGGAGGAGCTCCTGGAGCAATTCCTCCAGTGGTTGGTTGGGTAGCAATTACAGGATCATTTGATCTTTCGGCATTGTTTCTGTTCTCGATAGTATTTTTCTGGACCCCTGCACATTTTTGGGCACTGTCATTGATGATTGAAAAAGATTACGAAAAAGTTAAAATCCCAATGTTATCTGTGGTAGCTCCTATTGATTACACTGTGCTTAGTATCTTTTTATACACTGTAATCGTGGTATCTTTGACAGTGGTTTTTGCCTTTACTGGCGTAACGGGAATAGTTTATTTAATTAGTGCTGTAGTGTTAGGAGTGGTTTTCTTGTATTTTGCTTGGCAATTGAAGAAAACGCAGTCATTAATAAAGGCTAGGCATCAGTATTTGTATTCACTGTTGTATTTAATGGTTCTTTTTTGTTCCTTCATGGTAGATTCATTGATTTGATAGATAAGAGCAATAATAATACAATGATAGGATAATAAAAATTAATTAATGGATTCCGTTGACACTAGATATGCACTATGATAGTGTTCAATGTCGATGCCACGGTACAGTAAGAGAAAAAATAATCACTTTAAACATGAAAAGTATTTATAATTTATCACCGACAAACAAGATGATCATCCGGAACAAATTTTTCTTAATATCATTATTAACAATGTCTTTGTTATTGCTTTTGGGGTGTTCATACGATGGTAACCAGAGCACGTTTGACCCGAAAGGTCCAGTCGCAGAAATGCAAGGGTTTCTTTTCGATGTATTAATTTGGGTGATGGCAATAGTCTTTGTGATTGTTGAATTCGTCCTCGTTTATGCCGCAATTAAATTTAGACACAAGCCTGGCAATCCTCTACCAAAACAAACTCATGGAAATACCACTTTAGAAGTTGCGTGGACCATAATCCCAACAATCTTGATTTTAGGCTTGGGCATTTGGTCTGTTCAGGTTTTGTGGGATCTTGAGAAGCCTCCAGCTGATAGTGATCCTTTGGTGGTAGTAGCTACAGGACACCAATGGTGGTTTGAATTTAATTATCCAGATGCAGCTAATGGAAAAAGCATTACTACGGCTAATGAATTAAAAATTCCAGTTGGTAGGCCAATATCTTTGAGTTTATCTAGCGATGACGTAATACATAGTTTCTGGGTTCCTAAATTAGCAGGAAAACAAGACATGGTTCCAACAAGAGAGAATCCTTTATGGTTTATGGCTGATGAAGAAGGATATTATTATGGACAATGCGCTGAATACTGTGGAACTCAGCATGCCCAAATGAAATTCGGCGTGAAAGCAGTATCGGAACAGGAATACTTAGAATGGGTTGCTGGTTATGGGGAAGCTCCGGAACTATCGGATGAAGCTAAGCTTGGACAGCAAATATTCGCTGGGAAAGGGCAATGCATTACATGCCATAGCGCAGCAGGGGCGGACTCCGATGCTTTGGTTCAGGCTAGAGTGAATGGCTTCCTAAGTGGGTCCGCAATAGCACCTGGTCCGAATTTAACTGACCTTGCAACTAGGAATCTTTTTGCTGCAGGTATTTACGACAGGAATTCAGAAAATCTTAAAGCGTGGATCACAAATCCCGATGAATTAAAATATGGTAACTATATGTCTAAATTAGCTCAGATTTATCAGACGGATGACGGCAATGCCAGTCTCACGGATTCTGAAATTGAAGCGCTAGTAGAATATTTGCAAAGCCTAAAATAAAGTCAGGAGTATATTAGATTTAATGGCAACTATTGCAACAAACCAATCTGAAGGAAGCATGTTTTCTATGATTTGGAGTTGGATAACAACTGTAGATCATAAAAGGATAGGCATTCTTTATTTTGTCACTGCTTTTATTATGTTCTTGGTCGCGGGTATTGAAGCCGGAATTATGCGGATGCAATTGGCGCAGCCTGGAGGGCAGTTAGTTTCTCCAGATGTGTACAACCAAATGTTTACAATGCATGGAACAACAATGGTGTTTTTCGCCATAATGCCTTTAAACGCTGCATTCTTTAATTACATTATACCGTTAGCAATTGGAGCTAGAGATGTAGCCTTCCCTAGGTTGAATGCCTTTAGTTATTGGACCTTCTTGGCTAGCGTATTATTCATGAATTTTGGGTTTGTTGTGGGTTCAGTGCCAGATGGAGGGTGGTTTGCTTATGCGCCGCTAAGTGAGCAACCTTATAGTTCTAACCAAGGAATGGAATTTTGGTCTATTGGTTTAATGTTAGCAGCGGTATCATCAGCTGTAGCTGGACTAAACTTCATAGTTACTATTGTGAATCTGCGAGCTCCGGGAATGTCATTGATGAGAATGCCGGTGTTTATATGGATGTCATTTGTGGTTCAAATATTACTGGCGTTTGCAATACCTGTTATAGCAGTTGGTCTAATTGAATTAACCATGGATCGATTATTTGGAACTTTGTTTTTCGTTCCTTCTGCTGGAGGAGATCCTATCTTATGGCAGCATCTATTCTGGATTTTTGGCCATCCTGAGGTGTACATATTAATATTACCTCCAATGGGAATAATCTCTGATGTGCTACCCGCTTTTGCTAAAAAACCCTTATTTGGATACCCGTTTATAGTATTTTCTGGGATAGCTATTGGGTTGATGGGTTGGGCGGTTTGGAGCCACCATATGTTTACAGTAGGCTTAGGACCTATAGCCGTGTCTGTATTTACTATCACCACTATG
>DDKW01000033.1:6401-78365 GCA_002339805.1 Dehalococcoidia bacterium UBA2588 | reverse complement strand
TTACCCGCTGAAATGATGGGTAGTATGGTAGAAGTTATGAGCGGTGACCAAGTATCAGACTTGGGAGCTGAGCAGAAAGAAGCAGCTCTAGAGTCAGCAGGAGCAGGGTTAATTGAACCTGCTGTTGAGGGTGCTCCAGCACCAACTGACTTTGCTGAAATGCCGGCTGTGGAAACGGCAATAGCTGCTACTGATGCAGCACCTACAGCTGAACTGGTCGCTATGATAGATTCAGTTGGGGAGATATTTGAATTCATGGCAGCCGGAACCGGTGAAGGCCTGGCTCCAGAAATGCCAGAAATGCCAGAAGTGCCAGCTCCATTAGATACTGGTGCAGCACCTGCAGGTGATTTACCTGCTCCAACAACGGCAGTTGGTGGTGACGCAGCAGCAGCAAATGCAGCTGCTGATATAGCCGCTGCTGCAGAGACGGCAGCAACTGCAGAAGCGGTAGCCGAAGCCGAGGCATCAGCAGAAGCCGCTGATCAGGCTCAGGCAGCAGCAGATCAAGCTCAGACTCAGGCAGAAGAGTTACAGGCAGCAGCAGAAGCTAACCCTAATGATGCAGCAGCTCAAGAAGCGGCATTAGCGGCAGCAGATGCCGCAGATGCAGCAGGAGCAACGGCAGCAGCAGCAGCAGCAGAGGCTGAAGCAGAAGCCGCAGCAGCGGAAGCCGCAACAAGTGGTGAGGCAACTGGCGGAACTGGTCAATAAGAAGCTATTAAAAATAGTTTAGTAAAAGAGCCCTTTTAAGAAGGGCTCTTTTCTTTTTACGGGAAGTCGCATATATTAAAGGAATTCAATGTAGAATGAGGAGGAACTTGGACATGGATGACAATATTAGGCTTAAAGCCATAAATCACAGTACTTATTGTGTTAAAGATAAAGATGCAGCCCTTAAATGGTATACAGAAGTGTTAGGGCTCGGTCAAATACCCAAGATGGTTGATAGTGATCATTTGTATTGGTTGCAGTTACCTAGCGGTGCGATGATTCATATTATTGAACACGCTGACGCTCCATCGGCTCCATCACACCATACTGCGTTCGAAGTTGACGATATAGAGGCTTCAAGGGCATATTTCGAAGAGAAAGGTGTTGCGGCATTGACTGATATACAAACTAGAAATGATGGCCAGAGAGCTTATTATTTCGAAGATCTAGATGGGAATAGACTGGAAATTTGCACCAAATCGGGCTTTGGAGTTCTAGTCTAAAAGTAACCTAGAGTGTGTTTAGGGTTGATATGCAGGTTTTTTTATTACTAAGAAAGAGACGCCTGCAATCAATCCTAAGACGCAGTAACTTAGAAGTGCTACATCATACGAATGATAGACGTCAAATATTATGCCCGAGGTTAACGCTCCAATTGCTTGCCCTAAGGAAATAAAAGGCTCTGTTACTCCTCTAATTTTACCCAAATTGTTCCTCCCGAAGTAGTTAGCGTACGTTACAGGAGGGATGCATAAAATACCTGCTATGGCGAATCCAAATAGGGACGATAATACGAATACTGATATTGGGCCTTGGATGAGAGTAAATAATCCTAAAACTAATCCGAGTGTTATTGCGTCTAAAGAATAGGCATATTTTGCTGGCATAAATTCTAGGATTCTGCCCCAAATTATGCTTCCTATTCCGGTGAATATGGCGTTACAGGAGACGCCCATTATTGCCACCCAAGGAGCGAGTCCTTTGTCAGTGATCAATGCAGCTTGGTGCACATTCATCCCTGATTGAAGTAAGAATAGGATTCCTCCGGATGCTGCTAATATCCATAGTACTTTCGTCTTTGCTGCTTGTCCCAATGTCCAACTTACTTCTTCAACAAAACTTTCCTCAGGATCATTATTGTGAGTATCAGATGAATCACCATCTGGAAGCAAGCCAAGATCTTCCGGTCGGTGCTCTACAAATAGTAATGTGAAAGGGAGTGATAAGGTTAGCACTAGTATCCCGATAACTAACCATGCAGATCTCCAGTCGTACCATTGTATGATTGTCCAAGCAAGTAAAGGGAAAGCTAGCATTCCTATAGAATGAAAAGAGAATAGTAGTCCTGTCGCTCTACCTCTATATTTGACGAACCATCTTGATATACAGACTGAAGATCCGATCTGAAATGTACTATTAAATAGGACTCTACCTAGTCCGTAGGCTATGTAGAAAGCCAGAGGTGTGGTAACCCAACTCAAAGAAATTGTTGCTATACCTAGTAGTAGTACACTAATCGATAATACTATTTGAGTTTTATATTTATCTACAATCCATCCTGCAGGGACCGATGCAATTGATGCGGCTAGGCCTCCTACACTTGCAGCTCCTGCGATCAACGTTCTACTCCAGCCTAGTTCGGTATTCATCGATGCGATAAATACTCCTATCATCAAACTAGCAGCAGCGTTTCTAACAATGGCAGAAGTTCCGACTGATAATAGCACTACCCAGCCATAGTAAAAAGGGATGCTAGGTGCTATTTTTTTTGCTAACAAAATATATTATCGAATCCTGCTTAAGGTTAAGAGTAATTAGAGATTGTTCTAGTTATCTGAGCTGCTGCTGACTTAATTTGCGAACCTTTGATAGGAGGTTGTAGTTTAGATACTTTAACTGTTACTTCATCAGCACTGGTTTCACTCAGAATCCTGTAAGCTATGTTTTCCGCTACACTCTCGATCAGATTTTGAGATGGACCTTCTACTATGCTTTTAATTAATTTATATACTTGAGAATAATTAACGGTATCATTTAGATCATCTGTTTGCCCTGGTAACAACAGACTACAATTGATTTCCAGATCTACAACGAATTTTTGGCCTTGTATCTTTTCTTCTTGGTTTACTCCGTGATAGCCATAAAATTCCATTTCACTAAGTATGATTTTATCTGTTTTCACTACAGTACCTTGTATATATGTATCTATAACGTGAATTTATCTTCGAGTAATCCTGCGGCTATGAGAACATTCTGCGCACGTTTTACTACTGGTACATCTATCATTTTCCCATCTAGTGCGATGGAACCTTCTCCTTGGGATTCGGCTTGTTCCCATGCTGTCATAACTTTCTGAGCATATTCTATTTCTTGAACGGATGGGGAAAAAATCTTGTTAATTGTTTCGATCTGATTCGGGTGAATTGCAAACTTACCAGTATAACCAATGGATTTCGCATTATTGGCGTCATTTGTGAGAGCGTCATAATCATTAAAGCTTACGAACGGACTGTCAAGTGCAGGTAAATTGACTGCCTTGGCTGCGATTGGAACCATAGCCCTAGGTACAGCTATTTCTGCCCCTAGTTCAGTTCTGGTGATTTCCATGTCGTTTGTTAAATCTTCCGCTCCAAAGGCGAGTGCTATGGTTCTGGTACTAGCAGTAGAAATCTCTTGTAGATTCATGATTGCTTTCGCACTTTCAATCCATGCTATGAATTTTAAAGAACGGGAAGGCAGATTTTTTTTATTTTCTATCTCACTCAGCATTATATCTATAGTTTTCACATCATTTGCGCTAGAAATCTTCCCTACACTGAATCCTAATATAGAATTCGAGGCCATGTGATTTATTTCATTCTTTGTCAGTCCTGTATCTAAGGCATTCAATCTAATCATTACTGTCTTGCCAGCTTGGGTTAGTTTGTTAGCCCACTCTTGGGCGATTGGGATAGCAGAAAGTTTTTGTGCTGTAGGTACAGAGTCTTCAAGGTCAACCATGATAATATCTGCATCAAAAGTTAGAGCTTTTTCTAACATATTTACCCTGTTGCCAGGAACGAATATAAGGCTACGTATAGATTTCATTTTTACTTCATATCTCCCCAACTTGGTCCCTGTTTTGTTTCTACTTTTAGTTCTACGTCCAAATCCATAGCATTAGGCATTTCTGTGACTACTATAGACTTAAGTGGTTCAAGTTCTTCAGTGGGTACTTCAAATACGAGTTCATCGTGCACTTGCATTAGGATTTTTGATTCCAGAGTTGTACTTTCGAGACTATTATATACGTTTATCATAGCTAACTTCATGATATCCGCTGCGGTACCTTGTATGGGCATATTAATAGAAATCCGTTCCGCAGCACTTCTGATATTAAAGTTTGATGCATGTATATCTGGTACGTATCTTCTTCTTCCCATCAGAGTCTCAACATAGCCGTTTTCCCTGGCAAAATTTTTGATTTCATCTAGGTAATTTTGGATTCCTGGGTATTTAGAAAAATAAGTTTTAATGAAATTATTACCTTCTTCTCGAGAAAATCCTGTTTGTTGGGTGATTCCATGCGCGGAAAGTCCGTATATAACTCCAAAGTTGAGGACTTTGGCGATACGTCTCATTTCAGAGTCAACTTCGTTAATATCGACATCGAACATCAGTGAAGCTGTGGATGAATGGATATCTTCTCCATTATGGAATGCGGATAGTAATCCAGGATCCTGAGAGAGGTGGGCTAACACTCGTAATTCAATTTGCGAATAGTCAGCTGCAAACAACAGAGAATCATGAGTCGGTGCAACGAATGCATTGCGGACTTTCCTCCCTCTTTCGGTTCTTACTGGGATGTTTTGAAGATTTGGCTCACTCGAAGAAATTCTACCAGTGATAGATCCGGTCTGATTATAGCTTGTATGCACTCTGGAAGTATGGGGATTGATCATATTAGGCAAGGCATCCACATAGGTTGATTTTAACTTTGATAATTCTCGGTAATTAAGAATTTGTTCTATGATTGGATGTGTATTTTTCAGGAATTCCAATGAGTTCGCGTCGGTGGAATATCCTGTTTTCGTTTTCTTCGTTTTGGGTAAATCCAGTTCATTGAACAATACTTCACTGAGTTGGCTAGGAGAGTTGATATTTAAGGCGTGTCCTGCGTGTGATGTTATGCTTTCGTATAAAATTTCCATGTCTGACTGTAATTCCGAGGACATGCTTTGAAGATCCTCTTTTTCTAGGGTGATGCCATTTCTCTGCATTTCTATGATTACGGGTATCAGCGGCATTTCTATGCTGGTCATGATGCTTTTCGCGAAAGAGTTATCTATTTCTGGTTGGAAACGCTGCCATAATTGCAATGTGCAATCTGCGTCAGCAGCAGCGTAAGGATATGCGTCTTCAATAGAAACTTCGTTGAATGATATTTGTTTTTTACCTGTACCGATTAACTCAGTTATTGGTTGCATATCAATTCCCAAAAGGTTTTGGCTTAAATTCTTAAGACCTAGTGAGGAATTTCCAAGTATATGGGCTCCCACCATGGTGTCAAAAGTAAGATTGGTCACGTTGATGCCATACTTGGATAAGATCATAAGATCATAGTTAGCATTATGTGCACATATCTCTTTGTATGGATTTTGAAATATAGGCTTGACTTGTTCAATCACGTATTCTAAAGATAGTTGAGTGCCACTCGAATGCCCAACAGGTACATACCAAGCCGTACCTGGATTGATTGAAAAACTGATGCCTACTAGATGTGCAATCATAGGGTTCAAATCACTCGTCTCAGTGTCAAATGCTATCTTGTCTGCTTTTTGAAGAGATATCAACATATCTGTAATTTTTTCTTGATTATCTACGCAAGTATAGGATGTTCGATTATTAGGGCTGGGTTTTGAAATGGATGGGACCTCGGATATTTCCTGTCGAGCTCCTGGGATTCTACTAATTATGCTGTTGAATTCTAACTCTTTTAGTAATGTGATTACCTCGTCCATGTTATAACCACCAAACAGGGCTGCCTCAAAATCAACTGATATAGGAACTTCTCTTTGGATTGTCATTAGGTCTCTATTATTAAAAGCTATTGATTTGCTTTCTGATAAGGAGGTTTTGACACTGGGAGGATGAACTGATTCTAGGTTTTCATATATCCCTTCTAAATTCGCATATGAATTCAATAAAGTTATAGCTCTCTTCTCTCCGACTCTAGGAACACCTGGTATATTGTCAGAACTGTCTCCTAAGAGTGCTTTGAAGTCAGGTTGTTGTTCTGCTGTCAGTCCTCCATAACGTGCTATAAGTTCGGGTTCACCGTATAGTTTCCGATCCCTTGCATTTGATCCCAAATCTACTTTGGTATAAGGCGATATCAATTGAAAAGTATCTCGGTCTCCAGTGAGTATAATCGTTTCCAAGCCATGTTCTTCAGCTTGAGCACTAATGGTGCCTATGAGGTCGTCTGCTTCATATCCGTCTAGAGAAAAAGTAGGGACAGCAAATGTTTCCATCATTTGACGCACTCTATCAAATTGATGTTTAAGTTCTTGAGGGGTTTCTGCTCGTTGAGCTTTGTAATCAGGGAAAGCTATATGTCTAAAAGTAGGTTTGGGGGTATCAAATGTAATTATGCAGTGGCTAGGATTCCTGTCACTGATGGCTCTAAGAAAGATGTTTAAGAATCCATATACTCCAGTAACATCTTCTCCTGTGGTAGATACGGTTAAATTGTTCCCTTGTGCGCTGATCCCTCGAAATGCTCGATGAATGATTGCGTGTCCATCTATTAGGATGAGGAGATTCTGTGATGAAGAGGTATTGGTATCAAAAGGGATTTGCATAATAACCTTCTATTTAAAAATGATACGCCATTATTATACCTCACATGATTGTAAATTAAATGCTTCGAGATATGGAGGATCGATTGATAATGATACAATGGTTCTAGAGGGAGAATGAGATGCCAATTTACGAATATTATTGTGAAGGGTGCGGGAAAACAAATGAGTATTTGATTTTTCCTTGGTCAAAAGAAGAATCTTTGACTTGTAAAAGCTGCTCACATACAGATATCAGGAAGTTAGTTTCCAGATTCTCATTTAAATCTCATGTGGACAATTTAAATTGGCTACCTAGTAAAGAAACTTTGTCAGATGTAGACAATTCTAATCCTGCTTCGGTTAACAATCATATCAACCGAATACGTCAAGGCAAAAACAATACAAATTAGTTGATAACGGATGTATCAAGAAAATATTACTAATCTACTGCAGAAAATGTATGGCCTGATTGCTGATAAGCCAGACTATGTGAATGAGAGCGTGATATTGTCTAACGCTCTGCAGAATCTAGAACAAGTAGAATCCTCAAATAAGGATACTTTTGATTTGCTTGATTTAGCTCTATACATGTCCCCTATAGTAAATAAGGATCCTGCACATCAAGACTTACTTGAAGTCGTAAGTAGAATCATAACTCTGGAAGGTCAACACTTACGCTCCAAACAATTGAGTAAATTCAAAGGGCTATATGTGATTATTGACCCTGAAATAACCAATGGTAGAGATCCATTCTTGATTGCAGAGGCTGCCGTAAGAGGAGGAGCTAAAATACTACAGTTGCGAGACAAGCTTTCTGACAAAGGAGTTATTTTAGAATTAGCTTATAAAATTCAAGAATTATGTGAAAATACTGAAGCTGTATTAATTGTTAATGATCATGCGGATATAGCAAGAGCAGTTGGCAGTTTTGGATTACATGTAGGACAGACGGATTTAACTGTAGAAGCGTCACGAGCAGTATTGAATATCGACCAGCATATTGGTAGATCAAACAGAGAATTAGAACAATTAGAGGAATCTCAATTATTGGAGATAGACCATGTGGCTTTTGGGCCTATGTTCAGTACTAATACTAAGCAAATAGACAGAGAACCCCAAGGAATAGACCGTTTGAAATCTGCAAGAAAAGTATCTGGTAAACCTTTGGTGGCTATAGGCGGTATCAATATCGATAACATAGGAATGGTAATTGACTGCTCACCCGAGGCCATTTGTGTAACAGGAGCAGTAGGTCTAGCAAAAAATCCTGAGTCATCTGCATTAGCTCTTAGTAAACGTATGGGTTACTGAGGTCTTATAGTGAGATTAGTTTTTTTAGGCACCGGGTCCGGAGGTAGTATCCAGAGATACCATACCTGTATTTATGTAGAATTTGGTGATAGCAGGATACTTTTGGATGCATCATCAGGTAACTCTGCCCTGGTAAATGGACATAAGTCAGGGTTAGATCTTAACAGTATTAATCACTTGTTATTAAGTCATTCTCACCATGATCATTCGAGAGGATTAGAATATTTGGAATCTCATCGTAATGTTTCCGGGGTAGAGAATTCATTGAATGTTTATGGGTCAGATGTAGCATTGAGAGATGTGCAAAAATTTTTCAAAGGAATGGATAAAGAGTTCTTAATAGACGAAACAGGAGTGACACGAAAAAATAAGTTAGTAACTATGAAGTGGAACTCAGTTATGGAACTTGACGTTTTTAACGTAGATGATATGTCTATCAAATGCCATCCTGCTAAACATATTAAGGGGGCTGTGGGATGGAGAATCGAATGTGGAGATGAATCAGTAGTTTTTTCTGGCGATACAGAGTTTACAGAAAATACTATCCGAGCTGCAGATAAAGCAGATGTTTTGATACATGAAGCTTATGGATTGAAACAAGATTCAAGTCGACTTAAGATGGTCAAGCATTCAAGTGCTTATGACGCAGGAGTAGTTGCCGCTGAAGCAGGAGTAGGCCAGTTGGTAATCACTCATATTAGTACGGATTATCATAGTAAAGAGAACTTATTGATAGAAGAAGCGAGCCAAATATACAAGGGTCCTATAGTAGTAGCACATGATCTTATGGATATGACCATAGAATGAATTATGAAGCTATCAGATTCTAAAAATTAAGAGGAATATTGATGGAAAATAGAGAAATCAGATACCAGTTTGGATCTCTGGATAATATAACTCCAGAAACATTTGGTGAACCAGGGAACCGAACTTTTCGGTTATCACTCTTTGTTGAAAGTTATACCGGATTGGTGTGGCTGGAGAAAGAGCAGTTATTTGAATTATCAAAATATTTTGAAGACTTGTGTGGGGACAATCCTGATAGAAAAGATAACACTGGATTCAGGGAATGTTTATTAGCATCTGATTACCAGCCAACAGAATTCAAATGTCGGCAACTATCTGTGAATTTTGATAAAGATTCAGATACTTTTTATGTGGAATGTAGGGAAGAAGGCGAAACTATAGATGACACATCTTCATTAAGTTTTTATTTGTCAGGAAGCCAAGCAGTACAGCTTGCTAAGGCAGGTATAGAAATTTGTGAATCAGGGAGACCAATTTGCCCTTTATGTCATAATCCAATAGATCCAGATAGCCATTTTTGCCCCAAATCGAATGGTCATTCTAAATTGTGATGACATAAGCATAAAATTGGTATGGCGAGGCTGAAAACAGAAGTTCTTATATCAGGAGATATGGTCTCTTGTGCTCTAACTGCAAAGGGATCAAACTATACTTTCCTGTCTGAATTTGTTCTTGGTGATGAAAACCTTTTCGGAATATATAAGCCTAGAGATGGTGAGGCGCCTTTATGGGATTTCCCTTCAGGAACGCTATATAAACGAGAATACGCATCTTACGTACTAGATGATCTATTGGGATGGAATATTGTACCGGAGACAATTATCAGAGAAGGAAAATATGGAATTGGCTCGGTCCAAATATATATAGAACATGATCCAACCAAGAATTATTACCAAGTGGATGAAAGACATCATGATGAGCTTCGGAAGATAGCATGTTTCGATTTAGTTGCAAACAACACTGATAGGAAAGCTGATCACATTATAATCGATAACAATGATAAGTTATGGGGTATCGATCAAGGATTAACTTTTCATGAAGATATCAAAATAAGGACCGTGATTTGGGATTTTCAAGGTGAGGATATTCCTAACGATTTACTGAATGATATTGAGGCATTGAAGATTAAACTGAACAATGATGATGTTTGCAAACGATTTGAAGGGCTTTTAAGTGAACGTGAACAAGAGTCACTAAGAGCAAGGATAGATTTATTTCTTGATTTCGGAAAATATCCCGGACTAGGCTAAGGTTTAAGCATGAAACAAGAAGATGCTTTGAACAATAAATATAATGTTTGCCCCTCCAATATAGCTAATTCATCCAGAGCTGATTTTGTGATTTGTACGCTAAAGTGACTAGCTCCAGCGTAGCATTCGAGCATAATGCCGGAACGACCGTTATATATTTTAGTGACTTTCACTTCGAATACATTCCTTGCGGATATATTACTCGGTTTTTCAGTGGCTACGATTATGTCTGAGGCTTTGATGCCAATGTTTATATTATCTCCAATAGCTATGTCGTACAGTGGTATTTCTACATTAAGGTCATGATACTGACACACAGTGATACCGTTGGTTGCGTCTCGCGAGGTTACTGTCGCTTCGAAAATATTTTCTATATCTATTGAAGAGGCAGTTGGTATTTTTTCAGGTTGGCCCAATACTTGGTTAGGCTCACCTGATTCGATAATTTCCCCGTTTTGCAAGACATGCATTTGAGTTCCCAATGCTAATGCTTCTTGTTGATCATGGGTCACTATAATGGTCGGTATTTTGAATTCTTCATGTAACTGCTTAATTAAATTTCTGACTGACATCCTAAGTTCCAAGTCTAATGAACTAGAAGGTTCATCTAGCAAGAGTAGATTAGGTTTTATTGCAAGGGCTCTAGCAATTGCAACCCGTTGCATTTCACCTCCAGATAGGCTTAACACATTACGTTCCTCTAAGTTAGTGATGTTTAATGTATCTGTTATCAAATTCAAAAAATCTGCGTGGTCATATGTTAAAGGCCTTGGCATCCCATAAGTTAAATTCTTCATCACAGAGAGGTGAGGAAATAATTTATAATCTTGAGGTACATACCCTATCTTACGTTGATGAGCTGGTTGCGATATGTGGGAATTGGTATCTAATAATACCTGCTCACCTATTCTGATACTACCCTGAGATGGATGTAATAAACCCAGTAGTAATTTAAGGATTGTGGTCTTCCCTGATCCAGAAGGCCCATATAATATAAGACTATCTTTGCCATTCATATGAATATCGACACATAAATTGAAGTTATCATTTGAATATTCCAAATAGGCATGCACACTATTCATAATTTACACCCTCGTTCTAGAAAACTTGGACGATAGAAAATGGATTCCAAGAAGAATTATCACCGATATCATTAGCAATACTAGAGATAAATTTAAGGCTGTGTTCAAGTCCGTTTCCATGGCGGTCATTATGCCAAGTGGCATTGTTTGAGTCTCCCCAATCATGTTTCCGGCAAACATTAGGGTCGCTCCGAATTCTGATAAACTTCTAGCCCAGGAAAGAGCTATGCCAGTAGTTAGTCCTGTCCAAGTCAAAGGTATGGTTATGTTCCAAAAAGTATGCCAGGGAGATTTACCTAATGTTCTAGAAAGATCTTCCAGATCTTTATCAATGGCTCCAAAAGATATTCTTGCAGAGCGGATGTAAAATGGCGCCGATACAAAAATTTGAGCAAAAATTACGGCTGTAGTCGTAAATGGAATTGTAATTCCTAATTGTTCTAGAGTGCCACCAAGTATACCTTGTCTGCCGAACGCCATTAACATAGCGACGCCAGCTACTATAGGGGGAAGAATGATTGGTAATTCGATGAATATATCTAATATTTTTAGTATTTTTGAGTCTGACCTAGATATTATATAAGCTACAGGAGTGCCAATTATAACGATGATAATTATGCTTATCAGGCTCGTGATAATTGAAAGTTTGATTGCCTGTAATGTGGTTGATGAAAATAGTACATTCAGAAGGGAACCTGACGATGCTGTTTTAATAATTAATGCCAATAATGGTAGTCCGATGAAAAAAACGTACACAATAATTATAAGAGCACCAAGCGCATGGCTCGGCTTTGCAGGATTTTGTTGTATGGCTTTTCCTTTAATCATTCTGTTTCAAATCCATGCTGGCGTAATATTTCCCGTGCTGGTTCGGTTTGCAGAAAAGATAGAAAATTATCTGTTAGATTTGAACTTGGATGTATGCTTGCAGCAAAGTATTCTGCCATCACATTAATGGTTTCAGGGATCTTTATTTGATATGTATCTTTCACTACATGTTTGAGCTTTGCATCGGATGCGTAAACTATTCCAACGTCAGCTTCTCCTAGCACAGTTTTCATCACGACTGATTTTACACTGTCCTCATAAGATACGACATTGTTATAAATGAGGTTTTCGAAATTGTTGATTGAAATATCCGATGTGTTGGCAATATTAGCAATTAATTTTTGACTATAAGCTCCTATCGGTACAGAAGAGTGAGCTAAGACAATTTTGATATTAGGCTTTGCTAGGTCATTCAATTGCTGTATTTCACCAATGCGGCGATTGTTTACGATCATTGATAGTTTGTTACTTGCGAAAAAAATGGGGTCGCTATGGACTAGGCCTAATTCTTGGAGTGTTTGAATTTGAGAGATATCAGCAGAGGCATATATGTCGGATTTCGCGCCATGAGAGATCTGTGTCATTAATTTTTGGCTACCTGCATAATTGATTTTGACTTCAATGTGAGGATATTTTTTCATGAATGAGTTAGATATTTGAGTATAAGGATCCATCAATGATGAAGCAGCAAATATAATTAGTTCATTTTGGGATTTTTCATGATCGCTTTGGCTACAACTTAAACCACTGATGTTGATCATAAAAATGATTAGCACCATATATCCGATATATCTTTTTTGAAACTTAAGTATTAAATTGGTCATGTTGTATTTTGTTAATTTATTTGATTAATCCCGATTATCTTATATAAAATACAAAAATCAAATAAAGAGGGTTAATTTAGATGGCTTTAGTTAAATGTGTTACAGAAATGGGTATGGGAGTAGATGTTCATGGATTAGATTATACAAATACTGCTAAGAGAGCTGTGTTTGATGCATTGCATCATAGCAGTTTGGGATTTCAAAGACTTTTAGGAAAGACAGCGGATGATATGAGAGTTGACGTAACTATTGGTTCTCCTAAACCAGAAGCAGTTGATGGAGCTGCGGTGTTGGCTACACTACCACACGGAACTGGCCACATTAATGTGGTGCATGGCGGGCTTGAAGTCCTTAACGAAGATGGTACAGATGGAACATTGGTTTCTAATGCCATCATTATTGTCAGTTTTGATGATGGCGAATAGTTAAAAATTTAAGAGGATGACTATTGTCATCCTCTTATGTACCTTCTGAAAGTTCTAGTGGGTTCTGATACAGGCTTTGATGTTCGCGACGTGATCATCTCCATCTATATCATGTTCAGTTGATATGTGGTTAACCATATCTGCTATGACTCCATCATCAGTTTCAGATTTTGCCACGTATCGGCATGGTCTCCCTTGACTGTCTAGAGCTAACGACAACATTGCGTTGCATCGAGCGAATTGAATAGCCATTTCTTCCCCCTTTTAAATGGTTTATTCAGCACATTATAGATATTAGTGGGTCTTGATACAAGCTCTGATATTTTCTGTAAGTTCACTTCCATCTATGTTTTGACAGTCAGATACATGTTCTATCATAGCTTTTATTACTCCTTCTTCATCTTCAGCGGTTATCACCCGTTTGCAAATTTTTCCTTCTTTGTCTAGAGCGTAAGATAAGATCGCGTTGCATCGCACGAATTTAGTAGCCATTTAAATATCCCTTCTTTAATTAATTTGTATGGGTATTATACTATTTTTAAAGGGTATTTGGGAATGGGTCTCAAATATTCTGAAAATGTTATTCAGGTTTTCCCCAGGCTCCTCCCCCTGGTGTCTGAATGCTTATAATATCTCCGGGCGCTACATCTAATGTTTCTTTGCCTTTAAGCTTAAATGATTCAAATCCTGATCGGTAAAGGATGTTTTGTCCTGTTTGGCCATCTCCGCCTCCTAAGGCTCCTGGTGGTGGGTTTTGACGACGTTCAGACAGTATTGTGACTCTTGCTGGAGATAAAAATTCATAGTCTCTAATGACGCCATCGCCTCCGGAATTTAGCCCTGTTCCTCCTGAACCTTTACGGATTGCATATTGCTTAATTCTTAAGGGGAAAGCAAATTCTAATGCTTCTATGGGCGTATTCATCGTATTAGTCATATGACTATGGATTGCGGATTCACCTGATTTTGTAGGGGTTCCTCCCATGCCTCCTGCAATTGTTTCATAGTAGACAAAAGGGGTATGGTCGTGATGGTGATGGCCTCCTATGAGTATGTTATTCATAGTTCCTTGACTTGATGCTGGAATTAATTCTGGTAATGCTTTAGCAAATGCTGCTAATAATATGTCAGTTATTCTTTGGGAAGTTTCGACATTTCCCCCCGCTACCCCTCTTTGTGGAAGAGGGTTGGTCACCGTACCTTCAGGTAGAGTGATAGTTATCGGTCTTAAACAACCTTGGTTTGCTGGTGCGGCTTCTCCTACTATGCATCTGATCACGTATAAGCATGCTGAAGTAGTAACGGCTTTAGGTGCATTTATACATCCAGGCCTTTCTTTGTCAGTGCCAGTGAAATCTATATGAATTTGGTCATCTTGTATTGTTACCGTAACCTGTATTTTGACAGGGTCTTCTGTTAGCCCATCATCGTCCATGAAATCTTCAGCTCGGTATGTACCATCCGGTATATTGTCGATGGTCTTACGTGTGATTATTTCTGAATATTCAAGTATTGCTTCCATATGTTCAGCAATACTATTTATGCCATACTTTGTGGTGATGTCTTCTAATCTTCTTGCTCCTATCTTTATTGAAGCTATTTGTGCTGACAAATCACCTCTTCGTTCATCAGGGGTTCTAGAATTCCTGCAAATAAGATCTACTATTTCGTTGTTGATAGAACCCTTATGCCCCAATTTTATAGGTGGAATTATCAAGCCTTCTTGATAGAGCTCAGTAGAGAGAGGTAATGACCCTGGTGTCATTCCTCCTACATCAGCATGGTGGCCCCTATTTGCAATATACCCTATTAATGAGTTTTCCTGAAATACAGGAGCTAACATAGTGATATCTGGTAAATGGGTGCCTCCCATGTAAGGATCATTAAGAATGATTATGTCGTCGGATTCGAGTGCAGTACCGAATTTTTGTAATGCTGCCTCTACGGAAGCAGGCATGGCTCCTAAGTGGACAGGCTGGTGAGCTGCTTGGGCAACCATTTGGCCTGTTTGATCGAAAACGGCGCAGGAAAAATCTTTGCGTTCTTTGATGTTTGGAGAATACGAGGTTCGCTGTAAAGTAACTCCCATTTCATCCGCGATGGAGATTAATAGGTTCTTTATTACCTCTAAACTTATTGGATCTACTGCCATGCTATAGCCTTCATATGGTTTTCAGATTCATTCTGAAGCAGAGGTTATGAAAGGTCAACTATTAGGGTCGTTAAAGAGAACACAAAGTGATGCTATATTGACTTAAGAATTAAGTTGTTCAGTTGGTCTTTCTGTGCGACCCAACCAGGGAATACAGGTATGCTAGTGTCGAATTGGGTTATCAAAGCAGGCCCCTTTATTTTTTGGTTCACTTGGATATTCTGACGGTTATACACAGGGGTCATTAGGCTGGTAGTTTGAAAATATATAGGCCTCTTATCTATAGGCTTACTATCAATGGAAGCCTTTGGTGAATTAGCCTCAGGTATTTGTGTTGTACTTGGCAGTACTGCTTTTAATCTTACATTCACTACTTCAATGTTTTGTGATGTATCACAGTAACCAAAACGTTGCTGGTGAGCTGTTTCGAAATCAGTTGTTATTAAGCTTTGTAACTCTTCGCTGTCTTTAATGTTGGATGCAGGGAATGGGATTAGCAGTTCGTAAGACTGGCCTACATATCTTATATCTATATAACGGTTGAATATAAGATTGGCGGTATTGAGACTTTCAGATTTAAAGTCTGAACGTGCATTACTTTCCATGCCGTTATATTCTGTTTCTAGTTGCTCCAGCATTTGATGTCCTGGAGTAATCATTACAGTTCTAGAGTAATCTTTAGATATATCTGCTATAGCGACGCCTAATGCAGATAGTACTCCTGGATAAGGAGGAATGAACACTGTAGATATACCTATCTCGTTAGACAGTTCACATGCATGTAGAGCTCCTGCTCCTCCAAAAGGTAAAAGGGCGAAGTCCCTCGGATCATGCCCTCGTTCTAATGAGATCGAACGAATGGCTCGCTCCATGTTGGCATTGACCACTTTTATTATTCCTAATGCTGCATCGGTTTCAGATGAATTTATTTCTGTGGCTAATCTGGTGATGGAATCTCGGGCCTTTTCGACGTCTAGTTGAATTGTTCCCCCTAGGAAAAAGTCTGGTTGGATTCTTCCCAAGATAAGGTTTGCATCAGTCACAGTTATATCATTGCCAAGTCCATAGCAAGCTGGCCCAGGATCGGATCCAGCGGATGAAGGCCCCACCGATAATGAACCTCCCGCATTTATCGCTGCTATTGAACCACCTCCAGCGCCGACTGTATGTATTTCTATCATAGGAATACTTATGGGATATCCTGATATGTTGGCTTGAGTGGTTTCTTGAATACGGTTGGGGCATATAGATACGTCAGTTGATGTGCCTCCCATATCTATAGATATAATTTGGTCAATACCAGCTTGTTTGGCAGTCCTGTAAGCTCCAACTACTCCTCCTGCGGGACCACTGAGTATTGTTCGGACCGGCTCTTTAGAGGCTAATTGGGAGGTTATGCTTCCTCCAGAGGATTGCATCACTCTGATTGGATGTTCGACTTTACTAGTGAGGTTGTCCATGTATTGTGAAACTTTCGGACCCACATATGAATTTATGACTACTGTGCTAGTTCTTTCATATTCACGAAATTCAGGCACGATCTCACTTGATATTGAGGCGTAAATCAAAGGGATCTGCGATTTTAATTTTTCTAGTATCAATTGTTCATGAGCAGGATTCAGAAAAGAAAATAATAGACTTACTGCCACAGATTCCGCTGCACTATCTTTGATTTGGGATATTATTTGCTCCAACAAGTCGTTATCTAGATCTTCAATAATGATTCCATTGCTATCAGTTCTTTCGGTAAGCCCGTATCT
Organism: Dehalococcoidia bacterium UBA2588; assembly: GCA_002339805.1. Taxonomy (GTDB): domain Bacteria; phylum Chloroflexota; class Dehalococcoidia; order Lucifugimonadales; family UBA3495; genus UBA2588. The sequence goes on along the minus strand of DDKW01000033.1, from coordinate 61,390 downwards.
CATGTTCTGATTTGCTAATGGTTCGGGCTTTTGTACATTAAAGTCATATAAATCTGGTCTGCTTTGTCTCCCAATTTCTAGCACGTCTTCGAATCCCTTGGTAGTTATGAGAGCTGTCAGCGCACCAGTTTTCTCTAGTAGTGCATTAGTCGCAATAGTCGTCCCATGCACAAATTCTCCTGAAGTGATATTCAATTCCTTCAATCCATTAATCACCGCCTGAGATGGATCTAACGGAGTCGAAGGGACTTTAGTAACTGTGATACCTTCATTTTGTAGCAGGATTATATCGGTGAAGGTTCCACCGATGTCTATACCTACTAAGCATGTATTTTGATAAGTGTTTGACATTGGTTTATCTTAAGCTTGGTCCAAAGCGATTCGTAATCTTTTATTGATTCTTCCTTTGCTTTCATGCCCGGTGACCTTTATGAATCCTACTTCAGATGTGGTTTTGACATGGGTGCCTCCGTCCGCTTGAAGATCGAGCCCACTGATGTCGATCGTGCGTATTTCAGAGATTCCTTCAGGGAGCAAGTTGATTTTTGTTCTTATCAGATCTGGAACTTGGTTCGCTTCTTGTCGCGTAAGGAAATTTATTATAATGGGCTTATTATCATTTACTTCTAGGTTAATAGCTTCTTCTATCTGTTCAGAAAATTCAGCTGTCATATTGTCAAATTCAAAATCCATTCGAGCAGTCCCTGGTTGCATATCTCCACCAGTGACTTGTGCTTTATGGTCTCGCCATACGACTCCGCATAGTATATGCAATGCCGTGTGCGTTCTCATCAGGGTATACCTTCTGTTCCAATCTATCTCTGCTATTACTGATTGACCTACAGTAATACCAGGATCATTTTCTATCCAATGAATAATTTCTCCTTTGACATTTTGTACTTTGATAACGTTTGCGATTTTCGATTCGAAAGAAAGGATGCCCAGATCGTGTGGTTGTCCCCCTCCTCCGGGGTAAAATACTGTTTTATCCAGTATTATGCCGTTATCTTCCACAATTTTTACTACTGTAGCACTGGAAGATTGAAGGTAAGAGTCTTTGTGAAATAATAAGTCCGTCATATTCCCTCCGTCCGGAGATTATATCAAACAAAATAAAAGCATATATTTATTCGGTTTATACATGAAAAGTGATGCTTGTCTTTCAAAACACAGGCTGACATAATATTCTTTAGAGTACAGTTATTCTATTCATAAGGTTGATTTGATGAGACTATCATGCTTGCAAGAAAATTTAAGTAAAGGCCTAGCTGTAGTAGGCAGAGCGGTTGCCACCAGATCTACGTTGCCAGTGACTCAAAATGTGCTAATTAGTACAGATCAGTCCAGGCTAAAATTATCTGCTACTAACTTGGAGATTGCGATTACTACTTGGATAGGTGCTTCAATTGAAGATGAAGGAGCCATAACCTTGCCTGCACGAATTCTTACAGAATTCGTAAATACGTTGGAAGGTGACAAAATCGATGTTTCTTTGCCAGAAGGTAATGGGATATTAAGTATTTCGAGTGGAAGATCGAAAGCGACTATAAATGGTATAGATGCAGAAGAATTTCCTCCAATCCCAACTGTGTTAGATGGTATTAGAGCAGTAATAAATGCAGGCGTATTAAAGAAAGCAATTTCGAGAGTTGCATTCGCAGCTGCCACTGAAGAATCTCGTCCGGTTCTGACAGGTGTAGAGTTAAAACTTGAAGGGGACGATTTCAGTTTGGCTGCTGCTGACGGGTTTAGGCTTGCTGTACAAAAAGATAAATTGACCGAACCAATAGATGGAAACATAGAGGTTATAATACCTGCCAGAACTATGAATGAGCTTAATAGATTGATATCTGATGACTCTCAAGAAATTGAAGTGGTCATGACGCCCACTAGGGGGCAAATATTATTCAGGAGTGGTGATATTGAAATAGTGTCACAACTACTGCAAGGTAATTTCCCGAATTACCAGCAGTTATTGCCTGAAGAATATTCAACGAAATCTACTTTCGATACTAATGCTCTCCAGAGAGCTGTCCGTTCAGCTTCAATATTTGCTAGGGATGGTAGCAATATAGTCAGAATGCAATTAATCCCTCCTACAGAAGAAGAAGAAGATAATGGGAAAGCTTTGATATCTGCTAGATCCGAAGAAGTGGGTGATAACGAAGATGTTGTCGATGCTGAATCACTAGAAGGGGAAGAATCTAAAATTGCTTTCAACAGTCGTTATTTAATGGATGTATTAGCGGTACTGGATAAAGGCAATCTAGTGCTTGAGACTACCACTGCATCTAGCCCAGGGGTTTTTAAACCGCTTGAAGATGACGGCTATACTCATGTAATTATGCCGATGTTTGTTCAATGGTAATCTAGGTGAAATTGCATTTGCAATGCTTTATTTCAACTAAACTACGCGCAATTCAGATAGCTTGTTTCTGATACCTCCGTATAAATTTCCTATATTGTCCAGTTTGCTTACTATTAGATGTACAGGTCCCTCCTGTAATTGGTAAATTTCAAATGATATTCCAAGTAACCTCATCAATCACTACTTATAAACGGTTTACTGTATCTCGACTGATGCGGAGATCTTGGGAATACTGCACGAGTAATATGCGTCTAAAGAACCATGAGCATCTTAACTCGTAATATGTATTATGCTGTTCGTAAGTTTACATAATATTTGAGTGAGTTTTCGTAATATTTCTTTAAATATGTTGCTATTTTCGTTTACTAAGTAACAATTGAACGAGATAATAGTTTTGATATTTTAAAATTACACTTCTAAGGGAGGTAACTATGGATTCATATACACCTAATAAGGTTGGAGGTTTATGCCTCATTATCGGGCCCGCACTTGCAACGCTAATATACATATTAAGCGAAATGCTGTTTTCAACTGGAGCGGGACTTTCTCCTGCGGACTTCGGTGGCCGCGCAAATGCCGCTGCAAATGCTTTGGCATATGAAAGACTCATATTGTTGGTGATACCAGTAGCATTAGTGTGTGCATACCATGGACTAAGAGTAGTACACGGAATGTGCAAAGCTGATGGAGTAGGAGATGGGTTTACAGGATTGGGATCAACGCTGTTCTTATTCAATATCATTAGTATTGTTTTAGCAATAGGAGCACTCCAGGCTTTTGCTTGGGTTGGAGGCGATTCCGATATCTCTGCTATGCTCGGTGGAGTACAAACTATGGGAGGATTGGTAGGAGCTATTGGCATAATGTTCTTTGCTTTGGGGCTTTCGACTCGAGGAGAATTCAATAAAATCTTTTCGTTAATAATTGCAATATTGTTTGCTATCAGTGCTGTAGCCGGCGTGGTTGCTATGAATGATACTAGTTCATGGGAAATAATCAGTGCTTACTGGGGATTAACATATATAGCAATATCTGCGTATTCGATTCATATCGGCTTGGTCATTATAAAGAAGTAATCGGAACGGGCTGGTACTTTTTAATAATTGTAATTTGCACATAATTCGCAGGTAGACTCTGGGATCAGTCCTAGGTTAATTAATGTTTTAAATATCTTGCAACCGAAACAGTAACCTAGTGCTGATTCCAGAAATGCAAATACAGATAATATCACGAGGAATGTTGCTGATATTATAGAAAAACCCAATGCGAGGCTAATCAAAATGATAGCGGAAGTTATTAAACCTATCATTTGAGCAAACCTTTTAGGAGGGCCGGGCACAAATTTTTCATTAAATGATGTGTTCGGTACTATTACTTTTGTGACGATTAGTGCCAATGGACTGAACTTTGGTCCGAAACCTACTCGTGCTGCAAATCCGCATAACAACATCGTGATGGGTATGTACGCCAGGTATGTTTCAATTAGCACAAGCAAAAGTGCAGTTACCGACATACTGAGCACGCCAAGGGCCACAAATCGAGCAGCGACGTCATTAATTAATTCAGGGAAAGGGAAATACTTTCCTAATTGATTCATGTTGTTTTGCTCCGAAAGATTAACAAATTATTGAATGCATACTACTACAAACATAATAATTTGAAAATTGAAAGTCTGGGATAGACATCAGTATATCTCTTAGGTAGAATTCGCGAACTATTGGAGCGGGAAGTACGTATGAATGATGACAATCTACGGAAAACTAGGAAAACAAGGGTAATCAGAAATCCTTCACGGGGAATTTATGATAGAGAAACGGCTTATGAGATCATAGATAGCACACCTATGTGCCATGTTTCTTACACTATAGATTCACAACCTTACATAACACCTACATTTCAGTGGCGAAAAGAGAATTGGATTTATTGGCACGGTTCATCCGCTAGCAGATTTCTTAAGTCTGCAGAATCTACTCCAGTGGCAATTAATATATTCCAATTTGATGGATTGGTGTTGGCCAGGAGTGGGCTACATCATTCGGCTAATTACAGGTCAGTAACATTGTTTGGAATCGCTGAATTAATCTCTGATAGTAGAAAAGAAGAAGCATTAAAAGATTTTGTAGACAATTTGATACCTGGCAGATGGGAAACGCTGCGTCCAGTGAAGCCTCAAGAGATTAGAGCCACCATGATACTTGGAATGCCTATCGAGGAAGGATCTGTGAAAGTTAGATCAGGAGCACCCGTAGATGATGCCGAAGATTATGATCTTCCCATCTGGGCAGGAGTTATTCCTTTTCGGACGTCTATAGGGGAAGCGGTTCCTGACTCTGTTTTACCATCTCACATTGATGTTCCAGATCACATAAAAGGGTTTAGATTGGGCAGAAAAATTGATTAAGTGATTATTTAGTGGCGAGTATAGATATGCTGTATACGGACTTCATCCATTCATGTTCTGAATCTGGTTGATACACTCTTTCTGAAATGGTCTCAACGGATGTGAACCCCGCATCACTTATAGATTCTAGGTAATCGGCTTTTAGTAGAGCCCCTGATAGACAATGACACCAATTGTCATCAGTGATAGCTTCATCAGGTAAATTCCCAGAAAGTACTATATCGCATATTTGGAGTCGTCCTTGATTTTTCAATATACGAAATGCTTCTTTAAACACGTTGCTCTTGTCAGGGGCAAGATTTATGACGCAGTTTGAGAGTATAACGTCGACTGATTCGGAGGCAATACCCGTCTGATCAATTTGATTTTCAATAAATTCAACGTTCTGAATTCCCAATTTCTCTTTGTTTTTGTTAGCTAAATTAATCATAGCTGGCGTCATATCTACTCCGTAGACTTTCCCGTTGGGCCCGGTTTGTTTGGATGCGAGGAAACAATCAATTCCTCCTCCACTACCGAAATCAACAACGGTTTCATTAGGCCGGATGGTACTAATAGTTAAAGGATTGCCACATCCAGCGGATACTTCAGTTACAGTGGGTATTAATGTTACGAGCTCTTCTTTGGGGTATTCTGGAGAATTATTCGCATATCCATTTGATTCCTCCCCGCAGCAGTCGTTAGAAGAAACTGCTAAATCGGTATATCGGTTAGTAACGTTAATAATGATTTGATTGTTGTCAGAAGTTTGCATTATTTTTTTACACCCATTGCGTCAGCTCCATCAACCTGTAGTAAGAAATTAGCATAATTTTCATAAGATGACATATTTACCATCATATGCTGGCCAGTCGCTGCCACATCACGGTAACATTTCTGTAATTTACTATCAAGGTACAGCGCACCGCCACCCCCGTATTTGAATGCAATTTGGGTCACTTCCTCAGAAACTTCTGTGGCATATACCCCAGAATTTCGCATTTCACTTTGTATTAATGGAGGGGGTACCATTTTTTGAGTGGTGTATTCCCATGCTTTGAGGTGACTTTCTTTGACTAGAGCCCTTGCTGCTGCTAATTTGGTCTGAGCGAATCCTAGGTCTTTTTTAAAGTATCCCCTTTCTGATACTGCTTTTAGGTCAGAATTGTATCCACGCATTTTATGCTTAGATATTTCCACTATTGTTTCTAAAGCTCTTTTTGCGATACCCAGTGCAACTGCAGCATGATCAATAGTAACAAATCCCGGACGTCCAAGATAATTCATAGGGCCACCTCTTAGAGGGACTTCGTTATTAATAGGGAAAGTAAAATCGTCTGATACAAATACCTCTTCAGCTGAATAGCTGCAGCTACCAGTGCCTTTGAGTCCCATTACTTTCCAATTATCATGAATCGTTAAATTGGAAGTTGGCACGCACGCAATTCTGGGAGACGAATGTTTCTCATTTTCTACTACGAATCCTCCAGAAACCCAAGTGCTTTGATTGATTCCACTCGAAAAATACCAAGTTCCTGATAGTATAAATCCGCCTTTTGTTCTGACCCCTTTGCCTGAGGGGCTGGGTACACTAGCTGCTAAAGGAATCTCATTGTTGTTAAATATAGTGTTGATAGCTACTTGCGGAAGGAAAGCTCCAGGTCTCCCTATAGCGCTGTTACCTATCATTGTATTCCATCCAATGGCGCCATCTATGCGACTTAATTCCTCGATAACATCCATATAGGTAACGATGTCAGCATCAATACCACCAAGTTCTGATGCTAACTTCATAGTGAAAAGTCCGTTGTCTCTAAGTATTTGTACAACGTCCATAGGTAATTTGCCCAGACTATCCGCATCTGCACATTTTCTTTCGAGCTCTGGTGCTAATTCTTTAACTTTATCTAAAAGTGTCTGTTCTTCCATCATTTTCAAGTTTCCCCAAAATAACTAAAAATTTGCTGGCACAGTACTATGTGGATCGAAGTCCCATGGGATCTGCACCTTCAACACCCAAAAGAAAATTAGCATAATTTTCATATGATGAAGCGTTAACCATCATGTGTTGTGCAGATGCTGCTAGGTCTCGGAAATATTTTTGGAGGTTATTGTGCAAGTATAAAGCAGTTCCTCCGCCATATTTAAATGCCATCTGGGCCACTTCTTCTGAGGTTTCAGTAGCAAATACACATGCGTTGCGCATTTCGCTTTGTAAAATTGGAGGAGGTATTTGTTTTTGTTCGCAGTAATTCCAGGCTTTCAGATGACTCTCTTTGACTAGAGCCCTTGCCGCCGCTAGTTTTGTTTGTGCTAGCCCAAGATCTCTCTTGAATGAGTCTCGATCAGCGATATGGAGTCGGTCTGTGTTATAACCTCTAACTTTAGTTTTAGATATTTCAATGATGGTTTCTAGGGATCTTTTACCTACTCCTAGAGCGAACGCGGCATGATCCATGGTTACGAATCCAGGCCTGCCAAGATAATTTATAGGCCCACCTCTTAATGGTTTGTCGTTTGTCATGCTCCAGCTGAAGTGAGCAGGGACAAACAAATTCGAAGCAGAGTAGCCACGACTTCCAGTACCTTGAAGGCCCATGACCTTCCAATCATCGTGCACTCTTAATTCGTTTTTGGGCACGCAGGCTATTCTATGATTAAAGGGCTTTTCTGTAGGTATGGTAAATCCTGCTAATACCCAGTCGCTATGATCAATTCCGCTGGAAAACACCCATTCACCGGTGAGTAAAAATCCGCCCTCTACTGAAATAGCTTTGCCTGATGGTTGCATGACACTAGAGGCCAGAGGAACCTTACCATCTTTGAAAATTATGGAAATAGCTTTGTCATCAAGGAAAGAGCCTGGCCAACCAATACTGCTGTTACCGATCATAGTGTTCCAGCCTATAGATGAATCAATTCTACTAATTTCTTCAATGACGTCCATATAGGTTAATATGTCCGAATCTATTCCACCTAGCTCAGATGGAAGCTTCATTCTAAAGAATCCTTTTGATGCAAGGATATTAATGATTTCGTCAGGCACTTTACGAATATTGTCAGATTCAATAGCATGTACGGATAAAATATCTGCTATTGTTCCTATATCGTCCATGAGACTCGTATTCCGGGATGCAATGGCCATTGCTACACCTAACTACCGAATATAGGTCGATTATACTATGTTTCCAGATTTTTGGGCAGATTGGCTTCCCAGTTAGGGATTAAAATTTGTTTCGTAGAAGACATGGTGAATATAATCAAAGCTCCTAATAAGCTAGCAGCGCCGGAGAAACATATAGTCAAAGTGTGCGACCCGGTTAAGTCAAAGAGGGGACCGCCAATGTAACCTCCTAGTGCCATCCCAAGCCCGGCTCCCATTATTTGCCATCCATATGATCTTCCAAATGAGCCACGGCCATAATATTGTCGATTGATTACAGCAAAAGCGGAACCTTCTCCCCCATATCCAAGTCCCCACACCACAGAGAACAAATAGAAATGCCATGAAGCATCAGACCAGATTAAGAAGAATATGGGTATAGCTTGCCAAAGGAACATTACGAACATAGTGTTTTTAGCGCCCAATTTTTCAGCAATTGCAGGAGTTATAAATCTAGTAATAGAACTAATGGTGAAAAACATTGATGCCGCTATTCCTGCGGTGGTGTAAGATATCCCGGCTGTTACAGCTATGGGTATAAACTGCATCATCATAACAGCGTGACTCACGCACCCTAAATGGTGTACAGCCACTAATTTCCAGAATTCCGCTGTACCTTGTACTGCTTTTGCATGTACTTGTTGTCGGATTTTTTCTACTGCCTCGTTCCTGGGTAATTGTTCTCCAAATACTTCACTGGACCCAAAAGGGGTCATTCCTGAAGACTGGGGAGTACTTCTGTAAAAAATAAGAAGGAAGAGCATTATTACACTTCCTCCCACGCTTATAAACCAAAAAGTATTTTGTACACCTAAAATGGGTAATACTGATGTCAAGAATAGTGTAGTAATACCAGGGCCAAATCCTTGGGCCGCTTGAACGATCCCAACAGCTACTCCTAATTGCTTGTCAAACCAATATGAAATTGTTGTTATTAATGAAATGTTTAAGCAGGCATGAGTAATCCCCATAAAGATTCCGAATGATATCCAAATGTGCCATACATCAGTGGCCAATGCTGTGATGATCGCTCCTATCAAGAATGAAATGATGCTGATGAATAGTAAAAACTTACCACCATAACGGTCGTTTAACATTCCTACGTATGGAGATAACACAGCTCCTGCCACAGCAGATATTCCATAGGCGGCTAATATTGCCGAATGACTCCACCCGTATTTTTGCTCTAAAGGATTTATCAAAGCTCCGAAAGCTTGATTTAATGTGCCACCAAACAGATAGAGCAAAACGGATAATAATACGATTATCCAGCCATAATGGATTCTAGAACTCACAATTTAATTCCTGCATATCTATTTATTTAATCGCTAAAATATTTTATATTAGCTTAGTTGATACGCGGTACACTATACACCTAAACACTAAGCTTACAAATATGAGAGGAGTATTCATTTGTTTCAAAAGAAAAATAAGTCCATAAATATATGTTTTGGATTATTAATAATCACTGCTATAGGTATTGGATGTGCAGGTAATAGCACTTCTGATGTTAATGTAGATTCACTTGTTGAAACACAATCCAGCAAGGCTGAATCAACGGTTGTAATTAGTACTCCTACCACTCAAATTAGTAAGACGTCGGAAATTGAAATAAGTAAAATTGACCCGACAAGTGAGCCTCTCCCCTCGATTGCTGCGAAACCTACTGTCATTGCAACCAAGATTGCCGAGAAACCTAAACCTACTATGACACCTACTCCAGAACCTACAGTGCAAAAATATATCAGTAGATTAGCAAGTAAAATTAATCATGTGTTTTCCGATGGTAAAATTGCAGATTCTGATTGGTTTCAAGGCGCATCGCAAGAAGCTTTATTCAATCCCAATTTCGTTGCTGCTGATAAAGCGGGCTCCTATTTTGGGGCCAATGACTTGGTTATTGGTATAGATCATAATGGTGTTCAGAAGGCGTATCCGGCAAAATATATGGAAGTATATGAGGTAATCAATGATAGATTCGGAAATGAAGCTATCTTGGTTACTTATTGACCATTATGCTATACGGGAATGGTGTATTCCCGCACAGTTGAACAAGAAGAACTTCTATTTGGACATGCAGGTAGAGTACTTAGAAATGCATTAGTTGTTTATGATTCGAAGTCAAATAGTTTGTGGAGCCAATTTGTAGGTGAAGCGGTACAAGGCCCTTACACAGGTACTAAATTAGAATTGATTCCGAGTATGATTACAACGTGGACGAAATGGAAGCAAGAATTCCCTGATACTCTGGCTTTGGAAACTAGAGATGCTACGATGATGCAGAAAATGATGCAAAATTTTAATACCTCGTACTATAAAAATTCTACTGCGGGCATGCAAGGAGAGTTTGTTGAAGATGATCGGTTAGAAGATAAAGCTCTTGTAATTGGTTACGCGGATGATAAATATTCAAAAGCCTACGAATTGTCATCGATGGCACGAACAAAAGTTGTAAATGATGACGCGGGGGCGGTTCCACTAGTTGTTTTTTATCATGATGGTACTGATTCCACTAGGGTATTTGATCGTTTCATAATGGGTGAAGAACTCACGTTTTCTTACAGCAGTAAAGATAATGGAGTGGAAATAGCCATTGATAAAGAGACACAATCTTCCTGGAACACTTTAAATGGGGTTTGCATTAAAGGACCTCTAAAGGGTCACGTCTTACAATCCTTGCCAAGTCATTTGTCTTACTGGTTTGCTTGGACGGACCACTACCCAGACACGGACTTATATAACAATTAAGAGAATATCCGGTTTAGGTTACTATATTTATTTGGGTCTAAATCATGATCTTTGAACCCTGCAAAAGTCGCTTCATACCTGTGGGCTCGGAATACTGCATTTGAGTATCCAAACACACTCCCTCCTGCACTCGTAGCACTGTAAACAAAATGGGGGCTTATGTATTCCCAGACAATATCTCCTGATTGAGTTACTTCGAATAACCTACCTGGAGCTCCTTCGCAAACTAATGTGTTCCCGTTGGAAAGCCGTTCTGCATTACTAATATTATAGCTATAGAACGACATTGCCGGATCTCCTAGATACTCCCATTCGATTTCATCATTAGCCGGGTTCACTTCCAGAAGCCTAGAATAGTTCATACCTCTACGGTGTGCTCCATTGTCAAATAGTAAAATGTTCCCGTTGTTGAGCATATTAGGATTATGCTGATGGGAGACTGTGCCAGGCCCCCATTTCCATTTGTAAGCACCTGTTTCGTTATCAACGATGCCTATGGTACTTGTCTGTCTAAAACTTACTAGAAAATCTCCGTCATTAGTAAAGTCTAGTGAGTTTGCATGTGTCCATTCTTTTCGGTTTTCTAAAAAACAGATTTGATCTTCATCAAAATCCAAGTTCTCCCAAAGACGTATTTCTTTGACAAGATTTCCTTTGAGATCTACCTCGATAATTTTATCTGCGTACATGTGAGTGGTACTATTTTCATCGATATACCCACCTTTGACATTGACAGCGATAGATTCGGGCAGAACTTCCCAAGTTAAGGCGACGGTATTTCCATTAGGCAGTCTTCTGAAGTCATGATGAAGCATAGGATTCTTGTATTCCCATACAACATTACTTTCCCAATCAAGTTCTTTAAGTGATTTTGATGATCCTCCCATTCCTTCGGCTTCGTCAGCAACTCCACTACGTAATAATAAATTTCCATTAGGAAGTAGTCGCGCATACATGATGCCATCTAAGTCTTCCCATCTATGGCATATATTTCCTTTCATGTCTATGAGGTTCGTCCATGTGCCTCCTCTGGTAGATACTAAGGTGTAACCGTCTAGCGCTCTTTGAGGGGAATGGTAAATTAGTCCTGTTTTATGATGTCTTGACCAGCCCATAATTACTCCAAACACTTTATTTGCAGAACCAGAATTGTAATACATTAAGAGTTAAATTTAAAATGTGTAGATTAGTACCAGATTCCTAGTTTTATTGTAGAATATTGAGTCAGTGGGTGTTGTTTGATTTAGTGGCGACCCCGATGGGATTCGAACCCACGATCTCTGCCGTGACAGGGCAGTATGTTGAACCGCTACACCACGGGGCCATAAAATAATTTAGTACAGTTCAGTTTATTGCGGTTTCGTACGAACTGTCAAGAATATTTATAAAAATTGACTTACATTTAAATTTCTTAGGAGGACATAGTAATGTCTAATCAAAATAAACTTCCATTACCTTTGAAGAACATAAGAGTATTGGATCTTACGCACATCGTTGCGGGCCCTTTTTGTTCAATGATACTTGGTGACATGGGAGCAGAAGTCATAAAAATAGAGAGACCAGGCACAGGTGAACAAGCCCGTGCGAATCAACCCATAATGCATAATGACAAAGGTGAATCTATCAGTGCTAGATTTTTAGGCGTAAACCGGAATAAAAAAAGTGTATCGTTAGATTTAAGAGATGCCAGAGCAAAAAAAGCCTTTGAGAACATGATTCAGCAATCAGATGTCCTCATCGATAATTGGGGGCCCGGAGCTATGGACAGGTTAGGTTATTCGTATGATGTGCTTAAATCAATTAATGTAGGTTTGGTATATGCAAGTATAACGGGATATGGGGCTCACGAAGATTATGATGGACCGTATTCTGATTGGCCGGCAAATAATCCATGTGTTCAAGGAATGGGTGGATGGATGGAATCTACAGGTGCTCCTGATGGGCCTCCTCACATGGTAGGAGACAATATGGGAGATTCCATTCCTGGTTTATGGGCTGCATTGGGTATCATGATGGCTCTAGAAACAAAGCGACAAACTGGAATAGGCCAACATGTTGATACTGCGATGTACGATTGTATGGTTGCTCACACAACAAGTAGTATGCCTTATTATCAGGCAACAGGAACAGTTACGACTCGGGCCCGTGAGAACATGATATCTGCTCAATTAACATTACAGGCTAAGGATGGTTACGTGGTTCTAGCAGGAGCCAGAGGTAGAGATAAATGGAAACAATTATGGGAATTGATTGGGAGACAAGATTTGTTAGATGACCCAAGATACCTTGGGGAAGGTGGAGGAGGTCAATTTTATTTTGATAATGTGATCCCAGCTATAGAATCTTGGTCAAAAGGACAAGAGAAAAAAATTGTTTCTCAAACATTGATAGACTTTGGATTTTCTATGGGAATGGTTCAAGATGTACAAGATTTGGATCAATGCCCACACTTGGAAGCTCGTAAAATGTTTGTAGAAACTGGAGATACCCTAGGAGGTAGGTTCAGGACTGTTGATACTCCGTTTAGATTAACTTCAACAGAATTGATCGACCATAAAACACCACCCACTCTAGGTGAAGATAATGATGAGATATTGAAGAGTTTGGGTGGCTTGAATGATTCGGAATTAGTACAAATGAAAGAACAAGGTATCATTTAATAATGTTTTCCCTGTGTATAATAAATTCCAAATACATATATGAGGTAATAACGGTTGTTTAAAGCACCACGAGGAACTGCGGACTTACTGCCAGATAAACAAAAATATTCTAGGCATATTGAAAAAGTAGCAAATCAATTATCTTCGTTATACGGATATTCAAGGGTTGATACCCCTACTTTTGAAGACTCTTCTCTCTTTGTTAGGTCGGTAGGTGAAGGCACAGATATAGTGGATAAAGAAATGTACTCTTTTGATGATAGAGGTGGAGACAGCATGACTCTTAGACCAGAAGGAACAGCGTCCATCTGTCGTGCGTATCTTGAGCATGGGATGCATAATTTTGCTCAGCCAGTGAGACTGAATTATTTTTGCTCAGTTTTTAGGTATGAGAGACCTCAAGCAGGTAGATACAGAGAACATCACCAGTTCGGGATAGAAGCTATTGGTGATCCAGATCCTTCTATAGATGTTGAGATTATTAAGTTTGCTCATGATTTGATTACAGGGATTGGCCTTAACGAAATCAATCTGTTTATAAACTCTATTGGGGATTCAAATTGTAGGCCTGCTTATGTGGAATCCCTTAAACAATATTATGAGACTTATAGAGATGAATTATGCAAAGATTGCCTTAATAGAATTGATCGTAACCCATTAAGGTTATTGGACTGTAAAAATAAAGAATGCTCAACATTATCTATAGACGCTCCTAAATCAATTAATTACTTGTGTGAAGAATGTGAATCGCATTGGGGATCAGTCCTGGATTATTTAAGAGAATTGGAAATTCCCTATACAATCGATCATAAGTTAGTCAGAGGTCTTGATTATTACACTAAAACCGTATTTGAAATCCAACCTAAAGATGTTGGTGGACAATCCACTATTTTAGGTGGTGGAAGGTATGACGCGCTCATAGAACAAATAGGAGGAAGAGTTGTTCCAGCTATGGGATTTGCGACGGGGATAGAACGATTAACTCTAAACTTGATCAAGGAATCAGTAGAAATACCTGATATTCAGTCTCCTAAATATTTGATTGTAAATGTTGGGGATAAAGCGAGGATACGAGCTATAAGAATAGCTAATCAAATTCGCGAAAAAGGGATTGGAGCCATGGTCGCAAATGGTACTAGAGGCTTAAGAGGACAGATGAGGCAAGCCAATTCGCTTAATGTTCCTTTCGTTATCATAATCGGAGAATCAGAATTAGAACGTAATGAATTAGTGATTAAAGACATGGCTACTGCAGACCAGAACATATGTTCTGTAGATGAATTCATGCTGGGATTGTGATGGCGTATATAGCTGATTCAACTGAAGAATAAGAGGACTGGATGTTCACTAAACGGATTATTCCTTGCTTAGATGTAGACAATGGCAGAGTTGTAAAAGGTACTAGTTTCGTAAACCTGAGAGACGCAGGAGACCCTGCGGAATTAGCTGCTTATTATAACGACCAAGGATGCGATGAGCTTGTTTTTTTGGATATCACTGCGTCATCTGATAATCGCAACACTATGGTCAATGTTGTTGAGCAGGTGTCGGCTGAAGTTTTTATACCTCTAACTGTTGGAGGTGGTATCCGTTCTATTTCAAACATACGAGATATGCTTAGAGCAGGAGCAGACAAAATTTCATTGAATACTGCCGCTGTGAAAGACCCGCAACTCGTGCGTGAGTCCGCTCAAGAATTTGGATCTCAGTGTATCGTGGCCGCTATAGATGCGAAACGCAATGAAGACCTGGGTATTTGGGAAGTGTATGTGAATGGAGGAAGAACACCTGTAGGTCTAAATGTAATTGAATGGGCTCGGGAGCTAGTGGATTTAGGTGCTGGTGAATTATTACTGACAAGCATGGACACAGATGGGCAGCAATCTGGTTATGATCTAGATTTACTCAAATCGGTTTCTGAGTCTGTATCGGTTCCTGTTATTGCTAGTGGTGGAGCTGGAGAGATGGAACACATTTATAATGCGTTTGAAAGGGGTAAAGCTGATGCGGTCTTGGCCGCCAGCATATTCCACTTTGGTAAATATACCGTGAACGATGTAAAAAAATACCTTAAGGAACAGGGCATAGCGGTAAGGATATGAATAATAATACTATGGGCAAAATACAAGTTGTACTTTTTGATATGTTTAATACCTTAGCCAATAATTCCACAGAATTCTGGTCTGCAGAATTTGACAAACTAGTAAATCAATACAATATATCTGTGAATGCAGAAGAGTTTTGGAATATATGGAGAGAAGGAGATAAAAAGTTTTCTCATTCTAGAATTATCGCAGATTCTGACTTCATATCATACTTGGATGGTTGGACTAACAGTTTTGAATATGCGTTAACACAAACTGGCGATAAAGGGAACGCTGGAGCCATGGCTCAGGATTGTATAGATGATTTGGGAAAGCGGCCTCTCTTTGATGAAACGGATTCGGTCTTAAAGGCTTTGTCTCAGAATTATACAATTGGGATTGCATCCAATGCAGATAATAGTTTTCTTCATCCGGTTATTGAAAGAATAAAAATTAACTTGGCTGTGGTGGTTTCTTCGGAAGATGTACAGTCTTATAAGCCAATGCCGGATATTTTTGAAGAGTCTTTAAAACTATTAAAAGTTAATGCTTCTGAGGTTGTATATGTTGGAGATAGACAATATGAGGATGTGGAAGGGCCTACGTCTGTAGGTATGAAAGCAGTCTGGGTGAACCGTAAAAATGAACCTGTGGACCCGAATCTACATAGGCCATATGCAGAAATCACGGATTTGACGGGATTGCTAGATCTCCTTGGTAAATAAAGAAATAAAGGTTTTGGTATGAGTATGGATTTAACACTTGATGGTAAAGGATTAATTCCCGCGATAGCTCAGGACAGTGAAAGTGGGGAAGTTCTTATGCTGGGTTATATGAATCCGGGCACTATAAAAAGGACAATGGAAGGTACACAAGTTTGGTTCTATAGTAGGAGCAGAGAAGATCTTTGGCATAAAGGTGAGGTCTCTGGAAACTACTTGAATGTAGTGGAAATTTGGACTGATTGCGACACTGATACATTGTTATTGAAAGTTAAACCAGATGGGCCTACGTGCCATACTGGAGTGGTTTCTTGTTTTTTTAATAAAATTACTGCAGTCCCAACAGGGTATAAGAAAGTTACGCAAGATTCTGGAATATTAGACGATCTTTATGCAACTATACAAGAAAGAAAATCCTCTATGCCGGAAGGGAGTTATACGACAGAATTGTTTAGAGATGGAATCGATAGAATAGCTCAAAAAGTAATAGAAGAAGCTGGAGAAACGGGGCTAGCAAGCTTGCGGGAAAATAGAGACAATGTTGTAAATGAAACTTCTGATTTGTTGTACCATCTTCTAGTTTTACTCTCTGAATATGGTATTGGCCTGAATGAAATTTGGAATAATTTAGCTGACAGGCAGAAATAGGGCTACAATTCTATTGATTCATTTACCCGGCAGCTTGAATACCCCGATAAGGAGTAACGTATTAGGTCGTCATTGCCAATCACTGACACCGAGTTACCTTTAACTATGCAGCCAGACTCGATTGAGATGCCATATATAATAGCGTGTGGATTATCTTTTAGTACTGTATCTAGCAATAAATTGTGAGTGTCTAGATGATTTACGTTCTCGTGATGGGGAATTATCCCCAGATTAGGTATCAAGCCTAGACCAGACGACCAGGTACCTTGTGGAGGATTTTTGAGTAATTCGCCCATAACCATCGCGCCGGCACTGGAGCCTGCTATCACCATTCCTTGTTCTGACCGAGTTATAATTTCTTGTAATAGTTTGCTATTCAACAGCGACTGGAATAAATGTTGCGGATTACCGCCTGGTAGATATAAAAGATCGCAGTCTGACAGTTGCCCCAAATTATTTTGGTTATTGGCTTCCTTGAGGTTTGTAACCATTATTCTGTTCGATGTATAGCCTAAAGTTTCGAAGTAACTAATCCCATTTTGAGCGGCTATGTCGGGGTGATGAACATTAGCAGTTGGCAATATTTGAATCGTTGGTTTATCTTTGTTAATTACTTCTAGTATTTTGGTATCTGCATTTACACAATTTGCCGTGAATTCATTGCCTCCGAGTAATGCTATGGTTTTTATTGGATTCAACATAATTGCCTTTTTAGGTTTTTTTTTTGATAGTATACTAGGTACTGATTATTGTACTGCATTAATCTAAATTTGTTAGTTAGTTTTTTAAATGCCTGTTAAATCGAATATAAAAGAGAAATTGCGAGACATTTTATTGGGATGCCTCCAGAGAGTAGCGGACAACAATAACATCCATTTGGATGGCATTGACTTCGTGGAAATAGATCGTCCTGCTAATTTTGAGCATGGAGACTATGCAACCAACCTTCCATTAAGGATTACAAAACTATTTGGAAACAATCCAATGGCAATCGCAGATCAAATTATATCTGAATGGCCTGACACTGATTTTCTGTCAGAAATCTCTGTGGCCGCACCAGGTTTTATAAATTTTAAACTTGAAGACAAATGGGTACAGGCGGAAATAGGGCATATTATCGAGGATGGTACAAATTTTGGAGACAATCACTTAGATAATCTAGAAAAAGTGATGATAGAGTTTGTAAGTGTTAATCCAACTGGCCCAGTACATGTTGGGCATGCTCGAGGAGCAGTTATAGGTAGTTCGTTAGCCAACATAATGAGTGCTGCTGGTTATGCTGTTACCAGAGAATATTATATCAACGATGCTGGTAATCAGATGCAGTTGTTTTTTGAATCTGTGCTTGCCAGATATCATGAGTTATTAGGTTCTTCTTATCAGTTGCCTGAAGGCGGATATCAAGGAGACTACATAAAAGATGTAGCTGAATTGTTGCATGCGGAATTCGGAGAATCACTGATTGGAAACTCTGATGCTATCAATGAAATGGCTAAATTTAGTACCGATACGATGCTCAATGCGATATCTGAAGATTTATTCGAATTACAAGTTGAATTTGATAATTGGTTCAGTGAAAAATCATTATTTGGGAGTGATGAATACAGAGATACTATCGGCGAATTAGAATCAAAAAATTATTTAAAAGAAATGGATAATGCTCTGTGGTTTGTATCAACCATTCTGGAAGAAGAGAAAGATAATGTGATTGTTAAATCAACGGGAGAACCTACATATTTTGCTTCAGATATTGCCTATCATAGGAATAAATTTAAGACTAGAGAATTTGACCAAGTGATTGATATCTGGGGAGCTGACCACCAAGGGCACATATCTAGGTTGAAGGCCGCTATGCGGGCCCTGGATATAGATGATTCAAAATTGAAAATTTTGATTTCACAGATGGTCACATTGAAAAAGGGAGAAGAGGTTGTTAGGGCTTCTAAAAGGACTGGAGATTTTATTACAGTAAAGGAACTCGTAGATGAAGTAGGCGCAGATGCGTGCAGGTATTTTTTCCTGGCACGTAGTGCTTCTTCTCAAATGGAATTCGACATGGAACTTGCTAAAAAAACGTCTAACGAGAATCCTGTTTTTTACATTCAGTATGCTCATGCCAGGATACAAAACATATTGGCTTTGGCCACAGAAAATCAGATTGATTGGGAACAGGCTGATTTGGCTTTACTGAATAATATTCACGAATTGAATCTGATTAAGGCTTTATTACGATTACCTGAAGTGATCCATCAAGTGGCTGATAGTTTGGAACCACATCACATGCCTCATTATGCTTTAGAGTTAGCATCGTATGCGCATGCTTTTTATGAGCATTGTCGAGTGATATCTTCAGATCCTAATGACGAAGCAATAACAAAATCGCGATTAAGATTAATCCAAGCAGCGCAAGTTGTATTTGGAAAATGTTTAAACCTCATGGGTATGAACGCGCCTGACCGTATGTAATTATTGTTCTTGGCTGTATACTGTATACTTGTCAAATATCGACCCTGCGACTCGACCGTTGAGAAATTCTAAGTCTTAAAGAAGCTAAATTTGGTTATTTTATTACGTATATTAAGTATTGCTCTAGAAAATAAATGGCGACTTGTTGCCGGTTACGTATCGATGATATTTTCTGTTCTAGCTACTTTAGCTATACCGACTATATTAGGCCTAGCAGTAGACGAAATGCTTTCAGATTTTGTAGATCGACAGACACTCGTCTGGATGGCAGTACTGCTATTTGTATTGTGTCTGCTTCGTGGTTTATTTGATTATGGAAGAATATATTACACAGACACTTTGTCTCAAATGGTCACTTATAAATTACGGAACCTACTTTATGATAAATGGCAAAATTTGAGTTTTGCCTATCATGATAACGAACACACTGGAGATCTTATGTCCCGTGCCACAGCGGACATTGAATCTATGAGGAGATTCATAAACTTAGGTATGGTGAGATCACTCCATATTATATTTATGATAATAGTCGTCGCTATTTTGATGATGAGGATAGATTTGTTCTTGGCAATGGTGAGTTTGATTTTTGTTCCGATATTAATAATTCGTGCGACCACAATTATATATAAATTACGAATTTTATGGGCTAATGTTCAAGAAGTGACTGGTCAATTGATAACGATATTACAGGAGAATTTGTCAGGCATACCTGTAGTAAAAGCATTTGCGGCTGAAGAATATGAGAAAAGTAAATTTTCTAAGAAAGCTGAACAACTATCAGATATAACATTTGATTCTAATAAGTTAGAAGCAAGTAATAGTTCCACAACGACGTTTTTTTTCACGTTAGGCATTGGGATCATTCTGTATTTTGGGGGAAGTAAAGTAATCAATGGGACTCTTACAATAGGTCAACTTACTGAGTTCATATTTCTTTTAAATATTTTAAATTTCCCAATACGTATGTCTGCTTGGATAATAAACAGCTACTCTAGAGCAATCCCTGCAGGTGAAAGAGTTTTTGAAGTGATTGACTCTCCATCCCCAGTTGTAGAGAGGCCGGATGCGGAAATCATGCAGCGTCCGTCAGGAGATGTTCACTTTGCAAACATTCAATTTGGTTACACTAAATCTGAGTATGTGTTGGATGGAATTGATCTGTCTGTTAAGTCTGGTCAAGTTACTGCAATTTTAGGTGCTCCCGGAAGTGGGAAAAGTACATTGGTGCATTTGGTATCAAGGTTTTACGATCCTAATTTAGGGTCTGTATTGATCGATGGGATCGATATTAATAACTACACTCTTGCTTCTTTGAGGAAAAATATAGGGATTGTAGCACAAGATATTTTTCTTTTTGCTGCCACTATCAGGCAAAATATATCTTACGGTATTGAAGGAGCTGATTTAGCCGATATTAGAGAAGTTTCTAAGATAGCCCAGCTAGATGAACACATTCAATCGCTTCCTGATGGATATGATACATGGGTAGGTGAACGAGGAGCTACATTGTCTGGTGGGCAACGTCAAAGACTCGCTATTGCAAGAACTTTGCTAATGGATCCTCCTATTTTAGTACTAGATGATTCAACATCGAGTGTTGATGTTGATACGGAATTCCGTATAAGAAAAGCTATGAGGAATGTAATGAAGAATCGAACCACGTTTGTAATTGCTCATAGATTGAGTACGGTTAGGGATGCGGATTATATTATTGTAATGGACAAAGGCCGGATTATTGAAGAAGGAAATCATGAAACCTTGTATAGCTTAAATGGTGAATACAAAAATATTTATGATTATCAACATGATTTTGAATCTGATGTGATTCTGGATGCAAACTTGAATTCTGTTTCCCCGGAGGAAGTGTGATATGAGACAAGGAGGCATGGGATTTTCAGTCAGCGGTGCTCAGCAAAGAACAGGAGGGGGGGGCTCTCTTGTATCAAATTCTGAAGATGAGCTGGGGAAAGTTTATGATGGGCAAGTTGTTATAAGACTGTTTAGCTATGTAGGTTTATACAAAGGATGGGCATTATTTAGCTTGGCAGCGGTCTTAGTGTACACAGCTGCAACAGTATGCATTCCTTTGATAGTCAAATGGGGAATAGACTCAAACATTCAGCCGTTTATCGGTACAGGAACAACAAGCAATCTTGGATTGGTAATAGCTGTATTTGCAGTAACTAGCGTTGTGCATTATGTGTCTAATTACTTGCAATTCGTTGGAATTTCTAAAGTTGGCCAAGGTATTTTATATTCGATGAGGACGCAACTATTTGATCATTTACAGTCATTATCTGCTGCCTTTTTTGCTAAAACAGAAGTCGGACGAATTATGTCCAGAGTGCAGAATGATATCTTGCAATTGCAAGAAACATTTTCTTTGTTGGTACTTACGTTAGCAGATGTTCTAAGTTTAGTAGGGATTATTTCGATGATGATGGTTATGTCTTGGAAATTATCGTTATTAACATTTGCAGTACTGCCAATTTTGGTGTTGTTAATGGCTTTTTGGCAGAAATTTGCTAAAAGATCATTTATCAGAATTCGAACTGCAATAGCAATGGTCAATGGTGCATTGCAAGAGAACTTAGCTGGAGTGCGAGTAGTTCAAAGTTTTAATCGACAGTCTCTCAACCTGAATCGTTTTGATGGACTAAATAAAGAACATCTTAATGCAAATATACAAGCTTCAATGTATTCCGGTGGGGTTCAGCCACTAGTTGAAGGCTTAACTGGGATATCTATGGGTTTTGTAATATTAGTCGGAGGTTGGTGGGTATATAACGGTACTTTGGAAGTAGGAGTATTAGTAGCATTTATTTTATTTATACAAAGGTTTTTTGACCCGATACGGAATTTAACTATGCAATATACTCAACTTCAAAGGTCAATGGCATCAGGTGTCAGAATATTCCAATTGCTGGACGTTCAGCCAGAAATACAAGATAAACCGGACGCTCAAGACATGCCTGTTATTAAGGGTGAAGTGAAATTTAAAGGGGTTAATTTCCACTATGTTGAAGGTATTCCTGTTTTGAAGAACGTGAATTGTGATATAGAAGCAGGTCAGACTATAGCTCTAGTAGGACCAACTGGAGCCGGTAAGAGCACTATTATTAATTTGATGTCAAGATTTTATGATGTTATAGATGGTTCAGTTGAAATTGATGGGATTAATATTAAGGATGTAAAACGAGAGTCTTTGGTAACTCAGATGAGTATGGTATTGCAACAGCCGTATTTGATTTCAGATACTGTTTGGGAAAATATACGATATTGTCACCAAGATGTAACAGATGAATCTGTAATGGAATCTGCTAAATTAGTAGGTATCCATGATTTTATTATGAGTTTAGAACATGGCTACGACACAGTCTTGTATGAGAGGGGATCAAACCTAAGTATAGGGCAAAGGCAATTGATATCCTTTGCCAGAGCAATTGCTGCAAATCCCCGTATACTCGTGTTAGATGAAGCTACGTCAAATGTGGATACATATTCTGACATAATGATTCAACAAGCTTTGAAGAAAGTTCTTAAAGATAGGACTGCATTTGTCATTGCACATAGATTATCTACAATACGAAACGTGGATAATATTTTTGTAATAAATGATGGTTCTATTATTGAGTCTGGCACCCATGAAGAATTGATCAGATCGAGAGGTTTTTATTTTAACCTCAACAAGATCAATGCTTCATTACAAAGTGATTCTACTTAATCTTCGTTAGCCCAGGATTTTATAAGATGATGTGCAATAGCTAACGGGGCGGGAAGATTAAGTTCAGGATTATTTCCTTTGAGAGCAAGTTTCACGTCCTCTTTGGTGAACCATTTAACTGATATCATTTCTTCGTCATCGATGTGGATATCGGTGGTCTTCGCTTCTGCGTGACAACCAATCATTAGAGTGTTTGGAAAAGGCCACGGTTGAGATGAATGGTAGCTCACATTCTTGACCTCCAATCCAGCTTCTTCCATTACCTCTCGCGCTACAGCTTCTTCTATAGATTCACCCTGATCCATAAAGCCAGCAAGTGCAGAATAAGTATTGGTCTGTGAGAGTCTCCCCCGGGATTGTCCTAATAAACATCTGTTTTTATCTGTTACAACCATGATTATTACAGGGTCGGTTCTAGGGAATGTTTCATTCTTGCAGGATGAACACCTCAAAACCTGCCCACCCCGAAATATGTTGTTTGGCTTCCCGCATACGGAGCAGAATTTATTCTTCTGGTGCCAATTAATTTGGATACGTGCTTGAGCTATGATGCCAGTGCTTTCGGGCGCCACTAGACCAGCACACGTGCGAGCGTCGAGGAATTCATATCTGGCATCAGTGCATATAAAAGTGGCGCTTTCTTCAGAAATAGATATAGCAAAATGTGTAATATCATATTGGATCCCTAGTAATACTGGTCTTTCTTGATATGTTAGGTTTTTAATTTCATCTTGAGATAGCCATGCTATGGATTTGGCCCCATCGTTCTCTTCGACCAATATGTTGAGGTTATGCAATACCATGAATTTGCTTTTGGCATTGTGTTCTTGGTCAGATATCCATTGTTCGTCTCGTCGCTCGGTTTCACCGCGATTTAATGGATTTTGCGAGAAAGTATGTTGGAATTTTGATATTGATTCTGTATTCATAATTATTAACGGACCTGCAAGTTTACGAGTACCTTACTGGAAATCATTACTCATTTCAATGTCTGGTTTTAATTATTTGTGAGTTTGTACTGGTCGTCTAGTCAATGGAGATAGTACAAATAGTAGTGCGAGTAATGTGATCCCTAATGTGCCGTTGATACCGACCGCGTTTGTAGCTCCAAAATGATTGCTCCAAAATCCAACTATGAGTCCTCCCATAGAACAAGTACCTATACATTGTCCTAAAGTCCCTAGTACAGAACCACGATGCTTTAAATCTGCTTCGATCACTATAATTGAGGTTTGCATCGAACTGAACAGTGAATTCCCTAGGCCTCCTAAAAATAAACACAAATAAGACAGTGCATATAAGTCTGACAAAGAAAATAGCAAAGCCGCTAGTAATTGAATAAAAATGCCGGTGATGAATAGTCTCCCTTGATATTGGATATTTCCAATTGTGGTGAGTACCAGAGCTCCAATCAGTGTACCTAACCCTAATGCTGAGATGAGCAATCCGGTAAAGAAAGGTCCGGCATTGAGGTGTTCTTCTGCTATTACCGGATAAATACCTTCCGAACTAAATGCTAGTCCATTATATATTATACTTCCAATAAACACTCCTAAGATCATCCGGTTACCAAAGCCTGCTTTGAATCCAATAATAACGGATTCTTTTATGTCTTTAACTTTTATTCGAGTGACAGTATATTCAAATTTGAATAATGATATAAACGCTAAAGAAGTTGCATAAAAAATTAAGACTAAAATGATCGCTCCTGTGTACCCAAGCGTTGCAATTAAAGTCCCAGCAAACAATGGCCCTGCAATTTTCCCAAACGTATTAGTAATGATCTCCAGTGACATTGCTGTTGACATGTTTTCTGATTTAGCAACGTCGTGTATTGAAGTCCGCCTTGCTGCAAAGTCCATCGTATAGCATAGACCTAGTCCAAACGATAATATTTGCAGATGCCATATTTCAATGCTTTTTGAGAACAACAATATTAATATCACTATTGTTATTAATACACTTGCAGCTCGGGTGATCATCATCAAGTATTTTCTATTTAAATGATCGGATAAAAATCCTGAAATAGGTGCCATTAGCATCATTGGTACCCATCGTAGTACGAATATACTGGCTACGTTGAATGTTGATCCTGATATATCAAATACCAATAGAGCTAGTATTAGAGCATCACCCCAGCGACAAATATTATCAAAGCAGCCGGATAACCACAGAAATCTGAAATTTGGCATGCTTAGTAATGTGCGTATTGGGCTGTCGTTTGTGTTTGTTTGTGAACTCATATCGTATACAGGTGGATTATCTTATCATAATGAGTAGATTTCTATGGTGGGACTCAAACTTATTAGTAGTGTAATATTATTTAACGATTTTAATTTTGGAGTATATTCAGTTAATGTTAGAACACAAAGGCTTTCGCTGGGGTTATGTATTTTTGACTGCTGCTACTTATATATCACCGGACGATGTCCATAATTTAATGAAGCAGGCTGTTGAAATGTTTCTGAATGAAGAGTATTCGAGGGATGTTCAGGGTGATTCTTTTGAAGGTCAACTGTATACTCAAAAAAAATACGAGTTGCTAGGTGAGATCGGAGGCCAGCGTTTTGATGCGGACTTAGAAACTGAGTCAGGAAGGGACAGAACTTCATTTTTAGTGAGTGAGCAAACTCAGGGAATAGGTTCTTCTATTTCCATGAATTAATAATTAATTCATAAAATATCCACCACTAACATTAATCGATTGCCCAGTGATATTTATAGAATAATCCGACGCTAAGAAACATGCCAAATTACCTATGTCTTCTGGTATTTGGGGTCTATTTAAAGGGATTTTTTCTTCTACATAATTCAAAAATAGTTGCTTTGGATCTAGTTCTTCCAAATTAGGTGACATAGACCTGCGGTTTCCAATACGCTCCCAAATCGGAGTCCATAGCAAACCAGGACATATTGCATTGACGTTAATATTGTGTTTTGCGAGTTGCATTGCATGTGATTGTGTTAAGTTAATAACACTGGCTTTGGAAACATTGTATGGAGGATTCCGTTCACTGCCTTGTCTTCCTGCTATTGATGCAATATTTATTATCTTGCCGTATCTATTATTAATCATTGAGACTTGAACAGCCTCTGTCATTTTTACTATTCCTTTAACGTTGACTTCGAATATTAGATCCCAGTCGTTTTCATTTGGAACTTCCCTACTCTCCCATCCAGGAGAACCGACTGTTCCTGCATTGTTTATCAGTATATCTATGTGTTTGAATTCTTTTAAAACATAAGTCACACACTGGTTTACCGATTCGATATCTGTAACATCTAAAGTAATCGGACTAGACTTTAATCCAAGAGATGTTAATTTTGTAGATACGTTTTCTGCATTGCTGAGATTAATATCCGCAATTATTGCATGGGCTCCATTTTTTGATAAAGTGGTTGCAATGCCTTCTCCTATACCGCTAGCAGCTCCTGTAATAAGAGCAACCTTGTTTGTAACGTCCATCGTGTACCCCCTTTAGCCAATCTGGAATGATTATAAATGAATTGTATTTCCGTGGAAAATATATCCAAATACTAATTTATGGATACTAATTAACATGTATGTTATATTTTTGGCACCCGGTCTATTTTACATAAAGTATGGAGAATATAATGTATTTAATCAGAAGAATTTATAAAACCAAGCCTGGACAAGCTAGGAAAGTCGCATCTTTGGTACATAAACAGGCAACTATCTATAGAGATGCTGGACATCGGCCAGAGTTTCGTATTTCCTTCAATGGATATACCTTGCCCGGTGAAAATGATACAGTTTTTTTAGAATGGGTAGCCGATAAAATTGAATCACCCATGAGAGATGGAAATAACATTCCACCAGAAGCTATGACTGTAGGTGCTCAAGTAAGAGAATTGATAGAATCCCAGCGAATTGAATTTATGGAATACTTGAGTGATGACAAAATACTTAAAGACTAATTAATATTAAGGAGTAATGTAGAGGAGGTATCCACATGGATTTCGGATTGAAAGGCAAGAGAGCATTTGTTGCTGGAGGTGGTAGAGGCATAGGTAAGGCTATTGCGATTGAATTGGCAAAAGAAGGAGTAGATTTAGTGATAGCGTCCAGAAGTATAGATCAGTTAGAACAGACTGCTAATGAAATCAACGCCATCTCAGAAGTGAAAGTATTTCCACTTTCGGTAGACGTTACAATTACGGAGCAGGTTAATGATGCATTTAGGAAGACAGAAGAATTGCTAGGTGGACTAGATATATTAGTGAATAGTGCTTCTCTGCCGGGTGGATCTCCTTCAGCTGTGGGATATATTGAAGCAGTAGATGAACAGGAATTGATGAACGATTTTGATGTCAAATTTGTAGGGGCACTTAGATGCAGCAGAGCTGCTATCCCTTTGCTCAAGAAACAAGAATGGGGAAGGATAATTAATATCAGTGGAGCTAATGCTAGAAATGCAGGTAATTTAAGTGGTGGTGCTAGGAACGTTTCGCTAGTCCATATGACTAAAACACTGTCGACTCAGCTTGGTAGATATGGTATTACTGTGAATTGTATTCATCCTGGTACCACTAGAACTGAGCGTACAGATGATTTGTATAGTGCAAGAGGAGAAGAACATGGACTTACTTCGGCTGAAATGGAAGCCAAAGAATTTGAATTCGGTTCGCGATCAGGGAATGCTATATGCAGAATGGTAGATGCTTCTGAAATTGCATATTTAACAGCATTTCTGGCTTCAAATAAGTCTTGGTCAGTTACTGGAGAAGTGATCACTGCAACAGGAGGATCGGGGAACGCTGTATATTATTAGGGTGTGTACATTGTGTGATTCCGAGTTGCTAAAAGCATAGGAATAATGAATCCAAGAAAAATGAAAGCTATTCCTAAAATGACGTCAGTTGTCATATGAATCTCAGTGGATAAATATAGCTGATTGGAAGTATTCCAGGGCCATAAGGAAGGAGTACTTCCCAGCATCAATCCGATCATAAGTCCCGAAAAACTGTTTGGGCTTTTTCGATACATAGAAGAGATTCCCCGAGACATAGTTGTGATACTTAATATAGCTCCTATAATCAGGCAAAATATTAAAAGTATATCCATATTAGTTATGGCGGCAATGATTTCGGTGTATATTCCCATTGTCACTAATATCAAACTGCCTGAAATGCCAGGCAGTATCATAAAACAACCAGCTATGATTCCTGCAATAACAAATGTTAAGTAAGATACTGTGAAATTTGGCGGCATCACGAATTGGATTATCATTACTCCTAGCGCACCCAACATCGCAGTGATTATTGTCGCAAAATTAGGGCGCTGAATATGTTTAGCAAGTAAAAATGAAGTACCGCATATTAATCCTAGAAGACTAGCATAAAGTGGTGTGGAATATGTGGATAGTAATACTGATACCAAATGAGACATTATAAATATGCCTATTGGAATACCAATAAGAATTGGTATTAATATTTTTCCATTAATATGTTTAATAGCAATTCTGAATTTCAGCTTTACTATTAACATGAGAAATTTATGATCAATAGATCTTATAGACTTAATCAAATCTGTGTAAACACCGGTCATTAATGCGACTGAACTGCCTGATATACCAGGGATAATATCAGCAAACCCAATGAGGATGCCTTTGGTAAATAGTACTAAGTACGTCCTTGAAAATATCACTAATCTAACCCTTGATACGTTTGTTTATATTTCATTGATAAAATAATCTAATTTATATACTTCATCGAATTCCGGTATTTCTGGAGACTCTGGAGATTGTTTTCTAAAGTCTTCCCATTTGAATAGAGATTTTTTCCTTCCCTTGCAATCGTCATATATACATGAATCAGGGTCCTCCTGAGGGAATGCTCTTTCGCAGCTTGAACACCAATAATAGGTTGTCATGAATAATCCTCCCTGTTTAAATTGGAGCGAAGCTAGATCTAGCTTGAACTCCCCACTTACCATCGCGCTGATTCACAATCCATAAAGATTGCTGTGATGTTATCAGTTCATTATGCTCCGTATATCGTGACCATTGTATAAATATGTGCGCCTTGGTTTCACTGGCATGTATTGGTTTAGTCCAGTCAAGGATTGTATGATGCCACTGTTCTCCTGCTCTTGCACGAAAATCAGACAAATATTCGTTTTCAAGCTCTTGGCGTGAATTGTAGATCAATATGTCTGCTTCAGAAATTCTAATGTGAGGAATATGAAATAGATCTAATAACCCTTGTTCATTCCCTTCATTCAACATTTTTATGTTTTTAGTTATGATTTCTATCGCAATTTGGGCAGTTGTGTCATTTATCATATATATCCTTAATGGTTAATTTGTATTGAAGCTAGAACGTCCTTGAGCAGCCCATATCCCATTTCGTTGGTTTATTATCCAAAGTGCTCGTTCACAGGTAAGCAATTTGTCATCGGCGCTATATCTTGAGAACTGCATAAATATGTGCGCCTTGGTTTCACTAGCATGTATTGGTTGAGTCCAATCAATTACAGTGTGATGCCACTGATCCCCTGCGCGTCTATAGAAATCGCTCCAATAGTTATTTTCAAGTTCTTTTACAGTCCTGTAAATTAACGTCTCGGATTCGGAAATGATTACATGAGGAGCGTGGAAGGTGGAAAGTAATTCTTGTGTATTTCGTTGGTTAAGCATATGAATACTTTTAGTGATTACTTCGATTCCAATTCGTGCGGTTTTTTCATTAATCATGTGTTGTCCTTCTGGAACAGAATAGCATTTGGGTTTCTGAAAAACTACTTCATGATCCTTTTAACATGTGTCGGATTTCTTGTCTAATTTGAAGAGCGGATTTTACTTGAAATTGGTCGTCGTAAAAATTCCCTCCTTTCACAATAAACATACGGAAGAACTTGCCGAAAGAAAGAGATGATCCTTCTTCAAAGCTGTCTTCGTCATACATAGTGTCCTTGTCCTCTACAGATTGGGGATCATAAATATGATCTTTACTAGGCACATCCGGCCATTCGGATACATCACATATTGTGGAACTTGTAATGTAGTTTCTATATGCAATCCAATAGCACCAAGATGGTAATGAATCTGTACAATCATTGTATGGGCACTCTGTTCGATTCGGTTTAGTAGGAGATTGCACTTGGTCTTCTATGTGGGACTTATATCGGAACAGGTCATACTTTGTTTCTTGGAGTTCATTAATGTCTGATATGGGTAATACAATTTTAAATGCTCTGAAGCATCCCATGCAGAAAATCCAAACTTTCATTTCAATTTCCTATAGTCGTCTGTTGTGAATTCTGTGAAGGTTGTGATTTCTCCTTTAATATTACCTCGTTTAATCTGTCTAGATCTGTCACGAGAACCTCTTATTTTTCTTTCAGTTAATTTATGGAAACACGCTTCACAGGAAACTCCTTCCTCATAATATTCAGAGTCTTTATCTCTTTCGGATATAGGCTCTCTGCACCCGTTACATAAATCATAACTTCCTGGAGCGAGGTCATGGTTTACAGATACTCTATTATCAAATACGAAGCACTCCCCTTTCCAACTACTTGATGAAGGATGTATTGATTCTAAATAATTTAAGATTCCCCCGTTTAGTTGATATACTTCTTGATGGCCTAGAGAATTTAAATACATAGATGCTTTTTCGCACCGAATCCCTCCGGTGCAGTACATTGCTATTTTTTTGCCTGTGTATTCGGAGATTGTCGAATCAATAAATTCTTTAAATTCTGTGAAAGAGTCTGTGTGAGGGTCGATTGAGTTTTGGAATGAGCCAATTCTGGTTTCATATTGATTCCGGACATCTAATATGACTACGTTGTCCGACTTTATTAGATCGTCCCAGTCATTGGGTGCAAGAGAATTTCCGCCAACAACCATTGGATTAATCGATTTGCCATAGAAGGTTATAATCTCTTTTTTAACCTTAACTTTCAGACGATAAAAAGGCATAATTTTAGAATGAGATATTTTGACGTTATTATTTAAAAAACCATGTTTGGATATGAATTCAAGGAAAAGATCTATATCTTTAATTAATCCACATAACGTTCCATTAATACCCTCTGGTGCAAGGATCACTGTTCCTCTAATCAGTGAATTTGCACAGAATGATTTGATTAATCCTCGTAAAATGCGAGGAGATTCAATATTTTTGAATTCATAGAATGCTGCTATTTTGAATTTGTTCTCGTTCATATGGGGCTACACAGTATTAGTATTATTATTATTTGATTGGAATTATACAAAGTCATGCCATTATTTTGTAGTCTCCAATAAGCTTTATAGAGGAAGATAGTAGCGATTGATTTTTAGAATTTGTAGATTACAATTGTCCCAGACTATAGGTTCCGTATTGGAACCCTTGAATTTCTACTAAATATTGAGGGATCTATGAATTATTGGACAGATGACCAACTTGAATCCATTCACCTGATGCTAAACCCTAAATCTATGGCCATAGTAGGTGCTACACCCAGAATGCAATACGGAGGGCGATTTCTTAACGCTGCTTTGCGAGGGAAGGACAAAGTAAATATATATCCCGTCAACCCTAAATATGATGAAATACAAGGTTTGAAATCATATCCCAGTGTAACAGATTTGCCAGAGACACCAGATGTAGTGGGTATAGTAATACCCTATAACAATGTATTAAATGTTCTTAAAGAAAGTCATGCTAAAGGTACCAGAGCTGCGGTTGTTATTTCTGCCGGATTCTCTGAAAGAGGAGAGGAAGATAGGGCTGATTTACAGTCTGAATTAACCGAATTTTGCAGAGAATCTGGGTTACGTATGTCTGGCCCCAATTGTCTTGGCCTAGCTAATATCAAGGATGGTATTTGGGCTAGTTCATCATCTAGGGGGGTAGCTGGATTAAGCGGAAATATAGGTTTAATTTGCCAAAGTGGAGCTTCTGCCTTTGGGCCATTCCTAGTCAGAGCGGTGGACGAAAAAATCGGGTTTAGTTATATCATTTCCACAGGGAATGAAGCAGACCTTGATTTCTGCGATTTTGCTAGATATCTAATTGATGATGATAGTACAGATGTTATTGCAGGATTTGTAGAAGGCTTTAAAGATGGCAAGAAATTTTTGGAAGTAGCAAAATTGGCGTTAAAAAAACGCAAGCCGATTATACTCATAAAAATAGGCAAATCTCAATTTGGAACGAAGGCAGCTAAATCGCATACAGCTGCATTGACAGGTGAGGACGAAAACTATGAGGCTGCATTTTCTCAATATGGGGTCATACGAGTACAGGATTATGATGACTTATTGCAGATTTCTAATTTGTTTGCGCAAACAGGGAAACTAAACAGTGAAGGAATATCAGTGGTTTCCCATTCTGGAGGCATAAGTTCATTAACTGCTGATATGTTAGGTCAGGCAGGATTGGATTTACCCGAATTGGAGTCAGAATCCAGAGATGGTATTAATGAAATATTGCAAGGGAGGGGTTGGGCATCAAACCCTTCTGATGTGACAGGGTTTGCAAACAGTGAATCTTTCCCGAGCATAATGGATAATATGATATCTGGTGATAATATGGGTTGTTTGGTAGTAGCAAGCGCTGGAGGCGAACAACAAATCAATCAAGTGATAGAAGCTCGTAATAGGTATAAGTCTGGTCCTTCACAGAGTCAGAAGCAACTTGTTTATTTGTGGACTGGAAGTAGGATTGAAGAATCCACTCTACAGAATCTTCAGGAAGCTAAGATACCTCTATTTTATACCCCAGATAAATTGGGCTATGCTTTAAAGCATTTAATAGACTACCACAAGAGAGCAGATTATATGGAACGTACTAGTGGTGACAGGGTATACAAACTGGATGAGTCGCGTTCTAAATCTATAGAGCATTTGAAATCTTTGTCAGGTACCCAACTTTCGGAAAATGATTCAAAGTCCCTAATAGAAGACTGGGGTGCAATAACTCCGAAACGAATCTTAATTCAAACAACCGAGGAAGCAGTCAATGCAGCAAATGATATTGGATTTCCTGTGGTAATGAAAATTGATTCAAGTGAGATATTGCACAAGACTGAAGCTGGGGTTGTACGAGTTAATGTGAAGAGTGAAGATGAAGTGAGAACGGTATTCAAAGATATTATGGATTCTGCCAGTGATATAACAGACACCTTGAACATAAATGGAGTGTTAATAGAAGAAATGATCACCGGGGGTGTAGAGGTGATGGCAGGATTGACGATTGATGAGCAATTGGGTCCTGTAATCCTGTTTGGTTCCGGTGGTACCAGCGTTGAGGTATATAAAGACGTTACTAGACGGATTTGTCCAATATCAATACAAGATGCCAAGGAAATGATTGATGAAGTGAATGCGTCAATATTGCTCAAAGGGTTCAGAGGATCTAGGGAAAAAGATATAGATGCTTTGGCTGATTTGTTGGTTAACCTGTCACAATTAGGAGCGTCTTTGAGTGATACTGTTAAAGAATTGGACTTGAATCCAATTATGGTTCTCGATAAAGGTAAAGGTGTCAGAACAGTGGACGCTTTAGTGATTTTGTAATTGATCAGTAAAGGATAATGTGCAAAGAAAGATCGTTAAATAAATCTTATTGGTTGCGAACCCCCCAAAATCTCCAGAGATGGGAAGATAGAGGAGGCACTTGGATTAAATCTGATGGGACCAAGAAGACTGAACTTGAAGTTGCAGAAGAGATCAGGAGAATGGTTGAAATTGATCCATTTGTTTAGAAGAAATTAAGCTAGACAAATATTCTAAATCCGAACAGGAATAGAATGAACATGGTTGATAATAGAATTCCTATGATGAAGCAGCCTATACGCAAGTGAGCCTCTCTTTTGTTTTGTATACCAATATTTTAATATAAATTGAAGTACAATGTTTAATATGAACCATCAAATCAATCCTAGGTTCGCTGTGTTTCTGTCAACTCTCTTTTGGGGAACCTACTGGATTCCTGTTAGGCAGATTGAGGCTCTGAGTGGATCTCCATATTTTTCATCTATAGGTTTCTTGATAGCCGGTGTTATAAGTATATGCTTTGCACTAAAAACCAAAGGATTTGGAAATGGTATTGATTTGAGGAACATAATTGGCTGTGTTTGCGTTGCAGGTGCTATATCTTTATACACTCAAGGGATTCTATACACATCTATAGCGAATGCTGTTTTGCTCTTTTATCTGTCACCTGTTTGGGGGATATTCCTTGGTAGACTCTTTGCCCAAATTAAATTCACCGTAGACCGTATGTCAGCTGTAGGGCTGGGTTTGATTGGATTAGTATTGGTACTAGGGTTTGGGAACCTAGAATTAGAAGGCATGACGGGAAATGTAATGTGTATAGTCAGCGGTTTTTTGTTTTCTGTTGCAGTAACATTTTTTAATAGTGCTCGGTCAATTGGTACCTGGCCTAAATTGACTATCATTGCGCCTATCTGTGGGGCGTTTGTGTTGTTGTCGAGTTTTGTGTCTGGGCCAGGATTAGGGCTAAGTATCAACAATTTTAATTGGTCAAGCAGTTTATGGATTTTCATGTTTTCTACCGTATGGGTAACACTACCATTATGGTTGATAATTTATGCCGTACATGCTCTAGATGCTGTAAAAATGGGTCTTGGGATGATGTTTGAAATAGTTGTGAGTTTAGTATCTGCCGCTATATTAAGTCAGGAACAGATAACTGTCAGACAGGTTGGAGGCTCTATCCTCATCATAGGGGCGTCTCTGGTAGATGTGTTTGGATTAAGATTTTGGAATTTTAATAAACATCCAAAAAACTGATGCTATAAATACCATTGCAGCTGCGTAATAGAAGACATATATAATTCCAAATTGGTCTATTATTATTCCCGCAATTATTGGTGAAGGTAGAGTAAATACTTGTCTAAATAAGCCCTCTACACTTGTGCTTGTGCCTTGAAGTTGAGAAGATGCGACATCTAATATTGCGGCGGTGCTAATGTTACTCGTTCCGTAGAAGAACATTCCCATTATTGCAATTATAATTCCTAATATTATTGGGTTTGGAGCGAGAGGGAGTAAAAAATAACATATAGCTAGTACTAAGAAAGCTGGCAACACAACAGTTTTTCTGCTGAATTTATCTGAGACGTATCCCATTATTGGCTGAGACACTATTCCCATAACGTACAACAATGCCCAGTTTATGCCGTACCACACAGAAGAATATCCTAGATACTCTGTAAGGTAGATACCTAGGAATGCGAATATTGCTAATCTGGCCATCCCTGCGAAGCTACCTCCAAGCATTATGGTAAGTATGTATGGATTTTTCACTAGAGTGCCTATTCCTGATATATAGGATGAAAATTTAGGTGATTCCCTAGATGTATTAAAATGATTTTTTGTGGCAATGAAAACTATTATTCCTAAGGGTATGGCTAGTGCGAATTGAATAGTTGATAAGTATGCCCAGCCAACAGAAACTAATATGAATCCTATCAATAGTGGCCCTATTGAGTCTCCTATGCTAGCTCCTACTCCATGCCATGCGAGAGCAAAACCACGTTTGTCTGGAAAGAATGTGGACAAAGAAGACTGTGCAGGGGGGTGCCATAAGGCTGATGCCAGCCCTAAAACCATAAATCCTAAAATTACAAATAGATAATTGGCGAAAAAGCCCACGAAGAAGTATGCTAAACCGCATAGCGCTACGGCACCACCCAATATTATTGCTCGGTGTTTGTAATATTTGTCCGCAACTATTCCTGAAGGCACTGTTAGGCCACCGCTCGCCACCTCATTCGCAGTTACAATGGTTGCGGTTTCCACGTTTGATAACTCAAGATCCTGCTTTATATAGGGGAGAATGACTGGGAACATTTGTTTAAACCAATGGATCCCAGTATGCCCTATGAATAAGAAAACGAGTAGGACTTGTCTTTGTTTTTGGATAATAAGTTCTGTCATATAAACGCTATATTATTAGATTGTTCGGGCATTATAGTTCATATTGCTAAATAATCATATTAAAAGTGTGTATGTTTGTTTTTCTAATGGTTATAGTGCGTTTAATTCGACCTTTATAAGTGGAATTTGTTTTTTCTAATGTTTATGGTGCGTTTAATTCGACCTTTATAAGAAGAATATAAGAGTGCGATAATAAACAGCACGGAAGAGAATAATACAACTGATGCTCCTGAGGCTATATCTAAGTAATAACTTAGATAAATTCCAAACAACCCGCACAATCCTCCTATTATTGTGGAAAAGATTAACATGTGTAGAAAATTATTTGTAAGTAATCTAGATACTACAGCAGGTATTACAACAGCCGCAGCAATAAGTGTTACCCCTAACACTTGCATAGACACAACTATGGTGGCTGCTAGGGTCATTGAAAATATTACGTCTATCCAAATGACAGGAACACCGTAATATTTGGCTACATCATAATCAAAGGTTGCAAATAGTAATTGTTTGTAAAACACTAAGACGACTATGAATGCAAATAACGTAACGAAAATAACTGCTATCAGATCCGCATTAGTTATCCCGAGTACGTTACCAAATAGGGCCGCGTCAAAACCACGTGTAAAAGTCTTGAACTTGCTGATTATGGCGATTCCGAGAGCAAAGCTTGCAGTAGTGATTATTCCTATAGCGGCATCAGCTCCGATTGTCTTTTTTTTAGTTGCTAAATTGATTAGGACAGCGGAGACAAATCCCCATACGCTTGCTCCGATAAAAAAATTGATTGACATTAAGGATGAAACTACTGCTCCTCCAAAAATGGCATGTGACAATCCGTGCCCTATATACGACATCCCCCGTAGAACTATGTAAACCCCTATAACTCCACATAACATTCCAACTAGTAGGGCGCAAAGCATTGCTTTAATAAAGAACTCATACTGCAGTGGTTCTATTAGCGTAAAAATCATCCCTCCTACACCTTCTTCATTGTGTGAGCCTACAACATCTCGATAACAAATTTGCTTCCGTCGTGGTCAATTGTTTTGACTGCTGCTCCGTAGGTAGCGTAAAAATTCTCTTCAGTGAATATTTCATTGGGTGAACCATCAGCTATGATTGAGTTTTTTAAGCATATTACTCTTGGTAACTGCGATGCTACTGAATTGATTTCATGTGTAGTCATCAATATGGTCACTCCCTGATGATTCAATGAATTGAGAATAGCCATTATCTCTTCTTTGGTTCGAATATCAACTCCACTAGTTGGTTCGTCAAGTATCAAAACATCAGGGTTCGATACAAGTGCTCTTCCTAAGAAGGTCCGTTGTTGTTGACCTCCTGATAATTCTCTTATCTGCCTGTTCATTAGTTCTTCTAGCCCAAGCCTATTACTGATAGCCTCTACTGCTAGTTTTTCTTCTTTGTTAATCCATGGGAAATACTTGCTAGTACGTATAATCCCCATTTCTATTAATTGCCGAACTGTAATCGGAAAGTTCCAATCTATAGTTTCTAATTGAGGGACGTATCCAATATTTAATTCATTTTTGTTTATATTCCCGCCATTAATTATGATCTCGCCACTGTATATCCTGATATCTCCTAACACAGACTTTAGTAGAGTGGTTTTGCCAGAACCACTTGGTCCTAACATGCCTATAAATTCCCCTTTTTGAATTACCAAATTAATGTTATTTAGGGTCAATTCTCCTTCATAACCACCGCTGACATTATCAAATTGTATCAATATCTCTGAGAGGTCATTTTGATTCCGGTAAAGCATATCTATTGAGGGTACGTGGTTTTGGTTTGACCTTCATATGTAGGAGAAACATCGAAGTCTTTTATGCTTGATGCATCCCCTCCGAGGCCTCTAACCAAAATTTCTAAATCATAAATTAGTAATCCAAAATAGGTATGGGCTGGATCTCCTGCTTCACCTGGTAAGTCATCATCCCTCAATTCATCTATGTATTCAGCGTTTGATTCTTTTGCTAATTGGGACAAGATCGGACTGGGGAATACCTCAGATCCGAAAATTGCTGGCACATTGTGATTGTTGATTTGTTTTATTAGGTCTATCACTTCTCTGGGAGTGGGTTCTGAAAAGTCTGAAGGTTGTATGGCTCCTATGATTTCTAATCCATATCGTTCTGCAAAATAAGGGAATGAGTCGTGATAAGTGAGTAATTTCCTATTGTTCGGCGGTATGCTACTTACAGATTCTTTAATAAGTTGATCTAAGTCCATAATCCTAGCCTTAAAACTTTCATAATTGCTTTGATAGTAACTGCTGTTATCAGGATCTAGAGTGGAAAATCTTTTCGTTATCTCTTCTGCAAATATTAGTCCTAACATGGGATCCGTCCACGTGTGTGGATTTGGATTACCGTTCTCCTTAGGAAATGAGAAGTCAAATTTGTAATTGCTTTCGGGGATATGGATGTCAGCTAGCAATACAATTTCTGTGGTTTCTTTTTTGCTAGTTTTTGCCAGCTCAATAACATGAGTTTCTAAATTAAATCCATTCAGTATTATCACATCGGCTTTTTCAAGTGTTGTAACTAGGGACGGTGCAGGCTCAAACTCATGGGAGTTTTCTCCTTCGGGTATTAATCCTATTACTTCAATTTTGCTCCCCGCAATAGCTTCTGTAATACTTGTAAGCGGAGATAGGCTAGTTACTGCAACATAGTTATCTGTTGTAACCGTAGGCGAACTACATCCGGCAACTACGAATACAACTATGATCAGCATTAATTTGAATAGGGGTTTCATCTTTTCTTTCCTTTTGTCTTGTACTGTACGAATAATCCAAAAAAAAACTTGCCTTGCGGCAAGTTTCAGATATTGTCATTTTTTCTGTATTGCGCAGACTAGACCATATGCCTTAATTATGGTTCCTGACTCACAACGTTAATTGATTACAGTGGCGCAACCGTGGTGGATTCTAACCACCTTCCCGTAACTAAAGCTTATTAAATTTTAAAAAATACTATCATGCTCGAGATATACTGTCCACTTAGGCTAGGTTATTCTTGAACCATTTTGCCGTACAGTGTGGAGGAGAATAATAATTTCTAGTTGTAGTGCTTTGTAAATGGGCTAAAGAGGATGCCATCGAGAACTGGCTTAGTAAGACGTCATTCACATCGTCGGGTAAGTCACTAATAGCTGCATCTAAAATACGGTTGTATTCGGTGGTGTTAGGGTTTTTCATCGCTTCCATAAGTGGTGTTGCAAGTATAGGATGAGAGGTAATCTCTTTACCGTCTATTTTAGCTTGTTTGTTTAAATAAAATTGGGTATCTTCCAGAGTTTTTTCAACACCTGATATGACCCCAATTTTGTTGGCTTTTTCTAGAACAGCTCGAAGTACAGGTTCATATGAAGATGTTATTGGCACGTCGACTATGTTTTTTGCGTAATCTACTACGGGTGCGAATACGGAACATGCTAATCCAATGGCATCTGCTCCCGAATTCTCTGAGTATTTTATGAGGTCGATCATCCTCGAATTTAATTCGGGAGTTAATTCCCCTTTAAAGTCCTTGAATAAAGCTTCATCGAATAGAGTTATCAGTTCTGCTTCTGGATAAATTTCATTAAACGCTAGTTTTGTTGGCGCTATTGATTCGGGGAGGGCGTGGATTATTACTACTCTCATGGATCCTCATATTATGCTATTCGTAATAATTGTAACCTGAATTCGTAAATATTCAAAGAGATTTTTTATCATAAGCAAACAAGGTTTAACTTAATTGCTTATGTGGCTATAATACCGGTACTTTGTATGAGAAGGTTAAGTAATTGAAATGAATGCCATTGATGATTTGATGAAAGGGTCTGTAGATATTCATGTCCATTTCAGTCCTGATCCAAGAGTAGAGCGACGTAGTAGCGCTATAGAGATTGTTGAACAGGCTTCCTTTATGGGTATGGGAGGATTGGTGCTTAAGTCTCATGAATATCCTACTCAGCCATTGGCTTATACAGTGGGGCAGCTATTTCCAGATATTGCAGTTATCGGTGGGATTTGTGCTGATTACGAAATTGGAGGATTGAATCCTTCTGCTGTAGAAGCTTCTGCCAAAATGGGTTCCAGTATAGTGTGGATGCCAACTTATTCTGCACAATCAGATCGAGCATATCGGGGACTGCCTGGAGGGATTACCTTATTGGATGATAATGATAAATTGTATCCAGAAGTATACGAAATTTTGGATATAGTTAAACAGTATGACATGGTATTGGCTACTGGACACATATCAACAAAAGAATGTTTTGCTTTGATAGATGCAGGTGTGAGTGCTGGCATAGATCGTCTAGTATTGACCCACGGTACAACATCCGCTCATTGGACAGGTATAACGGTTGATGAAATGAAATCCATTGCAGACAAAGGGGTATTTGTAGAGCATTGCATACATGTCATGATGCCCACCACTTACAGATTGGATCCAAAAGAATTGATTTCAGCGATGGATATAATAGGAATAGATCGCTCTATTATCAGCACTGATTTTGGTCAGAATTATCATCCAATGCCAGCGGAGGGCTTTCGAATGGGAATGGGCATGCTTAGACAAAGCGGTATGACAGAGGATGATATATTCAAAGTGGTTAATGCTAATCCCAGAGCTCTCTTAGGCATTTAGGAATCATTCTGAAAAGAATTGAATAAATTCCTTTGTGATTTCATCTGGAAGTTCTTCAGGTATGAAATGACCACAATTAAGTGATTTTCCTGTTACGTTGTTTGCGTAATTTCCCCATACTGATAACACATCGTTGTTTTTTCCCATATGCCCTACACTGCTCCATAGGACTCGCAATGGCATAGTTAATTTGTTACTGAAATCTGCTTCATCGTGTTCTAAGTCAATTGACGCACCTGCTCGGTAATCTTCGCACCATCCGTGAATTGTTCCTGGGTTAATACCACATCGCACATATTCTGAAATAGAATCAGCATTGAAACAATCATCATTTACTGATTTAAGCCGGGATTTCACGTAATATTCAGCGGATCCCTCTATTAGTGTTTCTGGAAAAGGTTCTTCTTGAATTAAAAAGAACCAGTGATAGCTACTAGTGGCCATTGATTGGTTGACTTGTTTAAACATTTCCCTCGTTGGAATAATATCTAGCAATAACATTTTTAGCACTTTATCTTGGTTATCTTTTGCTAGTCTGTGGGAAACTCGTGCCCCTCTGTCATGGCCTGCTAGGTAGAATTTAGAGTGCCCTAAGTATTCCATCACTTCTACCTGGTCTTGTGCCATCACACGCTTTGAGTAGTTATTGTGAATTGGGTCGCTCGAAACCTTTTCGCTGTCACCATATCCTCGTAAATCAGGGATTACTAGCGTGTAATGTTTTGCTAGTTCTGGGGCTACCTTGTGCCACATTGTATGAGTTTCAGGAAATCCGTGGAGCATTAGTAGAGGCGGTCCTTCTCCTCCTACAACGGCATTGATTTTAGCTCCCGAGGTATTAATTGTGTGGCTTTTGAAATTATCAAACATTGTATTCTCCTTTTAACAGTCCATAACCCAAATTTCAGTGCTATTTGGTATGTGGCTTTTGTTCAACTTGATTGTATTAGGCACATGTTTTACCGGTTCAACTCGTGAATCCAACCATTCAGTGATGTAAAGTAATGAATTTTCTTTGTGTGAAATGCTATCAAGAAAATAGTGCATGGGTATAATTACTTTAGGCCTGATTTTGTTAATAAGTTCTTCTATTTCTTCGAACGAAAGCAGATGCCTTGTGTCATCTGAAGGTAGGAATAAAATATCTGTATCTTTAATAGATTCATGGATATCTTCTGAAATATTTGGTCGATTGTCTCCCCAATGAACAAAAGACATGTTTGCTGTTTCAATCTTGAATATTATGTTCGGAAAATTTAATTTGCCAGAGCGGCCTGCATGAATGTCTTGGAATGCACGTATTTTCAAATTATCTGTGGCGAGCGTTCCAGAAATTCTAAATATTGAAGTGGTTTCGTCGAGAATATGGATTTCGTCGTGGTCAAAATGTGCGTGGGTAATAAGACATAATTCACAGTTCACTTCAGGCATCATTTTTTTGAACCATAAACGGTCTGCTCGGTTACGGTATGGGTCTATCAAAATTTTGAAGTCATTGTTAAATGACAAAAGGAAGCAACTGTGTCCGTAGTATTGAATATTTACGTCCGTTGGTGTGTCCAAACTATGCCTCGTTATGTTATCGTGGATCAGCTGTTACAGTGAACGTATTGTAACGATGGATGATGCATTTGAATACACCTTACAAGTTTAGAACCTTATTTTCTTGTTCCATGACAGAATTTTCCAATGTGGGAACTGCCATGATTATGCTAGCTGTATTTATTGACGCTATGACTCAAGATCTTAATTGGTCCAGGACAGCTATCTCTGCTCCTCCTACAATTGGAGCTATACTAGGAGCATTAATGGCTCCAATATCTGGTCAAATAAATGACCGTTTTGGCGCAAAGTACCTAATAATGCTATCGACAGGGATTGTGGCACTATGTTGTATAGTCATGTCAGTTATCCAAATCGGAATTGTGGTTGGAGTTGCGCTCTTAGTTATGAGAACTGTTGACCAAGGTGCTACGAAAATTTTTACCGCTTCTACTGTGACTAAAACATTCGTGAATAATAAAGGTTTTGCAGTATCGATAGTATTTTTTGCTGGTTCTATCGGGTGCATGATATTAGTTCCAATAGTTTCCTACATTATTAATGAGATCGGATGGAGGCAGGCTTGGCTAGTGCTTGGGGCATTAATGTTTTTTGGGGGAACATTAGTTACATTTGTTTTCTTTCCATTTAAGCAGGACAGCAGTTCTTCAGAAAATGAACAAAATGATAGTTATACATTTAGGCGTACGGATTTACTGAGAGCCCGTCGGTCATGGTCTTTTATTCTTATATTTGGCTCGTTGTTTTTGACTGGAATCGCAATGGCGGGAACAATATTGCATGTAGTTTCTTATTTAGGGGATGAAGGATTTTCAAGTACCGTTTCAGTGACTGCGATGAGCTTAGTAGCATTTTCAAGTGCTGTTGGTTCAATACTTTGGGGCAGGCTGGGTGATAAATATAATACTAAATTGGTCACCGCAATTACTTATTTAACCTTGATTGGAGCGATATTATTCGTGATATTTCCTTTTAATTATTGGTTCGTATATTGCATGGGATTGACTTTCGGTTTAGCAGGAGTGGGAATTAATACTTTGAGCGCTATTTTATTGGCGGATTATTATGGGCGTAATATATTGGCGTCAATATATGGATTGAGTAGGACTGCTCAGGTTCTAGGATTTGGTATTGGGACACAATTTTCGGCTTTAATTTATGACATGACTGGTACTTACGAAATAGCCTTCATATCTTTTTTGTCATTGTGTATCCTCGGATTAGGGCTTTTGATACTTGCAAAGAAGCCATCCTTATCTGATTGAAGAATGTAAATTTTTACGTAATTGCTTATAATGGTCTAAAAATATATTGCAGATAGATTTAGGAGTTATTATGGCTTTAGGATTACGAACTCATAGACCTCTCATACAGGCATCGAATCATATTATTTCTGCAGGGCATAATTTAGCTGCAATTGCAGGGTACCAAATACTTGAATCTGGTGGGAATGCGACAGATGCAGGTGTTGCAGCGGGATTAGTTCTAAATGTTGTGCTTCCGCAGTTCACAAACATTGGAGGAGTCGCTCCAATATTGGTATATGATAAGGATAAAAATGAAGTTAAGAGTATTACTGGGCTGGGAACATGGCCACAGGCAGCCTCTATAGACTATTTTAATACCCATCACAATGGCACTTTGCCTAAAGGAATACTTCGTACAGTAATGCCTTCAGCTGCCGATGCATGGCTTACAGCTTTGAGACTTTATGGAACCAAGAGTTTTGAAGAAATATCTGCTCCAGCTATAAAACTAGCTAAATTTGGATTTCCTATACACCATTCCTTACACAATCTATTTGTTAAATATGAGAAAAAAGATTCTACAGATTTCACTATAAGACACTGGGACAGTACCGATAAAATTTTCTATAAGAATGGAAAGACAATGAATCCAGGTGACATTTTGATCCAATCTGATTTGGCCAGAACATTTGAGAGACTTGTTTCAGCAGAACAAAACTTTGA
This sequence comes from Dehalococcoidia bacterium UBA2588, assembly GCA_002339805.1. Lineage (GTDB taxonomy): Bacteria > Chloroflexota > Dehalococcoidia > Lucifugimonadales > UBA3495 > UBA2588. The sequence continues at coordinate 17,313 of DDKW01000033.1, read as the reverse complement.
CGGTACTAGAGAAGAAAAAATTTTGGCCGCGAGAGACGCTTTTTATAAAGGTGACATAGCTCGAGATATGGCTGACTTTTCAAAGCGAATGGGTGGATTACTGGAGTTAGAAGATCTAGCTAATTTTAGCGTGCAGGTGAAGACCCCTTTGAGCACGGATTACAAAGGAACACAAGTATTCTCTTCTGATACTTGGACCCAAGGTCCAGTATTGCTGCAAGCGTTAAATATTGTAGCTGGTTTAGATTTGAAATCGATGGGACATAATACACCGGCATACATTCATGCGATGGTAGAAGCATTAAAATTGTGTTTTGCAGATAGACATCAATATTATGGAGATCCTGATTTTGTTGATGTTCCTATATCTGGATTATTAGATCCCCGATATGCAGAACTGAGAAGGTCGTTAATAGATTTTAATCATGCAATCCAGAGAATGCCTGATCCAGGTAATCCATATGAATTTATGGATTGTGACGATACGCCTAAACCTAATTTACACCCAGAGCCAGTATCTGGAATCGCTGAGACAGACACCAGTTATATATGTGTTATTGATAAATGGGGTAATGGGTTTTCTGCAACCCCAAGCGATGGCATCGAAGGAGCTCCTGTCGTAGAAGGATTAGGATTCTCCATGTCAGCTAGAGGATCGCAAGCTTGGTTGGATCCCAATCATCCTGCGGCTATCATGCCCGGCAAACGTCCTCGACTAACACCCACACCTGGGATGGCTTTTAGAGATGGTAAATTATGGATGACATTTGGCACCCCTGGAGCAGATGTGCAATGTCAATCAATGCTCCAATTGTTAATGAATGTCATGGAATTTGATATGGATGTCCAAGAAGCCGTTGAAGCCCCAAGGTTTGCTACATGGAGTTTCCCTGCATCTCATGTTCCTCATCCTTACGAGAAGAATGTTGTAACATTAGAAGGGAGAATAAATTCAGAATGCTCGGATGATTTAATGTCATTGGGGCATGAGATTCAAATTTTGAACGATTGGGCCCCACGATTGGGTTCATTGTCAGCCATAGAAATGGATCGAGAACGTAAAACATTAAACGGAAGCTCTGACCTTAGACGTGAAAGTTATGCTATTGGCGATTAAATAAGGTTGGATTAAAGAGGTACAAGTGCAGACACAATTTTTAGATAACGATGTTTTAGACCAGGCCAAATCAATTTCAGGTAAAGTCGCTGATAGAGCTTATGAGGCAGACCAAGCGAAAAAATTGGCTCCTGAAACAGTTAACGATGTAATCAAAACAGGTTTATTATCTATGTCGACTCCAAAAACGCTTGGTGGGACAGAAGCAAATTTGCTTACTAGATATGAAGTATTCAAGCATTTGGGATCTGCTTGCGCTGCTACTTCCTGGTGTATTGGGAACCACAACATGGCTTGTGCCAGGCTTTATTCTCTTATGGGAGAAAAATCTGCACATTATCTCAAAGATGTCAGCAGTAATGGATCAGTAATATCTCAAGGAGTGGTCCCATCAGGGCAAGTGGTTAAATCGTCTTCTGGGTACACATTGTCGGGACATTGGCAGTTTCTAAGCTTTTCCTTGTATGCTAAGTGGATGTTGCTTTGTACTAAATTACCTACAGAATCGGATACTCCTAAGATAGGATATGTGATAGTTCCTGCAGACTTGCCAGGACTAGAACTCCAAGATACATGGCATACAATGTCATTGAAGGCTAGTATGAGTAATGATTTGTTAGTACAAGATGTGCCTATCGATGAAAATTGGATTATGGAAAACAAACCTGCAGTTACAGGAGATGATGTTCCATTTGCGTTACGGAATCCAGCTGGTTTCAGCTTAGGGCCTGCGGCTACAGTATTGGGTGTTGCTGAGGCGGCTATCGAAGAGACAATTCAAGTTGCTAACTCTACAAATGTATCTACTGGGGGACTATCGAATACAGTGAGTGCGGATCCTATTAAAAGGTCTGAAAAAATAGGTAATCAATTTGTTATGGCTGATTCAGTCACTGAATTGGAGTCAGCAAAAGCTTTCTTAAATCAAGAGTTATATAATTATACCTTTGAGGTTTATAACGGATTACCTCTTGCAGAAGATCGATTAATTAAATTACAAATGGCTGGTAATTTGGCTAGAGAAAATGCCCAGTCTGCTGTTGAAAGATTGTTTAAGATTAGAGGCGCAAATGGTTTATATGAAACTAAATCTTTCGAGCGTTACTATAGAGATGTCAGAATTGGAACATTACCGTCACCTTCAAACCCAGATATGATTAGAGAACGAATAGGCCGTTTTATGTTTGGTATCAAATAACCGCTAATGGAGTTTACCTATGCCGTATGGAAATAATGATTGGCTAGCTTTGACTAGTGAACCGACTTTAGAACCTAAATTACCAATTTGTGATCCCCACCACCATTTTTGGGATTTACGGACAGTGAGAATGCCTTATCAAAGATATCTGCTACATGAACTCGTTTCTGATATTGATAGTGGTCATAATGTCACATCTACTGTGTTTATAGAAGCTGGTGCTATGTACAAAGCGGATGGCCCTGATGAGATGAAACCAGTAGGAGAAGTGGAATTTGTACAAGGATTGTCGGCAGCTAGCGCTAGCGGACTGTATGGTGAATCTCGTGCAGCCGCTTCGATTATTGGGCATGCGAATCTGCTGTTGGGTGATAGAGTTAGACCAGTATTAGAGTCTCTTTTGCTCGCAAGTCCTAGCCGTTTCAAAGGCATAAGACATTCGGTAACTTGGGACCCCCATCCAGAAATAGAAAATAAAGCAGCTAGAGGTAGAGCTAAACAGAATCAACTTAGCGACCCTGAGTTTAGGAAAGGGGCTAAAATTCTCAGTGACATGGGGCTATCATTAGAAGCGTGGTTGTTCTTTCCTCAATTGACTGAATTAGCAGAATTTGCAAAATCCTTACCAGATTTGAAAATCATTTTGAACCACGTAGGAGGATTATTAAGGATCGGCCCTTATGCAGGCAATGATTCAGAAATAATTGAGAAATGGAAAACTGGTTTAGCTGCTGTGGCCGAATGCCCAAACGTATTTATCAAACTTGGCGGATTAGGGATGCCTCAGACAGGGTTTGGATGGGATACGAGGGAAACACCTATAGGTTCGGAGGAACTAGCTAAGGATATGGCTCCATTCTTGGATTATTGTATAGATCAGTTTGGACCAAGTAGATCTATGTTTGAGAGTAATTTCCCGGTGGATAAAGTTTCCTTTTCATACAATGTTTTATATAACGCTTTTAAAATCCTATCCAGAAAATATAATTCAAATGAACGGGCTCAGATGTTCAAAGATACAGCTTGTTCTGTATATGGTATCGATTTTTAGGTGGTGGGCCGTGCGGGGCTCGAACCCACGACACCCTGATTAAAAGTCAGGTGCTCTACCAACTGAGCTAACGGCCCTGAATGATGCTTTGCAGCATCGGGAAATTATTTTAGCACATACAATGCCGTTTGGGCGAAACATTTGGTATTGCGTTATTCATTAATATGTCGGATAATTGCTTCAGGTGATTCTAGCGAAGTGGTCCCACCCGTTCCCATCCCGAACACGGCAGTGAAACGCTTCAGCGCCGACGATACTCCCTGGGCAACTGGGCGGGAAAATAGGTCATTGCCCACTATTCAAAAGGCAGGAAGAATATCTTCCTGCCTTTTGTTTTTACTAGATATAAATGCATGCACAGCTTACCTTTACACTTCCTACGCACTAAATTATAATTTGAACTTAAGTGAATTATACGTTCACCTACTTAGAGTGATTAAAATAAATCCACCAAGGAGCCTGATTATGGGTAGTAGATTTGAAAAATTCTCAGAACGAGCCAGAAGAGTATTGTCTCTTGCGCAAGAAGAAGCCCAAAAATTCAACCACAATTACATTGGCACCGAACACGTATTGTTGGGTTTGGTGAGAGAAACAGAAGGTGTTGCGGCGCGAGTTCTTTCCGGACTGGAACTTGAATTGGCGAAAGTAAGATCTGCTGTAGAATTTATAATCGGTGAAGGAGAAAGCCCTGTTGAATCTGAAATAGGCTTAACTCCACGGGCTAAGAAGGTTGTGGAACTTGCTGTTGATGAAGCAAGAAGAATGAACCACACATACATAGGTACGGAACACCTACTGATAGGCTTACTTAGAGAAGGTGAAGGAGTAGCCGCAGGTGTGTTGGAGAGTCTAAATGTGACGTTAGATAAAGTCAGAGCTCAGACACAACAAATTTTGAGTAACACTAAGCCATCAAGTGGACAAGGTCAGAGAAGTGGCACTAAAACACCAACATTGGATCAATTAGGAATTGATTTGACCGTAGCTGCTAGATCAGGAAAGTTGGACCCAGTAGTTGGGAGAGATTCCGAGATAGAACGAGTAGTGCAGATATTGAGCAGGAGGCGTAAAAACAATCCTGTTTTAGTAGGGGAGCCAGGTGTCGGGAAAACCGCAATAGTTGAAGCTTTGGCTCAGCGAATAAGTAGCGGTGATATCCCTGAAACACTTACAGGTAAAAGATTGGTCACCTTAGATATGGGCTCATTGATTGCTGGTACTAAGTACCGAGGTGAGTTTGAAGAACGTCTTAAGAAAGTAATTGAAGAAATAAAGTCAGCAGGAAACTGTGTTTTATTTATTGATGAAATACACACCATAGTTGGTGCGGGCGCAGCAGAAGGTGCTGTAGACGCATCCAATATATTGAAACCTTCATTGGCCCGAGGCGAAATTCAGTGCATCGGCGCAACTACTCTTGATGACTATCGAAAGTATGTTGAACGTGACCCTGCATTGGAAAGACGATTGCAACCGGTGAGAGTGGAAGAGCCTGAGGAAGAAAGTTCTGTACAGATTTTGATGGGGATCAGACAAGAATACGAAGATCATCATCAAGTTAACATAACCGATGAAGCTATTAAGGCTGCTTGCTCTTTAGCTACAAGATACATAGCAGACAGATACATGCCAGATAAAGCAATTGATGTAATTGATGAAGCCTCTTCTAGGGTTAGGTTAAGAGGGAACATCACCCCAGTCGGAATTAAAGAAGTATTAGAAAAATTAGAAGATGTTAGAAGTCAGAAAGACGAAGCTATAGCGTCTCAGCAATATGAACATGCTGCAGAATTGCGTGATAAAGAAGTACAACTTAATGATGAATTGGAAACAATACGCAAAGAATGGGATGAAGACAAATCTAAAAATAGAGCTTCGGTACTTGAAGAAGACATCGCTGAAGTGGTTAGTATGTGGACAGGAATTCCTGTTACTCGTCTTGCTGACGAAGAAACTTCACGCTTGTTAAAAATGGAAGAAGAACTTCATAGTCGCATCATAGGTCAAGATGAGGCTATTGTAAGCATATCCAAAGCGGTGAGAAGGGCGAGAGCTGGCTTAAAGGATCCCAGGCATCCGATAGGAGCATTTATGTTCTTGGGTCCTACAGGCGTTGGAAAAACAGAATTAGTAAGAGCATTATCAGAATTCATGTTTGGTAATGAAGATTCAATGATTAGGTTGGATATGTCTGAGTTTCAGGAACGACACACTGTGGCTAGACTCACCGGAGCTCCTCCAGGATACGTCGGATACGATGAGGGAGGGCAGTTAACTGAAGCTGTTCGTAAGAAGAGTTACTGCTGTATATTGCTTGATGAAATAGAAAAGGCTCATCCAGAAGTCTTTAATATACTGCTTCAAATATTTGATGCGGGTCAATTGACTGATGCCAGAGGTCGTAAAGTAGATTTCAGAAATGCAATTATAGTGATGACAAGTAACTTGGGATCTGACTTAATCAAGAGAGATTCATCCTTGGGATTTGCTTTGAAATCAGATCAATCTCAGGAAGATGACAGTAGACATGCCAGAATGAAAGATAAAGTTATGGAAGAAGTAAAAAGATTCTTCCGTCCGGAATTCTTGAATAGGATTGACTCTACCGTAGTATTCCATCAGTTGACTGAATCAGAAATCATACAAATAGTGGATCTGATGATGGATATGGTTAGATCTGAACTGAAAGAAAAGAATATAAGTTTAAAAATAACTCAAAAGGCTAAGAAATACCTCGGTGAAAAAGGATTTGATCCTTTGCTAGGTGCCAGGCCTCTGAGAAGACTGATTCAAGATGAGATAGAAGATGCTTTGTCTGAAGAACTTTTATCTGGAAAATTGAAAGAAGGGTATACCGCTAAAATCGATGTCAAAAAAGACGGACTCAAAATAACTTGTGAAGGTTCTCAGTCAGAAGTGGTGCCTACAGCTTAATCTTGACCATTAGTCAGATATAATCTAAAAGGTGGATGTGAATGGCTTCATCAACGCATACCGTGTGGATCTGTACTGATTGCGGTAATGAGGCAGACCGCTGGCAAGAATATTGCCCGTCACCGTGGTGTAGATCTCAGAATACAATGAAAGAGACTAAGGTTTCTTTACCTGTATCCTCGCTTAACGCTTCGAAAACTAAAAACACACCTCTGATAGATTTGTCGTCTGTAGATGAATCCGTAGGTAATAGGATTATCCTGGGTAATGGAGAGATAAATCGAGTATTGGGGGGAGGAATCACCTCGGATTCAGTGATATTGATCACAGGGGAACCAGGTATAGGAAAGTCTACGATGCTACTTCAAATCGCAGATGAATGTTCCTCTCATGGCCCTGTTTTATATTTAAGCGGAGAAGAATCTGATCGACAAATTAAATCTAGGTCTAAAAGGCTTAGCATTGCTGGTAATAACCTAATCTTGTCATCTAATACTTGCCTGGAAGACTTCTTGCGAGACATTGAAGGTTATAGTCCTTCATTACTGGTTGTTGATTCTATTCAGACTTTGGAAAGTTCTTCTAATAATTCTCCCCCAGGCAGTGTTTCTCAAATCAGGGATTGTGGGTTAATACTGATGAACTGGGCAAAGTCGGAGAATGTACCGGTGATTATCGCAGGACATATAACGAAGGATGGAACTGTAGCTGGGCCTAGGGTTTTGGAACATATGGTAGATGTTGTTTTGTATCTTGAAGGAGAGAACCTCAACGATTACAGATTGCTGCGTAGTACAAAAAATCGATTCGGTTCGACTACAGAAATTGGGGTTCTAAGTATGGGAATCACTGGATTAACTCCAGTTGAAGATCCCTCAAAGAACTTGATATCCAATCGCTTAGATAACACTTCTGGATCGTGCATAACTCCAGTTATAGAAGGTAATAGAGCTTTGATGATGGAAGTACAGGGGTTGACGTCCCCTACTTACAGTACTTCTGCCCCTAGACGTATAGCAAGTGGAATTGACTTCAATAGACTGTTGATGCTTACAACAGTTCTGTCAAAAAAAACGAATATTTCCATGACCGCCCAAGATGTTATCGTGAATGTGGTCGGAGGATTTAAAATCAATGAACCAGCTGTTGACTGCGCTATTTTGTGTGCTTTAGCTTCAAGCTTCCGTGACGTCCCACTGGATCCGCGATTAGTGGTTTTTGGAGAAGTAGGTTTGACGGGAGAATTACGGCCGGTTTCTAATTTTTCTAAAAGAATAGAAGAAGCAAAAAGATTAGGTTTCAAAAAATGTATAATTCCTAAGACAGAAGAGCTCCGTACTACTCCTGACAAGGAAATGGATATCATATATGCGGGTGACATAAATGAGGTCCTTACTAGCATTTTAGGATAAATAGTACAAATCGAAGAAACAGAAGTGATTAAGTGTGGATGAGAGTTTAGACTTATAATATGATTAGGATCTCTAAAGAAAGACAGAAGAGGTAATGGTGATGGTTAGAAAAACTTTTAAAGAACTCGAGAGGGTTTACGGATTTGATGAGGTGGCAATAGTGCCAGGGGATGTGACAATCAATCCAGACATGACTTCAACAGCCTTAAATATAGGTTCTCTGACATTCGATATCCCAATTATGGCTTCTGCTATGGATGGGGCCGTATCTCCAGATTTCGCTACCTTAATGGATTCTAATGGTGGCTTGGGGGTGTTAAATGGGGAAGGGATATATGGAAGATACGAAGATCCAGAAACTGTCTTAAATGAAATCATTAATATGCCCCAAGAAAAAGTAACTTCATATTTACAGGAAGTATACTCCGCTCCATTGCAAGAGAAATTAGTGGCTGAATGCGTGGAGCGAATCAAGTCTAAAGGATCTACGTGTGGTATATCTTTCACTCCTCAAAATACTAAAGCTTTGGCGCCTATTGCAGTTGAGGCGGGAGCGGATTTGATATTTGTACAGAGCACAGTTACCACAGCACGCCATGTATCGAGGAGCTATCGAGGATTAATTTTTGATGAATTGCTAGATAACCTTAATGTTCCTATCGTTGTAGGAAACTGTGTTTCTTATAACGTGGCTTACGAATTAATGGAGACAGGTATAGATGCTGTGCTGGTGGGTGTGGGCCCGGGAGCGGCTTGTACGACTAGAGAAGTTGTTGGAGTCGGTGTGCCCCAAGTATCGGCTACTTTGGAATGTGCTGCTGCCAGAGAAGCATTTTATAAGGACACGGGCAAATACGTTTCCATAATCACCGACGGAGGATTTAGGACCGGAGGAGATATATGTAAGGCCCTTGCTAGTGGAGCAGACGGCGTAATGATAGGCACTCCTTTCGCACAATGTGAAGAAGCGCCTGGGAAAGGATTTAATTGGGGTATGGCTAACCCTCATCCCGAATTGCCGAGAGGTACCAGAGTTTCAGTAGGTACTAAAGGCACGTTAAAGCAAGTTTTATATGGACCTACATCTATGACTAATGGGACACAGAATTTTGTGGGTGCTTTGAGAGTAGCTATGGGCATGTGTGGATCTTATACAATAAAAGATTTTCACTCCGCTGATATGGTTATAGCTCCTAGCATAAAAACTGAAGGCAAATTTTTCCAGATGACAAATTAGTAGAGGTGAAATGATTAAAGTTTTATTTCCTAGATCTGAAGAAACTATTGAACAAAACGATACATCCAATCGTATAACGAGTATTCAAGGTGCTGTAGTAGGGTTGCTTGAAAATAGAAAACTCCATGCTGATACATTCATGAAAGAATTAGAGGAAGTATTGGTTACAGAATTTGGAGCGTCTGAAGTCATTTACAGGAAAAAAAGAGCATACAGTGAGGCGTGTGATTCAGAAACTCTCAATGAATTGATTGAAAAATGTGATGTTATAGTACACGCTATTGCTGATTGAGGGTCCTGCACGGCGTGGGGTCTCCACGACACAGTATTAACAGAAGAAGCAGGCATTCCGTCGGTGTCTATTGTCAGTAGTACATTTACGACTGCTGCTCAAGCCCGGGCAGCAGCTTTAGGCATGCCAGATGTCAAAATCGTGATTTTACCAAGCCCATTAACTCCTAAAAGTGAACAGGAGATTAAACAATTGGCTAAATCACATGCACCTGAAATTGCTGATGCTTTGATTATATGAAGGAGCCCATGCGTTTATCATCTAGACAGATCGAGTTACAGGACTCCTATTCTGAGATACAGGATTACTACGAATCTGAAGGCTGGTCAGATGGATTGCCTATAGTTCCTGCAACAGAAGATTTGGTAGTTAAAATGATAGAACCGTCTGGATTATCTCCTGATATTGAACTAGGTGTGATTCAGCCAAGTAATAAGATAGTTACTGTAGAGAAAGTGGCTATAAATTCTGTCATGGCAGGTTGTAAGCCACAATATTTCCCGGTTGTTCTAGCTGCAGTAAAGGCTGTATTAAAAGATGAATTTAATGTGGGAGGAGTTCAGGCTACTACTGGTGGTGCTGCATGTGTAGTAGTTGTTAACGGACCTATTCGCGACCAGATAGGAATTCACTCAGACGCAGCCTGTTTTGGTCCTGGTTTTAGGGCTAACGCTACAATAGGAAGAGCGGTGAGATTAGTAATTAGGAATTTGGGTGAACTTATTCCAGGAGTAATGGATAAAGCAACTTTGTCTACCCCGGGTAGGTTTAGCTTCTGCTTTGGGGAAAACGAATCTAGGAGCCCCTGGGAGAGTAGACAAGAAGAATTAGGGTATTCAAAAGACACCAATATGGTTACTTTGTTAGGAATTAGAGGTGTCTATAATGTATTCGATTCTAGTTCAAGCGGTAAATTGGCATTGGATACACTTGTGAAATCAGTTGTAACGGAAGGTTTCGCAAATTATTATCAGATAGGATCGGGTGCACAGATTACATTGGTTCTTAGTCCTGAACACGCTAACGAAATAGCTGCTGAAGGATTATCCAAGAATGATATTAAAGAATTTATATTTGCAAATGCTAGGATGCCTATTTCCAGATTAAAAGAAAAGGCTCATTGGAGTAATAGAGTTTGGCCGGAAAGTATTGATATTGATGACGATGATACTCTAGTCCCAATTACTACATGCGCAGAAGACATCGTGGTGTTGGTAGCCGGGGGTGACGGCAGACATTCAGCATGGTTGGCAGGGTGGGGTGTAACACGAATTGTTTCAGAATTGATATAATGCTTAGAACGGTTACGCCATTCCTGCTCTAAGATTAAAAAATGCTTAAAAGATATGCCTAGTTGTGTTGTAAAAGTCTTGATGTTTCTCTAATCTTTAGGATATAAAATAATCTTAATAGAAATTATGATTGTTGGGATTAGATAGATCTACAAACTGGGATGGCTGTACAGTGAGGAGGGAATCATGGTAAAGAAGTCAGAAGCTGAAAATTGTGTACATCACTGGTCAATTCAAGCAGCTACAGGTCCCCAGAGCAAAGGCGAATGTTTAAACTGCGGTGAACAAAAGCAATTCCAGAATTATGTAGAGGCATCCACTTGGGGAGAATCATCAGGTATTAAATCGGGAGCTAAAAAAGCACCTGCTGAAGCTA
>DDKW01000033.1:0-6069 GCA_002339805.1 Dehalococcoidia bacterium UBA2588 | reverse complement strand
AAAAGCACCTGCTGAAGCTAAAAAAGCACCTGCTGAAGATAAAAAAGCCGAAAATTCTAAAAAATCTTAGATATTTAGGCGTAAAGGCAAGGCTGATTCCCAAAAACAATCAGAAGAACAAATTGGAATAATAATTGGATAAAAAGTTTACCCATCTCCATATGCATTCAGAGTTCTCAATGCTGGATGGTATCAGTAAAATATCGGACTTAGTAGCGACAGCAAAAGAAGCTGGCATGGATTCCTTGGCGATAACGGACCATGGATCAATGTATGGAGCAGTAGATTTTTACTCGGAATGTAAAAGAGTTGGCGTGAAGCCTATTATTGGTTGTGAAGTGTATGTGGCTCACACATCTAGATTCGAAAAAGGTCCATCTGAGCGGAGTCCATATCATCTCGTTTTATTGGCTCAAAACCACGAAGGATATCAGAACTTGATGTATCTGGTAACCAAATCGCATATAGAAGGATTCCATTATAGGCCTAGAATTGATAAAGAATTACTCGAAGAAAGAAATGCCGGATTAATTGCGTTGTCGGGTTGTCCGTCAGCGGAAATACCTAGATATATTTTAGACGGCAATTTAGATAAAGCCGAAGAGGTAGCGTTATGGTACAACAGGGTCTTTGAAGACAGATATTTCTTTGAGCTTCAAAGGCATGAAAATGTCCCAGGATTAGAAGATATTAATACAGCCTTAATTAAAATGTCTGAAACCTTAAATATCCCATTAGTCGTCACCAATGACTCCCACTACACTCATAAAGAAGACAATCATCTACAAGATCTATACATAGCAATTCAAACTAATACGACTATCCATGACGAGAAACGTCTACGGATGGATGATGATTCCTATTACGTGAAATCTCCCGAAGAAATGTGGGAACTATTCTCGGATCTTCCAGAGGCTCTAGAAAATACGCAAAAGATATCTGATATGTGTGATTTGGAGTTAGGATTTGGGCAAACTCATTTACCTAGATTTGATACACCAGGTTTTGATACCGCTGATGACTATTTGAGGCATTTATGTGAAGAAGGACTGGAAAAACGATACTACGATATCACTGAAAGTATTCAAACTAGATTGGATTATGAACTTGATGTTATAACACAGACTAATTTTGGGAAATATTTCTTGGTTGTGTCAGACATTATAGAATTTGTTCGAAACAACGACATCATGTTTGCTGTGAGAGGTAGCGCTGCAGCAAGTTTGGTTTTGTATTGTTTAGGAATTACAGATGTGGATCCGCTGAAGTACAATCTTGTATTTGAAAGATTCTTGAATTTAGAACGAAAAGAAATGCCTGATATTGATATGGACTTTCAAGATGATCGCAGAGATGAGGTCTTGAATTATGTCACTGAGAAATATGGAGAGGATAAAGTAGCTCAAATTATCACATTTGGAAGAATGGCTGCTAAGGCTTCCATCAGAGATGTTGGTCGAGGGCTTGGGATTCCCTACGGTGAGGTTGATAAATTAGCTAAATTAGTCCCGTTTAAAGCTAGAACAATACAAGAAGCATTGGATGGGAGTGACGAATTCAGGCAGATTTACAATGAAAACCCTGCCATGAAAACTCTCATCGAGAACGCACAAGGCTTAGAGGGTACAGTTCATCACGTTGGTACTCATGCGGCAGGAGTTTTGATCTCAGAAAGCCCATTGACAGAAACAGTGCCTTTGCAACGTCCATCTAGAGCATCGGAAGATAATAAAGTTCTGATGACACAATATTCGATGGACCCAGTCGCGAAACTGGGTTTATTAAAAATGGATTTTCTTGGATTAACAAACCTAACCATATTGGATAAATGTTTGAAATTGATAACTGATACCTTAGGAGAAGAAATTAAATTGTCAGACATTCCATTGGATGATATCGATACTTTTGAAACTTTAGGAACAGGTAAGACCACAGATATATTCCAGCTTGAAAGTGCTGGTATGCAGAAATACATAGAAAAACTTAAACCATCTAACTTGGGAGACATAGCGGCTATGATAGCGTTATACAGACCTGGTCCGATGGAACATATCGACACATTTATTGATGCCAAGCACGGGAAAACCACAGCTAAATATCCGGACGAGAGTCTGAAAGAAATATTAGATGAAACGTATGGAATAATCGTGTATCAGGACCAAATTTTGAAAATATTCCAACAATTTGCAGGATACACTTTAGGTGAAGCTGACATAGTACGAAAGGCTATGGGTAAGAAAATTCAGAGCTTGATGAATGAAGAAAAGGAAAGATTTGTGGCAGGAGCCATGGAAAAAGGGTATTCGCAAGATTTAGCGGAGGAAATATTTACACTTATTGAGCCATTTGCTGGATATGCATTCAATAAAGCTCATAGTGTCAGTTATGGACTAATATCCTATTGGACAGCCTACTTTAAGACACATTATAAGATGCAGTACATGGCATCGGTTTTGAATGCCAAGAGTGATAATCCAGAAAAAATGCTTTCTTCAATAATGGAATGTAAGAATTTAAATATTGTTGTTGGAGCTCCTAATATCAATGTATGTGAAGCTGAATTCAGCATCAGTAAATCTGTAGACTCACAAATTGATTTTGGGTTATCTGCGGTCAAGAATGTTGGATATGCATCAGTCAAAGAACTTACTGTAGAACGCGAGGAGAATGGAGAGTATAAATCAATAGACGATTTCTGCAATCGCGTGGACTCCAAATATGTTAATCGAAGAGTGCTTGAGAGCTTAATTAAAGTGGGGGCATTCGATCAGTTTGGAGAACGCGGATCCTTGTTTGATGCTCTAGAGTCTATGCTTGCTACTATTCAATTGGAATCGAGAATCAGGAATTCAGGACAGACAAAAATGTTTGAAATAGATTCTGGATCAAATGAAAATGCAGCTGCAACAGGGATAGTTTTATCAAATTCAGAAACACCTTTTTCAGAAGTTATTGAATGGGAAGAAGAATTATTAGGCCTGAAATTGTCAGTAATGACCGGAGGGCCAAGTACGGCTCACAATGGAATCGCTCTTGATACTCTCGAGGTAATGAAAATAGGGTCAGATGTATCAGTGATAGGGATAATTGATAGTAAGTTTAAGGGCGTGACTAAAAGTAAGAATGAAGAATATTTAAGATTGGATATTAAATTTGCTGATGGAAATATGACCGGCTGGGTGTGGCCTCAGAATTTGCAACAAACTGATATACAGTGGGTTGAGGGTATTCCTTTGAGAATTTATGGCAAGATTAGGCAGCGAGGGGATGAGCCTAGTTTTCAATGTGAAAGAGCAGAAAATCCTGCTGTCACGCCAGACGTAGTAGAAGATAGTGTATATGTTCCTGCCGTCAAACAACCAAAAAATATAACAGCAGGAGACATGAGTTTGGAAACTACTATGGACAACACTCAAGCAGGAACTGAAGTATCAAAAAATGAAGTGATGATGATCAAATTAGAAGAAACGGAAGATTCAATTGATGATGCTCATAAATTGAGAGAATCAGTAAAAATAATGTTGGAATATCCAGGTCAATGTAAGGTGAATTTTAAGATTAAGACTTTAGGAAAAGTCATCATAATGGATTTGCCGGTTGTGACGGTAAGCATGGATGAAGGATTGATTTCAAGATTGAATGATCTTCTAGGAGAAAATTCTGTAGAAACTAGTGTGGATGGGAAATTACTTCAACAGGTTGGTTGAAATCAGCATAAACTAATACGTGAGAACACCCTGGAAATTTCCAGGGTGTTCTTTTTTGTATCCTATTTGAAGTGTGTGGTGTTGATCAAAATTCTTCGTCCACCAGGCATATTGGTGAAGTCCAGATTCTTGTTCACTCCCCATACGGCTACGATTTCCATGATCGGTATTTGATAGAGCCGATCACTGAATACGTCGTAAACTTCTTCCATGAGTTGCCTACGCTCATCTCCTGCAGCTGCAATAGCTCTCTGGCCTAAGGTATGAGTGTCTGCATCACAGTTAGAAGATCTTACAGATGCACAGTTCATATAGAACTTGATTTGTCTTCCGAAGTCAAAGTATTCTCCGCCAGGGGCGAAGTATACCAAGCCAGGTGACACACCAGGATCAGCTGGTGGCTCTCCGGCATGTACGTCGGCAACAGCCTCTTCATGGGTTTTACCGGCATCAATTGAAGCGCTATATATATGAGCCGGACCTGCTTTGTGATATTTGTTCCAAATAGTTGATTCAACAACGTTTACTTTGATATTTAATCCGACTTGGTCGAAGTAGATAGCAAGAGACTCTGCTAATTCAACATCTTTAGCCCATCTTCCGGAACGAGTCCAGTAGCTGATCTCGTTGGAAGCGTCATAACCAGCTTCAGCTAATAATGCTTTAGCTTTCACGGGGTCGTAAGTGTATTTTGGCTTCCAGTTAGTATCATTAACTCCAAGAGTTCCAGGGATACCGTTAGGTCCACTGGAGCATCTACTTTGCTCACCGAAGAGAGCTAGAGCTATTTCTTCGCAGTCTATGCTGTGTGCTATAGCCTGTCTTACTTTCAGCTTTTTCAATTCTGGATGCCAGATAGTATCTACATCCAGGGTGTTTACTTCGCCTGATACGATTTTGACCCATGCTCCGTGATCACTATTGTCAAGATCTTGAGCCATGTCACCAGCCATTCCCCAGGCTATGTCTGCTTCACCGGCTTGAATCATAGCGGATCTGACTGTTTCTTCTAGTCTCCATACGTATTCAGCAGTATTGATGGTTCCTGCTTGGTTTAGGAATACACTGTTATCGGCGTTGTAACCATCCCATCTGTTGATAGTGAATTTTTCACCTCGAATCCATTCACCAAATGTGTATGGACCCCAGCCGATGGTGTTGCCTGCGGCCGCTTGGACCTCGCCGTCATGTTCAGCATGGTCTTTCGGGGCTCTAAAAATTGTGTATTGACTAAATCTAGGTAACGCAGGGTTAGGATTCTCTAAGTTCCATTGTACTGTGTGGTCGTCTATGACGTCCGCAGTAGAAGGCCCTACTTGGCCGTAAGGTCCACACTCTACGCATTGGCCCAGATAATCTATTGAGTATTTGGCAGCTTCAGCATCCCAAGGCTCACCGTTATGAAATTCCATTCCTTCGGTGAGTTTAAATGTCCAGGAAGCTCCTCCATCATGCATTTCCCAACTCTCAAATCCCACTGTCGCATGGTCAACGAAGTCTGGTCCTAAGAACGAGACTGGCTGAGTAATGTTGTGCGTGATTTGGTTAGGATATAGTGTAGTAGATTTCCATGTATCTGGGTCTGAAGGTTCCTGGTTGATTACCACTACTATACTATCTTTAGCGGGTTCCGCCTTGACAGGTGCTACTGTTGGTTTTACAGCAGGTACTGCCGTAGGAGCTGCACTAGCAGCAGCTTTTGGTGCTTCTTTAGCTGGTGCTGATGCCGCAGGTGCTGATGCCGCAGGTGCTGCTGCTGCTGGTGCTGACGAGGATTCATCTGAACCACCGCAAGCTACAACAAAAGCAGAAAGAAGCATCAATGACAAGGACATTAAGACGATGTTCTTAATGCCGTTTTTCCGTGTTTCAATCACTCGTGTTCCTCCTTATTTTTAGCCATGTTCAATGACTTTGTTTATGTCAGCAGCAAATAATAAGTATTAATCTTAATAATATAGCTGCACGACGTATAGGCTACGTTAGATAAAAATATTTGTCAATATAGTATTTAAAATAAGTAATATATATTATCAAAACATATATATAATTATAATAAATGACGAATTACGTAAAACGAGGGGGCCCCCACAGGCCCCCTCTTGGTTATCAGGGAATCTCATTGGAAGAAGTTCCCAGATATTTGTTGCTGTGATTGGATTCTTACTTCAAGGTAATTGACCAAGGTGCAGTGAAGTAAGGAACCAATTTCCATGGTTCGTAGTTTGCGATTCTCTTACCAGCTCCCCAAGGTACGTTTGAATAGAACGGACCCCAGTGCATAGATTCATCTCTGATGAATTTATATGCAGCGTTGAAGTTGTCGTGTTGTTCTTGTCCGGTGACAACGTGATTCAAAGCT